>JADJPG010000109.1 GCA_016713365.1 Verrucomicrobiota bacterium | reverse complement strand
CTACACACCGCCAATTGGATTCACCGGCATGGATTCCATCGCAGTCACCACCACCGATCCGCTGGGAGCCGACGCTGCTTCTGTAGTGAACATCGCGGTCGAACCAGGTTCGCTTAAATTCATGGTATCGCCAACGGCGATTACCTTTAGCCTGAACGGCACACGGCTCATCGCAGAGGGCATCCCCAATGAGCACCCCGTCATCCTCGAAACCACCTCCGACTTCAAGACCTGGCAACCGATCGCCACCAATACTCCTGCATCCGGAACGGTGGCATTCATCGATTCTTCCGCGGAGGGCCGCACGCGCAGGTTCTACCGGATGTCGCAACGCCATTGATGGCGACGATTCTTCCGGATTCACCCAACCGCTTCGATGAATCACTTCCCCCTCGCCGGCGCGAGCGCCGGATCGTCGAGGTCCAGACGGTAGAGGATTTGATTGTAGTTGTAGCGCGGCGTGGGGAACGGGCGGTCGGCGAATTCCGCCGTGTAGGTGCCTTCGAAGATGAGCACAGGCGAGTTCGGGTCGGTGAACTCCGGGTGCAGGCGCGGATTGTAGAACGTGTAGTTGTCGTGCGAGAGAATCTTCACCGCCCGGCCCCACGGTCCCATCGGCGCATCCGCTTCCGCATACCACAACTCGCCAAGGCGTGAGGGTTTGCCGCCGCTCTGCATGAACACCGTCACCCAACGCTGGCGAAAGCCGTTCCACGCAATGTGGCCGGTGTGCGGCTTCACCGGTTGACCGTCGCTGGCGGAGGTGAACGTCTTCTGCGGTTCCAGCACTTCCCATTTCGTCGCGTCCTGCCACGCCTCGAACGTCGCCGGGCAGCGGAGGAACGGCAACGGATTGCCGAAGAGCACCCAGTCGCGGCCCTGCGCATCCTTCCAGAACGCCGGATGGCCATCGGGCGAGGCGGGTTGTTTCGGCGACTGCTCGGTCTTCGTCCACAGCACACGCAGGCGATCGAATTCCTCGGTGTGTTCGTTCCACACGCAGAGCCCGGATTCGTAGGCTTCGAGGTGATTGCGCACCTTAATATAGGTGGCGCAAAGGTGCGGTGTGCCGTCCTTATCCGGCAGGCTCACATAGCCGCTGAGCCACGTAGGCCCGGCCCCGGGCATCTTCGCCACGCCGCGCAGCTTGCCGTCCTTCGCGCGAAAGTAATCGAGCTTCAAGCGGAGCGGCGGCTCGAACGACGCGAGCGGGCGAATCGCCGTCGTGGCGCTGCTCATGTCGAAGATGCCGAGCGGATAGTGCGGGAGCGTGGTGTCGCCCCAGGCCCAGAAGAGTTTCCCGCGATGCACGGCGTTCTGCACGCTGTCGCTGCCGAACACGCCGGACTCCGCCCAGTCGAGTTCGCGCCCAAGCTTCTGGCTTTCCGCGAAGAGGCCCGCGCCGGTGGAGCGGCCTAGACGCTTCGCGATGATAGTGCGGTTCACTTCGACGCGCAGCGTGGCGCCAGGTTCGGGTTTCAAGCGCACGCCCCGCATGCCGAAGCCGTCCTTCTTCACTTCGTAGCCGTGCCCGATGACATCAAACCACACTTCGCGTCCCATCAGCTCCGGGGCATCGAGCGCGATGACGCCGGCGTTGTCCGAGACGAACGTGACATGGTGCGTGGTGCGGAGTTGCACGAGCGGCACCGGCCAGCCGTTCTGTTTGTCGACGACTTCAACGCGGCACGGCGCGGCGGCGATGGCCGCGTCCATCGTAACGAGCCAGCACGCCAGACCAACGAGGCAACGAAATACCGGGTTGGTTCTCATGGTGTCTCAGCGCGATTCGTCCACCGGCGGATGCGCACTGCGGCGCGCCGCCATCACCTTCCGCGACGGAACGTAGCCTGCGATGAACTCGCGACGGAATTCGCCGAACGTTCCGGCCTGAAGATGCGCCCGCATGTCTTCCATCACTTTGATGAACATGTGCGAGTTGTGAACGCTCAACATGCGCAGGCCGAGAATTTCGTTCACGTTCAGCAAATGCCGGAGATAGGCGCGCGTGAATCGTTGGCAGGCGAAGCAGGTGCAACCTTCCTCGATCGGACCCCAGTCGCGCTTGTAGGCGCCGCCTTTGAGTCCGATGGCTCCCTTGCGGGTAAACGCAGTACCGTTGCGCGCCACACGAGTGGGCAGCACGCAGTCAAACATGTCGATGCCGCGGGCCACCAATTCGACGAGTTGGGCCGGAGTGCCGAGTCCCATCGCGTAGCGCG
The DNA here is from genome assembly GCA_016713365.1 of Verrucomicrobiota bacterium. Lineage (GTDB taxonomy): Bacteria > Verrucomicrobiota > Verrucomicrobiia > Limisphaerales > JADJPG01 > JADJPG01. The sequence continues at coordinate 11,856 of JADJPG010000109.1, read as the reverse complement.
GTTGATCGGCGGGCAGGAACGGAGTCGTGGATTCCACCGCCTTCATCATCTCCGGTTCCGGTTCGCCGACGCTCACGCCGCCGACGGCGTAACCATCGAACTTCAGCTTGATGAGCGCCTTGGCGCATTCCTCGCGCATCTCCGCGTGACTGCCGCCTTGCACGATGCCGAAGACCATCTGGCCGGGCGCACGCGGTTGCGCGCGGCATTCACCGGCCCAGCGAATGGTGCGCTCGACGGCAGCGCGAACTTCGCGGGCCGTCGCCGTGTGCGGCGGACAATCGTCGAAGACCATCGCGATGTCGGAGCCGAGCACGCGCTGGATCTCCATCGATTCCTTCGGGCCGAGAAAGAGCAGCGAGCCATCGAGGTGCGAGCGGAACTCAACGCCGTGCGCCTTGATCTTGCGAATCTTCGCGAGGCTGAACACCTGAAAGCCGCCGCTGTCGGTGAGGATGGGCTTCTTCCAATTGATGAAGCGATGAAGCCCGCCGGCTTCCGTAATGATGTCAAGGCCGGGCCGGATGTAGAGATGGTAGGTGTTGCCGAGGATGATCTCGGTGTTCATCTCGTCGAGCTCGCGCGGGTCGAGCGCCTTCACGCTGCCCTGTGTGCCCACGGGCATGAATACGGGCGTCTGGACGACGCCGTGCGCGGTGGTCAACCGGCCGAGTCGCGCACCGGAAGTCGTATCTGTCTTCAGCAATTCGAACATGAGCGGAGCATTGAGCCACGAAGCCGCCGCGGAGAAAAGGCAAAGCTGCGGCAAGGCGCGGCGCGTTTTCAGGCTGGTCACTGGAATCGGTGGGAGCTAAAAACCGCTGCACAGAATGGCTGACGCGCCCATCACAAAGCGACTGCACCGGAGAATCATCCTCTACTCCACCGCCGGCATGTTCATCGTCGGTCTGGCGGTCGGTCTGGTCGGCGTGCTGCCCATGACGCAGCAGCTCCGCGAGGCGCAGCGGCGGAATCTGCTGGTCGATCTCCAGCGGCAGACGGTGCAGATCGATCGCTTCATGAACCGGGCGCGCAACAACGCCGCCGGAACCGCGAACCGCACGAGAATCCGCGAAGCCTTCACGTTGTATCACCAAGGTGACTGGACTCTCCAGCAGCTGACGAACTCGGTGCGGACGTTCTTCGGAGAGTCGCTCGTCGTCGCGACGAATCTCGCGGGCGTGTATCTCTTCGACACTCAGAGCAACCTGCTGCTTCAGGTGGGCACCACGATCCCAACCAATCAGTGGCAGTGGCCAGAGCTGACCGGACGGGAGCCAAACTTCTCCTTCCCGTTTCGTCACGAGAACGAAACCTACATCGCAGCGGGGGCAAACATTCTCGGTCCCGACCAGACGCGCGTGGGCATTGCCATGACGTTGATCCGCACCCGGGCGTTGCGGCAGATCATCGAGGACTATTCGCACCTGGGAAAGTCCGGCGAAACCATCATCGGATCGCGACAGAACAAGGCATTGCCAATCTACTTCCCGATGCGGCCCTCGAAGAACGGGCAACCGCCTCCCGCCAGCCGGATCACCACCATCATGGAGGGACTCGAACGCGGCGAGCGCGGTCAGGAACTGTTCGAGCCGGATTCCAAACTGGATAACACCATCATCATGGCCTGCGGCCCGGTGACTGGCGCGCCGTGGAGCGTGGTCGTGGCGATGAACGAGTCCGAGCTCTTCAGCGGCGTCAATCGCACACTGCTCACCCTCAGCACGGTCATCCTCGCACTCATTATCGCCGGTTCCATGGGCATGGTCGTAGTACTGCGGCCGCTGGCGGGACGCGTCATCCTGCACACGGACGAACTGGAAAGTCAGATCTACGAAAAGACCGCGGCGCTCAACACCGAACTCGCGGAACGCAAACGCGCCGAGGTCGTCGCGCGCGATTCCGAGGCTTTGTACCACTCGCTGGTCGACACCCTGCCGATTAACATTCTTCGGAAAGATCTCCGCGGCCGCGTCAGCTACGGCAATCGCGGCTACTGCGAGCGCATGGGCAAGCCGCTGGCGGAACTTCTGGGGCGCTCCGATTACGATCTGTTCCCCAAGGACCTCGCGAACAAATACCTCAGCGACGACGAGAAGGTTATTCGCACCGGCGAGATGTTTGAAGACATCGAGGAGCACCGCACCAGCGACGGGAAGAAAGCTTACGTCCATGTGCTGAAGGCGCCGGTGCGCGATTCGCAAGGCAAGGTCGTCGGCACACAGATTATTTTCTGGGACGTGACCGCGCGCAAGCTGGCCGAGGAGGCGCTGGCCAAGGCCGCGACGGAACTCGCCCGCTCGAACAAGGAGCTGGAGCAATTCGCCTACGTCGCGTCGCACGACTTGCAGGAACCACTGCGCATGATCACCAGCTACACCCAGCTGATCGCCCGGCGTTACAAGGACAAGCTGGACGATGATGCGAAAGAGTTCATGCACTTCGCCGTGGATGGCGCCCTGCGAATGCAGCGGCTTATCCAGGGACTGCTCGATTACTCGCGCGTCGGAACCAAGGGCAAGCCGTTCGAGGAAATTGACTGCAACAACGTACTCGATTCCGCGCTGGCCAACCTGACGATCAGCATCGAGGAATCGAAAGCCCACGTCACCCGGGACACGCTGCCCATCATCACCGGCGACTCGGTCCAGTGGACGCAACTGCTGCAAAATCTGATCGGCAATGCGATCAAGTTCCACGGCAGCGCGGAACCCCGGATTCACGTGTCGGCGAAACGCGCCCTTCGCAAGGACGCCGCGGCACTGGGCGTCGCGCCCTACGAATGGATTTTCTCCGTTCACGACAACGGCATCGGGATCGAGCCGCAATACTTCGAACGAATCTTCGTCATCTTCCAGCGCCTCCACACTCACGACCAGTATCCCGGCACCGGCATCGGGCTGGCCATCTGCAAGAAGATCGTCGAGCGCCACAGCGGAAGGATCTGGTTGGAATCAAAACCCGGCCAGGGCGCGACGTTCTATTTCGCTGTTCCCGCACTCGACTGACGTCCGGGCGCCTTCACGGGCGACATAATGCTTTCCCGGCGCAACCGGTTCCTGATTCAATCCGCGCGCAATGAAAGTTCTCGTTCTTGGTTCCGGCGGCCGTGAGCACGCCCTCGTTTGGAAACTCGCGCAATCCCCGCACATCACGCAGATGTGGTGCGCGCCGGGCAACGCCGGTATTGCCGGGGAACGTCTCACCAAGAACGGCTCGCTCGTCGAATGCGTCAACATCGGCGCGGAGGATTTGCCGAAGCTGCTCGCCTTCGCGAAGGAGGAGCTGATCGACTTCACGGTGGTGGGACCGGACGGATCGCTGGGGCTCGGCGTCGTTGATCTATTCCAAGCAAACGGACTTCGCATATGGGGTCCAACGCAAAAGGCCGCGCAGTTCGAGGCGTCGAAGGTTTACTCGCAGGACTTCATGGAGCGCCACGGCATTCCCACCGCGCGGTCTGGCACCTTCGCCGACACCGCCGCCGCGAAGAAGTTCGCCGAATCACTTAACGGGCGCTGCGCCGTGAAAGCCGACGGGCTCGCGCTCGGCAAAGGAGTGTTGATGTGCCAGAGCGTGGCGGAGTCGAACAAAGCCATCGACGAAATTCTCGTCAGCAAAGCCTTTGGCAGCGCCGGCGCGCGCATCGTGATTCAGGAGTTTCTCGAAGGGATGGAGATTTCCCTCCACGCCCTGTGCGACGGCAAGACGGCGAAGCTCTTTCCGACTTCACAGGATCATAAGCGCGCGCTCGATGGCGACCACGGCTTGAACACGGGCGGCATGGGCACGTATTCCCCTGCTCCGTTTCTGACCGACGCCGAGCTGGCCGACGTCGGGGCGAAGATTCTCAATCCCTGGGTGAAAGGCTGCGCGGCAGACGGCATCGACTTTCGCGGGCTGCTGTATCCGGGCGTCATGCTAACCAAGGACGGACCGAAGGTGATCGAGTTCAACGCGCGCTTCGGCGATCCGGAGACGCAGGTTTATCTCACCCGACTGAAGAACGATCTCGTCGAACTACTCTCTGCCAGCGTCGATGGCACGCTCGACAAAGTGACCTTGGAATGGAGCCCGATGGCGTCTGTCTGCGTGGTGATGGCGTCAGGCGGTTATCCCGGTTCGTATGCCAAGGGAAAAGTCATCCAAGGACTCGCGGAGGCGAATTCAATGCCGAACACGAAGGTCTTCCACGCCGGAACGGCGCAGGCCGGCGACCAAATCGTGACGAGCGGCGGACGCGTGCTCGGGCGTGACGGCTTGGGCGGCAAATCTCTCCGCCGCGCGCGACGCGGCGTATCGTGCCGTGGAGAAAATCAGTTTCGAAGGCGCACACTTCCGTCGCGACATCGCGGCGAAAGCGCTGCGCTGAAATCACTGCAGGCCCTTGACGAACTCGTCGGCCTTGGCGATCGACTGGTTCATCTGCGCGATCAACTTCGTGATGTCGCTCTGGATGCTGGTCGCCTCGCTCTTGAGCGACGCGATGGCTTGCGCGTTCAGACTGTGCTTGAGCGCGAGGACGTAGTCTTTGAACTGCGTGAGCACCGGCCCCATCGTCGACTCCGCCTTCTTCAACGCCGCCTGCAATTCCTGATAGCGTTGCTTGGTCAACCGAAGCTGTTCCTTGCTGGCGGACTGGAGGCTCGGCGTATTGATCTGCGCGATTTCGTTTTCCCACTCCGAGAACAAATCCACGGCGACGGATTCCATGTCACGAATGCGCTTGCGAACAGACTCGGCCTTCGTGTTGCAATCATCGTAGTCGGTCTTCAGGTTTTTGTACGCCTGCTCCAGCTGACCACCGTCGAAGCCGGTCATCTCCTTGAGGCGTGTCATCGCGTCCTTGAACTGTTCGCCCGCCTCCTTCTGCTCGTCGCGCGCAGCCACCACACGTTTCTTGAGCAAGTCACGCTTCTCGACGCCGAACTTCTCCATCGTGGCGTAGTAGGCCGTCTTGCAGCCGGCGCCCACGAGGCAAGTGACCGCGAGGGCAAGCAGTAGCGAACGGAGGAGATTTGATTTCGTCGTCATGGTCAGAGAATAGAAGTGATGAGGCCGAATGCCAAACCCGGAATCATGACGGCTGCCAACGACACGCTGGCTCACAGCCCACCGAACCGGCGGTGCCGGCGGGCGTATTCTTCCAAGGCTTCAAGGAACTGCGGCTTGCGGAAATCCGGCCACAGCGTGGGCGTCACGACCAGTTCCGCGTAGGAAATCTGCCAGAGCAGAAAGTTGCTGACGCGCATTTCGCCGCTAGTGCGGACCAGCAGATCGGGATCAGGAAAATGGCGCGTGTAGAGATGCTGGGCGATGACTTGTTCGTTGATCTCCTCCGGTTCGAGCCGCCCTGCCTTCACCTTGGCCGCAATGTCCCGGACGGCTTCAATGATCTCGGTCCGACCGCCGTAACTCAGAGCGAGGATCAGCGTCAGACCATTGTTCTTCGCCAGCGCAGCCTTGGTCTTTTCGAGCTGCTCCTGCACAAACTCCGGCAGCCGGTAGATCTGCCCGATGACTTCCAGCCGGACGTTATTCCGGTTCAGCTCGCCGATCTCGTTCTTGAGATAACGGGCAAGATACTTCATCAGGGTGTCCACCTCATCCTTGGGACGGCTCCAGTTCTCCACGGAGAACGCGTAGAGCGTGAGATACTTCACACCAGCTTCGCCCGCGGCGCGCACGATGTTTCGCACTGACTCCGCACCCTGCCGGTGTCCTTCGACTCGCGGGAGATGACGCTGCTTCGCCCAGCGGCCGTTGCCGTCCATGATGATGGCGACGTGCGCCGGGACGTTGGCCTTGCCCTGCGCGCTGAGTTGCGAAGCCGGTGTGCTCATGCCTTTTCCTTCGCGACTCAGGAAGTGCTCATGCGTTTACAGCATGATGGTTTGCTCGCGCGCGGGTCCGACTGACACGATGGCGAGCTTCGCCTGGGTGAGTTCCGCCAGCGCCTGAAGATAAGTGCGGGCGCGGGGCGGAAGATCCTTCCAACGACGCGCCTTGGTGGTCGACACCTTCCATCCGGGGAAATCGACGTAAACCGGTTCGCAACGCGCGAGCACTTCCACGTCATTGGGGATGTAATCCAGCGTCTTGCCGCCGACGCGATAGCCGACGCAGACGCGGATAACTTCGAGCGTGTCGAGACCGTCAACGTTCGTCACCGCAAGGTCATCGATGCCGTTGACCATCGTCGCATGACGCGTGGCCACGGAGTCGAACCAACCGCAGCGACGCGCGCGTCCCGTGGTCGAACCGAACTCGCGTCCCATGCCGTGCAGCATGTCGGCGATCTCGGAATTCTCCGACGGCAAGGGACCTTCGCCCACGCGAGTCGTGTAAGCCTTCATCACGCCCATCACCCGGTCCATGCGATGCGGCGCCACACCGGAACCGGTGCACGCGCCACCAGCCGTGGTGTTCGAGGAGGTCACATACGGATACGTGCCGTGATCGATGTCGAGGAACGTGCCTTGCGCGCCTTCGAACAAAATATCCTTCTGCTTCTGCATCGCCTTGTGCAGGTAAACGACCGTGTTCGCGACGAACGGCTTGAGCTTATCGCCCGCCGCGCGGTAGGCGTCGTGAACTTTCTTGAACGAAAGCGGCTTCGCCCCGAAGGCCTTGAGCACTTCGTTGTTCTCCTTGATCTTGATCTTCAGCTTCTCCTCGAAGCGCACCGGATTGATCAAATCGATCATGCGCAGGCCGACGCGGGCCGCCTTGTCGCCGTAGGCCGGGCCGATGCCGCGCTTGGTGGTGCCGATCTTGTTCTTGCCCTTGAGAATCTCGCGTTGCTCATCGAGCTCGCGATGATACGGGAGGACGAGATGCGCGGTTTCGCTGATGAGCAAGTTCTCCTGCACCTTCACCCCGATCTTGGCCAGCCCCTCGATCTCGCCCACCAGCCCGACGGGGTCGATCACCACGCCGTTGCCGATGACGCACACCTTGGTCTTGCGCAGGATGCCGGATGGGATGAGGTGGAGGACGTACTTGGTCTTACCAATGTAGACGGTGTGCCCGGCGTTGTTGCCGCCCTGCGTGCGGACGACAATGTCCGCCTGCTCCGTCAGCACGTCGATAATCTTGCCTTTGCCCTCATCGCCCCACTGGGCGCCCACGAGAATTGTATTGGCCATAGTTTGGTGTCGCTATCGCGAGAAATAAAAATCCCCGAAGTGCAAATTCGGGGCGTTCACGCTTTTTGCGGGCAGAACGTAAGGAATCCGCCGCCGAAGTGTCAACCACGCGTTTGAACAGCGGCCGCCGGTTATTTGGCCGGCGACCGCCAAAATCCAATTACGCGTCGCTACTTCTTCTCTTCTTTCTTCGCGTCCTTCTTTTCTTCCTTCTTCGGCTCTTCCTTTTTCGGGAGTGACGAAAGATCCCAACCAGTCGAGATCTCCAAGTTCGGCATGGCCGCCTTCAGGTTCTTTGCGCCCGCCTCCGTCACCTTCGACTGCCAGACATACAGGTTGCGCAGGAACTTCATGCCCTTGAGATGTTCCAATCCAGCGTCCGTGACCTTCGTCCCGTAGAGATTCAGGTAGGTCAGATTCGGCAGGGTCTTCAGATTGGCCAATCCGGCGTCGGTGACTCCCGTCAGCTCCAGATGCAATCGCTGGAGATTCGTCAGGCCCTTCAGATTAGCCAGCGCCGCGTCCGTAATCTTCGTGTTCGCCAGATTCAGATCAACGAGGCCCGCGATATCCTTGATTGGCGCCACCACGGTGTCCGTCACTCCCGTGCCCAGCAACCGGAAGTTCGCCTCGCGCCAGTTCAAGTTCGCCGCAATCGGGCGCACATCGATGCCCTTCTGGCCGAGCGCAGCAATCGCCTTCTGTTCCGCGCCGGAGGGTTTGAAATCCGCGGGCAACACCGGGGCCGGAATTGCCGGCACCTTTGCCGTCTCCTTCGCCGCCATCACCGGCCACACCGCACCTTCGTCAATCCACTTCTTCAGCAAGTCGAGCTGCGCCTTCGGCAACGGCTCGCCCTCGGCCGGCATGAAATCATCGTCGCTCTTCGGCAGCATCACGCGACGCAGGAACTCGCTCTTCGCGGAATCGCCGGGCACGAGCGAAGGCCCGCCCTTGCCGCCCTTCAACGCCGCCTCGCGATTGTCCAGACGCAGCTTCCCCTTTTGCTTCTCCGCGCCGTGACACTTCACGCATTGCTGTTCGAGGATCGGATGAATCTCCTTCGCGAAATCAATCTTGCCCTCCGCGGCGATGACCGCCTGCCCCGCGAAGACGATTCCCAGTGTGATGGCCAGTGACGTTTTCATAGTTTCGATTCCAGTTCCAAAAGTTCCGTGTGAATCAACGGCTGACGAATTGGTGTTTCACCGGATTCATTCATTTCGCCCGGACGCGTGGCAAGCCAAACCTCGCCACCGCGACTGCGTTCTCCGCGTCAGGCGGCGGGCGCTACGCCGGCTTCGACTCGGACAGCCGCTTGAGAAACACGATGCGCGAGATGCCGGTGATGACGGGCGGCTTCAACCGTTGCTTGATGGCGGGCAGCTCGGCTGTGCTTCCGGTGACCTCGTGCAATCCGATGAAGAACCACTTCCCGCCTTCCTGGCGCCGGACGTAGACCGGCAACGGACCCGCTGTCTCCGCCAGCTTCACGCCCCATTTCGGCAGGTCGCCCTTACGCCCCACCCAGACCTCGGCCGGGTCGAGTTCAGCGCGCGGATTCCACATGAGGCCGAGACAAAGCCCGAGGATGGCCCCGTCGCGATGGATGACAAAATTGGGAGGCTGAGCCTCACCACCCAGCGCGGCGCGGACTTCGGCGAAGTCGTAGCCCTGACCAATGGCATGCTGCGCGGACGGTGCCGGAGAAGATTGTTCTGACATCGAATGAGCGAAGCAACCGCGTCCCCCGGCGTCAACGTTCATTCCGCCAACCGCTCGAGTCCGTCCGGAGCCGGATCGGACTCGAGCGCGCGATTTTAATCCGTCAAAGGCTCACGGCTTGAACGCCGGGTGATCTTTCTTCCCGGCGGATTCGATGTAGGCGAGTAGATCAAGAATGTCGTCCTTGGTCAGGATGTTCACCAAGCCTTCCGGCATCGGCGAGAGCTTCGAAGCCGCGCGGCTCTGCACGTCGGACTTCTTCACCTCCACCTTGTCGCCGGTGAGCTGATTCGGAACGAGCACCAGCTTCGCATCCGTCTCCTCCACGAGGCGGCCCGTCACGTCATCGCCGTCCTTCTTCACCACGGTGATGTTTTGATACTGCTCGCTGACGACTTTCGACGGCTCGATGATCGACGAGAGCAAATCCGCGCGTGTGAAGCGGCTGGCCACAGCCGTAACATCCGGCCCGATGGCGCCACCTTCGTTGCCGAAGCGATGGCATTGCAGACATTGCGCGGCCGTGAACGCATCGCGACCATTCGCGAAGTTGCGTCCCTTGCTCGCGCGATCGAGGTCGCCCATCAGGTCGGACATCTTCCATTCGCGAACCATCTTGTATTCACGCTTCGGCTTCGCGGCCGCAGTGGCCGGAGCGTCCGAGATGAGCGAGGCCAGCTCCACTTTCTCAGCGTCGTTCAGCGTGCCGACGGCGAACTTGCGCAGGTTCTTGAGGAAGTTGTTCAAGCTCGCGCCATCGCTGTAGTCGCGGCCCACATCCTTGAACCACTGCACCGTCTCCGCGGAGTGATCCTTCTTCCGATTCTGGAACCACGCGAAGTAACGCTTCCGCTCGTCCAGCGACCAGCCGCTCTTCACATTGCGCAGGCTGACCATGTAATGAATCTGCTCCTCCTGCGTCGCCGCGGCGTCACGCAAATCGAGCGTCTTCTTGACCACATCGTCGGCCCCGAGAACACCAAGGAGATTCACCAGCTCACGATTCAGCGGCCAGCTCTTCGCCGGATACAGTGCATTCAACGCCGCGGTCACATCGCGGAGCGCGTCGCCTTCCGGCTTGCCGAGGCGCGCGAACGCCACTTCCAGCACGCGCAGCGCCTCCAGCTTCTGCCCCTCGTTCAGGTCATCCGGCGGGAATTGGCCGAGAGACGTCATGAGCTTCTCGAGCACATCCCGATCGCCGTTGCGGGCGAGCGCGAGCAAGGCCGTGAGGCTCGCGTCCTTGCGCCCTTCATCCAGCGCGCGTTGTTCCCATTCGCTCACCGGCTGACTTTCCACCGCGAGACGGGCCGCGTAGCGAATGAACCGGTCGTTGCTGTCGAGATGCGGCCATGCCGTCGAGAGCGCTTTCGCGACTTGCTTGCCATGGAACGCCTCCAACTTGCGGCGCAGCGCACGCGCATCGGACGCCGTCTTGTCGCTGCTCCCGCTCTTCGCAAGTTTCGTCGATTCCTTGCCGGCGTAGGTCACGCGATAAAGCCCACCCTGCGTACCGCGACCGCCGATGGTGAAATACATCGCACCGTCGTTGCCGACCTCGACGTCCGTCACGTTGAGCGGCTTGCCGACGACGAAGCTCTCGAACGTGCCGCCGTAGCTGGAACCTTTCGGCGTGAGATGCACGGCCACGATGCGGCCATAAGACCAGTCGAGAATGTACGCGGCGCGCTGATACTTCTCCGGGAACTTCGCGCCGGTGCCGAACCGCACGCCCGTGGGCGAACCGATGCCGATGTTCACCGTCGCCGGCAGGCTGTCGTGATAATACTCAGGCCATTTCGCCGAACCTTCGCGGAAGCCGTGATCCGCTCCGCTCACGATATGATAAATGCGTGTCGGGCGATACCACGGCGCGCCCCAGTCCCACTCCATGTCGCTGTCGAAGCCGAACAGTTCACCGTCGGCGTTGAAGCCAATGTCATACGTGTTGCGCTGGCCGGAGGCGAACAGCTCCGCGTTCTTGCCATCGGGATCGAGGCGCACGACGTAACCGCCCGGCGGCTTGCGACCGGCGCCGAAACCGTTGCCGTCTTCCATGCGCGGCAGCACGAGATCGTCGCGATAGTTCTTGTGCGGACTGGACGCCAGCACGTCGTCCGGCACGTCCACGAAATTGCCGTTCACGATGTAGAGCTTCTTGTCCGCGCCGAGCACGATGCCGTGCGCGCCGTGTTCGCCGGGACCGCCCTTCCATTTCTTAATCAGCTCATGCTTGTCGAACTGGTCGTCGCCGTTCGTGTCGCGCAGACGGTAGAGATGATAACCCTCCGGTCCGTTGCCGTTCACATAGAGACTGTCGAAGGCGTAAAGCAAACCCATGGCGCTGCGCACCGGCAGGTCGATCTTCTCCACCTTCTCGATCTGCCCCTTCTTGTTCAGCGTCACGCGAAGCATCGGCTCCTTGTCCTGCGGCGAAATGATGAGACGACCCTTGTTATCGATCGTCATCGAAACCCACGATCCTTCTCCGGGCTGGGAACTGCGGAGCAGCTCGACCTTGAATCCGTTCGCGACCTGCAACGATTCCGCGGGCGTGGCCTGACCTGGTTTTTTGGGCGTGCTCGGCGCCTTCGCCGCGCCGACGGCCGCGAGCACCGCGCCCCACGGCTGCATCCCGTGCTTGCCGAGACTCGTTGCCGCGGCAAAGCCCGCGACCTCGCCCGCCTTCAGCCAGTCCGCCGACTCCTTGGCGGAGACGACCCACGACGTGTCCGAATGGATGATTTCCTTCTTGCCCCCGCCGAGCGTGAGTTCGAGCCGCGCAACGAATCCAGCCGCGCCGCCCTGATTCTCCGCGCGCACGGCCAGCACATGGTCGCCGGCCTTCAGCAACTTGGTGAGATCCACGACCGTCGCCTCGCTCCAGTTATCGTTCTCGGCCACCGCCTTGCCATCGAGATACGCGATGGCCTTGTTGTCGCACGAAAAGGCGAGCACCGCCTTGGTGGGCGCTTCGCTCACG
>JADJPG010000108.1 GCA_016713365.1 Verrucomicrobiota bacterium | reverse complement strand
ATTAACACAAACGCACCATGAAATCCCCGTTGAGTTGCTCGTTCATCACCAAGAAAGCCCTGCCACGCCGCACGTTCCTGCGCGGCGTCGGCGCCACGCTCGCTCTGCCGTTGCTCGACGCGATGATTCCCGCCTCGACCGCATGGGCGAAGACGCCGCTCAAGCCGGCGCGCCGTCTCGGATTCGTCTTCATGCCGATGGGCTGCGACCAGAGCCGTTGGTTCCCGCCCGGCGAGACGCTTGACGAACTTTCCCCGATCCTTGCGTCGCTCGCGCCGGTCAAGGAGCAAGTCTCGGTGGTGTCGAACATGGAGTTGCTCAGTGCGTATCCCGGCAGCCACGCGACATCGAACTCGTCGTTCCTCAGCGCCGCCAAAGCCAAGCTCACTGAAAGCGTCGATTACTATCTCGGCACCACGATTGATCAGGTCGCCGCCAAGCACATCGGTCAGGCGACGCAGCTGCCGTCGCTCGAGCTCGCGATGGATCTCCTGCAGGTCGTCGGCCAGTGCGACAACGGCTACGCGTGCGTTTATCAGAACAACCTCTCGTGGTCGTCGCCCACCACGCCGCTGCCCGCGGAGGCGCATCCGCGCATCGTGTTCGAGAGCCTGTTCGGCGAAGGCGGCACCATCGCCGAACGCCGAGCGGCGTTGCGCAAGAAGGCCAGCCTGCTCGATGCGTTCACTGAGGATCTCAGCCGGCTTCAGCGCAACCTCGGTCCCGGCGACCGCGCCAAGGTCGGCCAGTATCTCGACACCGTGCGCGAAGTGGAGCGGCGGATTCAGAAGGCGGAGGCCGATGCGGTGGACCATCCCGTGCGCGATCTCGAACGTCCCGTCGGCGTGCCTGCGGCCTACGCGGACCACGCGCGGCTGATGTTCGATCTCCAAGTGCTCGCGTTCCAGGGCGACGTCACGCGCGTCATCACCTTCCAGCTCGCGCGCGAGACGAGCAATCGCACCTATCCCGAGATTGGCGTGTCCGATCCGCATCATCCGCTCTCCCATCACGGCAACGACCCGGCGAAGATCGAACGCATGTCGAAGATCAATGCGTTCCACGTCTCGCTCTTCGCCGAGTATCTCGCGAAGCTGAAGGCCACGCCGGAAGGCGCGGGCACGTTGCTCGACCACTCGCTCATTCTCTACGGCAGCGGCATCGGCAACCCGAACATCCACGACCACTCGAACCTGCCGATCCTCGTCGCCGGCGGGAAATCAACCGGCCTGAAGGGCAATCGCCACATCAAGTATGCGAAGCCCACGCCGCTGGCCAACCTGCACCTGACCCTGCTCGACAAGGTGGGCGTGAACCTCGACAAGTTCGCGGACAGCAATGGCAAGGCGGATGAGGTGTTTGAGCCGGTGACGATATGAACACCCAAGGATTGGCAAAACGAATGTCGCTTGGCGGAACGTTGGCTATATCGTTGGCCACCATAATCACGGGGCTTTGGCTGGGCTTACTGATCTGGGGTGAGGCTTGGGATGCTGCCGTTCAACAAGGTATTGGAGTTACGCTTTACCTACTTTCGTTTCCTCTCGGATGGATGAGCGGAATGTTTTCTGGCGGTCACGGGGCTCGCGCTGGTCAACTGATTACATACCTGATTCTGATGATTCCGAACTGTTTCCTCCTTGGCTATGGCTTGGCGGGAGTACTTTTGGCGATTCGGCAGGGATTCAGAGTTGTAGTCTCAGGAGGGAAAAGCAGAAGTCTGCTTTTCGGGACACTCGCTATTGTCACGCTTCCGATTTCGGGCGCCGCTGATTCACGGTTGGCCGACCTCGCGGAAAAATCCGACCACGCCGCCATTCGCATTCTCCTAAAACAACACGCTGATGTGAACTCTGCCCAGGCGGACGGCATGACGGCGTTGCATTGGGCGGCGTATCGGGATGATGTCGAGACGGCCAAGGCTCTGGTCGAAGCGAAGGCGGATGTGTGGTTGACCAACCACTATGGCGTCACGCCGTTGTCGCTGGCGTGTCAGAACGGGAGCACGGCCATCGTCGAGTTGCTGCTCGCGCACGGGGCCGATGCGAACACGACGTTGCGCGGTGGCGAGACGGTGTTGATGACGGCGGCGCGCACTGGGAAACCCGGTGCGGTGGCGGCGTTGCTGAAGCGCAAGGCCGATGTGAACGCGAAGGAGCGTCGCGGGCAGACTGCGCTGATGTGGGCCGCAGCGGAGGGAAACACCGAAGTGGTCGCGATGTTGATCCAGGCTGGCGCGGATGTCCGGGCGACGTTGCCGGACTCGGGCTTCACGCCGCTGTTGTTCGCGGCGCGCGCGGGTCATTTGGACGTGGTGCGAGCGCTGTTGAAGGCGGGCGTGGATGTGAACGACGTCACCGAGCCGCGGCGCCCCGGTGGAAAATCTCCGGCGAAGGGAACGAGCGCGCTCATTCTGGCGGTCGAGAATGGTCATTACGAACTCGCGCTGGCGTTGCTCGACGCGGGCGCGGATCCGAACGACCAGCGCTCGGGTTTCGCGCCGTTGCACATGATGACGTGGGTGCGCAAGCCGCCGCGCGGCGAGGATCGCGGCATGCCGCCGCCGCCGGAGTTGCAGGGGATGAGCAGCCTTCAGTTTGTCCGCGAACTGGTGAAGCGCGGCGCGGACGTCAATCTGCGTCTCGCACGAGGCAGTGGCGGCATTGGAAAGTTCACGACGAAGGGTGCGACGCCGTTCTTGATGGCGTCGGCCACGGCGGATCTTCCGTACATGAAGTTGCTGCTGGAGTTGGGCGCGGACGCGTCGATCGCGAACGCGGAGCAGACGACGCCCTTGATCGCGGCGTGCGGTATTCATGTGGGATCCGATCAGGCCACGGAACTCGCGGGCGAAGAACCCGAGGTTCTCGAAGCCGCGCAACTGCTCCTGAAGCTCGGCGCGGATATCAACGCGGTGGATGCGAACGGTGAGACGGCGATGCACGGAGCGGCGTTGAAGAATCTGCCGAAGGTGGTGCAATTCCTCGCGGATCGCGGCGCGAAGATTGAGATTTGGAATCGCGAGAACAAATACGGCTGGACGCCGTTGTTGCTCGCGGAGGGTTATCGCCCGGGAAACTTCAAACCGTCGGCCGAGACGACGGCGGCGATTCAGAAAGTGATGCGCGCAGCGGGTGTGGACCCGGACAAGGAACCGCGGCCCGCGGAGTTGAACAACTCGGACTGGGCACCGCTGTCTAAGAAGAAGCAGGCACCGTCGGCAGCGTCGTCTGCGAAACCAAAATGATCCCGTCTGAACATCTCACACCGCACGGACGGCATTTGCTGAATCGCCGTGCGTTCCTCAACGGCACGGCGACGGCGCTTGGCTCCATCGCGCTGACGAATCTGCTCGGCCTCGACGGATTGCTGGCCGCCAACGGACCAATCATCGATCCCGCGCGACCCTACGCGCCGCGCGCGCCCCATTTCCCGGCGAAGGCGAAGAACGTCATTGTGATCTTTTGTGCGGGCGCGGTGAGCCAGCTGGAGACGTGGGATTACAAGCCGGAGCTAATCAAGTGGGACGACAAGCCGCTGCCAGGCGGTCCATCGGTGACGTTCCAAGGGCCGGCCGGGAATCTCGCGAAGCCGCAGTATGCATTTCGGCCGCGTGGTCAGACGGGCAAGATGGTGTCCGACTTGATTCCGCATCTCGCCGAGCTGACGGACGACATCGCGTTCATCCACTCGCTCACGAGCAAGAGCAACACGCACGGCCCGGCGGAGAACTTCCTTTCGACCGGCTTCGTGCTCGATGGCTTCCCGAGTCTCGGCTCGTGGATCAGCTACGCGCTCGGCAGCGAGAATCAGGATCTGCCGGCGTTCGTCTCGATTCTCGATCCGCGCGGCGTGCCGCAGAACGGATCGAACAACTGGGGCCCGGGCTTTCTGCCGGCGGCGTTTCAGGGAACGACCTTCAGTGCGAAGGATCCGATTCGCCATCTCGCGCCGCCTGGAGTTTCCGCAGAAGCGGATCGCGCGGCGCGGTCGCTGTTGCAGCGGATGAACGCGCGGCATCTGGAGCAGAATCCCGGCGACAACAAGCTCGCGGCGCGCATTGCCAGCTACGAACTCGCCGCGCGCATGCAGCTCAGCGTGCCGGAGATCAGCGATCTCTCCACCGAGCCCGCGCACATCCTGAAGAGCTACGGCGCGGACGACACGGCGAATCCGATCAAGGCGGGCTTCGCGAAGAACTGCATTCTGGCGCGACGACTGGTCGAGCGCGGCGTGCGTTTTGTGCAGCTCTTCAACGGCGCGTATGCCAGCGGCGGCGAGTTGAACTGGGACGGCCACAACAAGCTGAAGGAACAATACGACAAGCACGCGGCGATTCTCGATCAGCCGGCAGCGGCGTTGATTCGCGATCTGCGTCAGCGTGGTTTGCTGGAGGACACGCTCGTCGTTTGGTGCACGGAGTTCGGGCGCATGCCGTTCTTCCAAAAGGGAGCGCAGGGCCGCGATCACAATCCCGATGGCTTCACCTGCTGGCTGACGGGCGCCGGTGTGAAACGCGGCGTGAGCCACGGCGTGACCGATGAACTCGGCCAGCGTGCGGTGCGCGACATTCATCCGCTCTACGATTTCAACGCCACCATCCTGCACCTGCTCGGCCTCGATCACGAGAAGCTCACCTTTGAGCACAACGGCGTGCAACGTCGGTTGACCAACGTGGAGGGCGACCTGATCAAGGAAGTGCTGGCGTAGGGTCGCGTGGGCGAGAGTTTTCCGGTGTGGTTGCGAGAAGCGACTCGTGCGCTTCGCAGGGAAATCCATTTCGCGATCACGCTGGCGAAATGGAGGTGAACGTGGCTTTCTTGGTTCGAACCACTGACATGTCGGCCGTGGTGCCGTCCAATTGTATGATTGCGAAACTTTGTCTCCGAAGCGTTTGGTCACTTCTCTGCCTTCTCGGCGTCGTATCCGCAGCGCCTGCGGCAGCGGCTACCTCGCGTCCAAACATCCTCTACATCCTCGCGGATGACATGGGCATCGGCGACGTCTCGTGTCTGAATTCGAACAGCGTCTGGAAGACGCCGAATCTTGATCGGCTCGCGCGCGAAGGTCGCATCTTCACGGACGCGCATTCCGCCT
Organism: Verrucomicrobiota bacterium; assembly: GCA_016713365.1. Lineage (GTDB taxonomy): Bacteria > Verrucomicrobiota > Verrucomicrobiia > Limisphaerales > JADJPG01 > JADJPG01. The sequence continues at coordinate 13,562 of JADJPG010000108.1, read as the reverse complement.
CGGGCGTTTGCACGCCGAGCCGCTACTCGTTGATGACGGGGCGTTATTCGTGGCGAGGACGGCTGAAGACGGGCGTGCTGCACGGGTATGATCCTGCGCTGATCGAGAAGGGTCGTGTCACTGTGGCGTCGTTCCTTCGTCAGCAGGGTTATGCGACCGCGATGGTCGGCAAGTGGCATCTCGGGCTCGACTGGCAGAAGACGGGGCCGAAACTGGAGGAGGTCGACTATACGAAACCGTTCAGCGGTGGGCCGTTGGCGCACGGGTTCGACAGCTTCTTCGGCATCAGCGCGTCACTCGACATGCCGCCGTATGTTTATCTGGAGAACGATCGAGCCACGACGGTGCCGGTGGACAAAGTGGCTGACAGTCCGAAGCCGAAGATGTGGCGGGCGGGACCGATCGGCGGTGATTTCCGGCATGACGAGGTGCATCCGCGTTTTATCGAACGCTCGTTGAGCTTCATCAACGCCCGCGCCAAGGCCGGGGACGGCAAGCCGTTCTTTCTCTACCTGGCGCTGGCGTCTCCGCACACACCGATCGTTCCGACCGCGAAGTTCGAAGGTAAAACGCGGACGAATCCCTACGGCGATTTCGTCGCGCAGGTGGATGCCGACATCGGGACGCTGCTGGACGCACTGGCACGCAACGGGCAGGCGACGAACACGCTCGTGATCTTCACCGCGGACAACGGCTTCGCACCCGCGGCGAATCTCCCCGAGTTGCAGAAGCTCGGTCACGAACCCAGCGCGGGCTTTCGCGGGCACAAGGCGGACCTGTTTGAAGGCGGTCATCGCGTCCCGTTCATCGCCCGATGGCCGGGACAGGTTTCGGCGGGGACGCGGTGCACTCAGACGGTGGGGCATTTGGATCTGCTGGCGACGTGTGCTGACCTGTTGGGCGCGAAACTTCCGGAGCAGGCAGGTGAAGACAGCGTGAGCATCCTGCCGCTGTTGCGCGGGGGAAACACGCCGCCGGCGGGTCGCGAAGCCTTGGTGCATCATTCAGTCAACGGATCGTTCGCGATCCGGCAGGGGAAGTGGAAGCTGCTGCTGGTGCCCGATTCCGGAGGCTGGAGCGCGCCCAAACCTGGCAGCGCGGAGTCGAAGGGCCTTCCGAAATTCCAACTCTACGATCTCGAATTGGATCCGGCGGAGAAAGTGAACTTGCAGGCGGAGCATCCGGAGATCGTTCAGCGCCTGGGCCGGTTGCTGCGGAGCGTGCTTGAGCGCGGACGCAGCACGCCCGGAGCGGCGCAACCATACGATTCGGAGACGCCGTGGCTGCAGAAGGCGTGGACTGCAGAGTTTGACCGGTAGTGACTGATCCGCGCGATTCGACCCGCGGACGGCCACTCATTTGTGACATGACTTTTTGGAAGGTTGGTGGGAGACTCTGCGTGAATCCATCCGCATCGCGCCACGATAACATACGGGCGCATTGTGTCTTTGGATCCATGCAGCACGAATCAGAACCGAAACCTGTAACTGTCTACTGAAATGATAAAAACTTCCTGTATTCTCGCTCTCTCGGCATTGATGAGCCTGGCGGCCACCGTTCACGCTGAGCGCATTTTGTGGGTGAGCGACAACGGCCCGAAAGGGACGGAACTCGGCGACGACGGCATCGTCCGCGGCGCGTTCTATCCCGCGTCGGCCACCGATGGCACGCCTTACGTTGACCAGGGATTTGTCGACTTGTTGATTGCCGCGGGTCACAGCGTCACGCGGTTCAATCCGAACTCGACGGTCATGTCGACGAACGACGTGCCGCTCATCAACAGTTACGATCTCATCATCCTCGGCGCCGCGCTGAACAGCGGTCCCTTCAACCTGAACGCCCGTGGCGCGAAGTGGAACACTCAGATCACGAAGCCGATGATTGTCACCAAGTCGACGCTCATCCGCCGCGATCGCATGGGCTACTTGATCGACAACAAGGAGTTCGATTGCGCCGCCGATGCCAGCACGACCGCGAGTGGAAAACTCACCTTGCTCAACCCGGCCCATCCGATCTTCGACGGCATCGGCCGCACGACAGTGGCAGGCAGCGAAGTGATGGACAACCACAGCGTCATCCGCGTGGCGTCGCCCGCGAACAACCGCGGCGCTTCCGTGCAGTATTTCAAACTTCTGATCGACGGTGCCGATCAGGCCATCGTCAACACCGTGGAACCCGGCGGCGTGGTGCTGGCCTCGATGGACTTCAACCCGCTGGATCCGGGCGTGAACATTCCTGCCGGACAGGCACCGGCGGTTTTCGGTTCGCATGTGGCCACCGGCTACGCGATTGTCGAATGGCCGGCTGGAACAGTCGTCCGCACCACACAGGTCGAGGGCGAAACGATTGCCAGCTACCGCCTCCTCTTTGCGTGCGGCACGCGCGACGCCAGCGGTTCCGTGACCGCTTCGCCGAATCCCCAGGCGGGCGCGATGGATCTGTCAGCTGACGGCCAGCGCCTGTTCTTGAACGCAGTAAAACACGCCGCGGCGCAGAATCCGAAGCGCATCCTTTCCAGCACATGGGGCGAGTGGGACTACAAGCAGTATCTCTACGGCGGCATCGGCAATCTCGTGTTGTCGAACCAGACCTCCAGCGGCTTCACCGCGTGGGTGGCGACGAATGATGTGGATGTCCTGAACAACACCTCGCTGGCGTTGGGCGCGGACGGACAAATCGAAGTCGCGGGACGCCCCGCGGTTTTCCAGGAGTTCGCGCCGCTGGATTTGTCGGAAGTCGGCCAGAAGGTGTCCGCCACGTTTGATTTGAAAATCAACAACCCGATGGTCTGGAGCGATCAGTTTGTGCGCTTTGGCTTCGGCAACACGAACAACAACTCGTGCTTCTACTTGAAGGTCGACTCCGGCCTCGGCGGTGGCGATGTGCTCGGATTCCGTTCGGATGCGACGATGACGGACACAAACGGCCAGACGCTGATCTCGGCGACCTTCGATCCGAACGGCAACCTCGCCACCGCGACGAACCTGAACTTTCCTTCGAAAGGACCGAGCGAAGGTTTCGTGTCGGGCAACTACAGTCACTTCATCAACAGCGGCGGCCTTAATCCGCCTGGGAGTGTGTATCCGCAGAACATCGGTGGCGGCGCGTATCCGAATGGAGTCGGCCTCGGGGTCGAAGGTACGCTCGACGTCATCCACACCATTTCGCTCTCGATGGAGCGTGTTGGCGGTGGACTGAAGATCGTCGGCACCTGGAGCAACAGCGCCGGTGCGGACTTCCGCGTGTCCGGCTACGCCAACCCGTACATTGACACGGATTTGCCCGCCGGCCACGGCAAGCTCGACAAGATCAGCTGCCTCGGGTTCAACCTGATGAGCAACGATCTGTTCACGAACGGTTACGCGGGTGGAACCTACACGGTTTCCAACTTCCGCCTCGATTACGTGGTGCCGCCTCCGTTCCGCGTCACACGCATCGCTTATGTCGTGGAGATCGACGGGCTGTCGTTCACCTGGGATTCCCGCGCCGGCGAAAGCTACTTCCTGGAGTACTCGAGCAATCTCGCTGACTGGCAGCAGGTGCCCAACACCACGGTCATCGAGTCACAGGGCGATTCCACGACGCTCGAGTATCCGTTTGCCGAGCAGAATACGTTCTACCGCATTCGCAAACAGTAACCGCCCGGATCATCCGGCCACCTTTCATCCAACAACCTGCCCGCGCCAGAAGCCGGGCAGGTTTTTCTTTGGCGGGCCAATCTCACCCCTCGCGAAACTGTGTGGGCGTCACGCCGGTCATGGCGCGGAAGGTGCGCGTGAACGCGCTGTGATCGTAGAAGCCGCAGGACAGCGCGATGTCGGCGACGGATTGATCGGTCTCGCGAAGCAAACGCGAAGCGAACGCGATGCGGGTCTTGGTGATGAACTGGCTGGGGGTGAGTCCGAAAAATCGCTTCATCAAACGCGCGAAGCGGGCCGGGGCGAGTTTCGCGCGGCGGGCGAGCGCCGAGGGCGTGATGGCGTCGGCGAGGTGGTTTTCAAAATGATCGAGCGCGGAGGCGAACTCCACCGGGATGTCGCGAGTCTCGATGGGCGCGCGCACATCGCGCGAGATGCCGATGAGACCGATGATGCGGCCGCTGGCGTCGCGCATCGGGAGCTTCGTGGTGAGGCACCAGCCCGGTTTGTGCGGTGCGTACCAGTGCAACTCCAGATGATCGAGAAGCGGACGCCCGGTGCGCAACACGGTCGCATCCTGCGCGGAAGGGATGCGGCCAAAATCGCCGGGGCAGATGTCGCAGGGACGCTGGCCGAGCACCTGGGATTTGTGGCGCAGTCCGTGACGTTCCACGAGCGAGTCGTTCACGGCGAGGTAGCGACCGGCGGCGTCCTTGATGAAGAAGGCGACGTCCGGCGCTTGATCGAAAAGCTTCTCCAGCAACGCCGCCTCCACCGGGGCCACGTCTCGTGGCAACGCCGCGATGGCATGCTTGGTTGTGCGAGTTTTCACGTCGGAGCGAAGTTCTAATGCAAGACGCGGGAGGAGGCGACAGGATAGATTTGCGAAATGAAAACCTCCGCCGGACGATTCGCGCGTCTCGTTGTTCTTGGTCACTGCCTGATCCTCGCGACCCAACTCCACGCCAAGCCGCTCAAGGTCTTCATCCTCGCCGGCCAATCCAACATGCAGGGTCACGCGAAGGTGGAGACGTTTGATTACATCGGCGACGATCCGGCCACCGCACCACTTCTCAAGGAAATGCGCGATGCGGATGGCAAGCCGCGCGTGCTCGAGAACGTGTGGATCTCTTCGATCGGTTGTCTCGGCGATGCGTATTCGGATCTGACGGAGAAGACGGGCAAGCTGACCGCTGGCTTCGGCGCGCCGGAAAATAAGATCGGCCCGGAGTTCACGTTCGGCATCACGATGGAGAAACTGCTGGGCGAGCCGGTCCTACTCATCAAGACGGCGTGGGGCGGGCGCAGCTTGCACACGGATTTCCGTCCGCCGAGCGCGGGACCGTATGTGCCGACGGCAGCGGAGGCGAAGCGTTGGGAGGAGAAGCCGGAGCGCAAGACCAAGACCGACGCGGCCACGGGCGTGTTCTACCGGGAGATGGTGGCGCACGTGAAGAAGGTGCTCGCGGACCCGAAACGTGTCTGCCCCGCCTACGACGAGAAGGAAGGCTTCGAACTCGCAGGCTTCGTCTGGTTTCAGGGCTTCAACGACCTCGTGTCGAGCGACACTTACCCGCCGAAGCCCGGCGAAAAGGTGCGCGACTACTCGAAGTACGGAGTGTGGCTCGCCGACTTGATTCGCGATGTGCGGAAGGATCTCGCTGCGCCGAAGCTGCCCGTCGTCATCGGCGTGCTCGGCGTGGACGGCTTGAAGGCGAACGATCACACCAAGGCGTTTCGCACGGCCATGGCGGCGCCGGCCGCGTTGCCGGAGTTCAAGGGCAACGTTGTCGCGATCGAGACAGCGCCGTTCTGGTCGGAGGAACTTGCGGCCATCGCGGAGAAGAAAGAGAAGGTCAGCCAGATGGCGCATCTGTTGAAATCCAAGAACAAGAAGGAAGCGAACGCGGACGGCACGATGACGGAGCAACAGCAGCGCGATTACGTGAAGGCTTACGAGGCGAAGATTATTACTCCTGCGGAAGCTGCCGCCTGGAAACGCGGCGCGTCCAACGGCGGTTACCATTACCTCGGCTGTGCGAAGACGTTCGCGCTGATGGGCAAGGCGTTTGCCGAGGCTAAACTCCAATTAATGCAGGCGCAGGCGGCTCGCTGAATTGAACCAGTTCTGAAACCATGAATGCCATCGCCACTCTCACCAGCCCAAGGTTCGCGGCGCTTGCTCTCCTCTGTGCCGGGTGGTTCGGCATCGCTCTTTCTGCGCCAGCCGCGTCGGGCGGCAAGGCTCTGACCATTCCTGATTTCACCAAGGGCGACGCCATTCCCGCGAGTGCCAAGCACGACTGGAACCTCGGTCCGACCGGGGCGCGCGGCTGGATGTTTTGCGACAAGATGGTGACCTCCGACGCGCGGCAGGTGAAGGTCACCACCGTGGACAAAGGTTCGCCGGCGGAGGGCGTGCTGGCCGTGGGCGACGTGCTGCTCGGCGCAGGCGGGAAGGAGTTTTCGTTCGACCCCCGTACTGAGTTGGGACGCGCCATCACGGCTGCGGAAACGGAAGCGGGCGGCGGCAAACTGGCGCTCACCCGCTGGCGCTCCGGGCGGACGAATGAGGTCGTGGTGACGCTGCCGGTGATGGGCTCGTTCAGCGCGACGGCGCCGTTTGATTGCCCGAAGTCGAAGCGCGTTTTCGAGCAGGGCATCAAGGCGCTGGCCGCGCGTGTGGCCGCGCCGGATTACGCGAAGAAGACGGATGGCATCCCGCGCTCGCTCAATGCACTCGCGCTGCTCGCGAGCGGCGATGCGGGGCATCTGCCGCTTGTGAAACGCGAGGCGCAGTGGGCAGCGGAGTTCAAGGCGAACTCCATGCAAACTTGGTATTACGGCTACGTGATGATCTTCCTCGCCGAATACACCACGGCGACCGGCGACCAGTCGGTGCTGCCCGGTCTGCGCCGTCTCGCGCTGGAGGCGGCGAAGGGGCAGAGCGCCGTCGGCTCGTGGGGACACGGTTTTGCGAAACCGGACGGACGACTCGGCGGCTACGGCATGATGAACTCGCCCGGGCTGCCGCTCACCATCGGCCTCATCTTGTCGCGCGACGCGGGCTTGAAAGACCCGGAGATTCCTCGTGCCATCGAACTCAGCGCGCGGCTAATGCGTTTCTACATCGGCAAAGGCTCGGTGCCCTATGGCGATCACGCTCCGTGGATGGAAGGTCACGAGGACAACGGCAAGTGCGGCATGGCCGCCGTGCTTTTCAACCGGCTCGGTGAAGCGAACGGCGCGGAGTTCTTCACCCGCATGGCCACCGCCGCGCATGGCAATGAACGCGATCAAGGTCACACCGGAAATTACTTCAACATGCTCTGGTCCTTGCCCGCCATTGCCCAGGCCGGGCCGCAGGCGACGGGTGCCTGGATGAAGGAGTTCGGAACCGCCTATCACGATCTCGCCCGCCGTTGGGACGGCACGTTCCCGCATCAAGGCCCGCCCGAGCCGGGCTTCGACAGCTACGAGGGCTGGGACGCAACCGGCGCGTATCTGCTCGGCTACGCGGTGCCGTTGAAGAAGATCACGCTCACCGGGAAAAGGCCCGGCATCGTTCAGCTGTTCACCGCCGAGACCGCACAGAGCATCATCGCCGACGGTCGTGGCTGGACGAACAAGGACCGCACGGGCTTCTACCTCGCGCTCGGCGAGGCCGAGTTACTCAAGCGCTTGGGCTCCTGGTCGCCCATCGTGCGCGAACGCGCGGCGGCGGCACTCGCGAAACTCAAGGAGCGCCCGGTCCAGGCCGTCATCGCGCTGCTCGACTCGCCGCAACTGGAAACTCGCCTCGGCGCCTGCAGCGCGCTGGAAGCGTTCGGAGGACAGGCTGCGCCGGCCGTGCCGAAACTTCGCGAGACGCTTCAGCATCGAGACCTTTGGCTGCGCGTGAAAGCAGGCGAAGCCCTCGCCGCCATCGGCAAGCCGGCGCTGCCCGCACTGCCGGAGATGCTGGACCGCGTGAATGCCGGCCCCGGCGAAGGAGACCCGCGGGGCATGGAGCAGCGTTACTTCTCGTTCGCAGTCTTCGGAAAGCTGCTCAAGCGCAACCGCACGCTCGAAGGTGTGGACCGCGAGAAACTCCGCACCGCCATGACCCGCGGCCTGCAAAACCAGGACGGCCGCGCCCGCTCACAAATCAGCGAGATCTACCCGCTCCTCAGCTTTGAAGACATCCGCCCGCTGCTTCCGGCCATCCAGGAAGCGATCGTCAAACCCGCGCCAAGCGGCGAAATGTTCGCCGATGACGTCCGGGTCAATGGATTGAAACTGTTCGCTCAACATCACGTGGAGGAAGGCATTCAAGGCAGCGTTGACTATCTGGTCGGGCAAAATCCGTGGGCGAGCGAAATTCGTACGCCGGAGATTTTGGAAACCCTGGTGAAATACGGCGGACAAGCCCGGCGCGTCGTCCCGCGCCTCCATGAGATCGCCGCGAACTTTGACAAAGGCGAGCCGGACTTCCCGCTCTCACTCAGCAAGAGAAAAGCCGCTGCCGTCCGCGATGCGATCGCCAAGATCCAAGCCTCGCAAGAGCTGCCTGAACTGAAACGAGTGACACCTTGATTCCTCGCGCTGACCGAGCCTCCCATCGCATGAAACTCCTTGTCCTGCTCGTCTGCTTCGCGTGCTCCGCGATTCCTGCGCGCGCGGCGGAGCGCCCGAAACTGCAATTCATCAACGGCAGCGCGCAGACGATGGACGTTTTCTGGATCAAGTCCGCCACGGAGCGCGTGTCGAATGGCTCCGTCGCGCCGGGCGAGAACACCATCATCACCACCACGCTCGGTCATCGCTTCGCGGTCGTGGGTCGCGATGATAAAGCCGAGCGCATTGTCACCAGCGAAGTGCCGGTCCAGGCGATGCGGTTCGATCCGCCGGACGCGGAGGGCATCCCGGCGTTCTACACGCAGCGGGTGAAGGCAGGTGGATTTCCGATCGTGGCTTCGGCCAAGGTGAATCCCTACGCGCTCAAGGAAGCGGCTTACCTCGTGGACCTGATGCTCGCGCGGCGGCCGGATGTGCGCGCGGCGATGGTCAAGAGCGGCGCACGACTCTGCATTCTCGCGTGGAACGAATTCACCTGCGATCAGCCGGAGTGGCTATGGCTCGCGAAGGATCCGATACCCGGCTTTCCCGGCATCTCCGCCCGCGACTTTCGCGACGCACGCGCGCGCGGCATGGGCGGGAGCGAGACCGATCCGTTCTGCTCGTGCGGCGAGGAGAATTTGCTGGGCTACCCCGGCGATCCGTATTCGACCGAGAACATTCTCATCCACGAACTGGCCCATAACATTCACCTGCGCGGCATGGCGAACGTAGATGCCACCTTCGATTCGCGCGTCAAGGCGGCATACGCCGCCGCGATGAAGGCCAGTCTATGGAAGGGCAAGTATGCCTCTGTGAATCACCACGAGTATTTCGCCGAGGGCGTTCAGAGCTGGTTCGACGACAATCGCGAGAACGACCATGACCATAACCACGTGAACACGCGCGCCGAACTGCTCGAATACGATTCCGGCCTCGCCGCGCTGTGTCGCGAAGTCTTCGGCGAGACGGTGTTGAAGTATACCAAGCCCGCGACACGTCTCCGCGATCATCTCGAAGGCTACGATCCGGCGACCGCGCCCAAGTTCGCGTGGCCCGAGCGTCTTGCCAAAGCCCGTGCTGAGATCCGAAAGAAGGCCCAGGCTCGCAGTGACGCGGCGGAAGCCAGCGCGCCGCGAACAACACAGCAGCCGTCGAAGTAACTTTCCCATTCTTGAATCATGAAAATCGTCCGCATCTTTGCCCATCGCGTTGAACTCCCGTTGCACGAAACCACCTACAAATGGTCCGGCGGCAAATCCGTCACCGTCTTCGACAGCACCATCGTCGGCGTCGAGACGGACACCGGCCTGATCGGCTACGGCGAGGTCTGTCCGCTCGGGCCGTTTTACCTGCCGGCGTATGCCGAGGGCGTGCGCGCCGGTCTGCGCGAGCTCGGGCCGCACTTGCTCGGCGAAGATCCGCGCCAGCTTGTGAAGCTCAATCGCAAGATGGACGCCGCGCTCAAGGGACATCCCTACGTGAAGAGCGGCATCGACATCGCCTGCTGGGACATCCTCGGCCAGGCGAGCGGTCTGCCCGTGTGCGAATTGCTCGGCGGACGTTATGGCGAGGACATTCATCTCTACCGCGCCATCTCGCAGGAATCGCCGGAGCAGATGGCGGCGAAGGTCGCGGGCTATCGCGCGGAAGGTTATCGCCGTTTCCAGCTCAAGGTCGGCGGCGATCCGGATGTCGATATCGCACGCATCTTCGCCGTCGCCGCGAAGCTTCAGCCCGGCGACCGCCTCGTGGCCGACGCGAACACTGGCTGGGTGCAGCACGAAGCCGTGCGCATCGCAAAGGCGGTGCGGGACATAGACGTTTACATCGAGCAGCCGTGCCTGACCTATGAGGAATGCCTCGCCGTCCGCCGTCAGATTCCGCACCCGTTCGTGCTCGATGAAAACATCGACGACCTCGGCATCCTTCTGCGCGCGAAGTCGGATCTCGCGATGGACGTGGTCAACTTGAAGATCAGCAAGCTCGGCGGCCTCACGAAAATCAAGCAAGCCCGCGACCTCTGCGTGAGCATGGGCATCGGCATGACGCTGGAAGATTCCTGGGGCGGCGACATCGCGACCGCGGCCATCGCGCATCTCGCGCACAGCACGCCCACGGAGTTCCTCTTCAGCACGACCGACTTCAACAGCTACGTCACCGTCAGCACCGCCGATGGCGCGCCGCAACGCGTGAACGGTCGCATGGCCGCGTCGACGGCGCCGGGTCTCGGAATTCGGCCTAAACTCGACGTGATGGGAAAGCGCGTGGTTGTCGTCGAATGACGCGCCGCCACCGCCATGAAAATTGCCTTTGCCACTCTCACCTTTGTCGCGTTGTCCGTGTTCGGTGCGGCATCGCAAAACCGGCTGCCGCCCTATCAGAGCATGGATTACGGGCCGGTGCTGTTTTGGACGCTGCAAGTGGCGCCCGGCAACATCGCGCAGAAGGGCATTGCAGTTCGTCTCGATGACGGGCCGGGCGGCGTGAGCAAAGGTCGCGCGTGGATGGTTTATGACCACGACACGCTGCGCGTGGCGGCGGCAACCACGGGCGATTTTGTGGATTGGAAGGGCATCGCCTTCGACGGCAGTCACGGCACGCACACGAGCCTCAGTGGTGAACGACACTTCGTGAATCCCGTCGGTCCCGGCTGGGCCTCGCCTGACGGCAAGTGGGATGACGCCCGCGTGGTCGGCAAGGACAAGAAGCACTACGGGCCGCTCCCGCGTGAATGGGCGCATTACGAGGGAACCTATCTCCACAGCAACAAAGTGGTCATCGCCGCGAGCATCGGCGGCGTGCGCGTGCTGGAATCGCCGGGGATGGCGACCGCTGGTGACAACTCCGTCTTCACCCGCACACTGAACGTCGGCGCGGCGAAGAAACCGCTGTTGCTGCGCGTCGCGCCGGACTCCGTCAACGTCGCGATCGCGGGCGATGGTTCGTTGCGCAAGGACGGCGGGTTCTGGATCGCAGAACTGCCCGGTGGAGCGAAGACGCGCCTGTTCATCTCGCGCTCAGCTCTCGCCAAGATGGTTGTCGGTTCGCTCGATCTGGAGCCACTCACCCGCGGCGGCCCGGCGCGCTGGACGCAGGAAGTCACCACGACCTCGGTGGCCGGCAAAGCCGACGGCGCGTTTATCACCGACACGTTTCCGCTGCCCGTCGAGAATCCGTGCCAGAGTTGGATGCGTCCGGGCGGGTTCGATTTCACGCCGGATGGCAACGCCGCAGTGGTTGCGACCTGGAACGGCGATGTGTGGCGTGTGGACGGGCTGATGGCTCCGGCTCCGGCGACGTTGCGCTGGCGCCGCATCGCGAGCGGGCTCTTCCAGCCGCTCGGCGTGAAGTTTCGCGGCGACGAACTGTTCATCACCTGCCGCGATCAACTCGTGCGTCTGCGCGATTTGAATGGCGACGGCGAGACCGACTTCATCGAGAACTTCAACAACGACCACCAGGTCACCGAGCACTTCCACGAATTCGCGATGGGCCTGCAGACGGATGCCGCGGGGAACTTCTACTACGCGAAGTCCGGTCGCCACGCGCTCGACTCGGTGGTGCCGCATCACGGCACGTTGCTGCGCGTGAGCGCGGACGGCGCGCGCACGGACATTCTCGCCACGGGCTTCCGCGCGGCAAACGGCGTCTGCCTGAACGACGACGGAACGTTCTTCGTCACCGACCAGGAAGGTTTCTGGACGCCGAAGAATCGCATCAATCGGGTAAAGACCGGCGGTTTCTACGGGAACATGTATGGCTACAGCAGCGTGACGAACACCGCGGACTCCGCGATGGAGCAGCCGACGGTATGGATCACTAACGCCAAGGACCGCAGCCCCGCCGAGCTGCTCTGGGTGCCGAAGAACGCCTGGGGATCGCTTGGCGGTGCGTTGCTGAATCTCAGCTACGGCATGGGTCGCGCCTTCGTGGTGCCGCATGAGGAAGTGGGCGGTCAATGGCAGGGCGCGGTGTGCGAGCTGCCGATGCCGGGCTTTGCCACGGGCATCATGCGCGGACGCTTCGGCAAGGACGGTCAGCTCTACATGTGCGGCATGTTCGGCTGGGCCGGCAACGCCGCGGCGCCGGGAGGATTCCATCGCATTCGTCGCAACGAGAGGCCAGCGCACGTTCCAATTGGCATTCACGTTGCGAAGGGAGCGTTGTCGGTGACGTTCAGTGAAGCATTGGCGGCTGAGAGCGTGAAGGCCGACGCGTTTGCGATCAAAGTCTGGTCGCTCAAGCGCAGCGCGAACTACGGCTCGAAGCATTACGACGAACACTCGCTGGAGATCACGGGCGCGAGCCTGAGCTCTGATGGTCGCACGGTGACGCTGGCGATTCCTGCGCTCGCTCCGACGCAATGCTACGAACTGAAAGTGAATCTCGCCGCGCCGGATGGTTCGAAGATCGAACGTTCCCTGCACGGTACGATTCATCAACTCGGCGAAAAATGAACACTCCGAATTCTCGAAGACCCGTTTTCTCATTGGCCTGCTGGCTGGGCTTGGCGTTGGTACTCACGACGGCGCAGCTCGGGGCAGCCGACAAAACGAATTCCTCGCTGCTCACGGTCAAGCGCATCTTCGACTCGGGCGAGTTCAGCGGCGACGGATTCTCGGCGCGCTGGCTGGAGGACGGCTCGGGCTACACGACGTTCGAAAGTTCGAAGGATCCGTCCGGCGGGAGGGATTTGGTGCGTCACGATCCGAAGACGGGTGCTAAGGAAGTCCTCGTGCCGGCGTCGGACTTTGTTCCGCCCGGTGCGTCGTCGCCGCTGGGACTCGACGATCACATCTGGTCGAAGGACAAGTCGCGCCTGTTGCTATTCACCAACACGAAGCGCGTCTGGCGCACGCACAGCCGGGGCGATTACTGGGTGCTGGATCGGTCGAGCCACGAGCTCTTCAAGCTCGGCGGCGATGCGCTGCCTTCGACGCTCATGTTCACGAAGTTCTCGCCGGACGGCCAGCACGTGGCCTATGTGCGCGAGCGGAACATTTACGTGCAGGACTTGCGGAGCCGCCGCATCACGGCGCTGACCACCAACACGTCGCCGGACATCATCAATGGGACCTTCGACTGGGTCTACGAGGAGGAGTTCTTCCTGCGCGACGGCTTTCGCTGGAGCCCGGACGGGCGATTCATCGCCTACTGGCAGCTCGACACCGAGGGCGTGCGTGAAGTGCCGCTGGTGAACAACACGGATGGCCTCTATCCCACGACGCAGCTCATCAAGTATCCCAAGACCGGCGAGATGAATTCGTCGTGCCGTGTTGGCGCCGTGGAACTCGCCACCGGCCAGACGCGCTGGATGGAGGTGCC
>JADJPG010000107.1 GCA_016713365.1 Verrucomicrobiota bacterium | reverse complement strand
AATTCAACCACCCAAATTGCTGTTTGTTTCAATCGGTTTCATATCTCAAGTGCGTCGGTGAAATTTCTTGACGAGCCTTGCGCTTCCTATCGCCTGTTCACATTCTCGCAATGATCAGCCTGCCATTTCGTTTTTGGTGAGACATGGTTTTACGGCGATGTTTTGATTCCAACGTGTCTTTGAGCTTTGGAATTCTTTACTCGCCCTCTCCTGAGTGCTCTAGTGAACTAAACAGTATTCGGCGCACGAGTCTTTCTTCCCGCCGAGAATTCGTGTACCGTGCCGCAGATCGTCGTCTTCATAACCCCAACCCCACTCTGAAGTCTTCATCGTATCCCCAGTCGCTCAAACCAATACTTGGGGATAACCAATGGCCACATACGGCGCTTATCGCATCTTGAGGTGCCAAGAATAGGCGTTCATTTGAGTGTTGAAACGTATTCGAAACCAATTCGATAAACCCGTTGGATAAAAAATTGTCAGCATCCAACGATGTCGCCCATCGTAACGCGATGGGCGACATTCTTGCCGTGTGCCATATGGAAAACGAAGGGAGCTCCGTCCGATAGTAGCGGACTACACCGTCCCTGATTAAACCTGCCAGTTCGCATTCGCAGCCCAACTCTCCAATCCATCCTGAGAATAGAACCAAAACGACCTTTAATTCAACACCCTTAGTTTCTACTAGTCCAATGTTCAGCTTGTGGTGCTGTCACGTGCGATGCAGTCGCCCCCATACATGTCGTGCAGAAACTTATCGTCATATGGGTTACAGAATCGATGGCCCGGCGTGAATTTGCACCACGTCCAGAGGATTTCCTTTTATTTGCGTGTAGCCTTGTCTTTGGCAAAGGTCATGGGGTATGTCCATCACCACCTCGCGCGAATATCTTTGCTGGGTGCATCTTGCGGGGATGTTGCAGCATCTGTGGTCTGGTCGGGTAAGGCGCGATGGCCTTGCGGTCACCTCCTCGCCTCAGAACTGGACGTGAGCTTCTCACTGCATCCAGCTCAACGTCTAGTCTGCGCCATCCTTAGCTCTGAACAGAATGGAGCCGCAGGGTGTGAAATCGCAGTTGCGCGGAGTGTGTCGCGGCAGTTTTTATGGCTGGATCCCAATTTGCGAATTAGCGGACGTTTGGGCGGTCGGGATGGGAAGCAACAGCGGACGTCGCGCATGACGTCAGGTAATGCAGGCCTCGTCCGATCTTGGCGACGGAACCCATCAACTGTTGCAGGGGATCTGGATATGAACGCAGCCGTCAATCGTGACCGTGTATACGACCAAGTTCGCGGCATCTCGCCCACGCTGGCGTTCCTGGTTTTCAAGGTTTGAAACTCTCCTGAAGCGGGTCAAGGGGCACCATCAATCCCAAAATCAACCTCATTCGGTATGCGGACGACTCAGTCATCATCGGCGCGACCAGGACGGGCTGGAAATGGAGTCCGCTCCCTCGTCGAGCAGTTCCTTTGCGAACGCTTCAGCTCTCGCCCGAGAAAACCTGCGTCACGCGCATACTGATGAAGGGTTCGACTTCCTCGGACAACATCTCCGCAAGTCTGGCGGCACACTGCTCGTCAAACCGTCGAAAAAGAACACGCACGCGTCCTTGGAGAAAAGTCCGGGGTAGATCTTCGATGCGAACAAATCCTCCGCCCGAAAGTCTGATTCGTTTGCTCAACCCGGTCATCATCCGGGCTGGGGTGAACACCATCGGCAGGCCGTGGCGGCGGATGCTGCGTTCGAGCGGACCGCGAGATTTGGCGCAGGCTCATGTGGGCCAGACGCAGACATCCAGAAAATCGCGACGATGTGTGGCTCGTTACTTCCATGTCATCGGCACGCGTAAATGGACGTTTGCGGCGGACACCGGAAAACGAACGCCGGAGGGGCGCAACCCAATTTGCTCGAAGTTGCCGGCGCTAGCGACACCAAAATCCGGCGGCACGTGAAGATCCGCTGGAAGTCAATCCGCATGATCCAGACTGGCAGGACTATTTTGAGGAACGTGCGTTCTTCAAGCCAGTTCGAACCATCTGCTATGGGAAGCCCCTGGGATTAAAACCGTCGTGAAACCGGCCTCTGTTCACGCAGGGCTTCGCAACGGCTTGAGCCGGATGAAGGAAACCCTTTCATGTCCTGGTTCTTAGGAGGAGCGGCGGTAACGCCGTTCCCTTTACCTGACCTTTGGCGCGTCCGCCTGTGACATCGGCTCCCGTGATGCGGTGATGCAACGACAGCGGCCACCTTCGAGAGTCTCTTTCCGACGTTCATCCAGAAATGCGCTGAGCTGCACGAACTGTTGCGGCTGGTGGCGTTCATGTTTACGGTCGGAACGATTCTGTTCGTCGTTCGCGGCCCCACGGGAAAAGGCTGATGCTCCCACCGTGCGCCTGATGATCCTCACGTCCCTGCTCCGTGATGTTGCCGCAGTGGGGAAACCGGGTTCAGGCGTTGCAGCAAGATTCGATCCTGAGCGGCCCGGGCGTTGATCCGGTGAACGTGCATGATCGGTACAGCGCGCTCCTCGTGGTCAAACGCGACACCGGTTCTGACCGCTCGTGGTGGGATCCTCGGCGACCTCAACGGCTTCACCGTCGAGGTGCTGATCTCGAATTCTGCGGCTCGTCGGACAGTTCGCCTCGCTGCTGCTGTTCTGGGCCTACATCATTCAGAAGTTCATCCTGTTCACCGGCTATGCGCTCTCGCCTTTGATGATTGGCTTCATGGCGGTGCGTCCGCTCCGGGGACATCGGCAACCGTTATCTCACGCATCTGGTGGGCGTGCTGCTGTGGCCGCTGGGCTGGGCCGTGGCCGCGCTCATCACGCAGGGATTCTGGATTTCCTGGACCGATCCCTCGCTCAAGTTCATCGACCCCACCGCCACGTTCTATCAGTTGCAATCGTCGCTGGGCGTCGCCGTGCTCGCGTTCTGGATCGTGTTCAGCACCGTGGCCGCGCCGCTCGTCATTCAAAAGGTGTTCACCTACGGCGCGCTGGCGGGCGGTGAACTCATCGGCGGAGCGGTCGGCAGTTTCGTGCAAACCGCCGACACTACGGCGCGGGCGGCGGCACAGATGGCACCGTCCGGGCTTCCGCTGGCCACGGCGGGCGCGGCGGGGAGTGGCCGGCCTGCTGACCCCCTCTCGACCGCAGCGGGTCAGGGCAACGCCGGGGCGATCCTCACGGCGGGAAGCGGACTGCCCTTGCGCCGTTCGCGCGGGGGTGAACTTAATGATGTGACGGGGATCAAGCTGTGCGGGAAATGATCGCCAAATCCAGGGGACAGCTTTAGCGAGCGAGTGCGGTTGTCGCTCCTGCGACCGTCGTGGGTGATGGGACAATGGAAGCCGCCGCTTACGCCCATCTAGACATGGCGCGGGCGAATTGAAGCAAATTGGTGATGCGCCATTTCGCACCGTTGCCACCAGTGAAGCGCGCCGTTGCGCCGCCGCTGCTGCCTGCGGACTGCGCCGCGCCTGGCGAACCGCCGCCATGCGGCTTTTGCGCTTCCTGCCGTTTCACTTCTCTGAAAGACATCGCCTTCATCGGTCGCGACGTTACTGCAAGACCGCGCTGACGGTGCGAGTTCCGTTCCTGCACCTTCGGCGGTAAAAGGAATTTACGTTGCCGGGGGCTTGTTCAGGTTGCAGCCGAACCAAACAATTCATTCACGGACAAAACGCATGGACTCAAAACTTTTTGTCGGCAACCTCACGTTCAGCGTGACGTACGAACCTGCTGGAAATGTTCTCGCCGCTGGGCCGGTGGTGAACGTCAAAATCGTCACGGATCGGGAAGCAGGCCGCCCGCGCGGGTTCGCATTTGTCACAATGAACACCAAGTAGAGCGCGGCGGCTCTGGCGGCACTCAACGGCAAAGAGTTTCACGGCCGTCCCATGAAGGTTACTGAGGCGCGTCCGCCCGAGGAACGTCCGATGGGCCGTGGTGGAATTGGTCAAAGGCGCGGTCCGATCGCCGGAGAGGGCGGGCTGCGTCAGGCAGCGGACCCAACCACGGTCGATCCTCCGGTCGCCTTGACGCGTGTGCGGTGAAAATCAGACGGGCCACAGTATTGACGCCGTTCCACCACTGTCCTTTCCGCCGCTGACCATACCTTTGGATTTTCCGCACTTGGGGCAGTTGCGTTCGCCGCCCTCTTCGTGCGCGCTCACGAGGAAGACCTTGCCGCATACCGGACAGTTGAACGCGATGTTGTTCCCCCACCGTCTTCGAGCGTCAGCGAGCTGGAGTTAGGTCCAGATTCCTTTGCATTGCGTGACAGCGTATCAGCCGGAGACCTTCCGCTGAGACTCCAATCCATCCGCCATGCCGCCCTTCAGTTCCCCTGAACAGGCGGGCGCGGTGTCGAGTTCACATGGCGAGGATTCGTGGTCGTCGTCCGGCAGTGAACTGGATTCGGCAGCGTCGTTAAATGTTTCGCGAGTCGCCAGCACTCCGCTGGATCTGGCCTGATTGCCAATTCACGGGTGCAAGTGAGGTGGAGGCGAACCACCCACGTTTGTGAACTTCAAACAGGCATCAGTGACCGGCATTTTACTGACAATTTGCTGGCAGCACGGCGCGAAACTGCCAGTTGATTTGCCAGTGGATCAGTATGGAAAAGTTAACATAAATTAGTGCCGTTTAAGACGAATTCCGGCTTGCCAAAACGCGGGATATGCCTGATTCTATTGGCGATTTGAGAGCTAAATGACTGGTTCTCAAAGCCCACCGGAGAAGACTGAATGACGAGCTTGGGTCGTTAGGCGGCTTCACACCATGAGCATTCGAGCACCAGTGATTCTGCTTGCGGCACTGCTCGCAGGCTGTTCGACGGCCCCGACACCTACCCAGACCAACGCCCCAGGAGTGTTGAGTCAGGCCCAGGCCCATTTTCTTGCAGAGAAGTTGGCCGTCGCGAGATATGACTGGTTTTTTCGCGACAGAGGGATTGAGCGGAGCAGCCCACCGCGGCTAGTTGACGGGGAGTGGCGCTGGCGCTTGCGACGTGGCAGCGGCGGAGGTGACATGGTGATCACTGTGACTTTCGCGCCCGATGGAACTTCCCCCGTCGTAGATTACGAGTACGAAAACGGTTCAGTTTACATCAGACGATGACCACGCCGCCTAACCATGCGCTTCAGCGCCTATGATGGTTGTCAAGAGGGTCGTTAAATTCGCGCCAGCTTTTGGTCGGTGAGCGTTTCTTCGCGCGGAGCGCAACGGAGTGCAGCGGAGTCGCGCGCGTTAGCGGTTTGATTCCCGATTCTCCCCAGCCGCCGGCTTGGCGCTTGGTTCGCGTTCACTGGCTCTTCTTCTTCGTGCGTTTCCTTTCTCTCCGTTTCATCGGAGGTGCCGCCATAAGGTCGTCGCTGGAGGTTTGCTGATCGGGGTCGCCGCGCTGTTGTGTGCTGGACGGTTGTCGTCCGACACCAGCTCCTATCCGGACAGGTGCCACGCGCGTTGGCGTCGGCACCGCCCACTTAGTCTTTCTTGTTTGACGGCGGCGACCGGGGGCTCCGCCCCTTCTAACCCACGGGTGAACTCTCGGTTCACCAGCTGCAGCTGCGGACTGGAGCCGCCCGATCGCAAATTCTCTCCGGCTTGGTTCTCTGGTGGTGGCCAAGGCCAAGGTGTTGTTCAGGGTGGAAAGGTTGAGAGTGGAGTGGGGTGGGGTTAGGCGGCGATCCAGCCGAGGTCTTCCATGGTCGCCCGGCCTGTGCGCCAGCGCCAGAGGTCGATGGCGAGTTGCCGGGCGAGCGCGATGACGGCTTTCTTTCTCATGGAGGTGCCGTCGGCGAGTTTGAGTTTCATGCGTTGCGCGCTTTTCCAGTCGGGCTGCCAGCGCAGGAAGCGCCAGACGGCTTCGACGAGGAGGGCTCTGACTCGTCCGTTGCCGATGCGGTCGATGGCGCCGACGCGTCGCTTGCCGCCGCTGCTGTGTTCGCCGGGGCAGCAGCCGGTGTAGCTGCCGATTTGTTTGCGGTTGTGGAAGCGGGCCCAGTCGCAGATTTCACCGTCGAGGGTGCCGAGGGTGAGTTCGCCCAGGGCCTTGGGGCGGGGCTGATCTTTCACTCGCGTTTTGATTTCGGCTTCGAGGGCGCGGAGTTGTTGTTCGATGGCGAGGATGAGTGCGCGCAGGTCGGTGAGCAGGCCGAGCACCCAGGGATCGAGGGCTTCAAGTTTCTTCCACAGGCGCGGTCCCCACCAGCGGGCGGGAAGTTTCTCGTGGCAATACTCGGCGACCTGGCCGTGGCCGCGGTTGGCGAGGGCCCGGATTTCGCGCGAGAGAAATTGCCGGCGGCGGGTGGTTTCGCGGCGGCGTTGTTCGGCCTCGGTGGGGATGCGGATGGGGCGAGTTCGTCGCGGTTGCCATCGAGCCAGCGGGAGAGGCGCAGGCACAGGGCGCGGGCATCGAGCTTGTCGGTCTTGCGCGCGCCGTTGAGGGCGACGGGGGTGATGAGGAAGCTTTGCGCGCCGGCTTCGACGAGGCGGCGGTGGAGGGTGAAGCCGAAGCCGCACGACTCTTGCACGCAGAAGACTTGGTGGCCTTCGGCGATCCATTGCTTCACCTGCGCGAGGAGCTGGTCGTTGGTGAAGGGGCGCGGGGCGTGCGGGTTGGCGTGGTCTTTCTGCACGACGGCGGTGATGGATTCCAAGTGGACGTCGAGGCCGAGTTTGAGCATGGGTTTGGCGGGATCAATCACGGCGCGCGGCAGCGGTTGGCAGGGCGGTAAAGGCCGGGCTGCGGGCTTGCCGGCGGGGGCGGTTTTGGTTACATTTATCGCGGTCATGGTGGGTTTGATGAAATATGTTTTCATAAGTGTGAATGACTTGCTCGTCCTTCACAGCGTGACGCCGCGTGGCGTCACGTTCAACCCACCATGGCTTCTAACCCGGCGTGAGCCTCGCGGTTGCAATCCTCTCGTCCTGCGAGCCGGGTCGCTGAGCTTGGGTCGTTAGGCCACTTCGCACGCGCATGAAACGAGACCAGATTTCTTGGTGGTTGTGGGCCGTAGGCACAGTTCTGATTGCGCTCAGTTGGTTTGATGTCGTCAGCACGACTATCGGTTGGTGCGGATTTGGTATCGGCATGGTCGGCAGCGTCATTGGTTGGGGAGTTCGCCCGCCATCATCGAGTCAGGCGCAGCCACCCGAGCCACCGAAGCCAGAGCAGAAGCAGTGAGCCAGAGATTTTTGAGTTTATGACGATGACGTGGCCTAACCATGCGCTGCAGCGAACAGCCCGCAAGCTCTGCGATTTACGTTTTGTTTTCATTTTGTTGTTTCCTTTCCGCTCACCGCGCCCGGTCGGGCTGTCGCTGAGCTTGGGTCGTTAGGCGTCCGCACCGCTATGCGCGTCTTTTTATTCTTCGCAATACTGGTTCTGCTGTGCGGATGCGACCGGAAGTCCGCAACGACTTCGCCACCCAATTTGGGCGCTCCATCCACCAACAGGCCGCCGTCCATCGGCCCGCAATTTTGGAAATACGACTTGAGCGAATATTCCATCGTCACCGAGGACGTCTCGTCGGCTCCCGGCGGACGATGGATTTCGGTGCGGTATCAAAGGCGGCATGGAAAGACCACCACTCGCGATGCCGTGGTGAATCGCATTGCCAGTGCCCTTCAGGCCGACGGATGGAAGACGGCCCCTTTACCCAAAGGCAAATATGTCCTCAGCAAGATCTGGGAAACGTCCGGCGAGGATTTGCACTTTGCGAGGCGTGCCAAACCGGGTGAGCCCAAACATTGGTTCTTCGCACAGACAGTGTACGTCAGCAAGGAAGCAGATACAGTGGCGATCTACTGTGAGGTTAGTTGGTGAGCACCACACGAGACCAACAAGTAACAGAGCCGCCTCCTGAGAAACTAGACGCGCAAGTCGTGGATATTCAGCGGCGGTGGCCTTTTTAGTTTCTTACGTCATTGCGGGCCAGCGGAAGGTGGCGTCGCGGCCCGGCTCGATGATCCCGCCGCAGGCGTGGAGGGTGACGCGGGGACAGTCGCCGAGATCGGCTTCGTAGCGGACGGGGAGCCAGGCGCCGTCCGGACCGCCGACGTGGAGTTCGAGCTGGGCGCCGCAGTGGACGGGGCGGCCATCGAGGTAGTGACGGTAGCCGCCGGGTTCTTCGCGGAGGATGAGGTTCATTTGGATATCAGTGGAAGGTATGGCAGGCGCCGCAGTAACGGTGCTGGGCGTCCGGCGGGTGGAAGCTGGTGCGTTGGCAGACGGGGCAGACGAAGGGCTGCGCCTTGCCGAGGATGTGCTGGATGACGCGTTCGGTAATCGCGGCGTGACCGGCGGTGGCTTGTTCCCAGGTGGTGTAGCGGTGGGTGTCGAGATTCCAATCGGTGCCGAAGATGATGGTTTCGAAGAGGAGTGGTTCACCGTGGCCGAAGCTGAGGTCAAGGCCGAGGAAGACGGTGCTGATGCGGGCGACCACGACGGGTGCGTCCGGCTCCGGCGCGCAGAGGATGCAATCGAGGGCGATGGTGCGGGCCGGGGATTCCATCCATTCCGCCCAGGCATCGAGATCGTAGCAGGGTGTGGGCGTGCGGCCATCGAGGATGTAGAGGCCGGGCAGATTCATGCCACAGGCGCGGGGCCAGCCAGGAGCGGTTTACGGCTGAGGAAATCGTAGCAGCGCTGGGTGACGCTGGAGCTGCCTTCGGCGAAGAAGACGCGGTTGTTTCCCACGGCGGACTGGGCTTCGTTGAACCATTTGTGGCGGCAATGCTTCTCGACGACGACGGCATCCACGCGCGGGTAGTGGGTGGCGGACTGGTCCTTATCTATCCACAGGAGATCAACTTCAGCGCCGGAGAGCTT
The DNA here is from genome assembly GCA_016713365.1 of Verrucomicrobiota bacterium. GTDB lineage: Bacteria > Verrucomicrobiota > Verrucomicrobiia > Limisphaerales > JADJPG01 > JADJPG01. The sequence continues at coordinate 2,853 of JADJPG010000107.1, read as the reverse complement.
GGAGCGGACGTGCTCAAACTGGTCCTTGAAGAGGCCGACGATGGCGATGCGCGGCCGGCGCGGGCCGGCGGGCTCGGGTGGCGGCGCGCTGACGGCCTGGGCGCGATGGGCGTGACCATTGGAGGCGGGTGAGGACACGGCCTGACGGGCGAGGGCGTGTTCGAGGCGATCCAGCCGGTCGAAGAGCCGGGTAAACAGCTCGGCGAGCAGGGCGGGCGTGCCGAGGGCGCGCAGGGTCTTCTCCACGGGTTCACGGACGGGCACCTCCACGGTGAGCGTGTGAACGATTTCCGCCGCGGGCGGCGCGGGTTCGGGTTTGGTGGCGGCAATCCGTGCATCGAGCATTTTCCAAATCTTCTCGCGCACGGAACTTTGGTGGAGCCTGGTGCGGCGTTTTTCCGCAGGGAGCACTTCCTGGACGAGACGAAGGCAATCGAGAAGCGGCTGACCTGTCTCGTGGTGAAGCTGTGCGGCACGGTTAGTAAGCAGCTCCTGATCGGCTTTGGTCCAGTTGCGTCCCGAGGTGCGGTAATGCTCGGGATGGCGCACGCGGAGGTGCTGCCGGAGGTGATTGCGGGCGTGGTGCTCGCTGGTTTCACTGCTGAACACCTTGTCGCAGTGGTCGCACTTCACCTTGAAGTGGGGCGCGGCGAGCGGGTCGCCGTGGGCGCGATTGCAGTGAAGACGCAACGCGCGACGCGCGGAGGCTTCGGTGGTTTTGGTGAACATCTTCTGGCAGGTGCCGCATTGACTTGAGAAGCTCATGTTTTCCTTTTGTTCCGTGCCGGAGGAACCGGGCATAATCTACCACCGATGGTGAATTCTGCCCGGTATTATTTTCCGACAACGCGGGGACTAAAAAACGAACGAGGGCGGGTTGTCAAGAGACAACTTGATGGGGAAGTTTGGCGACGGCGCGCAGGAGCGCCTTGGATTGCTGGTTGAGCAGGAGGCCGCGGAGGTTGCGCTGGTCGTCGAGGGAAAGGGCGGAGACGAGGCGGACCAATTCCTCGGTGAGCTGGAGCGGCGTGGCGGGCGTATCGCCGCCAGTGGTGCGGATTTCGAGTTTGTAGAAATCGGACCCGATGGTCTGCGCAATCCAATCCACCAGCAGGGAAAGCCATTCATTCTCGCTGAGATGGAGCGGGCGGGCGGCGAGCTTGAGGGTTTCGACCTTGATGGGCTTGCCGGTCTCGATGGAGCTGATGCTCTCGCGGGAAAGGCGGGCCTTCTCGGCCAGATCAGCCTGGCTGAGGTTGCGGGATTCACGCAAGGCCCGGAAGCGGGAGGGCAACGACATGGGCGCATTCTACGGATTTTATAGGAATCGCGAGCCATGATTTGCATACCCGGTATTTATTTTCAACACTAGGCATGGGCGATGCTAAGCTGTCCGAGGTGTGAAGGCCGGGCAAGTCAAGGTAATTCACTACCGAACACTTCGGCAGAGCGATGAGTTGTCGCGGGGCGGGCGAAGGGGGAAAACGTGCGGCATGTCAGACGCATCGACTCAACTGTCCCCGACGCTGCCGAAGATGACGGCGCATGTGGATGTGTGGATGACGGACGAGATGAAGGCGCGCCTGGATGCGTTGCTCCTGACGCGGGCGCGGCAGCTGGGGCACCGGCTCTCGCTGGCGGATCTCGGGCGCGAGGCGTTTCTGCGTCTGCTGGAGAAAGAGGAGGCGGAGAGTGAATCAACGGCAGTAAACCCCTGAACCCAATCATGAACTACACGGAACTGTTTTGGAGTGCCTGGGATCGTTTGTTCGCGGCGTTGCCGCATCACCGGCAGGTGCTGGTGCTGGCGAATCCGGGTGGATTCGAATGGCGGCAGCTGGCCGGAGCGGCGGCGCTGGAGGCGGAGCAATGAACTGGTGGCGGCAATGGAGCCACGGGCGGCGCGCGGTTTATCGACTGCGGCTGGGCCGGGCGTTGTGGCTGAGCGGAGCGTTGAGGCGGTTATGAAACGCACGCCACGCAATCATCTGACGGTGGCGGAGGCCGCGCAGCGGCTGGGCCATCGCCCGCGCTGGGTGAAGGAGCGGGTGAAACGGGGCGAGCTGGAGGGCTTGCGGTGGTCGCCAACGGACATGACGATCTCGATCGAGAGCATCGTGGCCTACGAGGATCGGGTGCGGATCTCGATGCGCGCAGAGGTGAGTGCATTGACGGCGCCGGAGCTGGTGGCGGGGTGAGTTTATGGAGGCAATCACAGATCAAATCGCGTTGTTCGACGAGTCGCAGTTGCCGGCGGGCCGGGAGCTTTTGTTGCCGGCGGAGGAGCAACGGCGCCGGTTCACCGCGGACATGGTGGCGAGGAACCAGGAGCGTTACCGGGCGATCGTGGGCGCCATCGCCGAGGGTCTTGGCGTGCGGCAGATTTGCCGGGCGTTCGGGGTGAGTCATCACACGGTGCAGGCAATCCGGGAGCGTGATCCGCAGCTGGTAGCCACGGAGAAAGAACGCGCGCGCGGTGAGTTCCGGCAGTTGGTGCGGCTGGCGAGTGACCGGCTGAGGGAGGCGTTGGAGAATGACGAGCTGGCGCCGGGTCAGCTACCGGTGGCGCTGGGGATTTTGGTGGATAAAAGCCTGGCGCTGGAGGGGCAGCCGATGATGACGGTGGCCGTGCGGCATGAGGTGGATCAGGAGAGCGTGCGGCGGATGTTCGAGAGCCTGGCCCAGCCGGTGACGCTCGATGTGCGGGCACTTGACTCGGAGTCAGGCGAAAATGGGGCGGATTCCCCACAAAAAGAGGCTATCGACGACGATGTAGGTAAGTTTGCTGTGACTTTGGCGGCGCCGGAGGTGGTGACGACGGCCGCGGAGGCGTCGAGGGACGGGTTGGGAGCG
>JADJPG010000106.1 GCA_016713365.1 Verrucomicrobiota bacterium | reverse complement strand
CACCGCCGCCTTCTGGTGCCGGTGCAGGATGATGACAGGGTTTGCGCCCGGCAGGGTGAGTGATCGCCGTTAAACGTGCGGAGCCGGACGTTGTTGGACTCGTCGGTGTATTTGCGGACGAGCCGTTCGCGCGTTCGTCGTCCCGCCAGATCCATTCCTTGAAGCGCTCTTTATCATCTCTGCTTGTCGCGCACTGCCTCGGTCGCCGGGCCGTTCACCACGGCGCGTTCTGTTTTAGAATCGAAGTCATGCACCGTGGGTGTGCGCACGTTCAGCGCGTCGTCCAGCAGTTCCAGCGCGCTGCGTCGGTCGGTTCCCCATTCGGTAGTGTTCGCCACGGACAACTTCGCGCTGTAGCCGCCCTTCACGAGCCAGAGTCCAAGCTGCGGGGCATGGCTGACCCAGATGTCGGATTCGTCGGATCGTTCCCGCGCAAAAATCTTGATATCTTCGGCGGGAATCCACGCGCTGCCTGGGCGTGCATCAATTTCGGAAGCGGCCAGCGGTCGGTTGGCTGCACGGCCTGCAACGCTTCGAGATTGCCTTGATACTTCTCATCGACCAGCGCGTTGCTTCAGCCGCGATGAGCTTCGCTTGCACGTTCCCGGAGAGATATTCGTCTTCGGTTTCCCAGCGGTTGGTCTGCGGATTGAGAAAGATGACGCCCTTGAGTTCCGGCAGAAACGATACCGGCTTCTGGTGGAGCAGCGTGGCGAGATAATCGACATCCACACAGCGCGCTCTCCCAAGGCCACGAGCAGCGCATCCTTCGGAGTCTTGATCTCGGAGGGTGATCGTTTCTGCTGAATGGTGCGCTCGCGAAAGATGGCGGCCTTGGTCGCACGTCCGGTTTCCTCGTCGTAGTGCTCCAGTGAAAGCAGGAGCGGCAGATCGGGATCAGCCCGGAAGGCAATGGCGTTGGCTCGTTCTGAGATGAATCCTGCCGGGCGATGAAATGATCGTAAGTCTGGTTGAGTTGTTCGCGCGCGGTGGTGACATCGGGCTTCGTCCGTCGCCTCCAGTTGTGAGCGCAGGCAACGGCGCACGGCATCACGCACTCGAATCATTCCCCGGATGCGCTGGGCCGTTTGCGCGGGCAGCCCCGAGACAAACCGCATTGTATCCCCGTCACGAATCGCCAGCTCCCCATTGATGATGGCGTAGGCGTTGGGTTTGACGTGCTCGGGAACGGGGAAGCTCTGTTCGACAGGAGATCGAACCGTATCTGGATTTCTGCCTGCGGAACACGTCCTCGGTAGTAGCGCGATTGCTTTGGGCCAGTTGCTCTGCGAGATCGAGCCCGTTGCCCACCAATGTCGGTTCGCCCCGCCGATACATCGTGCCGGACATCTGCATCTCCCCAACATCATCTCAGGATTTGCGGCGAAGTATTCGTTGAGGGGCAATGACTTCATCCACGGTGTTGGTTGATTCGACGATGCTTTTCCATGCTGGTCCCTTGGAAGCTTCGCCGGGCAACCGCTTTCGGAGCATCATGATGTCAGACGTGACCTCCGTGTTGGCGTTCTTCTTGAAGGCATCATTGGTAGGCGAATCCGCTCCGAGCAGATCCGCCTGTTGCGCGAGGTATTCACGCAATGCCTCATCCTGTTTATCGAAGGTGCCACGAGAGGTGACGAACAGCAGCAAACGCCGGACGGACTTTCCTACGCCGCCGCAAAGAAGTAATCGTGGATGACAAAGTTCCACTTCTTGAAACGTGGGTCGTAGGGCTTGTAGTCGCCGAAGGGGATGTTGGAAATCGCCACGTCATAAAATCCGTCGGCGAGCTTCGTTTCCTCGAACGGTTGATGGCGAATATCAGCGTCAGGATAAAGGAGCTTCGTCAACCGCGCCGTCACCGGATCAATTTCGATGCCGGTGATTTGTGATAGACCGTGCATCGCATCCGGCATCAGTCCGATGAAGTGACCGAGGCCACAGGCGGGTTCCAGAATACGACCATGCTCAAAACCGAACCGCTGCAACGCCGCATACATCGCGCGGATGATGACAGGGGAGGTGTAGTGAGCGTTGAGCGTAGAGGCACGGGCGGACTCCAGTTCCTCCGGCGTCAGCAATGCCTGAAGCTGGTCCCGCTCGGATTTCCATTCGTCGTTCCCCTCATCGAACACCTGTGGCAGCCCACCCCAGCCGACGTAACGAACAAGAATTCGTCCCTTCATCGTTCAAGGGCGTTCGACGGTCAGCCTCACAGCTTTTGAGCAGTTCAATAGCGGCAAGATTGTCCTTGGCATTTCTTCCTCAGTGATCCGCAGCCCAGCTTGTCGTCGTCGGTAATGCGATAATTGTTCTGGTTGCGAAGCGGCTCACTGACCGGCGGTGGCCGGGCTAGTTCTCCGGCGGCAGGAAGATGTATCGCGTCCGCACCGTCTCCCACGCCGAATCGTGCGCCTGCTGTGCCGTCCAACCTCGTTGCATCAACTGCCGGCGAATCTGATCCATTTCCTCGCCGGTCTTCTCGTCTGCCTCCAACAACAGTTCGCGCAACTGTCCCTTCGCTTTGAGCGACGCCACGAGTTTCGGGAGGAACTCCGCCAGTGTCTCTCGGCCATCAATCCGTAAGGTGTCAGTGCTGTCATAACGTGGTGTGGCCAGGGCAACAGATCGCTGCTGGCTCTCGTCTCTGACCTGTCTTCGCGCCATCATGAAAACGTTGTCTCTCCCGTGCAAATCGCCGACGGAAAATCAGCTTTATGTCATCTACGATGGTGATGTTCGAAGGTCAAGGGAGCAGCGTTTATTATCGCCCAATGAAACGCCGGTTAACTCTTCAAGGCGGTTTCGAGGAGCGGAACGAATCTTGGATCATCGTCCCCGGCGCCGGAGAGTGCCTTGCCTGTTTGTACGAGATGCAAAGTGTCTTCGCCCGACTTGCGCGGCACACTCTGCGCCTTACCAACTCCATTTGCCCGTGACCACTTTTCGTCGGGACTCCGGCGGCGAAGTGTTGCGCGGGTCTGTTTCATCAAAATCTGACCACCGCCTTCCGAGTCCCGACGAAAGCGCGGACACCGGCAGTTCCTCATGTGCCGGTGACATTCACACCCGCCACCAACTACAACACGCCATCGTGGGTGATGCGGTTGCAACCCATCAAAAGCCGGCAAGGAGATGCCAGTTAACCGCACGCGGAAATGAACAGCGGTCGGGCGGCTCGCGCTGTCAAGATCCTCCTCGCTGCGCTGCGGTCCATCTTGACAGCGCCGCCCACCGCTGCCGGTGGCTCTTAGGTTTGCGTTCGCAAAACCACGCCGGGTCTTGGGCACAGAACCTACAGTTTGTAATATCCGTTCGGATGGAAGGCTCCAGACTTCGCCCGCGAACTGGCACCAGACTCGAATCTGTTGAAAATGCTGCTCCACGCCTCACAACGAACGTGCCGAAAGTGCCAGCGCCCGTGCCAGCAGTATCGTAGCGGGTGAGTTAGAAATCGCCGGTACGGAGTTGGATTCGGTAAGGCTTGATTCGTCGGAACTAAACCATTCACATCAAAGGTGAACCGGAGTGCTAAAGCCTTGGCTTCCAAGCTGAATTGAAGGAGAACGTCGCTCCGCGACGCGGGCTGATGCGGTGCCTGACCGTGGGCTGAAGCCCACGGCTACCGTCAGTGCCTCACTCCGCGAGGCCGCCTACGGAGCGCGACTGTGTCCGCAGGACCAGTCGCGGCAGGTGGAGGAAGGTCGAGGTGGATATGTTTCAACACGCGGGATGATTGGATGTGCTGCGGCTGGGCTTCGCCACAGCTGCGCTCCGGCCGAGATGCCATTCAAACCAAACTGGCCACAAACCGATCAAAGTCATCCAATGAATAATCGGACCTGTCGCGCATGAATTGGTTCGCCGTGAAGAAGAAGGAGATGCGCGGTTCCAAACTTGAAATGCGTTTTACTTCCTTTCGCCATTCAGCCTTGGGCAGCTTTGGTCCAAGCTTCGCTCGAACTCTTTCGACCGGAATGCTGCCTGGGCAGCGATTAGCGGGGTGCGGATCGGTCTTTAGTCGGGCTGAGTATGATATCGAACCGGTTCAAGGTTTCCGTTGAATCACCGGATTCATCGAGCACCTGACACAGACTCCATCGTTTCAAGTAGTGGCTGCTCGTGGAGATTTGTTCTATGAAGCTCCAGTTCATTTCGTTTGTCAGCCACAAGAGTTCAAAGAGCAAATTGGGGAGGTTGATCCGATCGTTTGCCAGATAGAACGGAAGCGCGTCGGAAAGAAGGTGGGATCTCCCTTACGGGTAAGTTTTCCAATCGTGTATATGGCGCTGTTTCTCAAACAAAATTGGGAGCTCTGAAAGGCAACATTTGGGCGATTCCCATACATCGGATACAGCGAGGTGCTTTTAGAGTCGTCACGAAACGGATGCGGGTGGCATGGGCGTCGCGGTCAAATGTCAGTGTGTTGGCAACTGCTTCCGGAGGTGCTGTGCGCAGTATCAAATAAACTTCATTGAACACGTTCTCCATGGAGGGCTGCTTGGGATTGATTCCACTGGAGTTTCCTCGTGCATGGTAAAAATCGCAGAGTTGTTCAAGATTGCTCATTTGTTCCGTGAGGGATTGCATATCAAATGCCGAGGAATTAGCGAGCGGTTTCGCGAATGCGCTCCTTGCTTGAAGCAGACCTGTCCGGAATTCGTCTTGCATAAAGTCCCAAACGATTTCAAACACGACTCCGTATGAAAGCCCTCTATCTGATCCCACTGGTGTTGGTGCTCTGTCTCGTCTCGCTCCCGGCCGCGGAGAAGCCGCCCGTTCCACCCGGCGTGAAGAATGCGAGCGTGGAAGAGTTCGACAAACTGCGCGCGGCAAAGAACGCGGTGGTGCTGGATGTACGCACGGAGAAGGAGTTCGGAGGGCACATTCCGGGCGCGGTGAATCTGGATGTGAATGGGCCGGATTTCGCTAAGAAGGTGGCGGCGCTGGACAAGGGCAAGACGTATCTCATGTATTGCGCGCACGGGAAGCGCGGGCTCAAGGCGTGCGGGATCATGAAGGACGCCGCGTTTACGAATGTGGTAAATCTGGAGCCAGGGCTCAGCGAGTGGGAGAAGGCGGGCAAGCCGGTGAAGAAGAAGTGAAGGTCTCGTGAGTGCGATGTCCAAAATCGTTTTCGGCGGCGGGTGGAAGGACAAGGAGGAGCGCGTGAAGGTGAAGGCAGGGACGTTTTCTCATCGTGGCGATTTTCGGAGGCGCGACTGTTCCGCTCTTCTTTGATGATTCGGCTTGGTTTGGGTGGCTAATGGCGGCATGCGCCAGTTGTTTAATGATTTCGGTGGTGTTGTTCTTCGTAGAGCGACCGCGAGTGGTGGAAACGCCTTGGCGAGCCGGCGGAGGCGATTTGCGTACAATCTCCACGGCGCGGGCGGTGGACGGTAGAATCTACTGTCAAAACGACAGGACGAAGTTTCGACTGGCCAAAGTTGAAACCATTTTCAAAGAACACGACACACCATGAAACGCCGAAGCTTTCTGGAGAACCACGTTGGGCGCGGGGGCGCTGGCGGGGTTGGGCGACCTAGGTTTTTTGTCGCGGCTGCCCAGCGTGTCCGCCGCGGAGGCGAAGCTGGAGCGAAGATCGGTGCGGCTGCACCCGGAGATTGAGCCGCTGGTGCGGTTGCTGGAGAACACGTCGCGTGAACGGGTGCTGGACGAGGTGGCGTTGCGCATCCAACGCGGCACGACGTATCGCGAGGTGCTGGCGGCGCTCCAGCTGGCGGGCGTGCGCCCATCCAGCCGCGGCCGATTGGGTTCAAAGTTTCACGCGGTGCTGGTGGTGAACTCGGCGCATCTGGCGAGTTTGTCGTCACCGGACAGTGAGCGTTGGCTGCCGATCTTCTGGGCGATTGATCAGTTCAAGAGTTCGCAGGCGCGCGATGTGCAGGAGGGCGACTGGGCGCTGGCGCCGGTGGATGAACCGGCGGTCCGGAAGAGTGACAAGGCGCGCCAGCCTTCATCGACGCGATGGACAACTGGGACGAAGCGACGGCGGACGCAGCCATCGTTGGGGCTCGCGCGGACGGCGGGCGCGAATGAGATTCACGAGATCCTGTGCCGCTACGGCGTGCGCGATTTTTCGCGAGATCGGGCACAAAGGAGATTTATGGGCGGACAGCTTTCGCACGCTGGAAGTGATTCGTCTGGCATCACGCGCGGAGCCGGTGTTGCGTTCGCTCGCGTCTGGCTTGCTAGGATCGTTTCCGGCGACAAGGGAAATCCCGGGCGAAGCAGGATCTTGCCGGCGGACCGGCCGTTTCCGCCGCAATGTCGAACACGTGAAACAGATTCGCGCCGGTTGGCTGGACGGAAAGCCGGACGCGACGGAACGAAGGGAATTGCTGCGCGCGATCCACGGGGTCGTCCATCGGTAAGTGAGCTGACGGTGGAAGGTCTGAATCGGCAGGCGTGGCGCCGGCTCAGTTTTCGACGCGTGTTGTTCGTCGGAGCAGGGGAGTTGTTGATGCAATCGCCGATTTCTGTCGCTGCACTCGACCTTCACGAACGCGACGCATTATTCCTTTCGGCACGCGACGAATGAGGAGACGCGGCGGATGCTCATCGTGCAGGCGTTCATGCGCTCTTCCGCGGGAACGAAGGACAAGGGCATTCGCATCGACGAACTGGAACCGGCATCGCTCAAGGTGTCCGGCAGCGGGCGTTGGAGGAAATCTTCGCGGACATCAGCGGCAAGCGCATGGATGCGGCGCGGAAGGATGTGGCGTAATATTTGAACGCAGGCGGGATGCGAAGGCGCTGGCGGATGGCGCGCGCGGCGTTTGATCTTCCAAAGAAGGGCCGCAGCGATTCGCATGATTACAAATTCAGCTCGGCAGTGCTAGAAGATGTAAGCGCATTGCGTCGGCGCCATGGCGGGAAACGGTTTCACGGCGGCGAGCGTGTTCCCAACTTGCGTGGCTCGGGATTCGGACAACGAGCTGGTGAAGCGCACCCGCCGCAGCGATGGGTGCGTAGCGCAAAAATCAAAAATTCCCTTCTCGGCGAATGGCATGTCGACGTCAAAGTCAGCGCCATACGACACAACTCGGCTCAAAACTGCCCATGACAATTGCCATGAACTCGGTTCCGCGGTCTCGTCTCGCTTTGCGCGTCCCTGTGGATGGTCTCCGCCCGCCATGGCCGATCATCCGAGGACAAGACGGACGCGGATGCCGCGGTGGCGGGCATTCGCTGCATGGCGAGGCGCCCAACCGGAGGCCGCGACAGGCGGCACATCAGATGCGGAGGGATGCCGAAGATAAAACTTCCCGATCACCACGAAGATTCCGCTGGCGCAGAAGTTCTTTTTGCAAGGCGTCGGGCAGTTGCACGGGCTTTGTGATTTTGCGGCGGAACGGTCGTTCCGTCAGGTGGCGGCGCTGGATACGAACTGCGCGATGGCTTACTGGGGCATGGCGCTGGCGAACGCGGAACAACGCGAAGCGTGCCTGGGAATTTGTCGAGCGGGCGAATCAATTGACCAATGGCCTGAGTCGTCGGGAGTGTCTTTGGATCGAGGCCGCCGGAAAGCTCTACCCCGAGGACAAGAAATCCGCCAAGAAGGCGGAGAAGAAATCGAGAGCGTTCGACGAACGCGTCGGCGTCCACACCAGCCGTCGCTGCCACGACGTCGAGCGACACGGAGCGGATCGGCTTTCGTTCGGAGCCCGGAACAGTTGATCGAGGAGTTCCCGGACGACATCGAGGCCAGGCGTTTTTCTCGTCTGGAAGATTTGGGATAATCAGGGCAAGGACTACGCATCACCAGTCACACCACGGTGGACGCGCTGGCGCACGGCGTCCTCGCCGTCGACCCGATGCATCCGGTGCATCACTACCGGATTTATCTTTGGGATGGGGAGAAGGAACGGCGGGCGTTGAATTCTGCGGCGCTCTGCGGCCAGGCGCTGCGGGCATCGCTTCCTATGTGGGCATGTCTCCGGGGCACATTTACTCGAGCTGAATCGTTTCCCGCCGACGCGGCTGTGGCAGCAGAGCTTCTGCTCGCGTGGACCATGCGCACATGATGCGCGATCGCGTGTTGCCGGATGAGATTCATAATTACGCCCACAACAACGAGTGGCTGATTCCGGAATCTGGGTTACCTCGGTCGCGTGCGGGAAGGCATGACCTCGCGAAGAACATGGTCGAGCTACCCCGGCATCCAGCCGCAGTGCAACACGCGCTCACCGCCTACCTTAGTCCGACCAACGAGATTTCGAGCCATCAGCGTTCAAGCGTATCAACGTCGCACCAGCAGCGCGGCATGGTCGCACGAGCCTCGTGAGCTTGCGGAGCCGCTACGACTCTGGGATCAGACCATCGCGCTCGCGGACACGGTTGTATCTGGAGCCGACGGATATCCCCCGACGAACAGGTGCGCCGACTGGTGGTGCTCGGCACGGCTTACTTCGAGAAGGCGAAGTGAAGAAAGGCGAGGAACAGATCGCCGGGTAGGAAACCGTCTTGAAAGTCAGCGCGAGCAACGTCGTAACGCGGCCGACGAAGCGGGGAAGAGAAGGCGCCAAGGACAAGATCGCTGACGACAAGCTGGCGACCAACATGACCGAGCACTGCGTTCACACGCCAGCCGCATCCAGAAGACGGTAGAGCGCGATCGACGAGCTGAAGGGTGTATGCGGCTCTTGCTACGAAGAAGGAAGTGACCAAGGAGATGCTGGAATCGGTGAAGGATCTGCCGAAGGAACAGCGCGCACAAATCCTCCTCCGGACCGGCGACAAGGAGAAGGCCGAGACCTACGCCAAGGAAGCTTCGAACAGCGCCACCAATCAGGTCCAGCCGCTGGCGAACTACGTGGAAGGCATGGCGAGTCGGCAAGACCAACGAGGCGGCGAAAGCATCTCGAGCAACTGCGAGTGGTAGCGGGCGGTGCGGACTTGACCTGCCTGTTCTGGTGCGGCTTGCGCCGCTGGCGGCTTCCGCTGAAACTGCCCGCGGACTGGCGGACGCCTCCGCCGCAGTCGACGGACGGGACAACGCCCGGCGTTCGATCTGGTGGGACCGTTCCGCTGGCAGCCGACGCTGGCTCCGGAATGGACATTGGCTGACGCGAACGGGGAAACAGGTTTCGCTCAAGCAATACCGTGGCAAGCCCGTGGTGGTGCTGTTCTGCCTCGGCTATGGCTGCGTGCATTGTCTCGAACAGCTCAGACGCGTTTGGTCCGGCGACGAAGGACTTTGCCGAAGCGGGTATTTCGCTCGTCGCGATCAGCACCGACACGGTGGAGGGTTTGAAGAAGACGTTCGCGAAGAGCAAGAGCGAGGATGGCTTTCCGTTCCCGCTGCTGTCGGACGAGCGCTGGCGGCGTTTAAGAGCTTCCGGGCGTTCGATGACTTCGAGAACATGCCGTTGCACGGAACGTTCCTGATCGATGGTCAGGGTCTGGTGCGCTTGGCAGGACATCAGTTTCGAGCCGTTCACCGACACGAAGTTCCTGCTCGCGGAATCGAAGGATTGCTAGGGCTGACCTGAAAATCAGGCCTGGTGGCGGCGAAGAAGAAAAAGATGCCGCCAGCTTCCGGCAAGGGCGCGGAGCAACTGATGACGCCCGCCGCCACGAAAAGTTAAGTCGCCCGCCTGTTTCCATGCACTCACGATCGTTGTTCCTGAAGGGCAAAACGTATCTCGCCCTGCTGACGCTCCTCACTCCGGCGGGCGCGGCCCCTGTCGCTGCTGCCGACGCGCTTGAAGTCGGCAAGGCCAAAGTCGGCCAGCCGTTCGTCTTGAAGTTCAAAGCTACCGACGGACGCGAAGTCGATTTGAGCAAGATGAAGGGGAAGGTCGAGCTGGTGGATTTCTGGGCGACGTGGTGCGGTCCGTGCATTGGAACTGCCTAACGTCAAGGCGGCCTACGACCGGTTGCATGACAAGGGATTCGAGATCGTCGGCATCAGCTTCGACAACAAGAAGGCGGCGCTGAACCATGTGGTGAAGAAGGAGAAGATGGAGTGGCCGCAGTATTTCGACGGTCGCGGCTGGGAGAATCGAATCGGCGAGAAGCTTGGCATTGAGAGCATCCCGACCATGTGGCTGATCGATCGGAAGGGAAACTTGCGCGAGATGAATGCGCGCAAGGACTTGGTGGCTCAGGGTCGAAAAAGCTGCTCGCGGAACAGTAGACGCTTGGATTCCAGACAGGAGAAAAGAAGACCGCATGACGACCAAAGTGACTCGCAGAGACATGATTCGAGGCAGCGTCGCCTTGCTGCCCCCGCCTTGCCCACCCGCATCGACGTTCGGCTTTCCCGAGCCGGAGGAAGGCGCGGGAGCTGATTCCCTTCACCGACAAACAGTCCGGCACGAACGGCATCAAGTGGGAGGATTTGAAGAGCCGGATCACGCCGAACGAGCAGCTCTCGCAAGGTGCAGCATTACGGCGTGCCGAAGATCGATCTCGCGTCGTGGAACCTCGAGATCGGCGGATTGGAACGGAACCCGACGCGCTTGACGCTCGACGATTTGGAAGAAGCGTCGCCGGAAGACGATCACCGCGACGCTGGAATGTTCCGGCAACAACGCCAGCGCTGGGTTTATGGGCGCGATCGGGAACATCAAATGGACGGGCACGCCGCTCGCGCCGTTGTACGTGAATGCGAGCCCTGCAAGCGTGGTATCGAGGTGGCGTTCTTCGGCGCGGACACGCAGAAGGACGAGGTGAAAAGATCGAGGAACGGCGAACTTTCTCCCCGCGGTCTCCACATGGCCGATGCGATGCGCGACGATATTTTTGCTTTGCTACGAGTTCAACGGTCAGCCGCTCGATACTGCGCACGGCGCGCCGCTGCGTCTCGTGGTCCCGGGTTGGTATGGCGTGGCGTGGGTGAAGTGGCTGAGCCGCATTGAGGTGCTGGACCGCCGCATCAGCGAGCAAGCACATGGCGCGCGAATACGTGACGCTGCGCGGCGAGGAACGGACGGGAAAACCATTCATCGCGAGACGAGCATCGGACCGATGCTGGTGAAGTCGATGCCGGCGCGCGCGTTCCGGTTGAAGGACGGAACGATTCGCATCCACGGTGCGGCCTGGGGCGACGGCACGCCGTTGGAGAAGGTGGAATTGCAGATCGATGTGGCGGTCCGTGGGTGAAGGCGACGATCGATCGGAAGAACCGTTCGAAGTTCTGCTGGACGTTCTGGACGTTCGATTGGAAGAACCCGACGAAGGGCGAGCATACGATCGTTTCGCGCGCGACCGATGAGGAGGGTAAGTCGCAGCCGACGGCGGACGAACCGGTGATCAAGTTGAAGAAGACTTACTGGGAATCAGAACCACCAGTGGCCGCGGAAGATCACGGTTTGAGCGTTGTTGGACGTGTGGATGGGTATGATTTCCGACGTTCTGCCGCACGTGCAGAATTTACGAAATCGCATGGTGTTTCCTCTGGCAGCCGTTTGAAGAGGCGGATAATCATCCGAGTCGAACGACATCATGGATATTCCGACAACTTTGGACGCTGGCTTTTGCTTCCCTTGCTCCTCGCGTGGTACGGCGCGGGATTGAGTTCGGCGGATGCAGGAGGCGGGTGATCATTTCCGAATTCATGGCGGCGAACGCTTCGCACGCTGGCGGATCGGGATCGCGATTACTCGGATTGGATCGAGCTGTATAACGCCATGCCGGCGCGGCGAATTTGGACGGATGGTTCCTCACCGACAGCCGGAAGGAGCTGAAGAAGTGGAGGTTCCCAGCGACGACGATTGGGCCGGGGGAATTTCTCGTGGTGTTCGCCTCGAAGAAGGATCGTCGCGTCGCCAATGGCGAGCTTCACACGAATTTCAAACTGGATGCAGAACGCGGATATCTCGGCGCTGGTGCGGCCTGATGGAACGACCGTCGCGTCCGAGTTTTCTCGGGTATCCTGCGCAGGTCGCTGGCGCCTCCTTTGGCGTGGAGATGGCGGATCGTCCGGCGCCGATTTTCAATGCGCTCACTCCGAAGAAGGTGTTTGTGCCCGCTGCGGACATCGGGCTGGGCTGGGCGGCAGCGGAATTCGATGATTCGAAATGGCCGTCGATGTCGGGTTCAGCGAGTTTTGGAAACAGCGCGGGTGGATACGATCTGCAATCGGCAATGGTGAACAAATCCTCGTCCGCTTATCTCCGAATCCCTTTCGACGTGAACGAAACCGGGATCGAATCGTTGCGGCTCAAGGTGCGGGCGAACGACGGCCGTGGCCTATCTCAACGGATGGGAGGTCGCACGCACGAACGCCCCGGAAAAGCCGAAGTGGAATTCGACGGCGATCAACAAGCGGGATTCCGGCGCGCCGTTGACGTTGTCAGAAACGTTCGAAGGCAGGAGCGCCCGCTACGTCCTGGCGCAGACGGATTCGCGGCCCCGGACTTACTGGCACGACACCAATAATTCGAATGCGTACCTCCGGCTGCTGGATGGACGGCAGGCGGATCAGGTTCTGGCGTCGTGTTTCCTCAAGTGGCGCCTGGACGTTTGATTCCATCGTCGCTGACTTTGATTTTCGCTGGCGGGCGGGTGGTGAAGGCACCGAGCGTTTCTCGATGCTGTTGATTCCGGTGGCCCAGTTCGGCGCGACGGGTGCGGGCGCTGATGTTTCCCTGCTTCGTGACCAGAAGGATCCGAAGTATCCTGGCACGCTGGCGGTTCAGCTGTTGCACAGTCCTGAGGACAGCGGAAAGGCGCTGACGATCTACTGGGATCGGACGAAGCGTTACACGCGGGATTTGCCGAGCGGACTGCTGGGACAGCGGGTTTTCCATCACATCCAGGTGCGGGTGAAACACACCGACCAAGGCGCGTTGGTCTCGGTGGATTTAATTTCGGACGTGAACGGTTCGCGGAAGCAGGCCTTCAACGCGGCCACCGACGTGTTGATTCCAGGCGTGCAGCCGTATCAACCGCGGCTCCAACTCGCGGCGCGGGCGGGCGACCGCGATCAAACCGTGGATGTCGACAATGTGCGCGTTGAGTTTCATCGCAACGGTGCGATCGCGGTGGATGAGTTTGATCTGTCATCCCACCTCAAGACGGTCCGCGCTGGCCGGAATGTTCTGGCGATTCACGGCCTGAATCATTCGGCGGGAGATGGTTCGTTCCAGATCGAGCCGGAGCTCATTGCCGGTTACAGCGCGGTGCGGTCCAAGGAACCTCGATATTTTGCCGCGCCGACGCCGAGGGCTGCAAATCGCGGCGGGTTGGTGAAGCTTTCGCCTCCGCCGGTATTTTCCAAACGTGGCGGAGTGTTCACTGCACCGCAGAAACTGGAATTTTCCAGCGCGCAGGGCGTGGTGCGTTACACGTTCGACGGTTCGGAGCCGAACTTGAACTCGGCGGTCTACTCCGAGCCGATTACGCTGACGGGCAATACGCTTGTTCGCGCGAAGACTTATGCGCCGGATTCGCAACCCAGCGCGACGGTTACCGAAACGTTTACGTTCCTCGACGAAAGTGCCGCCGGGTTCAGCTCCAATCTGCCGCTCTTGATTCTCCAACCATTCGGCCAGTCCCTGTCAGACAGCCGTCGTTCGACGGTTTCGGTTCGGTTCATTGATGCGGACAAGAAAGGCCGGACGACGCTGTTGGGCGCGGCAAGCTTCGATGGTCGCGCGAGCGTGAACGAGCGCGGGCACAGCACGCGGAATCAGTCGAAGAGTTCGTTGACGGTTCGCCTGGTGGACGAGAACGGCGACAAGACCAAGGCCGGCCTCCTTGGCATGCCGAAGGAATCAGACTGGGTGTTGTACGCGCCGTTCTCCGACAAAACACTCATGCGCGATGTGCTGGCCTACGAGCTCAGCAATGCGATGGGCCGCTACGCGCCGCGCACCAGTTTCGTGGAGGTGTATGTCGACCGCACTGGCGGCAAGTTGTCTCAGCGTGATTACTTCGGCGTGTATGTGCTGGTGGAACGCATCAAGCGTAGCAAGAGCCGCGTGGATCTTCAGGAGTTGACCGCGTCCGACACCAGCGAGCCGGCGATCTCGGGAGGATACATCTTGAAACGCGATCATTCTGACAACTACGAGCCGGGATTCCGGACGGGCGAGGGGAATCACTTTTCCTACGTCGAACCGGATCCGGAAGACATGTCGCGGGAACAGATGAACTGGATCGCGAACTACATGCGACGGTTCGAGCAGGCGCTGAACGGACCGGATTTCCGCGATCCCAAGCGTGGTTACGCCGCGTTTCTCGACACGGAGGCGTTCATCGACCAGCACTGGCTGATCGAGATGTCGAAGAACATCGACGGCTTTCGCTACAGCGCCTACGTCCACAAGGAACGCGGCGGCAAGTTGAAGATGGGTCCGGCGTGGGATTGGAATCTCGCCTTTGGCAACGCGGACTACTATGACGGCTCGGATCCCACGGGATGGTACACTCCGGTGCTGCGGGACACGGAGATCTGCTGGTTCCGCCGGCTGAATGAAGATCCGGAGTTCCAGCAGCGCGCGATTGATCGGTGGGGCGAGCTTCGCGCAGGTGTTTTCGCCACTCAACGGGTGCTGGCGCGGGTGGATGAAATGGCCGCTCAACTAAACGAGGCGCAGGCGCGGAATTTCCGGCGCTGGCCGATCATGGGACGGCGCGTGAACCCGAACGACTTCGTCGGCGACACCTACGAGGAAGAGATTAAGTGGATGAAGCAATGGATCCAGAAACGTCTGAGCTGGATCGATTCGCAATTCATCGCTCCGCCGGCAATCGCAGAGACCACTGGCGCGATCGCGCTGCGCAGTGGGACGGGCAAAATCTATTACACAGTCGACGGGTCAGATCCTCGATTGCCCGGCGGCGCTGTTTCTCCAAAAGCCCAGCCCTACCAGAACCCGGTTTCGCTCCGGAATGGTCAGCGTTTGCTCGCGAGATCCCATCACCGCAACGGATGGAGCGCGCTCCTCAATACCTCAGCTGCCGAGGCTGCGGAGGTGAAGCCCCCGGCGAAGCGCTGAGGGCGGGCACTGCTTTCGATTCCATCCTTTCAGACGCTCACTCCAAAATGAACAAGCGACTGGCTTGGTCGCCAGTCGCTAGCGCAGTAAAGCAGTCGATTGGTTAACGAGACGCGCTGCGGCGTTTCGCGGAGCGCGCGCACGCATTGCGGAACGCGTCGTTGTTGAGCAGGGCGCGCATCGGCGCATCGAACCATGCCGCGCGGGGGAAGCGGCTCGTGACAGGCGTTCCGGTTTTTTCGGCGGGAATCTCAGGCGTCGTCTTCATGTGATTTGTCGCGGGCGGAGTTGGTCAAGTCTTCCAGCGCTGCCTTTGAGTTCGGTGGGTTCGGTCGCTTGCTTGAATGAATCATTTGACTGGTTTCGATGATTAGCAGGCATCCAGTGGCTGATTCCTGCATGGCTGTTGGTTTGTCCATCATCAAGAACTTGAAATGCCGTGCTCGGTCGCGGATACGCCTCTTCGTTCAGCTTATTCCTTCTTCCGACCGCTGATTCTGATGTAAAGTGGAGGTCGTTGAGCCCAACCAACGAGCAACTGAAACGCGATCACGTAGAAGCTGTTCATTTCGACAGCTTGCCGACGCGCCATTCCCTGCTCAGCCGGCTTCGGAATCTGGATGACACGGACAGCTGGCACACGTTCTTCAACAACTACTGGCGGCTCCTCTACAATGTGGGCGCGGAAGAGCGGTCTCAACGACGACGAGGCCCAGGATGTCGTGCAGGAGACCGTGATTGCCGTGGCGCGCAAGATGCCCGAGTTTCGGTACGATCCGGCGCGGGGTTCGTTCAAGCAATGGCTCTTGCTGATCACGCGTCGTCGAATCCATGACCATTTGCGTCGGGCTTACCGGACGTTGCCCGACTCGGAGGGGGTGGTGGAGCGGAACAAGGTGGCCGTGGAGGAAGTGCCGGCGGCCTCGCTTCCTCCCGATGCAGAGATGGACGCGGAGTGGGACGCGGAATGGCGGGCCAATCTACTTCAGGCGGCGCTGGCCCGGTTGCGCCAGACTGCGAATCCCAAGCACTACCAGGTCTTCGATTATTGTGTGCTTCAGGATCTGGGCGCGTCCGAGGTGGCGCGAATGCTGGGGATGAACGCGGCGCAGGTCTATTTAGTAAAACACCGCATGAGCCACGCCGTGCGCCAGACGGTAAAGGCGATCGAGCGGGAACTCGGAGGCCGGGACGCGTCGACGTGAATTCCGTTTTGTGCGCGCGAATCATTGAAAGATCATTGTCCGGAGTGCGAACTCAGTCTTGATCAATTCAGCTATGGACCGTCCAAACGAATCCGTTCCGAAACCGCCGGCTGGCGGTGCGGATTCGCGATCAGGCGAACGGTTGCGGGAAACGTTGCGTCGCGAGCTGGATGGCGAGATCGCGCTCGCGGCGCCTCCGGCGATTTCTGATCACCAGATGCTCCGGCGGATTGGTGTCGGCGCCTATGGCGATGTCTGGCTGGCGCGGAGCGCTCTGGGTACGTATCGGGCCGTCAAGATTGTCTATCGGGCGCGTTTCAAGGAGGACCGTCCGTACGAGCGCGAGTTTCAGGGCATTCTCAAGTACGAACCCATTTCCCGGACGCACGATGGACTGGTGCAGGTGCTGCACGTGGGGCGCAATGACGCAGCTGGGTGCTTTTACTATGTGATGGAGCTGGCGGATCCGGCGGTGATCCCGGGCGAACGACACGACGCGGCGACGGTGGAGGTGGAGGGTCGTATCAACCGGGCGGACTTGCGATCCGAACTGAACGCGAAAGTCCGGCTCTCCCCGGAAGAGTCGGCGCAACTGGCGCATCGGATCGGTGGCGCGCTGGCGCGGTTGCATGGACACGGTCTGGTCCACCGGGACATCAAACCGGCCAATGTCATTTTCGTCGGAGGACATCCCAAGCTCGCGGACATCGGCCTGGTGACTGATGCGGGCGATTCACGGAGTTTTGTCGGGACGGATGGTTACATTCCGCCGGAGGGACCGGGCTCGCGTCAGGCCGATCTCTACGGGTTGGGCAAGGTGCTTTATGAACTGGCGACGGGTCGGGACCGTATGGAATTCCCTCAGCTACCTGCGGACTTGATGCGATTGCCGGAGGCGGAGGCGTTGCTCGAACTGAATGAAGTAATGACGCGCGCGTGCGCCCCGCAACCTGCGAATCGCTATGCAGCTGCGGCGGAGATCCAGGCCGATCTCGGTTTGTTCCTCGCGGGTCGGAGTCTTCGGAGGGCTCGCAATCTCGAACGTCATCTCGCCCGGTTGAAGCAGATCGCGCTGATCGCGGCGGTGGTGGTGGCGGTGGCCGGAGTGTTGACATGGCTGGCAAGACGCGAGGCAAACTACGCGCGAAGCATCGCGCACGCCGCCAACGACCGGGCGCGTCTGGAAGCGGAAACCCGCGCGAAGGAATCTGAATTGCGTCATCGTGCCGAGACGGCCGAGCGCGCGAGGGAACAGCAACTTTACACCGCGCTCCTGGAGCAGGCCCGCGCGACGGTCCGCAGCGGCGAGGTGGGTCACCGCGCCAAGGCGCTGGATGCGTTGGGGCGGGCGGCGGCGATTACCAATTCCTACGAGTTGCGGCGCGAGGTGATCGCCGCGTTGTCGCTGCCCGATCTGGTTTTCGATCGCGAGCTGCCCTTCGAAGCCGAGTTCACTCTGCGGCGGCTGGATCCGGCGTTCGAGCGCATTGCGCTGTGCCGCCGGAATGGTCCGGTGGAGATTCGATCCGCGCGAAACCTCGAGCTCCTCGCAGAACTTCCCGCCACCACGAACCTGGCGGCGTTTGGTGACGCGACCCGGAGCAACGGCGGGAATGCCTCGCGGTGAAACGTGACCACGACGCCTCGGGTTCGCGGGCGTGGGAGATCTGGCATGTGCGTCACAACGCCTGCGGCTGACGCGGGCATTGCGTGGTCGGCCTGGCGTTTTCGTCCGGCAATCGCAATTGCTGGCGGGTCGCGGAAGCGGCGGGTCACGGTGTGGGATTGGGAACTGGGGCGGAAGTTCGCCGTTTGAGGAGGCTCGGTGCGGGCTGGCGCGATTGCGCGCTATTCGCCGTCGGGGATCAGTTTGCGGCCGGACGGTTCGTCGACGGCAGATGGCTGATCTGGATCCATGATTCTTCGAATGGAGTGCGCGCGGGCGTCGGCCACGCTCAGCGCGGAGATGATCCCACAGGTTGGACTGGAGCCGGATGGCGGAGCTGGTGGTACGAGCATCACGGCGGTGTGATTCATTTGATGGATTTCACGACGGGAGCGTTGCGGGAGTCTGGCCGGCAGAAGGGCGAGCGGCGCGGGCGTTTTCGGTCCGGCAGGGGACCATCTTTTCAAAGCGGTTCGGGACAACGAGATCGTATGCTGGGGTGCGGACGTCCCGGCGGATCTTCACCATCACCGCAGGCGGGTATCAGGCACAGATGCGTTCGGATGGCGCGGGCTTCGCGGTGACGACGGAGTCGGGCGTGAAGTTGTTCGCATTCCATAAACCGACCGGCGTGCGCGAGTTTCCAGAGTCGTTGGGCGTGCGGCTTCGGCACGCGGCGTTCTCCGCGGATGGACGCTGGCTGGCGGCGTCGGCGTCGCAGCAAATGGGCGTGTGGGATTTGGAGACGGCGGGGCCGGGGACGCTTCTGAAGGACGGATACGAGGCTCATTTCTTTTTCACGACAGATGGCCGGGAGTTGTACGGAAGCCGCAGCAACGCGCGGGATGCGGCGGGCTATCGATGGCGGGTTTCTCCCGAACTGCCACGAGCGGTGCTCCCTGGTCAGAACATTGCATGAAGCGCCCGGATTCTCGTTTCTCAGCCTGCATTCCAACGCGGTTGTGATGACGGCAGCTGGCGGCTCCGCGATTGTGTCCGGCGATGAAATTGAGCATGGTCCGGCGGCATGGAAGTCGACGGCGGCTGGCATGTGTGAGGTGTCTCCGGATGGACGCTGGCTGTCGATCAACCGTCCATTCTCCACGTCCGTCTACGTTTACGCGATGCCATCATTGGAGTTCGTCACCAAAGTCTCGCATGGGGTGAACTTGAGCGCATTTGGTCTCACGCCTGGATCGGAAAACGTTGGGAGTGCTGAGCGGGCGCACTGGGTGGGAGTTCTGGAATACTGCCAACTGGGAGCGAAGGCGGACGCTGAGGCTTTATGCGTGCGATGCCTTCCGGTGGTGACGACGCCATTTGGCTGCAGAGTGACTGGCACTCCGCTGGTTTGTATGATTCGGTGACGATTGAGCCCCGACTTCTCCTTCCCTACGGAGTGGTTCCGCTGGCGGTCGGCGCGGAGGGACGCTTGCTGGCGGTCAGTGTGGATGGACGTCGGCTTCAGGTTTGGGATCTCGCCGTGTTGAAGGCCCAGTTTCAGCAGTTGAAGATGGCCTGGCCCGAGGCGATGGGAAGTTCCGCGCGGCGCTGAGTTGTCCGGTGGCGGGAGGCGGTCGAAGAAAGTTTCACTTTCCGTGAAAGATTCTTCGTGTCCTCGCGAACTCAGGAGGAAATGAACTCAAGACTGAAGACGCGGCGGGCGCTGATGACCGCTCTGGCCGGGGCGATTCTGGCGGGTGACGGAACGTTGCTTCCGGTGGTGGCGGGCATCCCGGAGCCGGACTTGGTGTGGTACGGCAAGGTGTTGACGGACTCGGGCGGCGTGGCGGTGCGCGTGACGACGGGCACGCTCAATTGGCGAATCGAACGCGTGATCGGTGGAACGTCTTGGATCATTGCGACGCCCCTGACGAACATCAACGACCAGTTCAGCTACGCCCTCCGAGTGGCTTGCGAGACGCCGGAGGCAGGTGTCACTGGAAGTTCAAACACAGTCTTTCTCACCGCGCCTGCAACGTCGTATCGCAGAGCGACCGTCTCGCTGGATGGACAGCCGCTGAGCCTGATCGGGGTTTCGGATCAATTTGCACTCACACCGGTCGGCCGGGGGCGGCCGGAGCGAATCGATTTGTCGCTCGGAGTGCTTCCCGCGGACATCGACGGCGATGGCTTGGGCGATGCCTGGGAGCAGCAGTATTTCGGCGGGCTCGGCGCCACCGCTGGGGCGGATCCGGATGGCGATGGGTTGAGCAACTTGCGCGAGTATCGCGCGGGCACGAACCCAAATGATCGGGCGTCGAGATTCGAGTTCGTGGAGATCATTCCGATCCTCGGCGGGGTCCAGTTGCGATGGTCCAGCGAAGCGAATCGCCAGTATCGGCTGCGCCGTGCGGCGACGCTTTCAACCAACCCTGCCGCGTATCAAGTCATCCAGACCGGCATCGCCGCCACGCCGCCCATCAATGAGTTCGTGGATTCGAACGTCGCGGAGGGTGCGCAGTTCTTTTACCTGCTCGAGGTCGTGGATTGATGCGGCCCTTCGCTGAACGCCTATGAAATTTCCCCTTCGTCTCCTCGTGGCTGCGATCTTCATGATCGCACCGCTCACCATTCATGCTCAATGGACGCAACAAACCATCACGCTGCGTGCCGGCTGGAATGCCGTCTTCTTGAACGTGCTGCCGGAGCCCGCTGACTGCGACTCGCTGTTCGCCGGGTTGCCGGTCGAGAGCGTGTGGGATTTCAATCCCACGGTGGATTCGCCGCAGTTCGTGCAGGATCCGAGCACGCTGATTCCCGGATTGCCGAACTGGCTTACGTGGTTTCCTCCGGCGAGTCCGCAGGGCGGCGTTCGCAATCTTTTTCTCCTTCGGGATGCGCGCGGATATCTCATCAAAGTTGCGGACGGCTCGGCGCCGATCAGCTGGACGATCACGGGGCGTCCGTCGCTGCGCCCGCTGACTTGGCGACCAGGGGTGCGAACCTCGTGGGCTTTCGGGTGGGAACGAACGCGCCGACGTTTCAGACGCTCTTCACCGGTGAATCTGGACTGGTGGGACAACCGGTTTACACCTTGGGAACTGCCGGCTCATGGCAGTTGGTCGGAAGTTTGGCCACCACGCGACCGGAGTCTGGGCGCGCGTATTGGGTGCGCTGCACGGCGCCAACGCGCCGCACGTCGACGTTCGAAGTCGATTCCGGATCGCGCGTGGGAATTGAGTTTCGAAATGGCTTCAACGAAACGTCCTCAAACCTTCGGAACGCCAGCGGCGCTGCGCGAAGCTATTTCCTGCGCGTGCCGCCTTCCGCCAATCCGCCGCCGGGCGAACCGGCGCTCGCTTGCCCGGTCCGCTCGAATACTGGAAGGCGTCCTACTCGACGATTCAGATTGGCCGGGAACCGTTTCCGGCCACGCCTGGGTTTCACGGCAATTCCGGCGAATGGCGAGCAACTGGTGCGTCTCGGAATGCGTCGACCATCGGGAGTTACTCCTCTAGCGGGCAGCCGGTTTCGGGGTGCTGGAGGTGACGGATGATTTCGGTTCACGGTGGCTCGTTCCACTCGGGGCCGAGGGAATGCGACGCTCACGCGGCGGCTGGAAGTGGGTTTCGTGCCGCGGCACCGGTCCCACTGGCCGGGCTCTGGGTGGGCGAGGCGACGTCGTCAAGAGTGTTTCGCAGCCAGCCTGTCCATCCACGCCGGATCAGCCGCGCCGGCGGCGAGTTTTCGTTCCGCCTGATTAAGTGCATGTGGACGCCCGGGTGCGTCCTGATTGCTGCAACAGGTCTATCTCGTGCGAAAGCCGGCGACGTATCTGCCCGATCCGGACGGACCCGGAGGCAGGGTTCAGGACGAGGCGGCGCGGGTGGTTTTGGTGACGGATCAATCCTTGGTGCGAACGTTCACAGGCGCTGGCGAGATCTCGGGTCGTCGGATCAGTTCCACCGCCTTCGGATTCACTCAACCGCTGGCACTGGAGGGCGGCGCGTTTGGGACTGGGTCGCTCAGTGGTGCGGCGGTGACGGACTACAATCACGCTCGGAATCCGTTCAAGCATGTGTTCCACCCGGATCACGACAATCGCGATGAACGCTTCGAGCAAGTCGTCGCCGAGGGGAGGGAATCGTTTACCGTCTCACGGAACCTTTCGCTGCAATTCTCGTCCACT
The DNA here is from genome assembly GCA_016713365.1 of Verrucomicrobiota bacterium. Taxonomy (GTDB): domain Bacteria; phylum Verrucomicrobiota; class Verrucomicrobiia; order Limisphaerales; family JADJPG01; genus JADJPG01. The sequence goes on along the minus strand of JADJPG010000106.1, from coordinate 755 downwards.
GATCCGTTGTCGATGAATCCGCCCGGCTGGGGTGAAACCGAGGTGGGCGGTCAATACAGTGAAACCATCAGCGGCCTCCATCGTCGTTCCGTTCAAATCTCGGGGAGGTTCCGGCTCGTCCGCGTATCCAAGGTGGCGGCGCTGAATCAACGACCTTCCGACTTCGCACCATGAATTCATTTTCATCCGACTATTGGGCAGACTTAGCGGGATCGCACTGGGGCTGCTAAAACCGCCGCGCACGCGCAGGTCTCGAAACATGTGGACGCTCAGTTATCCACCGAAGTTTTCCGCCACCTACTTCGACAACATCGACCTTACGAATCCGAAAGTGACGGACTGGACTGGGCGATCGATTTGATTGGAACAATTACCTACCACTACCGGTTCGCCCGATCGTCGATCGCCACCAACTTTTCTCGGCACGCTGGACCGGCCGGGTGATGCCTTGTTCTCGGAGAACATCTTTCCACACGATATCTCTGATGATGGAATTCGAGTGTGGGTCGCGATCAGTTGATTATCGATCTTCTGGGTCGATCAGGCCGCCACTGAACACAGCAGCGCTCCATTCCGCTGACGGCTCGAGTCGAGTCGACATCAAGGTCGAGCGTATCAAGGCCCGGCTTGGCGGTCGCCGATCTGCTGTGGTCCAGCCTAGAGTCAGCCCAAGGTGCGGGTCGCCTATCCGGGGACTAATCCCACGGGTTTTCTTTGGAAACTGGTTCCACGATTTTGGCGCCAGAATGGTTTCC
>JADJPG010000104.1 GCA_016713365.1 Verrucomicrobiota bacterium | reverse complement strand
GCCCGAGGCGATGGGAAGTTCTGCGCGGCGCTGAGGCTGTCCGGTGGCGGGAGGCGGTCGCGGAAGGTGCTCTACTTTCCGTGAAAGATTCTTCGTGTCCTCGCGAACTCAGGAGGAAATGAACTCAAGACTGAAGACGCGGCGGGCGCTGATGACCGCGCTGGCCGGGGCGATTCTGGCGGGTGACGGAACGTTGCTTCCGGTGATAGCGGGCATCCCGGAGCCGGGACCCGGCGTGTACGGCAAGCAAGTTGACGGACTCGGGCGGCGTGGCGGTGCGCGTGACGACGGGCACGCTCAATTGGCGAATCGAACGCGTGATTTGGTGAAACGCCCCGACCAGTCATGGGATGCTTCCCTGACGCCGAACATCAACGACCAGTTCAGCTACGCCCTCCGAGTGGCTTGCGAGACGCCGGAGGCAGGTGTCACTGGAAGTTCAAACACAGTCTTTCTCACCGCGCCTGCAACGTCGTATCGCAGAGCGACCGTCTCGCTGGATGGACAGCCGCCGAGCCTGATCAGGGTTTCCCGGATCAATTTGCACTTCACACCGGTCGGCCGGGGCGGCCGAGCGAATCGATTTGTCGCTCGAGTGCTCTCCCGCGGACACCGATGGCGATGGCTTGGGCGATGCCTGGAGCAGCAGTATTTCTGCGGGTTTCCGGCGCCACCGCTGTTGGATCCCCGATGGCGATGGTTGATTAACCCAGCGAGGACGCGGGGCACGAAACCCAAATGATTTGGGCGTCGAGATTCGAGTTCTCGTGGAGATCATTCCGATCCTCGGCGGGTCCAGTTGCGATGGTCCGTTGAAGCAAATCGCCAGTATCGGCTGCGCCGGGCGGCGACGCTTTCAACCAACCTCGCTGCGTATCTTGTCATCCAGACCGGCAACGCCGCCATACGCCCATCAATGAGTTCGTGGATCTAAATGTCGCGGAGGGTGCGCAGTTCTTTACTTCTGCTCGAGGTCGGGGATTGATGCGGCCTTCGCTGAACGCCTATGAAAATTTCCTCGTCTCCTCGTGGCTGCGATCTTCGCGATTCTGTGGCCCGCTCACCATTCATGCTTCAATGGACGCAACAAACCATCACGCGCTGCGTGCCGGCTGGAATGCCGTCTTCTTGAACGTGCTGCCGGAGCCCGCTGACTGCGACTCGCTGTTCGCCGGGTTGCCGGTCGAGAGCGTGTGGGATTTCAATCCCACGGTGGATTCGCCGCAGTTCGTGCAGGATCCGAGCACGCTGATTCCCGGATTGCCGAACTGGCTTACGTGGTTTCCTCCGGCGAGTCCGCAGGGCGGCGTTCGCAATCTTTTTCTCCTTCGGGCTGCGCGCGGATATCTCTACCAAGTGTGCGGACGGCCCGGCGCTGATCAGCTGACGATCACGGGGCGTCCGTCGCTGCGCCCGCTGACTTGGAGACCGTGGTGCGAATCCCCGTGGGCTTCCGGTGTAACGAACGCGCCGATGTTTCAGACGCTCTTCGCCCGGTGAATCTGGACTGGTGGGACAAACCGGTTTACACTTTGGAACCTGCTCATGGCAGTTGGTTTGCAGTTTGGCCACCACGCGACCGGAGTCTGGGCGCGCGTACTGGTGCGCGGCACTTTGCGCTAACGCGCCACGTCGACGTTCGAAGTGGATTCCGGATCGCGCGTGGGAATTGAGTTTCGAAATGGCTTCAACGAAACGTCCCTCAAACTTCGGAACACCAGCGGCGCTGCGCGAAACTATTTCCTGCGCGTGCTGCCTTCCGCCAATCCGCCGCCGGGCGAACCGGCGCTCGCTGGCGCGGTCCCGCTCGAATACTGGAAGGCGTCCTACTCCACGATTCAAATTGGCTGGGAACCGTTTCCGGCCACGCTGAGTTTCACGGCGATTCCGGCGAATGGCGAACAACTGGTGCGTCTCGGAATGCGTCGGCCGATCGGGGTTGCTCCTCTGGCGGGCAGCCGGTTTCAAGGGCTGCTGGAGGTGACGGATGATCTCGGTTCACGGTGGCTCGTTCCACTCGGGGCCGAGGGGAATGCGACGATCACGGCGGCTGGAAGTGGAGTTCGTGCCGCGCAGGCACCGGTGGCGCTGGCCGGGCTCTGGGTGGGCGAGGCGATCATCAAGAATGTTTCGCAGCCAGCGCATCCGTCCACACCGGATCAGCCGCGTCCGGCCGGCGGCGAGTTTTCGTTCCGCCTGATTGTGCATGTGGACGCCGCGGGTGCGTCCCGATTGCTGCAACAAGTCTATCTCGTGCGAAAGCTGGCGACGCACCTGCCCGATCCAGACGGACCCGGAGGCAGGGTTCAGGACGAGCCGGCGCGGGTGGTTTTGGTGAAGGAACAATCCTGGTGCGAGCGTTCACAGGCGCTGGCGAGATCTCCGGTCGCCGCATCAGTTCCCCCGCCTTCGGATTCACTCAACCGCTGGCACTGACGGGCAGTGCCTTCGGGACTGGATCGCTCAGTGGCGCGGCGGTGATGGACTACAATCACGCCCGGAACCCGTTCAAGCATGGGTTCCACCCGGATCACGACAATCGCGATGAACGCTTCGAGCAAGTCGTCGCCGAGGGGAGGGAATCGTTTACCGTCTCACGGAACCTTTCGCTGCAATTCTCGTCCACCGATCCGTTGTCGATGAATCCGCCCGGCTGGGGTGAAACCGAGGTGGGCGGTCAATACCGCGAAACCATCAGCGGTCTGCATCGTCGTTCCGTTCAAATCTCGGGGACGTTCCGGCTCGTGCGCGTATCCAAGGTGGCGGCGCTGAATCAATGACCTTCCGACTTCGCACCATGAATTCATTTTTCATCCGACTATTGGGCAGGCTGCTTGGGATCGCACTGGGGCTGCTGACAACCGCCGCGCACGCGCAGGTCTCAAACATGTGGACGCTCAGTTATCCACCGAAGTTCTCCGCCACCTACTTCGACAACATCGACCTCACGAATCCGAAAGTGACGCGACTGGACTGGGCGATCGATTTTGATTGGAACAATTACCCGTACTACACCGGTTCGCCCGATCCGACGATCGCCACCAACACCTTCTCCGCGCGCTGGACCGGCCGGGTGATGCCGTTGTTCTCGGAGAACTATACCTTCCACACGATCTCTGATGATGGAATTCGAGTGTGGGTCAACGATCAGTTGATTATCGATCGCTGGGTCGATCAGGCCGCCACTGAACACAGCAGCGCTCCGATTCCCCTGACGGCTGGAGTCGAGATCGACATCAAGGTCGAGTATTATCAAGGGCCCGGCCTGGCGGTGGCGCGACTGCTGTGGTCCAGCCCGAGTCAGCCCAAGGTGCGGATCGCCTATCCGGGGACTAATCCCACGGGTTTTCTCTTTGGAAACTGGTTCCACGATTTTGGCGCCAGAATGGTTTCCCTGGGCAACGGAAGATTTGTCGCCACGACACCTTCGTCCACGGAACCCACGGTCGGATCGGATGGCTTCTTCACGTATACCGGTTTTGGGTGGATCTATGATCAGTCCAGTCGGGCCGTAGGTTACCCGAAGACACCGCAGTATCGATCGAGCTTCGGCAAGGCACTCGCTGCGTTTCCGGACGGACGATTCCTCGCGAGCGGAGTCGTTTCCAATCAAGGCCGCATCTACCTGCATGATTCGAGCGGGAACTTGTTGAGGACTTGGTCTGATCCTGACACGAACGCGCTGTATCTGGCCTTCGGCAACGTGATCACCACGCTTCCGGGAAACCGATTTGCCGCGAGCGGGGTGAACAAGGTTTTTGTCTACGACTCCGGGACGGTCGCCGCTCCAGTCTCGGTCATCACCAATCCAGCGCCGGCCAGTCTGGATTTTGTCTTCTCGGGGGGGGAAAGCCTGTCGGGTTGGGGTACCAACCGTATCCTTATCCCGGCGATGAGTTCGGACGGAGCCTCCCGCCGGGTTTTGGTTTTCGATTTGAACGGCGCTCAACGGGCGGCGATATCGAGTCCCACCAGTCAGGCCGGCAATTTCGGAAATAGCATTGTTGTGATCGATGATCAGCGCGTTCTGATCAGCGCTCCGTACGCTCCAGTCACTTATTTCACCGGCTCAAGATTCGCCACCAATGGCTCCGCCGGCGCCGTGTATCTTTTGATGGCACGGGCTCGTTGCTGCGGACGTTTACCTCGCCAAACGTCCAGGCGTTCCGAGGGTTCGGAGCCTCGGTCGCCACGCTGGGCGCGAGAATTGTCATTGGCTCACCTCAAGAGACCTTTGCCGGGGTCGAGTCGGGCCGGGTCTACATGTTCAATCCCAACGGAGTTCTGCTGGCGACGGTGGACAACCCAACTCCCCAAGCGAATGACTTTTTTGGAGGCACCGTCACCGCGCTGGATGCCCGGCGTTTTCTTGTTGGCGCCCCGAGGGACAGCACGCGTGAAACACTGGGTGGAAGCATCTACGGATACGACTTTCCGATCCCGGAATGGGAGATCGGCGCGGAGATTCCACGACCAAGCGGCGTCGATGCTTCCGGCTCCTTCGCGACGCAAGGTCCGGTCGTGACGCCAGCCGATGCGGCGTTCTGGCATGTGCCTTCGGGAAAACTGTTCGCCGTCAAACCGGGTGGAGTGTTGGTCTCCTGGCCACTGCTGAACAATCAGACCAACAACTGGGAGGCGTCGCTCATCTGGCCGACCAATCTCAATCGCTACCAGATTCACGTGGCGGGGCAGGGAACGGTTGTCCTGAGCAACGGCGGAATTTTCTCAAACGCCGTCCTGTTGGCGACGACGGCTGGGGTGGATGCAAACACGGTCGCACAGTCTCGACAGTTCTCGGCGACAGTGGCGGGCGACAGCTTCGTGATGCTCTCTTCCGGTGAGCCGAGGAATAATCCGATCCGGTTCCAATTCATCCGAACCATCGATTGGTTCAATCCGACCCACCTGCACAACAATGTTCCCGCTGTGATTGGCCAGCCCATCGTCGATCCAGCCGGTTACCAGGATCCGCTCGCCGGCTCGCCCCAAGTCGTGCTTTCGAAATCGGTCTATTGCCCGGCGCCGGTGTTTGATCCTGTCACGCGGACTGGAACGATCATCCCGGTCAATCGCGACAATCCCACGAACGCACTGGATGATTTGGTCGTCGCGTTCTTCAAGCGCGGAACGAATCTCTACGATCCCGTCACCGCCGCCAGTGTCTCCAACAGCATCGTCTGGCCTTGGAAACCGGTGCGCTATGTTCCCGCGTGGCCGGCCAATCCGCCGAAGATCGTCATCGCCAGCCAGCAAGGAACCGGCGCGATTGATCCGGCGCTGTTTGTCGACTGGACGCTCTACACGCAGAACGATTCCTCGCAGGCCGGCTTCAATCCGAACGATGAACACGCGTTGCGCCGGCCGGTGAGTTCGGGCGAAGGCGTCTTCGCACTGCGCGATGACCTCGGCTCCTCCGCCACATCGGAACCGTATGTTCTCATCCGCTATCGCGATCCCGGTGCCGGACTGGCGTGGCGCATGAAAGTCTGGCGCGTGGTCGCCGAAGAGGCGCCGTTCTTTTTCCGCTATCCAGCGCGTGCAGGATTGTTGATCCAAGCGCCGTTTCCGCTCAGCACTCTGTCTGTCGCGCCGCAAACCACCGGGGTTTCGGGTCCGTTCTTCCGCGATCGGAAGCTCTCTTTCTGGGCCCGCGCTGCTGGCGACGACGGTGGGGCGGCGGAGATCGTGATGCGCTATTTCTATCCGGTGCAGCCGGGCTTCTTTTTTCCGGGGACCAATCCACCGCCCCTCGGCACCAACATTCCCTTGCTGGACACGCGGGCCGGGACTCCCGGTGTTCCCATCAATGTGCGCTACGACACCACCTGGCCGCTGGATGTCCCTGAACTTCGCGTCGGCGAAACTCTCGTGAAACCGAAGAACGGCCTGCCGCAGATCGCGGGGCAAACCAGCGTGGAGATTCTCTACCAGCAATCGCTCCCGCTTCGGGATGGAACCAGTGTCCGTTTGATCGATCCGATCCGTGCCCGCACCGTGCCGCTCGCCCAGTTGCCCGCAGACGTCGAAACCCGGGTGAACGCGGGGCTGCTCTACTTCCGCGCGCTGCCACCGCATCTGGAGAATCGGCTCCGCTACGATCCGGTTTCGCACCAGTTGCAGCTGGTCGGTGAGTTTGTCGAACCGCCCGCTGGTGAATCGTATCTTCTGCTCAACGTTCTGACGCCTCGTGACAAAGGCTGCCGTGTTGAATCTCACCACGGATGCGTCGTTCCGCGCCGCCGTCGAGAATCTCGCGGTGGCTGCGGCTGCTGTCATTCCCGTGCCGCCGGATTCGACTGGGTTTGATTCACTGGCTCTGACGGCCGGAGATTCACGCGGCGTGGGCTACGTGACCCTAGCGTTTGGCAACAGCACGAACCTCAGCGCGCCGACGGAGCCGGTGAGCCTCAGCGTGATCAAGGTCTCGTGTCCGCTCTATCGCGGCGAACTCAAAGTGATCGAGCCATCGAATCCGCTCGCCGAGCAATTGACCCTTCGCCACAGCGGTGATTTCTCCGGACGCCCGGACGATTTTGAATTCGAGTGGCGCACGATGCCGCCCGTGGATGGCTTGCCTTCCGCGCTGCCGCCGGATCAATGGGGTTCGTTCCTTCCGGTTCCGTCGACCGGAATCGGCGCGCTCGACATCACGATCGCTGGCCCTGGCCTCTACACGCTGAGCGACAATTATTTCATCTGCCGCTACCGCCGGAAGAACGGCCCGGCGGCTTGTGGAGCGGATTGGAGCGCGTGGACATCGCCCATGCTGGCGGAGGGATGGATCAAGCGCGTGCTCGCGGGAATCGGTCCGTTCGAACAGCGCATCCAAGATTATCAGGACGCGCAGGTGAACACGATTGTCAGCATGATCTCCCAGGCGGGCACCCGTGCGGTGGGCGATGTCGCGCTGAACTTGAACGCCGTAAACAGCGCGGGATTGATCGAAGTGTACGAAACCGTCCTGCGACGCGGCATGAATCTCAGCATCAACGGCGCGCCGCCCGTGGATTATCCGCCGGCCAACGATGCGCTGCTGCTGGCCGCGGGACGCCTGGCCGATCTCTACATGCTGCTGGGCAACGAAGCGTATGCGGACGCGGCGGATCCCACGATTGCTTTCGGAACCGCCGACGGCGTCTACGGCTCACAAGCGACGTCACTTCACTGCTTCATGAATCAGACCGCGTCGTTGCTGGAAGAAGAGCTGGCGCTGTTGCGTGGGCGCGATAGTTCCAAGCTGCCGAGCGTGCAGACTTTTCCTTTCTACAATCGGCTTATCTGGAACTTTACCCGGGATATCACCGGTGGCGAAGTGGCCTACTCGCTGAACTACAATCTGCGCAACGTGGATGGCGATGTTGCCGGGGCGATTGATGAAGCCGATGCGCGACGCCTGTATCCGCAGGGCCACGGCGATGCGTGGGGTCACTATCTCACCGCCATCAAGAACTACTATCGTCTGCTGCGAAATCCGAACTTCACCTGGACGCCGCGGATCGAAGCGGTGCTAGTCGGCGGCGTGCCTGTCTCAGTCGACTATCTCGATGAACGGAAGTTCGCGGCGGCCGCAGCGGCGAGGACGCGAACGGGCGCGGAGATTGTGAGCCTGACCTTCCGGGATAAGTATGTGGAAACGCCCTCGCAGCCATGGCAGGACTCCACGGACTCCGACAACAATCGCGCGTGGAGTCTCGCTGATTGGTCGAGCCGGGCGGGGCAGGGAGCGTTCTTCGACTGGGTGACTGCCAACGCGATGTTGCCTGATGTGGACGTCAATCCGGCGCACACGGGCATCCAGAAGATTGAGCGCGGCACCGTGCTGGAGCTGCCCGAGATCGCGGAGGGATTCCGCGAGATTCAGGAGCTGCAAGATCAGGCGGACTCAGGACGCAATCCACTCGGCCTGGCGAACAACGTGGTGCCGTTCGACATCGATCCGAGTGCAATCGCTTCGGGCAAGACGCACTATGAACAGATCAATGAACGGGCGAACGAGGCGTTGAAGAACGCTGTCGCGGTCTTCGATCATGCAAATGCCAGCACGCAGTTGCTGCGTCGGCAGGCAGATGAGTCGTCGCAGTTTCAACAGGTCGTCACCGATCGCGAGGCGGACTTCAATAACCGGTTGATTGAAATCTTTGGGACGCCGTACGCCGACGACATCGGGCCGACAGGCACCTATCCGTCAGGGTACGGGGGACCGGATCTGTATCACTACGACTACGTCGACAGCGCGGAACTTCGAACGGGTTTGACTGCGCAACAACCGACGCTTGTCTTTCAGTGGTCTGATCTCGGCGTAGCGGCGGACGGAGCTTTACTCCGATCGGAGACGCCAGTGCGGTTCACTTTCTCGGCAAATGGATTCGGCTTGGAGAAGCCGCTGGCATGGACCGGTCAACGTTCAGCGCCGGGCGAGATCCAGATGGCTCGATCGGCGTTGCAAGAGGCAACGAAGCGTTTGGAGCGCGGGGTGAAGGAGTATGAAAACCTTATCAATCAGATCGAGGACGAGGCCCAGTTGCTGGCGGCCTTTGCGAAGCTGAATGCGGATCAGACCGAGATTCGCGATGGGTATCAATCGACGCTGAGCAGCATCAACATGCAGATCGTCATCGCTCGCAGTGCGGCGGCCATGGCTCAGTTCCTCGCCCGGCAAACGGATCTGATCGGCTCCTCCGCGGTCGAAGCGGTGCCGAAAGTGGTGGGCATGGCGACCGATGCATTGTCCGCCCAGCGCGCCATGATGCAGTTCTCGTATCGACAACATTCCGTGGCGTTCTCGACCGTGGCAGATCTTTTGGAAGTCGGAATCGCCAGCCAACAGGACCAGAAGGGGCAACTTGCAGTCAGCACCGAGATTGAAATCGCTGCGCTGCAGGCCGAGTTCGGCGAGAGCGAAAGGCTGGTCCGACTGGAGCAGCTGGTGCGGAGCGAGATTCCGGCGCGCATCGAGCTGGCAGCGTTGCGGGAGAGTGTGACGCAGGCGTCCGCGCGGTATCAGTCGGCAGTGGCGCGCGGTCTGCGTTTGCTGGAGGAACGGACCCGGTTCCGGCAGCAGACGGCGGCGCAGATTCAAACCTTCCGCTACAAGGACATGGCGTTTCGCGTGTTCAGGAGCGATGCGTTGCAAAAGTATCGGGCGCAGTTCGATCTCGCCGCGCGTTACGCTTATCTCGCGGGCAAGGCGTATGACTACGAGACCTGCCTGGCGCCCGGTGACAATCGCGGTCCGGGCATCGCGTTCTTCTCGAACATCGTGAGGTCGCGCGCGCTGGGTCGCTTCTCAAACGGCCTTCCGCTTCCCAGTGGTGGAACTGGTGATCCTGGCCTTGCAGATCCGTTGGCGCGAATGAGTGCGAACTGGAATCTCGTGCTGAAAGGACAGCTGGGCTTCAATAATCCGCAGACGGAGACAGGACGCTTCTCGCTGCGCAACGAGCTGTTCCGCGTCGTCAATGGAACCGGTGGCGGGCAGCGTTGGCGCGAGACATTGGAGCGTCACGTAATCCCAAATCTCCTGGAGGTGCCCGAGTTCCAGCGGCATTGCATTCCGTTCTCGCCCACGCAGCCAGTCGAGCCGGCGATCGTGATTCCTTTTGGAACGACGGTGAACTTCGGTTTGAACTTCTTCGGCTGGCCCGCGGGCGGCGGTGACAACGATTACGATTCAACGAAGTTCGCGACGAGGATTCGATCGGTCGGCGTGTGGTTCGCGAATTACAACAACCTTGGCGGCGGCATGATCAACACGCCGCGCGTGTATCTCGTGCCGGTGGGCATGGATGTGATGCGCGCTCCGACTCAAGGCAACACCTACATCCGCGAATGGCGGGTTCTAGATCAGGCGCTCCCGGTGCCGTTCCCGCTGAACGGGAATGTGCCGGGCGATTCAAACTGGATTCCAATCAACGACACGTTGTTCGAGGACTTCGCGTCCATCCGCCGCTTCGGGCGCTTCCGCGCGTTTCATGACAGCGGTAACTTCAACCCTGCGGAAACGATTTCGGACAGCCGGCTGATCGGCCGCTCGGTGTGGAACACGCGCTGGCTGTTGATCATTCCGGCAGGGACGCTGCACACGGATCGCACCGAAGGCATTCAGCGATTCATCAACGGCGCGTTGCGTCCCGATGGAACGCGTGACGGCAACGGAGTGTCCGACATCAAGATCTTCTTCCAGACCTACGCGTACTCGGGGAACTGAGCGCAGCGAACCGGGCGCAATCGTCCAGCGATATGAATCGATCTCAACACAGGAAGTGGGCCACGAGGTTGCGTTCGCGTGCGGGGAAACAATTGGTGTGGGCTCTCGGGCTCGTTACAGTGCTTGCGTGGTGTGGGAATGGATTGTGCGCCGACAAGAGCGGGGTTTCGCCGAATACCATTTCGTTGCCGAAGGGGCCGGGTTCCATTGAAGGACTCGGTGATTCGTTCCAGCCATCGCTGAACACGGGCACGGCGAAGTATTCGCTCGGCATTAAGCTTCCGCCCGGAACCGCTGGCCATCAGCCGTCAGTCTCAATCTCGTACGATGGAGGCGGCGCGAATGGTCCGCTGGGCTACGGATGGAGCTTGTCGCTGCCGTTTGTGCAGCGTCGGACAGACAAGGGGATTCCCACTTACGGCGAGTCGCTGGGCGTGGACCGTTCGGATACGTTCATCGCGGATTCCCGTGAGGAGTTGGTGCCGACCGCGGATGGTTTCTTCTTTTCCGAGAATGAAGGTTCGTTTCTTCGCTATCGCCGGGTTGGAAGTAATTGGGAAGCGACGGCGCCCGATGGGACGAGACTGGAGTTTGGCGTCACGGCGGCGGGAAGGATCGGCGACATCGATAATCCACAGCGGGTATTTCGTTGGCTACTGGAACGCGAAACGGATACGCGTGGGAACGTCATCGAGTATCGCTATCGCTCCTTCCCGGGCGCGCAGAATCTTAATCAAAAGTATCTGTCCGAGATCCGCTACGGACCCGGAGCACCGCCGTGGAATGCGTTTCATTTGGTGCTCTTCGAATACGAGGATCGTCCTGACTGGTTCGAAGATGGGCGCGCAGGATTCTTGATTCGAACCGGCAAACGCTTGAAGCAGATCCATGTCGCGACGCAGGGGGCGGCGCTTACGAATCATCTCGCCGGGGACCGGAACGGCGATGGAACGAACGACTATCTCAATCGCCGGTACGAGTTCGATTACTTGCGCTACGATGGCGACGCGTCGCATTGGTCCCTGATGTCCAAGATGACTTTGTTCGGTGCGGACGGCGTCACCGCCTTGCCGTCGGCGACTTTTGATTACGCGGTTTCCCATCCGGTGGCGGAGATTGATGCGAGTTCGAGTGTCTGGGGATCGAGCAACGCGCCGATCGCGGTCATGGACAACGCGCTCGTTGATCTGGTCGATATGAACGCTGACGGCCTGCCGGACTTGCTCAAGACCGAATCAGGCAGGGGTGGGCACTCGGTGGCGGTGAATCGTGGAACGAGCCGGCACGGTGGGCTGCCGGTGATTGAGTGGGCCACTCCAGAGCCGGTGGAACCGGGGAGTGGCACAGCGTGGAACTTCGATCTCGCCTCGCAGCGGACGCATCTTGCCGACATGGATGGCGACGGGCTGGCGGATTTGGTTCACAAGAGCGCGGACGATGCGGTGTTCTTCTTCGCGAATCGTGGGCGACTGTCCTGGGGTGAACGTCGGGATATGTCCACGCAAGAGTCCGCTCCGCCGGCTCCCTTCGGGAACGCGGGCGTCAGCACGGCGGATCTCGATTTCGACAAACGAATCGACATCGTTCAAAGCGTCGATTTCGGCGGGAGCGTGGGTTATCGCGTTTGGTTTAATCTCGGTGCGCAGTCGTACTCGGCGCCGGTCACCGTGGAGCCGGAAGGTGGTTTCGACCTCGCGCTTCCCGGCGTGCAGATCGCGGATTGCAACGGAGACCGCGTTCCAGATGTGGCGCGCATTCAGCCGGGCGCGGTGAGCGTGGCGGCGGGTTTGGGCTACGGTCGGTTTGGTTCGCCGATCAGCCTCGTGCTGCCAGACCTGACGCTGGATGCCGACCAGATTGCGAAGGCGAAGTTGACTGACATCAACGGCGATGGGCTGGCGGATTTGGTTCTCGAACGCGCGTCTCCTGGCACGTGCTGGTATTGGCTGAATCTTGGCAACTACACGCTCGGCGCGCGGCGGGTGATCCGTGGCTTGCCGATCGTGGCGTCGGGTGCGGCGGTTCGCTGTGCGGATCTCAATGGAAACGGGACGACCGATCTGGTGTACGCGGATGCAACTGCGGAAGCACGGTTGCAGATGGTGGAGCTGGGACAGTTGCTGAGCGGGGGGCTGGCACCAAATCTTCTCAAAAGGATTGGTAACGGCATTGGACGGGTGACGACGATTGAGTATGCGTCTTCCACCGAGTTTGCGCTTGCGGACGAGAAGGCAGGTCGGCCATGGCCGGATCCGGTGCCGTTCCCGGTCACGGTGGTTGCTGCGGTTCGCGTTTCCGATTCTCTCGGACACGAATACGTCACTCGCTACAGTTATCACGACGGCTATTACGATTCGGTGGAGAAGCAGTTTCGCGGCTTCGCGAAGGTCGAGGAGGTAGAGCAGGGGGACGAGACGGCGCCCACGCTGGTGAGTCGTTCCTCGTTCGATACGGGACGCGCCTTCGATGCGATGAAGGGCAGGTTGTTGAGCTCGACTTCAGAAACGGAGGCCGGGGAAATCTTCTCCCGCGAGACAACCACGTGGGCGAATCCACCGCGATTGATCCGGACCGGGACGAACGGGCAGGTGATTCGGTTTGCGCATCCGGTGGCGACCACGAGGGAGATTCTCGAACGGGGAGTTGGAACTCCGCGCCGCCTGGAATCGGAGGTGGAATTCGATGGCTACGGGAATCGGACGCGATCGAGTGACTTCGGAATTGTGGTGGGTGGTGATCGATCGGCGTTTGATGATGAGCGGGTGACCGTGACGGAGTATGCGCTGAATCTCGCGAAGTGGATCGTGCATCTCCCGCGGCGAACGTTGGTGCAAGACGAGAACGGAGTGGTGATCTCCAAGGCGGAGATTTTTTACGACGACGAGACGTTCTCCGGAAATAACCTCGGGAATGTGACGGTCGGGAATCTGACGATGCGACGGGAGTGGACTGATCCCGGCAATGCCGCAGCGTTCGTGAACACGGTTCGGACGAAGTATGATTCATGGGGAAATCCGGTGTTCATCCTCGATCCGTTGGCGAATGCAGGTGCCGGTATCGCTCAAGGTCATGTTCGTGAACTTGCATTCGATCCGGTGTTCCGCGCCCATGCCGAACGGGAGACGATTCATCTGGGCGGGACGAATGTTCCGCTGGTGTTCTCGGCCAGCTACGACGCCGGTCTCGCGTTGATGACACGTTCCGTAGACTTCAATGGCCACGCGACGGTCTTCGGGCACGATGTGCTCGGGCGTCCGGTGAGCGTAATCAAGCCCGGCGATGCGCCGGCGTATCCGTCGGCGGAATATGAGTACGCTCTGGCGATTCCGACGGTTTACACAAGGTCCGGGGGCGTGAGCGTGACGGGAATGGTCAACTACGTCGAAACCCGCGGGCTCGACCGCGATCCCGGGAACCCGGGAAGCAGGCGCGAACATTACTTCATCAAACGACAGTTCAGTGACGGACTTGGCCGGGCGCTCATGACGCGGACGGAAGCTGAGCCGGCGGCGGGCGGGAGCGCGGCGCGCGTCAGTGTGACAGGCGCTGTCCTGTTCAATGCACGCCAGAAGCCTTCGCGGTCTCTGAATGCGTTCTTTGCGGCGAAGACCGGATCGCTCGACGAGTTGCTCGCGTATGAGAGCGTAGAGTCGGCAGGTTGGTCCGGACAGTTCCACGTGCTGGGCAATCTCGTCTCCAGAGATCTCGCTTCGGCTCCCCAAGCCCGTGTCGAATACGATGCGACTCTCCGTGAGATCCGGTCGACCAATCCGGATGGGACGTTCCGTCGGACGGAGTTTGAGCCGCTGATGATTCGGCTGTTCGACGAGAACGACACTGGAGCCGGTTCACCTCATGTTGATACTCCGACGGTTCAGATGGTGGACGGCTTGGGGCGGCTGATCCAAGTGGACGAGATGGTGCGGTTGAACGACGACGGCACGCCCGCTGGCGGTCTGCGCACGTGGAGCAGTCGATACCGGTATGATCTCAACGACAGGTTGACGCGTATCATCGACGCGCAGAATAACGTGAAGGAGTTTCGCTACGATGGGATGCGTCGAAAGGTTTGGATGAACGATGCCGACGCCGGCATCTCGCATTGCCGGTATGATGAAGCGTCGAATCTGATCGAGCTCATCGACGCGAAAGGACAGCGCACGACTTATACGCACGACGGCGCCAATCGGATTCTGACGGAGGATTATCACGACGAGACTACTGCTGAGTTCAGTTATCAGCGTTCGCCCGATGTCATTTATCACTACGATGAGGCGTCGGGACTGTTGGAAACGGGGGATGGAAACAGCGCGGTCGCGCGGAACACTCGCGGAACTCTGGCGTGGGTCGAAGATTCGAGCGGCGGGGAACACAGTTCCTTTGATGAACGCGGTCGCATGGAATGGAGCGTGAAACGGATTCTGGATCCCGTGCTGTCACCGGATTTGATGTTCAGTCCGGCGACAGCTGTCTCGTACCGCACCGCGTACGTTTATGATTCGCTGGATCGGATCACGAAGATGATCTTTCCCGACAACGACGAGGTAAACTACCGGTTTAATGCGCGCAATCTCATCGAGGGAATCCATGGCGAAGCGGGTGGCGAGATTGTCGCGGGCGCCAGTTATCTTCCATCGTTGCAGCAGGAGCAGGTGGTTTTCGGCAATGGCGTGCGGACGCGTTACAACTATGACGAGCGGCAGCGGGTGAGTCGCCTGCTGACGAGCGACACGGCGCGCGGCGCGGAGTTGGTTCATTTCGCCTACGAGCTCGATCCGGTGTCCAATGTGAGTGCGATGCGCGATGAACGACCTTTCTCGGCGATCGCAGCCGGAGATCGACGGAGGAATTCCCAGCGCTTCAGTTACGACGCGCTGTATCGGCTGACTCGCGTGCAATACAATCTCCCGAATCCCCCGAGCTCCAACGGCGGAGAAATCAATTTTCGCTATGATCGAGTAGGCAACATGCAGGCGCAGACGAGCGACATCGCGCAGCTGGAACGCGGATTGCCAGTGACGGATGTCGGAACGATGTCATTTGGTGGGACACGTGGAGCCAGTGAACGGATCGGGCGAGGTGCTGCTGACCCGGCGGGGCCACATGCGCTGACGGGGATTGTTAACACCAATGGAACTCGGGCATTTGCCTATGACTCAAACGGGAACATCACCACAAACGATGGGCTGAAGTGTCAGTGGGATTTTCGGGATCGTCTGGTGTCGGTGGAGGACGACTCCATGAAAGCGGACTATCGCTACGATTTCACGGGACGTCGTGTATTGAAGCGGGTGTTGTGGAAGTCCGGTGAACTTCGGGAGGCTCAACTAGTGGGCACGTCGAAAGCGTCGCGGCCAGAGTCGACGTTTACCCTGTATCCGGGAAGGCACTTTGAGGTTCGGGATCACGATTTGCCGGTGAAGTATGTCTTCAATTCCGGAACTCGCGTCGCGCAGATCACGGGCTCGATTGAACATCATCGCCGTGTGCAACGGATTCGTTTTCACGCGGGCTGGAACCTGGTTTCGATCGCGATTAACGCGGAGAGGTTTTGGGAACAATTGGAGTCAGTCGATGGCCGGGCAGGGGTGGTCCTGTCGGTGCATCGATGGAACCAGACTACGCGGGCGTATGAATCAGTGCCGCGGAATGCATCCGTCAGTGCGGGCGGCGTCTTCTGGATTCGGGCGACGACAAACTTTGTCGCGAGCGTTGAGGGTGAATTCGTGGAGGCGGCGACGCGGGTGGTTCCGGCCGGTGGCGGGTATGTCGCCGGGCCGGGGATGGTCCCGTGGGCGATCGAGCTTCCCTCCCTGGCTTCGGGGTGGATGTTCGATCCTGCTCGCCGCAGGTGGGAGGCCGGGCTTCGAGGCGAGATTGGAATGGCGAGCGAGCTTCCGGCGTTCGTTGCGCCTGGGCAGGCGATCTACATTGCCAGTGATGCTCCGGTGACGCTCGATCCGTTTCCCGCGTCCCGGCGAATCCTACTTTATCACGCGGATCATCTCGGATCTGCGACGGTCATCACCGATGCTGACGGTGCCGTGGTGGAGGAATCGTCTTATCATCCTTTCGGCGCGCTACGGCACGAGAGTCGGGCTTCCGATGTCGAGGCATACTATGGTTTCACTCAGAAGGAGCGGGATCGCGAGAGCGGTTTGCACTACTTCGAATCCCGTTTTCTGGCGGCAAACCTCGGACGGTTCTCCAGCGTGGACCCGAAGTTCCTCCATGTTGACCTTCTGGAGAAATCCGAGCAGACCGCGTTCTTAAGCAATCCGCAGAAAGGAAACCTTTACTCGTATGTGCTGAACAATCCGCTGCGCTATAGCGATCCGTTGGGCCTCGACGAGACGGAATCGCTTGGGACGATGTCGGATGTCGTTGGACTGGTTGCGGGCGGCGCGGAGGAACTTGATGTCTGGCGATATACGATGTCTGGCGGCGGGAAGACACTGGCATCCGGCGCTGGCAAGGTGACGATGGGAGTAAGTCTGGCCATCAAGGGCGGGCAGTTCCTGATGGATCCTTCGGCGGCAACGGGAGGACAAGCCCTCAACGAAGGCGCGAAGTCCGCGATGAGCATTGCCATCCCGCCCGTGGGAATCATCTGGTCATTGCTCGACCTGACGGGATACGGGCCCAGTGCCATTCTCGAACACACGGAGAAAAGCATTCAGGCGAACCGCGCGGCGGCGGCGCACTACAAGCAAGCCGCAGCGAGTTGGAACCAGACTGCCGCCATTTATCGCGACGGCGCGAATCGACTCGCTCCCAAGCTTGCGGAGCAGCAGAAGCGAGTCGACGAGTTGGTGAAGAAGACGAACAAGTATATCGCCGATCGGGAACGGGAAATGAAATCGATCAATGCAGCGATTGAGAAGGAAGAGAGCGAATTGCGTCGGGCGAACCGGGAGCTTCGATACTGGCAACAGCGGGAGCGCAGGGCCAAAGCCGCGGCGAAGTCGGAGTAGCCTGCGGGAGGATATCGCGCAGAGGAAGGTTTCGGTGTCTGGCTTGCCTTGCGATGGCCGCGGGCTAGCATCGACGCATGAAATCACTAAACGCATCCAAGGTGGCGGGGAATCTGGTTCGGGCACTTCGCTTTCTGGTGGCAGCAGTTTTTCTCGGAGTCGTCGTCCCGTTTCATCTCATCAGTGCGGCCGATTCCGCCGTTGGCGCGGAGGCGCCCCGGCGCGTGGTTATTCCCAAATTGAAGAGTGTCGTAACCGTTGACGGTAAGTTGAACGAGGCGGTTTGGACAAAGGCGGTGAATCTCGAGCCCTTTGTTTTGAACGAATCGAAGGCCGCAGAGCGCGAGGGCACTTCGGTCCGGGTTTGGTACGATGACGAGGCTCTTTACCTCGGCTGGAGCTGCACAGACTCCGACGTGCAGGCCACGTTCACCGCGCGGGACAGCAAGTTCTGGGAGGAGGAAGTCGCGGAGTTTTTCATCACCTCGGGCAAGCTCGAACGCTATTTCGAGCTCCAGTGGAATCCACTCGGCGGAGTGTTTGATGCGATCATCAAGAACGATCTGGACCAGGCGGGCCTTTCGAAATCGTTTTCAGGTGAGTGGAGCTACACGGCGAAAGGGATGAAGAGTGCTGTCGTGCTCGACGGCACCGCGAATCAATCCGGTGACAAGGACAAGCGTTGGACGGTGGAGGTGATGATCCCGTTCTCGGACCTGGGTGAAGCCCCGCCGAAGCCTCGGACCGTGTGGCGCGGAAATTTTTATCGCTTCAATCGCACCAAAGGGCAGGAGGCTGAATTGCTGAGTTGGTCGCCCACCCGCCTGCCTGGGTTTCATCAACCCTCGCGATTCGGTTATCTGGAATTCGGTGAGTAATTACCGCGGCGCGGACTGGGGAGCGATGGAGTTTCGGGTGGTGTCCAATTGATTCCGGAGGATGGACAACCGCGGGCAAATCTGCAAAATGCGGAATGCCTCGTAGTTCATCCCGCAAGGGATGGTGGCGCGGCTTTTACCCAAGCAAAATGTCCGAAGCCACGCGAATTCTGAACTCCGTCAGTTCCGGCGATCCAAAAGCTGCCGACGAGTTGTTTCCGCTGGTTTATCGCGAGCTTCGTCAGCTGGCGGCCAGCAAGATGGCTTCCGAGCAGGCTGGCCACACCCTGCAACCGACCGCGCTTGTGCATGAGGCGTGGATGCGATTGGTCGGAAGCGAGAATCCTCGATTCGACGGGCGTGGCCATTTCTTCGCCGCAGCAGCAGAAGCGATGCGCCGCATTCTCATCGAACGTGCGCGGCGGAAGCAGACCGCGAAGCGCGGCGCGGGATTCGAACGGCTTGATCTCGAACACGCCGATATCGCGATTCACGCCAGCGACGAGACGTTGCTTCTCGTGAACGACGCGCTCGACAAGCTCGCGCGAGAGGATCCTCAGGCCGCTGAGTTGGTGAATCTCCGTTTCTTCGCCGGCATGACCAACGAGGAAGCTGCCGCGGCGCTCGGCGTTTCCGTGCGTACGGCCAAGCGGAACTGGACCTTTGCCCGCGCCTGGCTCTACGACGAGATCCGCCGCGCCAATGGAGCGGGTTGACGCGGCGATGCAGGATGGCCCCTTTTCCCACGAGATTTCGCATGTTGTGACGTGACCACGGCGGATTGAATTCCGGCCGGCGGCAACACTGATGGATAAACCGACCAAAACCGTCCGACAGATTTTTGACGAAGCGTCCGAGCTGCAAGATGCCGCCGCGCGCGCTCAGTTCGTCGCGAAGGCGTGCGTCGGAGACGACGCGTTGCGTCGGCGAGTCGAAGAGCTCCTCCGCGCGCACGATACCGCCGGAGGATTCATGCAGGGCGGGGAGGAATCGAGTTCGCCGAAGGTAACGGCGGGTTCTGCGGAAGTGATCGGACACTATCGCATCCTCGAAAAGATCGGCGAAGGCGGCTGTGGCGTGGTTTACCGCGCGGAGCAACACGAGCCGGTGAAGCGCAAGGTGGCGCTGAAGGTCATCAAGCTCGGCATGGACACGCGATCCGTCATCGCGCGTTTCGAGGCGGAGCGGCAGGCGCTGGCGATGATGGAGCACCCGAACATCGCCAAGGTGCTCGACTCCGGTGCGACGGATTCCGGCCGGCCGTACTTCGTGATGGAACTGGTGGAAGGCATCCGCATCACCGAGTTTTGTGATCGAAACAACCTCTCCACTACTGAACGGTTGGAGCTTTTCATCCAGGTCTGCCACGCGGTCCAGCATGCGCACCAGAAGGGTGTCATCCATCGCGACCTCAAGCCCTCGAACATCCTCGTCAGCCAGCACGACGGCGTGCCGGTGCCGAAGGTGATCGACTTCGGCATCGCGAAGGCCACGACAGATCTCCAGCTCACGGACAAGACCATCTTCACGCACGCCGAGCTGTTTCTCGGCACGCCTGCCTACATGAGCCCAGAACAGGCGCGGATGGGTGGCGTGGACATCGACACTCGCAGCGACATCTATTCGCTAGGCGTGTTGCTCTACGAATTGCTCACCGGCCGGCCGCCGTTCGACGGTGAGGAGCTGCTTCGAGCCGGCATTGATTCCTTGCGGCGAACCATCTGCGAAACCGATCCGGCCAAGCCTTCGACGCGACTGCGCCAGCTGCCCGTGGGCGAACAATCCATCGTCGCAGGATTCCGCGCCACGGAGCCGCCGCGCCTAATCTCCTCCGTGCGCGGCGACCTCGACTGGATCGTGCTCAAGGCGCTCGAGAAAGATCGCGCGCGCCGTTACGAAAGCGCTGGCGCGCTCGCCGTTGATTTACGGCGGCATCTCGACAACGAACCAGTCGGCGCGCGTCCGCCGAGTGGGTGGGATGCCTTCCAAAAACTCGTCCGCCGCAATCGCACGTTCTTCTTCTCGGCCTTCGCCGCGGCACTCGCGCTCGTGGTCGGCCTTGGCATTGCCACGGTAATGTTCTTCCGCGAACGCGAGGCGCGCCAACGCGCCGTCGACGCCGAGCACACTCAATCGGAACTGCGTCGGGATGCCGATGAAGCACGCGAAATCGCCCAGGCCAAGACGGAGGAGTCGCGCCGTCAGTTGGTGCTGCTGAATGTCAGCAGCGGCAACAAGCTCGTCGCAAATGGCGATCACGCAGCGGCGTTGTTGTGGTTCGTGGAGGCGATGCGCTTGGAGCAAGGCGACGCTGCGCGGGAAGACATTCACCGGCGACGCATCGCTGCGACGCGACGCTTCATCCCCCGGCTCGCGCACATCGGTTTCATGGGCCGGTTCGTGGCGCAGGCGGCGTTCACGGCGGACAGCCAGCGGGTCGTGGCCATGCGTGACGACGGACGCGGCAGCGTGTGGGATTTCGAAAGCGGTATCACGTTGGAAAGCCTCGTTCCGCATACCTCAGAACTTTTTCAACGCACCGTCTCCAGCGAATCTGCGGTCCCCGGAGTCCGTGATATCCCGGCGCTTCCGGGCGGGATTCCTCATGACCTTTCGCTCGTGGAATCTCCCCAGGGACTGGTCGTTCACGATCGGTATTGGAACACCAACGGAACCCGGCTCTCCGGTTCCAAAGGTCCCTACTTGGAGACGCGCGTTTCCAGCGACGGACAACGCGCTCTGGCGCTTCAGCGGGACTACACGCTTTACCGTTGGGAGCTTTCCTCGGGAGAGCCTCTCGGTTCGCCCATGACTTTCCCCGGGACCATCCACCGGCTCTGGATGTCCCGCGATGGTAGCGTGTTTGGCGCCACGTTCGGCTCCCAGCCATGCGGCCTCGGCGTGTGGGAGTTCGCTACGGGCCGGCAACTGATGTCGCTTCATTCACCGCTCGGGGACATCTTCGATTGCCAGCTTAGCCCGGACGGGAAATGGATCGGGGCCGCCAGCTGGGAGGGTCTCGCCCGCATCTACGACGTCGCCACCGGTCTGCCGACTGGCGACGCGATGCGCCACGCGCGCGGCGTGGGACGATCGATCTTCAGCCCGGATGGAAAGAAGTTCGCCACGGCGAGCTGGGACGGCACGGCGCGACTGTGGAATCCGCACAATGGTTCGCCGGCATCCCCGTGGCTGCATCACGCCGGGTATGTGGCCGTCGCGGCGTTCAGCCCGGACAGCAAATGGCTGCTGACCGGGGGTCAGGATGAATCCGTTCGCGTCTGGGATCTCGAAGCCGCTTCGGTGGCACGGCACATTTTCCGTCATGATGGGCGCGTGACCTTCGCAGCCTACAGCCCGGACGGCAATCGTATCGCCACCGCCGGACGAAATGGCTGGGTCAACATTTGGGATCGCTCCACCGGCGCGCTGCTGGCGTCGAACCGCATCGCCGTCGCAACCTCCGCAGGTCGATTCAGCCCGAGCGGCCGCCAGATTGCCATCGGCTCCACCAACGGCGCCGTCACCGTTCTCGACGGCCTGACGGCCACCATCGTCCATTCGTTTCTAGCGCACAGCAATCTCGTCGCGAGCGTGGAGTTCAGCCCAGATGGGACGCGATTGCTGACAGCAAGCTCCGACGGCAGTGCGGGAATCTGGGATTCGTCCCGCGGAGATCTGCTGGCTCCGCTGTTGCGTCATCGAGGACCGGTGCGGACCGCGGAGTTCAGTCGCGACGGCAAACGCGTGGTCACCGCCAGTCGCGATCACACCGCGCAAGTGTGGGACGCGACGACGGGCGAGCGCGTCGGCCAGTCGATGAAACACGTCTGCGATGTGTACTGGGCGTCGTTCAGCCCGGATGGGAAGCGCGTGGTCACCGCCCCTTCCGACATCTCCCAGTTGTCCCGCGAAGCACGCGTCTGGAACGCGGAGACCGGCGAATCCGTCGGTCCGCCGTTGGCCCATCGCGATGGCGTCCTGTTCGCCGCCTACAGCCCGGACGGACGCTCCATCGTCACCGGCAGCGAAGACACGACCGCCGTGGTCTGGGATGCGACGACCGGCCACGCCACCACGCCGCCGTTGCGCCATGCCTCTTACATCTGGCACGCCAGCTTTAGCCCTGACAGCCGACTGCTGCTCACCGTTTCGATGGACAAAACAGCGCGCGTTTGGGACGCCGCTTCCGGCGAGGCGATCACGCCGCCGCTCATTCACAACCACCAGGTCAGCGCCGGCGAATGGAGCCCGGACGGCCGCGAAGTGATCACCTACAGTCCGGACGGAACCGCCCGCGTCTGGGACGTCTCGCCGACCACCGAGCCGCTTCACGAACTCCAGCGCGAGGCCGAACTGCTCTCCGCGAACAAGCTTCGGCTCGGTCTTGGCATGGCCCCGCTGTCCGTCGCCGAAATGCAGGAACGCTGGCAGGCGTTCCGCCCGCGGCCGTAGGTTCAACTTCCCGGCCGTAGCCGCGGTCCGGCTGTTCGCGCCCCTCGTCCTAATTTCAGCTTCTGGGGGTTCTTCAACCCACCTCTTGGACGGTCACGCCGCGCGAGAACGCCCGTTCTCGCCCTGATCCGACGCCCTTTTCTCCCGGCCAAAAATTATTTCTTCCCGCGTGGCCCTTTTCTGTCCGCGTTCGCGCATTGGAGGAGTGATTACCGAGATGAGATCGAATCTGTTGGCCTGGGTTGCCCTCGCCTTCGTCGCCGCCGGCACGTTGTCGTGCCGGAAAAGCGCGGAGAAGGATGCCGTCGTTTCGTCGGCGTTTCCCGCGACGGCAGTGGCGACCATCGGCGGTCAGGAAATCTCGGAGGAAACCCTGCGCAGCGAACTGCGACGTCGCTTCGGTGCCACTCCGGCGGAAGCCGTCACGCTGGAACAAAAGCTCGAAACCCTCGAACGCCTCGTCCGACAGGAGGCGATTTTCGCCCAGGCAAAGGCCAGCGGGTTCGACCAATCGCCCGAGATGCAGGCGCGCATCAAGAACCTGATCATCGCGCAGTTCCGGGAACAGCGTTTCACGAACGCCACGTCCGTCGTCAGCGAGCAGGAGATTCAGACCGCCTACGAAGCCAGTGGCGATCGCTTTGTTCAGCCGGCGTCAATGCGGGGCGCCATGTTGTTCATCGCGCAACCGGCAAACGCCTCCGCTGAAAAGAAGGCGGAAGCGCGGCGACGCGCTGAATCCATCCTCGCCGAAGCCCGCGCCGGCGACGCTCAGGCGTTCGCGCAACTGTGCGTACGGCACTCCGACGATCAGGTCACACGCTACAAGGGCGGCGACCTCGGTTGGTTTTCGCGAGGTGCCGCTGCAGTGGAACCCGCGCTCGTCGACGCTTTGGAGAAAGTTTCGAAAGCCGGAGATTTCGCTCCGCTCATCGAAACGTCGCGCGGTTATTTCATCGCGAGGCTCGTGGAGATACGCGATGCCGCCCGAAAGCCACTGGCCGAGGTGAAGGAGCTCTTGCGCCACCAGAGCGCCCGCGACAAAGCCGCGCTGGCGGAACGCGACTTCCACGCGGCCATGAAACACGGGCTCGAGATCCGCATCGATCAGGCGCGCGTCGAACAGCTTTCGATTCCCACGCAGAAAAGCCAGCCGCCCCGGCTGCCGGGCGTGACGATGTCCGACACTCCTTGAACCAGGATTTCCCTTTTATGAAGACACTGCTTCGTTTCCTCCTGCTGACGCTGCTCGTCGTCTCCGCGAGCGCGCAGACGGTCACGCAAACCTTCCAGCTGCGCAACGGCTGGAATTCGATCTGGCTCGAAGTCGAACCGACGAATGCGGAAGTCGCCCAAGTCTTCGCGAACCTCCCGGTGTCCAGCGTCTGGACCTACGTGCCAGGCGGCACCGTGGAGTTCATCCAGGATCAGTCCGAGGACCTGTTCAATCAACCCGGCTGGCTGCCGTATTTCCCGGCGTCGCGCCCCGAGGCGTTCCTCACCAAGCTGCATACCGTCAATGCGCTGCGGGCGTACCTCGTCAAACTCACCAACGGCCCACGAACGCTGAGCATAACCGGACGCCCGGTCGTGCGCGCCGCGAAATGGGTGGCGGATTCCTTCAACCTGCGCGGCTTCCCCGTCAATCCGGCGCAACTCCCGACCTTCGCCACGTTCTTCGGTCCGTCGGCGGCACACTCCGGACAACGCATCTACCAACTGCGCGACAACGGCCAGTGGACGTTGGTGAACGCGACCGACTCGATGAAGCACGGCGAGGCGTATTGGTCGTTCTGCAACGGCGCCTCGACATATCAAGGTCCGCTTGGCTTCACGCTCGAGCCTGGCGACGGACTCGACTACGGCACGCTGCTCAACGAAATCATTCAGCACTACAAGAACGAGTCCGGTTCCTCGCGCGTGATTTGCCTGCAAGACATTCGCACCGGCGCGGCGACTCCGCTGTCCTACCAGGCGTTCGTCAGCAATCGCCTGAACTGGATTAACCTCCCGGCCCCACACTGCTTCACGCTGGAAGGTAACGAGACGCTCGACGGCTTTCTCGCCATTCGCCGGAAGGATTTCTCCGGGACGAACTACGGCTCTGTGCTCGAAGTGAAGGACGACATTGGCACGCGTTACCTCGTCTCCGTCACCGCCGGCAAACTGACCGCAGCGCGGCGCGGCTTGGATCTCGGCGCACCGACCGGCAGCGCGGAGCTCAGCGCCGGTCTGTGGGTGGGCACAGTGACGTTAACGAATGTGAACGAGGTGAACTCCTCGCAGCCCTCGCGCCTCACGCCCACCCGTTCCGGATTCGACATGCGCGTCATTGTTCACGTCGATGGGAACGGCAGGCCGTTCCTCCTCAAGGAAGTAATCCAGATGTGGCAGAACGGCACCACGACCAACGACGCGCAAGGTCGGGCGGTTTCGGAGAAGCCTGGCCGCTACGTGCTGCTCACTGATGATTCCCTGCTTCCGCTCTACCGCGGCGCGTCGTTGCGCGACGGCGTCTCTGTCGGCCGCCGCATCAGCACCGTAGATTACGATTTCGCCGGCGGCACCAGCAACGTGCTCGCGATGACCGGCAGCTTCGGCATCGGCAACACCGCGCGCGCCACGCTGGTGCTGGAACCCGACGCGCCGACGAATCCGTTCAAGCACAAGTATCATCCGGACCACGACAACCTCGACGCGACGTTCACGAACTTCAAAGCCGAGGCCTACCGCATCACGCGCCAGGTTGAGCTGCAATTCACCGCGCAACCGCCCAGCGCGCTGGAAAGCGCGTCGGCCGCGATTGAATACGGCTACTCCGTGCTCGGCGGCGTGTATCGCGAAACCGTCTCCGGCCTGCACCGCTCGAACATCGTCACGAGCGGCACCTTCCGTCTCACGCGCGTGAACAACTCCCCCGTGCTCAACCAGTAATCAGCGAGAACCACTTTCCGAACCCTTTACCTGTTCCACGATATGCGCACGAACCTCTTTCAACGAACCGGACCGAAAACGGAGACCGGCCTGTTCACCAAGCTTTGCCAGATCGCGCTGCCGCTGGCGCTCGCCGCGGGCTTCATCAACCCGGCTGAAGCGCAGTTTCCAACGACGTTCGGTTACACAAACGATTTCAACAGCGCGCCGTCCGCGAACCTGACGCTCACCGGCACCGCGTCCGTGAATGGTGGTTATCTCAAACTCACCACGCAGACGCCCGGCGGCCAAACGGGCACGGCGTTCGTTGATGGACTTCCCGCGGCGCAAGGCGTGCAATCGTTTCAGGTCAGTTTCAGAGCAGCACTGTTCGGGGGCACGATTCCTCCGGCCGACGGTTACAGTTTCAGCCTCGCACCGGCAGCCACCACGCCGGACACCGTGACGCCGGGCGAAGATGGAATCGGAATCTCCAGCGGACTGACCATCTCGTTCGACACGTTTGACAACGGCGCCGACGCGCCCTCCATCAGCGTTCGATGGAATGGTTCGGTGGTTGGTGAACAGCCGATTCAGGTTTCCACCAGCCCCGGTGGACAGACCGATCCTGCATCGCGTCTCCGAGACGTTTCGATTCGAATCGATTCGGACGGCACCATGGACCTCGATTACGCCGGCACGACGATCTTCAACAACCTGCCGACCGGATATCAGCCTGTTTACGGCGGCCGCTGGATCCTGAGTGCACGCACGGGTGGCTTTACTGAAAATCACTGGTTCGAGGATCTGAAAATCAACGCCACACTCACCCCCCGTATCATCCACGGCCGTCTCATCGCCGGCCTCGGCGGCGTGACCAACTCTCCCGTCACCGCCGTGCTGGGTCCAGTCGATGGGCCCGGGCTGATTCCGATTCCTGACAACGGCGCGATTGAATCCACAAACATGATCAGTGGCGTCGGCTCCGTCGGTGTCGCGAAAGTCCGCGTCAACATCACCCATCCGTTCCGCGGCGACCTCGAACTCATGCTCGTGCATCCCGACGGCACGCAAGTCCGCCTGAAGGACGCCAATGTGAACGACGACGGCGCCGACTGGACTGCCACCTATTCGACAACCGACGGCAGCGGCACTGCGCTCGCCGCATTGTTCGGCAAACCCCTCGACGGCGCCTGGCGTTTGCGTGTGCGCGATGCCTTCGGGCAGGACGTCGGCGCGCTCAACAGTTGGAGCCTCGGGGTCGGACCCACGCCGGTCTTCTCGGACGCGACCGGCAACTACGCCTTCACCAATCTGTTCACGGGCACGTTCACCGTGCAGCCGGAACGCGCAGGCTTCATCTTCAATCCGCCGCAGCAAGTCGTGCCGACGGCGGGATTCGGGGTGAACTTTGAACTGGAGTCCGCGTTCATCGCAGGTCGTGTCCTCGGTGCAGGCGGCGCAGGGATCGCGGGCGTGACCGTTGGTGGCAATGGCTTCAGCGCCACCACTGATGCGAATGGCGGCTACCGTCTCGCGCCGCTGGGACCGGGAAGTTTCACACTCTCAGCCTCGCTCGATGGCTACGGCTTCACGCCTGCCACACTCGACACTTTCCTCGGCGCTTCGAATGCCAACTTCACCGCGGCGAGTTTTCCGGTTTCCGGTCGTGTCGTGGACCTTTCGAGCAACGGAGTGCGTGGCGTTACCGTCACGGCGGGCGCTCAAAGCGTCGTGACGGACATCGAAGGCAACTACACCATTGGACAGGTGCCGGCGGGAGCGCGCACCATTACTCCAAGTCGCGGTGGAGCCATCTTCTCGCCCGCGAGTCGGAACGTCACCGCCGGTCCAGCCGTCACGGGCGTCAACTTCACGTTGCAATCTGCGCCGCCCACCATTACCGCGATCAGCAACGTCGTCATCGCTCGGAATAGTTCCACCGGGCCGATTCGGTTTGATGTCGACGATCGCGAAACGCGCGCAGGATTTCTCACCGTGTCGGCGCGCAGCAGTAACACCAGCCTGATTCCCGACGCGAACATCGTCCTTGGCGGGGTCGGCAATGCGCGCACCGTCACCATCCAGCCCACGCCGAATTTGAGCGGCGTCTCGACGATCACCATTTCCGTCACGGACGAGAGCGGACTCACGGCCACCGAGGCATTCGACCTTCGTGTGAACGCCGTGCCGATTGCCGGAGTCGGCGGCGCGCTGCGGATGTCGGGCGTCGCCAGCGCGGTGGATGTCTCGCCCTCTAAGATCGGAAACAAAGGCACCTACACCGTCGAGTTCTGGGCAAGCGCTCCGACCAATGCCGGCGCGCGCGGTCTCATTTCCCAGGGCACCGGCACGAACGCATTCTTCATCGCCACCGACGCCGCCGGTCGAATCCTTGTTTCCTCCAACTGGGCCACCGGGATTCAGTTCCCATTCGGGAGCTGGCATCACATCGCCGTGGTGAAGGACGTTGCGAGCACTCACCTCTATGTGGACGGCACACTGCGCGCCAGCCGCGGCAGTCCGCTGCCGTTCCCGCCGGGTTCGTTGCAATTCAACATCGGGAGTCTATTTGGCGGCTCCGCTCCGTGGATCGGTGAGATGGATGAAGTCCGCATCTGGAGTCGCGCATTGAGCGGAGCTGAACTGGCTTCGAACCGCACCGTCCGCGTGCTCGCCACGGCAGAAGACCTCACTGCGCTCTGGCGTTTCGACGAACGCAGCGGGATCATTGTCGATGACGAAGTTGGTAACGTTCACTCAGGCACGAGCGGTTCCGGCACGACGCGGATTCAGTCGTCGCTCAACTTCTCGCGTTACCTCACGACGGAAGACACTCCGTTCAACGATCGACTGCAGGCGTGGGATCCCGACGAAGACACGTTGACCTTCACAGTTGTGACGCCCCCGCAGCGCGGCACGCTTGCCATCACCGACGCCAGCAATGGCGCCTTCACTTACACGCCGAACGCCAACGCCAGCGGCGAAGACCGATTCAGCTTCAGCGTCAGCGATGGTTATGCGGAGACGGAGGTGTCGCTCGTCTCCATCACGATCACGCCCGATACGAACTCGCCGAGCATTTCGTTCGTGGGCAACCAAGTCGTCGCGGAAGACAATACGCTGGGGCCAATCGCCTTCTCCGTCAGTGATTCTGAAGTCGCCGCGGAAGTTCTCACGGTGAGCGGAGTCTGCAGCTCCGCCGCTCTCGTCCCCGCATCCGGCTTTGAGTTCAGCGGCTCCGGCAGCAATCGCACCGTCCGGATCACTCCCGCGACCAACGCCGATGGGTCGGCGACCATCTCCCTCATCGTCAGCGACGGCAAACTTACCGCGACCAATCAATTCGTCCTGACCATCACGCCGGTGAACGACGCGCCGGTCTTCGCAATCGCTCCGACGAACCAGGTCGTGCGTCGCGGGCAGACGACCCAGTCACAGCCTTTCATCGTAAACGACGTGGACAGTGGCGTGGACAGCTTGGTTGTGACAGCCGTCTCCGGAGACACCTTCCGCGTTCCCATTGTCACACTCGGAGGCAGCGGAGCGAACCGCACTGTGAGCGTAACGAGCGGCGCGGCTTTGTCCGGCCCATCCCAGATCATCGTGAGCGTCAGCGACGGCGCCCTGAGCAGCAGCGTGAACTTCACCGTTCAGGTCAACGAACCTCCGGTCATCTCGCCAGTCGCTGCGCAATCGACGTTCCGCAATGTCGTGAAGAACGTGCCGTTCACTGTGACTGATTCGGATTCGGTGCCCGTGCGACCCGCCTTGTCAGGGTTCTCTTCGAATCCCGCGGTGGTTGGAGCGGATGGCATCGCCATTCTTGGCACCGCGGGCAGTTACAATCTTCGCCTGACGCCGGTCCCGGGCGCTGTTGGCACGACGACGATCAGCATCGTCGGCAGCGACGGGCTGTTCCAGTCCACGAACACGTTCACGTTTTTCGTCGAAGAACCGCTTGAGTATACCCTGATTGAACTGCCGAATCTCCCGGGCTCGGAGGGTACTTCGGTTTCGGACATGAATGACAATGGACTGGTCGCGGGTACGGCCGATTTGCCGGGCTTCGCCGAGCGCGCTGTGGTTTGGGATACGCGCACGACCCCGCCTACCATCTCGCTCATCAATGCACCGAATTTCGCCTTCGCCACGAGCATCAACAATGCGGGACAGGTCGTGGGTGGTAACTACAACTTCACCAACAGCACTTTTGAAGCTCGTGGGTTCATATTCGATAACGGAACCTACACCCCGCTGCCACTCGACAACAGTCAGCCTTCGTTCGCCTGGCAGATCAATGACAACGGCGCCATTGCCGGGGGGTTGTTCAACTCCAAACAGGTTGTTTATCGGGAGGGTTCCAGCCAGTCGAACCTGGGCAACACTTTCTACATCGGTGCGTCAATGGGCAGCGTAATCCGCATGAACAATCGCGGCGAAATCCTTGGGCGCTCATCCGATGGTCGCCGGGGTGTGCTGTGGCAGCTCAACAGCGACAACACACGGACCGTGCGCGATTTCGGCTCGTTCGGAGACGTGGTGTATATCCGCGACAATGACATGGGCAACTTGAACAACGTTGGGCAAGTGGGCCTGAGCTTGAAGGGAGGCGGCCCGATCATCTTTAACTATCGGACAGGCACGACGAACGCCAACCTCAACGCCCAACTCCGGGCTCTCTTTCCGACCAACTTCAACACCTTCACGCTGCGGGGCCTCAATGACGCCGGCGAGGCGGTGGGCAGCGCCATCATCCAATCGACGCAAATCGGTCCTCAGATTCTTGGCGAACGCACCTATGTCTTTTCGGACGGGCGGGTGTTCCCTCTGCAGGATTTCGTTCCTACGAACACCTTCGTCTTGGAAGACGCCGTAACCATCAACGCAGCGGGAGATATAGCTGGCAACGGCACGAAACCCGGCGTTGGCAGGCGGGCCTTTGTCCTGCGCCGGCAAGTGCTGGTCGGTCAACCTCTGGCACCACCGTTTCAAGCCATCAACCCGCTCACGCAGCGCGCGTATCAGCCGCCGCAAGTTGAAGCCATCGACGGCACGCCGATCGAGCAAGCCGCGCAGGCTTCGCTGTGGAGTGATCTCGAACAGAAGCTCTACTTCACCCGGCCCATCGCGGCCCGCGTGACGTGGCTGACAACCGCGAGCCTCGCCGATGCGAACCCTCCGCCGCCCGTCGTGCGCGTGATGCGCGCGGTGTTCCCATCGGATCCGCAAATCCACGTCGCAGGTGCGCCGGTCGAAGTCGAGCCGCTCACCGCATCCTCACCTTACCGCGCGATCGTGATGAGTTACTCCACGGTTCCGGGAGCCATTTACGACGCGGGAAGTAAGCAGCTCATCGCCAACCAGCCGGGCTACACGGTGATTCGCTATTTGATCGCGCCCGAGGCAGCGCTCGGTTCGTCGCCCGACCCGCTCACGCACTCGAACTACTTCCAAGTTGTTCGCTCCGTTGCGTGGAATGACCCTCTCGCCTTCCGCGATGGACAGTCCGCCACAGTTGGCACGCCAGTCTCAGACCCGCGCGGGCTGAGTGTCGCGACGAACTCGCCCAAGAGCGGCTGGGTGGTGAACGTGATTTCGCCCTACGACGGAGTCGGGGCGGAAGCGGCCTACGATCGCACGAGATCAGACCGGCCCGATCATCCCGGTGAACAGGGACACAGGTTCGCCGAACGACGACCTCGTGGTCGCGTTCTACAAGGTCAATCCCATCACCGGCTCGTTGTGGCCGGACTTGTCTGTGCGCTACAGCATCTCATGGCCCGTTGGCGCAACGAGCCTCGTCATCGCCAATCCGCTCG
Source organism: Verrucomicrobiota bacterium (assembly GCA_016713365.1). GTDB lineage: Bacteria > Verrucomicrobiota > Verrucomicrobiia > Limisphaerales > JADJPG01 > JADJPG01. Next base: position 41,950 of record JADJPG010000104.1, on the reverse strand, counting down.
GCTCCGGCCCGCTGCCGGCGGCGCAGTTCCCGGACAAACGCATCTACGTGCAGTCGAACACGAATCTGCCCGGCTACAATCCCAACGAAGAACACGCGTTCTTCGCCCCGAGCAAGTCCGGCGAAGGGCTCTTCGCGCTGCGCAATGATTTGAACAGCGATGCCACGTCGCGCCCGTTCGTGCTGCTGAAGTATCGCGATCCTTCGAGCGGCAAATGGGCCATGCAACCGTATGAAGTGGTGCTGACGGATCCGGATCACGGATTCTCGTTCACTGGCGAAGCCGGCAAGGAGATTCTCCCACCGTATCCGCTCAGTCTCCTGACCGTCTGCGCGAACACGACCATTGTCTCCGGGAATGCGTTCCGCGATCACCGCGGAAAGATCCACGCCGTCAAAGGACCGACGCCCGGCGACCCCAATCCGCAAGTCGTCATCCGCTACTTCTACCCGCTGCAACCGACGTTCTCCTACGACGCCGGTCGAGATGGAACGGACGATGTGGCCCTCGGTGGCTGCGTGGGCTGGAGCGGCATCGCGCCCGGCTCCACCAGTTCCACGCCCGTCAACGTGACCTACAACATCGTCTGGCCAACCAACACCTCGGCGCTGCAAATCGGTGAGACTCTGCTCAATTCCAAACGCGGCCTGCCGGCGATCAAGAACTGGGCTTCGGCCCAGGTGGCCTTCGATACGTTGAATCCCAACGGCAGCAACACGCTGTCCACGACCGCGCGACTCTACGATCCGATCTCCACGCGGACGTTGCGTCTCACCAACGTCGCCGGCATCAACGCGAGCTATCGTCTCCCGGCCGAGGTCAACCTCGAGACGCAGCCCAACGGTTCGCAGACCTTCTCCGACCTGCCGTACTACCTGCGCGCCAGGCTCAGCTACAATCCGGCGAGCCGATCGATGAGCTGGTCCGGTGTCATCAGCGAGGCGGGCCTTGGCGAACCGTTGCTGCTCAGCAACGTGATGAGTGACAGCGAACGTCAGCGCATCAAACAACTCACCAGCGAAGCGAGATTCCACAGCATCATCGATTCGCTCTACGACCTGACGCGGAACCCGAACCGGATCGACGTCAATCGCGATGGCGCGCCCGATCAGGAACTGCTCATCGGCTTCACCGCGAACAGCGCGGGTGCGGTGGTTCTCGAGAATCTTGGCGACCTGCCCAAGGCGCTGACGGCGGGTCTGCCGTTGCCCACCGCCGCCAATGCGCCGGGCCAGACGAACTATCTCGTGCTGGCGGAGAACAACGACCCGGCGCTGGGGGCGGCCCCCGTCACGCTGCACGTTATCCGCGTCGAAGGCGGGCCGTTCCGCGGCGACCTGAAGGTGTTGTTCCCGGACAATGTTTTCGACGAACGCCTCACGCTCCGGCACAGCTCGGATTTCGGTGGTGATCCCGATCGGCTCCAGTTCGAGTGGTGGTATCATCCGGATGAAGCGAACTTCAATCCGGCCGCGCTCCCTGCTGTGAATCCGGCAACCGGCGAAGTCACCGACTCGCGCGGATGGCGCGTCTACAAGCCGTCGGCTGCCGGACTGAACTCCATCACGCTGGGCGACGGCGCGGAGACGAGTCTGTTCACACTGATCGATAACTGGTTCGTCGTCCGGTATCGGGGCTACAACGTCGCGGGCACGACCAACTGGAGCGACTGGGTGGGTGACCCGTCCAGCACGGCGCAAACTCGCGCCGCGTTCGCTCCCGGTTGGGTGAAGCGAGTGGTGGAAGGCATCAATCCCTTCGAGGCGCGCACGACCAACTTCCACGACAACGCCAGCGTGACCTACGCGAGCATGTTGATTCAGGCAGGTGAGCGCTACGAGGGAGACATTGCCTTGAATCCGGACGGCGGAAACTTGAACGGCGTCGGCCTCATCGAGGCTTACTCGACCGTGCTCAACCGCGGCAAACGTCTCAGCATTGAAGGACTGCCGCCCGTCGACAACGATCCGGCGAACAACGCGCTGCTGCTCGCCGCGTCGCGGTTGTCCGATCTCTACATGCTGCTCGGCAACGAGGCCTTCTCCGACGCGCAGGATCCCACGATCGGATTCTTCTCGGACTCTCTCGAGTTCGGCACGGTGGGAACCTCCATCTTTGCCTTCCAGAACCAGCTCGACTCATTGCTCGAAGAAGAACTGGCCTTGTTGCGCGGTCGCGATGACAGCGCGTCGGGCGTGGGAGCGAAGCCGGTTTACAATCGTCTGCTCTGGAACTTCACCGGGGCGGAAGGCGAGATTGCCTACGAACGCGTTTACAACGTCGGCGATGTGAATCTCGACGGCCTGATCAATGAGAACGACGCGCGCATTCTCTTCCCGCAAGGTCACGGCGATGCGTGGGGTCACTACCTCACCGCCGCGAAGACTTACTACGACCTGTTGCGCCACCCGCGCTTCACCTGGATTCCGCGCTCAGAGAACGTGCTCGTGGCGGGAGTCGCCGTGCAGGTCGATTTCCTCGACGAACGGAAGTTCGCCACGGTGGCCGCCGCGAAAGCCAAGGCGGGTGCCGAGATCGTGGATCTCACTCATCGCTCGAAGTACGTGGATAATCCCGAAGGCCAGTATCAGGGCTACAAGGACACGGATTCTGATCGGGCCTGGGGCGTCACGGAATGGGCACGTCGGGCGGGACAAGGTGCCTACTTCGACTGGCTGACGGCCAATGCGATTCTGCCCAGCGCGGATCCGAACCCCAGTCACGTCGGCATCCAGAAGATTGACCGGCAGACCGTGCTGGAGATCGACGAGATCATAAGCCAGCACCGCGAGATTCAAACGCAGCTCGACAAGGTAGACAAGGGACTGAACCCGCTCGGTCTGGCGAAGGGCGTGGTGCCGTTCGATATCGATCCCGCGTTCCTCGTCATCGGGTCTGGCATCCAGGGCCGCGCTCATTTCCAACAGATCTACGAGCGCGCGGTGAACACGTTGAACAATACGGTCAACTTGTGGGATCGTGCGAATGGCCTGACCGAGGCTCTGCGTCGCCAGCAGGACACCATCGATGAGTTCACTGCGAACGTTGCGGATCAAGAACGCGACTTGAAGAGCCGGCTGATCGAGATCTTCGGCTACCCGTACGACGGCGACATCGGAGCCGGCAAGACGTATCCCAGCGGCTACGATGGCCCTGACATTTACCATTACCAATACGTGGGAGCGACGGAGTTGACCGGTAGCCAGCCGAACCCCCGCGGACTCACGAACGTCATCGGTTATTTTAAGCCGTTCCAGGATGGTGACTCCGCGCCGTCGTTTTACTTCGGCGGCGACCTGTTCACCACCAACATCGCCACCGGACCGTTCCTTGCCGTAAACTATCCGCTCGCATCGGGCGGGTGGGCGTTTACCGCGCCGTCGGAATTTGGATCGCGTCGCGCGCCTGGAGAAATACAACTCGCGCTGTCGGACCTGCTGCAGGAGGAGACACGCCTCAAGCAGACGCTCAATAATTACGACGACCTCATCAAGCAGATTGAGGAAGCGTCCCAACTGCTCGGCAGCCGCCTGGCCCTGAGCAACCGGACCATCAGCCTCCTCACTGGCAATCAGTCCGAGTTGATCAGGCTCAACACCAAGATATTGTCCGCGCAGGATGCGCAACTGGGATTGCGGCGTTCTGCGGACATTGTCAGCCGCGTTGCCGATGCGGTGGTTCAGGGAATTCCACAAGACTTGCAGGACTTTCTCTTTCCAGTGGATGAGATAGCCCGCGCTGTCATCGGGTATGGTTCCATTGCTGCGGCGGAGGCGCTCGAAGGCAGCGCGGACATTGTCGAAGGGCAGCAGAATCGTTTCGAGCAATCCAAGGAACAAACGCAGCTCCAGACTGATATCGATGTCGAAGTGGCGTCGCAGGATTTTGAAGTGAAACAAATGTCCGCCGAACTGCGGCAACTCCTGCGCTCCGAGGCGCCGATGCGGTTGGAGACCATGAACCAGGCGGAGCTCGTGCGGCAGTCGTTCGCACGTTATAAGGCCGCGCTCGCCGCAGGGCAGCGCTTGCTGACCGAGCGCACCATCTTCCGCCAGCGGACCGCGGGGCAGTCCCAACAGAATCGCTACAAAGACATCGCCTTCCGCATTTTCCGGAACGAAGCCTTGCAGAAGTATCGCGCGCAGTTCGACCTCGCCGCGCGCTATGTCTACCTCGTGGCCAGCGCCTACGATTACGAGCTAAACTTCCTCGGCACCGATAACCGCGCGGGACGCGACTTCTTCACCGACATCATCCGCCAGCGCAGCATCGGGCAGGTCGCGGATGGATCGCCAGTCACCGGCCGAAGCGGTCTCTCGGATCCTCTGGCGCGATTGAAGCAAAACTTCGATGTGCTCGCGCCGCGGTTCGGGTTGAACAATCCCCAGCTCGAGCAGTCACGGTTCTCGTTGCGACGCGAACTCTTCCGCATTCGCGATCGCGTGGTTCCCGATCTCGGCGCGGATGGCATCGCCAACACTCCCGATGAACTCGCAGCCGAAGCGGAAGCGGAAGCAGCCAACGCCGTCTCGGATGACAAGTGGCGGAAGGTCCTCGCGACAGCCGTCGTGGCGGATCTCTGGGAAGTACCGGAATTCCGCCGCTACTGCCGACCCTTCGCTCCCGAGCCCGCCGGACCGCAGCCCGGTATCGTGCTGCGATTCCCCACCACGGTGACGTTCGGTCTGAACTTCTTCGGGCGTCCGCTCGGCGGCGGCGACACGGCGTATGATCCCAGCCTCTTCTCCACGAAGATCAACGCGGCTGGCATTTGGTTCAGCGATTACAACGGCTCGGGTCTGGCCACCGCACCGCGCGTCTACTTGTTCCCGACCGGCATGGACGTGCTTCGCTCGCCCACCGGCAACACGCTCGCCACCCGTGAATGGCGCGTGGTGGATCAGGCGATTCCTGCTCCGTTCCCCATCGGGGCGAATGACCTAGATGATCCGACCTGGATTCCGGTGAACGATTCGCTCGCGGAAAGTTTCGCGCAGATTCGACGCTTCTCCAGCTTCCGCGCGTATCATGACAGCAGCGTTTACGACGACACGGAGACCACCAAGTCCAGCCGTCTCGTCAGCCGCAGCGTCTGGAACACCGACTGGGTGCTGATCATCCCCGGCGGCACGTTGCTGAACAATCCGGAGCAGGGTCTGGAGCAGTTCATCGAATCGGTGAGCGACATTCTAATTTCGCTCCAGAGCTATTCCTACACGGGTGATTGATCGCGACGCACCTTCACGAACATGACGATTCAACGATGGTCGACTACTGAACTTATGAAGACGAATCAACGGCAGCACCTGACTTCGGCGAGCACCGGCGTGAAACAACTCCTCGGCCTGGCCCTCGTGTCAGGCGTGCTGACCACCGCGGTTCACGCGGAACTTCCAGCGCCGGACAACATCCTCTACGGCACCATCGTTCTCGGCAGCCAGCCGGTGACGGCCGCGGACACCAACGTCATCGTAGAAGCACGTCGCTCGATCGACGGCCCCACGATCGCCACTTACCGAATGGGTAGCGATGCCGCGATGGGCGGATTCTACCGGCTCAATCTCAAGCTGGAGGAACTCACTCCTGTCGCCGAGTCGGATTCTTCCGTCGCCGGCGAATCGCTCGTGCTTGTTATTCGCAATCAGAACGGTGTGCAGATGCAGCTGCCGTATCAGATTCCGGAGCGCGGCCACGCCCAGCGCCTCGACTTCGGGACGACCGTCTCCGACAGCGACAACGACGGCTTGCCGGACGCGTATGAGTTTTCGGTTTTCGGGAACTTGAATCCGACCGGCACAGGCGATAACGACAACGACGGCGTGAAGAACAAGGACGAGTATATCGCCGGAACGAATCCCAACGATCGCAACGGATTCTTCCATCTCAGCATCACGCGTTCAGGACCGGTGAACAAACTGGTCTCTTTCTTCGCCGTTACCGCGGCGGGCGCGGGCTACGCGGGATACGACCGTATCTACACGCTTGAATCGACCACAAATCTCGCGATCGGCAACTGGCGCGGCGTGCCGAACTACACCAACGTGCTCGGCAATAACGCCACGATCACCTACGTCGCCAATGAACCAGACGCCCAGACTTTCTACCGTTGCCGTCTCCAACTGCGGAGCCGGTAGCAAATTAGCGGTGGTTTTGTTCGGGCATCCACAGGTGTCATTGAGCAGTCGCCGGTGATCGAGATTGATCCGGCATTTGGGAGTTTCAATCAGGGAGCTGGGAAACCTGAGAGGTCGGTCGCTTAAGTCCCCATGGCCGATGATTGGCCGTTCATGGCTACTGGCTGGTCGGGAAATCGATAGGAGGATGGTATCCTGGGCGAAAGTTTTCCCGTTCTCCGGCGTGTTCCAAGTCTCGACTGCAGATGGCACAGCGATCGCTTGCGAGTCACGGATGGCATCCGCACATAAAACCGGACGGTAACATAGCGACATGAAAATCATCTTCATCCATCGGTGGCTGCGTCCTGATGACGGGCTGAAGGCGCGTGTTCAGACGCGGCTTGCCCAGCTGGCTTCCGTCCTCCGTATTGAAGTCGCCGAGGTGGCCTTGGAGAGGAATCAGTCGAGTAGCCCTGCCTATGTGGCGCGGGTCCATCTGGCAGTTCCCGGACCAGACATTCATCTGGAGGAGCGGGACCACACCATCGAAGCCACCGTTGGCAAACTCCTCGACCGTCTGTCCCGGCTCGCCAGGGATCGGAAGCGCCGTCTGCTGGCGCGCCGTCGTCTGGAGCCCGAACCGGTCTAAAGATTGCGCAACCGGTGGAAGGCAGTGGGATCCCTCCGGCAAATGTTTGCCTCGTCGCTTTCTCTGCTCAAGGCCTGAGGTAAAGGAACATTGAGCGCGGTGGAATGTAGTGCCAAGTGTCGTCGAAAAATATTGAGCCTTGGGGCGATGGCTCAACATGGTAGCCGCCATATACCACCATTTCAGAGCCCGTCCAAACGGCGGCGTGCTGGGCGCGCGCGGGAGGCGCGTTGGTGCCCAGCAAGGTGTCGAGCCAGCCGTCGGTCAGCGGATTGTAGATGCCGCCATCGCGAAGGTAGGATTCCCCGGCGGCCCCGCCCCAGACGATCATGCGCGTGCCGTCCCAGACGGCGGTGTGTTCCGCGCGCGGCAATGGCGCGCCGCTGGTGGTGATGGCCGACCAAGTGTTCGCAGCGCGGTTGTAACGGCCGCCCGTGTTCAGGTTCGTCGTCAGGTCGGTGCCGCCCCAAATCAACATTTCGTCGCCGGTCCAAAGGGCGCGATGCGCGGTGCGAGCGCCGGGCGCGTTGGTAGTTTGCAGGCTGACCCAGGTGTTGTTGGCTGGGTTGTAACGTGCGCCAGTCGAGAGCGGGAATTGTGAAGCGACGCTTCCGCCCACACCGCCCCAGACGAGCATTTCAGTGCCAGTCCAGACGCCAGGTGCTCCGCTGCGCGCGGAGGGTGCGCCAGTGGTCGAGGTCGCGGTCCAGGTGTTGTTCGCCGGGTTGTAGCGCGCGCCGGTGTTGGCAAACGCGCCATCGAGTCCGCCCCACACCACCATCTGCGTGCCGGTCCAGACGGCGGCGTGACCGTTGCGCGCAGTCGGCGCTCCGTTGGTCGTCATCGCCGTCCACAGGCCGGTCGCCGGATTGTAGCGTGCGCCCGTGTTGAGGAAGTTCGGTCCGACGCCGCCCCACACGATCATCTCCGTACCAGTCCAAACTGCACTGTGCGTGGTGCGGCCACTGGGCGCGCCGTTGATGGTGATCGGCGTCCATGCATTGAGCGATGGCACGTAGCGCCCGCCCGTGTTCAGGTGTCGCTCGCCGTCGAAGCCGCCCCAAACGAGCACTTCGCTTCCGGTCCAGATGGCTGTGTGACCTCGACGCACGCTGGGTTCGCCGGACGGCGCGGTGGGAGTCCACACATCGCTGGTGGCATTGTAGCTGCCGCCAAGGTCGCGCATGAATTCGTTGAACCCGCCCCAAATGATCATCTCGCTGCCGCTCCAGACCGTCGTGTGATCTTCGCGCCCTACAGGCCGCGCGACGGAAGTCATGTTGCTCCACGCGTTGACCGCCGGAAAATAGCGCGCTCCGGAATCGAACAGGTTCGTGCCATCGCCGCCACTCCAGATGATCATGCGATTGCCCGTCCACACCGCGTCGTGCCCAACGCGGGCGGCGGGCGCGGCGGTGGCGGAGATGGGTGCCCAGGTGTTCGCGGCGGGATTGTAGCGCGCGCCGTTGTTGAAGTTGGAGCGAACGATATTGATGCTCCCCTCAGCATACTGTCCGCCCCAGATGATCATCTCCGTCCCCGACCACGCGGCGGAATGGCCGAAGCGCCGGACCGGAGCGCCGGCGGTGGAGATGGGCGTCCAAGTATTCGCGGCGAGACTGTATCTGAAGCCGTCCTGGTAGTTCGTCTGCGTGGTGACAATGCTGCCGAGCGAATCGCGCCCGCCCCAAATAATCATGTCCGAGCCGGTGAAGACCGCTGAGTAATCCACCCGCACCGACGGCGTGCCGCTGCTGGAGATAAAGGTCCAACTGTTGCTGGCCAGATTGTAACGTGCGCCGTCGTTGCGCGGCGAAGTGGTCGAACCAAAGAGGCCGGAACCGATCGCCGTGCCGCCCCAAACGAGCATCTCGGTCCCGGTCCAAAACACCGAGTGATTCTGCCGTGAACCGCCGCCCGCGGTGATGGCTGTCCAAGTGTCCGTGATCGGATTGTAACGGGCGCCGGTGTTGGTTACGTTGTTCGCGAAAAAGCTGGCCGCATAACCTCCCCACACGATCATCTCCGAACCTGTCCACACCGCTCGATGGCCGGTGCGGGGGGACGGTGCGTTGGTGGTGCTGATCGGTGTCCAGGTGCCGACAGCGGGATTGTACCGCGCGCCCGTGTTCAACAAGCGCCGCTCGTGTTCTCGCCGCCCCAGATGATCATCTCGGTACCCGTCCAGACAGCGGAATGTCCGCGCCGTGCCAATTGCGGCGGCAATCTCGTTGGCCCTGCTGCGCGCGCCTGCCATGCTTCGTCGATCAAACTGACGCGGCCGATTTTCTGATAGCCCGCATTGATGAGTTCCGCCGCGCTGAACTGTTCGCTCAACACCACACCTCCTCCGCCCACTGCTGCCTGACCGCCTGCCTGCAAATTCGCCGCCGCTGCGCCAGCCGCGAGTTTGTTCGCCGAGATGGCGCCGTTGGGGACCGTGCCTGCTGTCCCCGCGTAGATTGCGTATGGCGTGGGTGAAATTGCCTGCCGTGGCGCCAACGTCGTGAACTCGCCCGCGCTGCTGCCGGGCCGCACACCGATCTCCAGCCAGCGATCCGGGCCGGGGAACCGGTTGCCGAAATCCAGCGTCACGGTGAAGAGCCCGTTGCTCACGGCGGTGGCAAGGTTCGTCAGCGCGCTACCCTGTGCCGCTCCTGCGCTCGCCGCGTCATACAACGCAAAGCGCAAGTCGTAGGTGCCGTTGGCGGGATTGGCACCGTCGTTGAGCAGGCCCTGATAGGTGAAGGCCGTGCCTTGGGCGGAAAGGTTCGGGCACCAAGGCAAAAGAATCGCCCCGAGAGCAAGGAGCGGAAGTGTCAGGAATCGCTTCTAAAATTCTAGGGGAGCGAAATGGATCGCGGTTCGGGCTGGGCTGTCCGGACTACGGTTTGACGAGCCGGTAGGCTTTGACCGGCAGCGTGGCGGGCACGGTGACTGGATTGCTGGCGCCGCTGGGCGAGTTCACCCAGTTGGTCGTGGCGAGATTGGCGTTCTCCTGCAGCACAAAGCCCGGAGGGTTCGGCGTCCACGAAATGCGGGCCTGCCCGGCGCCGAGCGCTTCAATGACCAAGGTGGGTGTGCCGGCCGTCTGCACGACGATGGGCAGTGCCCAGAAGCCGCCGGTCAGCGCGTACGGTCCGTTGGTTAATGGTCCACCTGCATCGTGCTGGCCGATGGTGCCGCTGAGCGCATACACCCGCCGGTGCTGGTGCGCCGCCTCCGGCTACCTTGAACCAGTCGATGGCGTAATTCTGCGCGTGAACGGTGAGAGCGGTCGCACCTAGCAGCACCGCCGTTAAATGAGTTTTCATGGTCTGATTGGATCTGACTTATTCCTTTACCAGTTTCCGCAGTAGTTTTTCGAGCATTTCTACACGGTCCTTGAGCGCCGTATTTTCGCGTTCGGCCGCTTCGACCTTTTGATTTAGTCCCTGGATCGCAGCGAGGGCGACACCGTCGGCATCGACGGTCGCGATGTGTTTGTCGTCCGTGCCCAGGCCGAAGGCAGCGTGGAAGTCCTGCGCCATCGGACCGACATGCGGCGTCGCCGTATCGCCGATGAAGTTCCAGCGGCTGATTGTCAGCCCGGCGACCTTCTTCAACACTTCCTGCGGGATCACCGGATCGAAGTTCTCCTTCGCATTGCGATCACTCGGCGGATTGAAGCTCTGGGCAAACATCGCTCCACTCGAGGTTAACTCCGCCAGCTTCGATTCCCCCAGATAGAACTCCAGATTCGGGGCGGCGGCAGGCTGCACTGCAAACATCCATTTGGAATTTGTTCCGACTCCCATCTGCAAGCGGGCGTAATCATTGGCGGTCTGAGTGAGCAGCAGTTGAGCCTGCGGAAACGTGGCTCTGCTGGCCACATGCAATGAGGCTTGCGGTGCCACTGTGCCGATTCCTACTCCGCCAGCAGCACGGATCAGGAATTGATTGGGGGCAGTGCTGTCGAAGTAATTCCCGATGGAACCATCCGACCAGACAAATGTGTTATCGTGAGCAGCGCTGGCACTTGCTCCTATCGCGACGCTGGCGACTCCGCGCGCCTCTGATTGGTAACCCATCGCCGTGGAGTAATTCCCACCGGCGAGAGTGTCTCGCCCCATGGCGGTCGAAGACACGCCGCTGGCGGTAGTGCTGCGTCCCATCGCGGTTGAGGATTCGCCGCTTGCCGCCGCGAAGGCTCCCATTGCGGTGGAATTGTCTCCGCTCGCGGTAGTCAAACCTCCTAGTGCTGTGGAGCTGGAACCGGATGCAGTGGTGTGATACCACATGGCTGTGGCAGCGAGGGCGCTGGCGACACTACTCTCACCCATTGCAGTTGAATTTATTCCTCGAGCAGTTGCGGCTCCACCAAGAGCAGTTGAACCGTTTCCACTGGCGGTGCAACCGTCGCCCGCGGCAAGGCTGCCGACTCCAGTAGCGGTCGACTTAAATCCTATTGCGGTAGAGTAAAAACCGCTCGCGGAATTGCCGGCGCCTCCCAGCACTGTGGCATAATTGCCTCCGACCCAATTCGGTAATGAATTGGCTCCCCCACCACCGATAAAGCCCCCCACCACGCCGTTGCTGATGATGTTGCCGGAATAGCCGCCCACCATGCTCCCGTTCACGCGCACGATCCCGTTGCCGGATAGCGAGGAGGCCGAGTTGGCGTGGCCCGCATACGGCGCTCCGGAGAGATTCTGGAGCGGACTGAGCGCGGCAAAACCGTTCACGCCGTTGTTGAACCAGAGCCGCAGTTGCAGATTCGGTTGCTGGAATAGCGCTGCGCCCAATGCGGTCATGTTCGCCACCGTAGTGTCGCCGAGTCCCACGGTGAACAATCCGTCGCGGACCGTCGCACTCACGGCGGTGGTCGGTTCGATTCCGGAAGTGCTCGTCCCGTCGTGGCTCCAATACGTCGTGTAAACAATCGCTGCCGGTGGCGGCGCGATCGTCACCGTCGGGGTGGAGGTGTAGCCGCTGCCGGCGTTGATGGGAGTAATCGCTGTGACCACTCCGCCCGAGATCGTGGCACTGGCCGTGGCGCCCGCGCCGCCACCGCCGGTAACGGTGACTTGCGGCGGCGTAACGTATCCGCTCCCGCCGTTATTGAGTGTGTAACCGGTGATGAACCCGCTGCTGCGGCCCGCTGTTGCGATGGCTGTCGCAGCAGTGTTGGTGCTGGTGACCAGCGCGAACTTGAACTGCCCGTTGCCGGTGAAGTTCGTGCCATTGGAAGTCACACGGCCCTGGTAGTTGACCACCGTGTTTTGCGCGTGACCGGTCATGCAGGCTGCCGCCAGTAGCGCAGTCAAAGCGCTCAGTTTTAGTTTTGTGTTCATGGAGGGTAGGGAGAGATGTATTGATTAAGGTTTGGGTTCGGAAAGTTTCGTGAGCATTTCTTTGATCTGCGCCAGCTCCCGCTTCAGCTCGGCGTTTTCGGTTTCAAGCTTCCGGCGAAGCGATGCTTCGCGCTCCACCTTCTGATTCAGTCCCTGAATCGCCGCGAGTGCCACGCCATCGGCATCGACGGTGGCGATGTGTTTATCGTCGGTGCCGAGGCCGAAGGCGGCGTGGAAGTCTTGGGCCATCGGACCAACATGCGGCGTGGCGGAATCGCCGATAAAGTTCCAGCGGCTGATCGTCAGCCCGGCGACCTTCTCCAACACTTCCTGCGGGCTCACCGGATCAAAGTTCTCCTTCGCGTTGCGATCGCTCGTCGGATTGAAACTCTGGGCAAACATCGCTCCAGCCGGGGTCAACTCCGCCAACTTGCTCGCCGCCAGATAGAACTCCAGGCTGGGCGCGGCGTTGGTGGTCACTGCGAACATCCATTTGGCATTGTTGCCCACGCCCATCTGAAATCGTGCGTAGTCGTTGGCCGTCTGGGTCAGCAGGAGTTGGGCTTTCGGCCACGTGGCACTGCTGGCCACCTGCAATGTGGCTTGTGGTGTGGCTGTGCCGATGCCCACTCCACCAGCCGCCCGGATTAGGAATTGATTGTCGCCGGTCGAGGCAAAAGGAAATCCCGTAGCATCTGACCAGACGAAAGAGCCTTGATGGGCCGCCGTGGCCTGGTAACCGGCGGCCAGACTGACATTGCCGCTGGCCGTGGAGTCATAGCCAAGGGCGAGGGAATAATTGCCCGACGCATCCGCACTGTAGCCCAGGGCCTGCGCCGCGAAGCCCGAGGCGCTCGAGACGGCACCTGCAGCAAGGTTGCCAATTACGTTTACATTGCCCGAAAGGCGCGTCGTTCCGGCGACCGACAGGGCGGCCCCGTTTGGATTGTTGGTGTTGATGCCCACGCCGCCAGAGGCATGGATCAGGAATTGGTTCAGTGCAGAGCTGGTGAAGATCCCTGCCGAACCATCTGACCAGACAAAGGTGTTATCGTGAGCAGCGTCGGCGTTGGCCCCCATCGCGACGCTGGTGGTTCCGCCAGCGGCTGATTGAAAGCCCATTGCCGTGGAATAATCGCCGCTGGCAACAGTTGCATATCCCATCGCTGTGGAGACAGCGCCGCTGGCTGTGGTACCGGTCCCCATAGCAGTGGTGGTGTCGCCGCTGGCTACGGTGCTAATTCCGAGTGCCGTGGAGCCAAGGCCACTGGCGGTAGTTACATATCCAATCGCTGTGGAGAAAGTGCCGATGGCGGCAGCTCTTTTTCCCATCGCTGTAGAGAAATCGCCGCCGGCGTAACTCCGGTCTCCCATCGCCATGGAGTTTGAGCCGCCAGCGATGTTACCGAATCCTCCGAGCACCGAAGCGTAGTTGCCACCAACTCGATTTGGGAATTGAGAGTTGCCTCCTCCGCCGATGAATCCGCCAACCACTTCATTACTAATAACATTGCCTGCGTTTCCTCCCACCACATTCGGACTGTTGGTATTGGGCTCCAACCTCAATGCGCGCTGCCCGTTGACCTTGAACTCCAGCGGCTGGTTGTCCGCCGTGCCGAGGAATGCCCCGGTTGCCGGATTGGCGCCGGTGTTACCATTGGTTTTCCAAAAGCCTGCGCCGCTCACGCCACCGAGCGTCGCCGCGTTCACATTGGTCACACCAGCACCATTGCCGCTGAACGAGCCGGAAACCACCGCGCCATTGGTCACTACTCCAGTTGGTAATTGCGAGGCGGCAAGGACGCCCGAGATGTTTCCCGCCGTCACCGCATATGGCGTTGGCGTCAGCGGTTGCCGTGGGGTCAACAGGGTGTAGCTCCCCCCGCCATTGGTCCGGACGTAGAGTTCCAGCCAGCGGCTGTAGCCGGGGAATTGATTGCCAAAATCCACTTCGACTGTGAACAGGCCATTGCTGACCGGCACGTCGACCTTGGTCAGAATCAAACCTTGGGTTGTTCCCCCTGTGGCATCGTCGTAGAGAGCAAAGCGGAAATCATAGCTGCCGTTGGCGATGTTTGCGCCATGATTCAACCGGCCTTGATACGTGAACGCCGTGCCTTGCGCGAAGGCGTTGGGGACTCCGGCGATGAGGCTGGCAACCAGCAGGGACTTGAGTAACAGGGTGGGTTTCATGAGGCTTTGGCAGGGCAGACCGCGCGTCGGGGACTGGCGGCGCATCGCTATGGGTTCGGGGCTCGAAAATGACACGGCAGGGGAACGAGCGAGATCGGCGTGATCTTACAAAACCGCGAAAAAAGATTTTTTGTAAGATTTCCCGCCCCGATTCGTTATCCTCCCGTGCAAAAGATGCCTGAGCCCCGACATTCGCCTGACCGCGAGGACACTCTCGCCACGCGCGCCAGTCTGCTGGGGCGATTGAAGAACTGGGACGATTCACGGAGCTGGCAGGAGTTCACCGAGACCTATTCCCGTCTCATCCGCGCGGTGGCCATAAAGTCAGGTCTCACGGAGGCCGAGGCGAAGGACGTGGAGCAGGAGACGTTGCTGTCCGTGGCTAAAACCATTCATGAGTTCGAGTCGAACCCGGATCGGGGATCCTTCAAGAGCTGGCTGCTTAATCTCACGCGCTGGCGAGTTGCCGATCAGTTCCGCCGCCGCGCTCCGGCCGGAACCGTGAAATCATCCGCAGCCGACGGGACCAACACCCGCACGCCGACGATTGAGCGGGTGCCGGGTCAGCCGAGCTTTGATGACGCCTGGGAGTCCGAGTGGAAGCGCAACATCCTGGAAGTCGCCATGGAGCGCATCAGCCGCGAGGTGAAGCCGAAGCATCTCCAGATCTTCGACCTCTACACGCGCCGGCACATGGCCGCCGGCGATGTGGCCCGCGAACTCGGGGTGACGCGGGTCCAAGTTTACATCGTGCACCATCGGCTCACCAAGTTGTTGAAGCAGGAAGTCGAGCAGCTCTCCAAGGCACTGGAATGACCACCGGGCTTTCCCGGATGCGGCTTCTTGGCAGCGCGCGATCTGGATATTCCTTCGCGGACATAATCCGATAACGTTGGGTGTCGATGCCGCCGGCGCCACCGCCTATTCCGGACTACGCACTGTTGAGGTGCGTGGGACGCGGCGCGTACGGCGAGGTCTGGCTGGCGCGCAGCGTGACGGGCGTTTACCGGGCGGTGAAGATCGTCCGCCGCTCCAGCTTCGAGGATGAACGTCCCTTCGACCGTGAGTTCGCCGGCATTCAACGCTTTGAGCCGGTTTCTGCCGGGCAGGATTCGCAAGTCGGCCTCCTACATGTGGGCCGCAACGACGCGGAAGGTTTCTTCTACTACGTCATGGAGCTGGCCGACGACATCGAGACCGGCGAGGAAATTTTTCCCGAGCGCTATGTGCCCAAGACGTTGAAGGAACTGCGCACCCGGCAACGTCGCCTGCCCGCCGCCGAATGCCTGTCCATCAGCCTCGCGCTGACCCGGGCGCTGGCGCATCTGCACGAGAATGGGCTCGTCCATCGCGACATCAAGCCGTCGAACATCGTGTTCGTTCACGGCGTGCCCAAGCTGGCGGACATCGGGCTCGTTTCGGCCATCGACACGTCGCATTCGTTCGTCGGAACGGAAGGCTTCGTGCCGCCGGAAGGGCCGGGCACTGCGGCGGCGGACATCTTCAGCCTTGGTAAGGTGCTCTACGAAATCAGCACCGGCCGCGACCGCCACGATTTCCCGAATCTGCCCGAGGACTTGATGACGCTGCCGGACCGGCGGGACTTGCTGGAGCTGAACGAAATTACCCTGAGGGCGTGCGACAACAAGCTGGCCCGGCGCTATCCGTCAGCGGACGCCATGTGGCAGGAGCTGGTGTTGTTGCAGGCCGGCAAATCGGTGCGCCGCCTGCATTTGATGGAGCGGCGTTTCGCCTTTCTCGCCAAGTACGGCATTGCCGCCACCATCGTCATGGCGCTGGCGATCGGCGGATTCGTCTGGGCTGATTGGCAAAAGACGCGGGCCGAGCAACAACGTCTCCGGGCCGAGCACGCCGAGACGGATGCGGTCGCGCAGATGCGCGAGGCGAAGTTCAACTGGGTTCGCGCCAACCGCCGCTCCGGCCAGCCCGGCCAGCGGTTCGACAGCCTGGCGGAAATCACGCGCGCCGCGCAATTGACCAACAGCCTGGATTTTCGCAATGAGGCGATCCACTGCCTGCTCTTGCCCGACGTGCGGCTCTACAAGGAATGGGCCAAGACGCCGCTCTGGGATTCATTCAACTTCGGTCGCAGTTTCCGCATTTACGGCACCAACGATGCCCGCGGAAACCTGACGATCCGCGATGTGGCGACCGACCGCATTCTCCACGAACTGCGCGGCGATGGATTGCCGATTGAGGCGGCCGTCTCCAGCCCGGACGAGCGGTACGTCGCGACTGTCGACGCGTTGCACCGCGGATGGATGTGGGATCTGCAGGCGGTCACCAATCAGCCGCGGGAATTCTCGCTGACCGCCGGTGCCACGCTGCGGTGCTTCACGCCCGACAGTCGTTCGTTGTTGCTGCAGTACCGGGATTCCACTTTGCACATTGTGGATGTGGGGACGCTGCGGAAGCAGCAGCTCGGCGCGGAGCCGTTCAAGGGAGCGGAAGTCTTCTTCAGCCCATCCGGAGAATATTTCGCGGGCGGCAGTCGCAACCGCGTTTATATCCATCGCACGGCGGACGGCGCAAGGGTCGGCGCATTCACGGCCAAGAACGAGGTTTCTGCCATGGCCTGGCATCCTGACGGACGGCAGCTCGCAGTCGCGCAGGTCGACCGCCTCGAAGTCTGGGACAGCCGGGAAGGCAGGTCGCTTGGGTCGTTCATCGGACACGAAAGCCGAATTGTCGGTCTCGCCTTCGACCCTGCAGGTGAATGGCTCTTCTCCTCCGCCTGGGACACGTCATTGCGCGTCTGGAGTCTCGAAAATCAGCGTGAGGTCCTGTTCGCGCCTTCGGGAGGCAACAACCTCCGCATGAGCGCCGATGGTCGGCGCCTTGGTTTCGTTCCGTGGGATGGCTGCACCGCGCGCGCTTACGAAGTGGCCGATCACCGTGTCCTTCAGAACTACACGGTGAAATCACTCCATCAACCGGCGGCGAGGGGATTTGCCACCACTGCCGCGTTCTCCCCCAATGGCAGGCTCATTGCCGTTTACGAGCGCCGGGCTGTTCAACTTTTCCCGGCCTCGAATCCTGCGCCGCCCGTCGTTCTGCCGGTTCCGTTCGCTGAGGGCGGGTTTCATTTGGAGTTCACCCCCGATGGCCGATCCCTGTTCGCCAGCGCGAACGATCAGCTCTTCCGCTGGACGCTGGATTGGGAACAGGACGGATCGTTGGTGCGTGTCGGTCCGCCTGAACGTTTGGCTCAATCGCTTTCCCGCGGCCCCACCGTTTTCCGTCTCGTCGGGGATGGTGGAAAACTGCTGATCGCTTCCCAGGTGGGGGCCTCTTGGTTTGATGTCGCCGCGCAAAAGCCGCTCGAGGAATTCGTTCCCGAGGTTCGCTCGTCCAGCATTCCGCAGCCCAGCCCTGACGGAAAAGTTTTGGCGTCCGTCGGAAAAGGAGAGGTTCAAATCCGGAACCTCTCCAACGGAAAATCCGTCGCCAGCCTGCCAGTCCGCCACGTGATCTCGATTGTGTTCAGCCCGGATTCAAGATGGGTCGCCTGCATGGAGGCTGGGGAGGTGACGGTCTGGAAAACGGACAGCTGGAACCTGCACCATCGCATTCCGCGCGAAGCCGAAACTTCCGCGCGCGCCGCGTGCTCCTTTGATCCCTCGAGCCGCATGCTGGCCGTGACCGTGGCCGACCGCAAACTGCAGCTGCTGGACATTGAAACGAAGGCTGACCTCGCCACGTTGCCGATCGGCCCGTTGCCGTTCGACGTGACGTTCAATCCGCGCGGAGATGAATTGCTGGTGGTCCGGCAACCCGGCTCGTTCCAGCTCTGGAACCTGCGTCACCTGCGCGCCGAACTTTCGTCCATGGGTCTGGACTGGTCGCTTCCGCCGTATCCGCCACTTCCGGCGGTCGCCGGGAAACCTCTCCGGGTCGAGGCCGATCCGGCGGCGGTGACTCTGCCGAAAGTCGTCGACCAAACCGACGCTCCCTGATTGCTGCATTTGTTTTTTTGGCGCGGTAACATTCCCGAAGTCCGATTCGATCCGCCAGTCCATGTCTCATTTGGAGTATGATGCCACGGCGGTGAGTTCGAGGTTCAGATATTTCTACCCTGCGACTGCGAGGTTGATGAACTCATCTGATCTCCACACGCCGGAAGAGGGCGAGCGTCACCCGAAGGATGGAAAACTGAGACGATGTGGTGCGCGTGGATGCGGCGGGGCGATAGACTGTTGGCAGTGATCACTGCCGGTGCGAGGGCAGCTCCATCAGCGATGAATCAATTTCAGTGAGGCTGGAGAAATTTTTCTTGGAACCTTTCTCCGCAGACCCCCCTGTAGGTAACGGATGACTGCGTCTGTCTGTCTCGAAAAATGGCGAAAATCGACCTCGCCTGCCGACTCAAGGCCACTATTCTGTGGTTCCATGAGCAACATCGTTCCAGTCAGCTGCGGGGACACTCGCGCCTGCAACGGACGATTTGAGCAAACGCAGTGGACGATCATTCTCCGCGCGCGATCCGAGGGCGCCGACGGTGCGCGGGAGGCGATGGACCGGTTTGCAGGAGCCTACTGGCAGCCGTTGTATCAGTTCATTCGACGGGAAGGTTACGGTCCGCAGGACGCGGAGGATTTGACGCAGGGTTTTTATCAGCATCTCTTGCAGAAGCAGTTGCTCAATGGAGTCGGCGAGCGAGCCGGCCGGTTCCGAAATTATTTGCTGACCTGCCTGAAACATTTTCTCTCGGACGAACGGGATCGGGCGGAGGCGCTCAAGCGCGGTGGTGGCAAAATCATCTTCTCCCGGGATGCGCTGGAAGCCGAGGAGCGGGAGGCGGTGGAACCCAGTGACTGCCTGACTCCTGATCAGATCTTTGAACGGCGCTGGGCGCAGGCAATCTTGTTGCGCGGCCACGAAGCGCTGCGCGAAAAATACGTCGCTCGTGGAAAGGGAGCATTGTTCCAGGCACTGCAGAACCTCACGCTGGGAGGGAGGACGGAGGCCAGTTACGCGGAGATTGCCCGGCAGCATGGTATGACGGAGCAGGGGGTGAAGTCCGCTGCGAACCAGTTGCGCCAACAGTTCTTCAAGGTCGTGCGAAGGGAGATCGAGCGCACGGTGAACGATCCTCGGGAGACGGATGATGAGATTCGGTATTTGATTTCCGTGCTCGCGCGGTGAGCGGGATGACGATGGACCGGCCGGGTTGAATTCAACAATGAGAGTGACCGCGAAGAGTGATGCGAAGCTTTGCCCGGACTGCGGGCAGCCGATTTTGGGTGACCAAGGTCTGTGCCCGCAGTGTGTTTTGAGCGGCGCGCTGGAACTGGGAACAGACCGGTCGGCGCTGCCGGGAGCATCGCCCCGTGTCTCGAAATCCAATCGGCGTTTCGGCGACTACGAGTTGATCGAACTGATCGGGCGCGGCGGGATGGGTGTGGTCTACAAGGCGCACCAGTTCAGTCTCAATCAGGAAGTCGCGCTGAAGATGGTGCTGGAAAGTCGGGCGAGTTCCAATCGGGCCATCCGGCGGTTTCAATTGGAAGCCGAGGTGGCGGCGCGGTTGCGTCATCCGAACATCGTCCGGATCTATCACATCGGTGACGAGGACGGTGATCTATTCTTCACCATGGAATTGATCGCTGGCGAGAGTTTGTCGCGGCTTCTCGCCCGGAGTGAATTCCGTCTGCCACCCTCGGGCCTGACCAAGGTGGATCTGCGGGCGATGCAGATTCGCATCGCCCGGTTGATTGCGAAGACGGCCCGGGCCGTGCAATATGCGCACGACCACGGCGTGCTGCATCGGGACATCAAGCCGGGAAATATCATCATGGATGCCCACGACGAGCCGCACCTGACAGACTTTGGTCTGGCCCAGCTCGCGGACGAGGAGGTGGGGTTGTCTGATTCGGGATCGATCGCTGGAACGCCGGCTTATATGTCGCCGGAACAGGCGCGAGGCGACAAGCTGACCGCGGCTTCGGATACGTACAGCCTCGGCGTCATTCTCTACGAATTGCTGACCGGACGAGTGCCGTTTCAAGGGGCGACTCCGGTGGAGACGTTGCGTCAAGTCACGGACATGGAGGCCACGAGTCCGACCCAGCTGACGAAAGGGCAGGTGGATGCGGACCTCGCTACGATCTGCCTGAAATGTTTGGAGAAGAATCCGGTCGCTCGTTACGCGTCCGCGAAAGGACTCGCGGAGGATCTTGAACGTTGGATCGCGGGAGTGCCCATCCATGCGCGGCCAGTGGGTGATTTCGAACGCTTGCAGCGATGGGTTCGGCGGAATCCAGTGGGTGCCTCATTCATCGCGGTATTGGTTTTCGGCATTGTCGTCACGACGATTCTGGCGGTGCAGCTTCGGCACTCGCAGACGCAGGCGGAACAGGCGCGTCAGGAAGCTGAGAAGGGGGAGAAGGTGGCTCGACAACGAGCGGAGGCGATTCTCGCGGGCATCATTGCGGGCATCGAACGCTTGTGGCCTGACCCGAATCGCAAGTTTGAGTATATCAGTTCCGAGCAGCTTTCGGCGTTTCTCGATGAGCCGAAACGCGAGGTCGATTATGACGCGCCGTATCTTCGATTAACGATGGGCGTCAGCGTCACGGAGAATCCTTTAAGCCAGGTGAGCAAGTATGCGGGACCGTTTGCCGAGATTGAGAATCGAATGACGGCCAAGCTGGGGCAACGGGTCCTGCTGGATTTGAAGCTCTTCAAGTATAAGACGGACAAAGTGGTGGAGGCGATGGCTGCCGGTCCTGGGATGGTGAACTTTTCGTCGGTGGGGCCGCTGGCCTACGTGAAAGCGAAGGCGATTCAGCCGGGCCTTATCGCCATCGCTCGCGATGAGAATCCGAAACCGGCGGTCTTCTTCGCGCGGAAGGGAACGGGAATTACCAATATCAATCAGATCACTGGCAAACGAATGGCCTTCGGAAGTCCGGCCGCCACGATCAGTTTGCTGGGCAAGGTGCAACTGGCCCGCGCTGGAGTTCATGGAGCGGACCTTCTGGAGTGGAGGCACTGGTACGGTAAATCCGATTATGTCACCAAGGTAGAGAACGTCGGACTGCGGGTGGCATCTCTGGAACGGTCTCACAGTCACGCGGCGGCCATCGCCGCAGTGACGAACAACCTGGCGGATATCGGCGTGGCCCGGCGCGAGTATGTCCAGGATTTGACCAAGCATTGGCTGGAGATTGTTTCCGGCTTCGAAAGCCCGCCGCAGCTGTGGGTGGCGAGCACCAACATGGAACCGGCCGTCGTGGAGGCCTTTCGGCAGGCGTTGATCAGCACCAAGACCATCGAGTTCCTCGGAGGTCCGGATCGACGGCAGCTCTCTCGCATTGTCGCGGTGGAGGACGCGTACTACGACTCGTTGCGCCGTATGCTCACGAATGAGGTGCGCGCTTTTGAGGGTGAACGTCAGGTTCAATCAGCGGATCCCCGCGAACTCTTCGAGGATGACGAATGAACACGTCACCAGATTTCATACGACCGGCGGACGGGACGCGAGCGTGGGTGAGCGGAGGCATTCTGCAAGGACTGATTCGGCGTTGGGGACCGTGCCTTGTCTGTGCGGGGCTGCTGCAACTGGAGGTCGCCGGCCAACTGGCCATCACCGAAGTCATGACTGCCTCAGCAAATACGTTCGGCACCAATCTGGTGACGCGAGGTCCTGACTACTGGGAGTTGACCAACTTCAGCACCAACCGAGTCGACCTCACAGGATATCGGTTCAATGACGATACGGGCGGTCTCATTCAGGCGTTTGCTGATTCGTTTCATGGAGTCGTCATTCAACCGAACGAGTCGATTGTGTTCTACGAGAGCAATTCTTTTTCCGCGGCGGATTTCCGCGCGTGGTGGGCGCTGGCGCCGACGGTGCAGGTGATCCCGTATGTTGACGACGGTTACGGGCTGGCGGCGACCGGCGACGGTCTTTCCCTTTGGTCGCCTTTCGCCATGGATGTCGCGGATGTGGTGGACTCGGTCATCCTTGGTCCGGCGACTCCCGGTTCGTTTTTCACCTATGACTCAATCTCCGGACAATGGGGCGTTAACAGCATCGTAGGAATCGGCGGCGCGAGGCAGGCCGCCACTTCGGACGATGTCGGCTCGCCGGGTTCTCACAGCGGCCCTGTGCCGTGCCGCATCGTCGATCAGCCAACGAACATCACTGTGAATCTGCTGGATCGGGTCCAGTTCGACGTGAGCTATTCCGGCTTACCGCGACCGACAC
This sequence comes from Verrucomicrobiota bacterium, assembly GCA_016713365.1. Classification (GTDB taxonomy): domain Bacteria; phylum Verrucomicrobiota; class Verrucomicrobiia; order Limisphaerales; family JADJPG01; genus JADJPG01. The sequence goes on along the minus strand of JADJPG010000104.1, from coordinate 19,426 downwards.
TTCAATGGTTCCACAACGGCGTGCCCATTCCCGGCGCGCGTTACTCTTCCTGCGTCGTGTCCAACGCCGAGGAAGTTCATGCGGGCGCCTACCACGTCGTCTTGAGCAATTCGTCCCAGAGCGTGACTAGTGCGCCGGCGGTGCTCACTGTCAACACCACTCCGACTCCTCCGCGTTTTCTCCAGTCGCCCACGGACCTTTGGGTGTTTGTCGATCAAACCGCGAGTTTCAGAGCGGTCGCCACTGGTGTGCCTCACCCGTTCTATCAATGGCGCCGCAATGGCGCGGACCTGCCTTTCGCGACCAATTGGAATCTTGAAATCACTGCACCTCACGAGGTGGGCACTAACGTTTACTCGATCGTGGTGCGCAACGCTCACGGGGCTGCCACGAACATCGCCGGGCTCCTTGTGTTCGAGCGTCCCGATCTCCGCGTCACTGAATTGATGGCCGTGCAGAAGAGCTTTCCGCAAGGGGACCATCACGACTGGTGGGAGTTGACCAACTTCGGAACGAACATTGTGGACCTGTTCGGTTATCGGTTCGATGACTTCACGAAGACAAGCGCCCAAGCTTCTCCATTGCCGAGTCTCCAATACGCGTGGGTGAACACCAATCACATCTTCATTCAACCCAACGAATCGATCGTCTTCGTGGAGAACATGTCGGCTGAAGAGTTCCAGCGCTGGTGGGGTTGGACGAACCTGCCGCCATCTCTACAAGTCGTCACCTACGTAGGCGGCGGATACAGCTTCAGTAGCAACACAAGCGATGGCCTGGCGCTTTGGAACATGGGAGCCACGAGTGATGACGACGTGGTGAGCTGGCCGAGATCCGAGTTCACTTTCGTTTCCTATTCCGCCTTGGATTTTCCGGCAGCCATCGGAGTCAGCTTCACGATCGACCCGGAGGTTCCCGATGATTATTGCTGCGATCAACTCAGTCAGCCGGGCACGAATGGAGCCTTTCTCGCGGTTGAAGGCGGAGATGTTGGTTCGCCCGGCTACATTCGTGCTCCAACTGAACCACGCCTTCTCTCAGTTGCGCGAGTGGCGTCGGGCTGGAAGCTGCAATGGCGCGCCCCGCTGCCGGGATCCTACGTCGTCCAATGGCGTGAGAAGCTCTCGGCTGGACAGTGGAACGATCTTGCCACCGTTCAGACGTCATCGAACGTCGCCAGCTACATCGATTCGAACGCGGCTCTTGGCCGGCCGAGATTTTATCGAATCGTTCGGGAACCTTGAGGATGGAGCCAGATTGAAATGTCGACGCAGCCACGAGTCCCAATTGTCCAGCGCGCCTTCACTCTCATTGAGTTGCTGGTGGTCATTGCCATTGTCTCGGTGCTGGCGGCGTTGCTGTTGCCGGCGCTCGGGCGCGTCAAAGTCTTCGCGCATCGCAGCGCGTGCTTGAGCAACTTCAAGCAATGGAGCGTCGCGATGATCTCGTATGTTGACTACAACGACAACGTGATGCCGCGCGAAAGCGCCTTTGGGCAGGGAACCGTCGGGCATTTGTGGGTCGATATCAAACATCCGCGGGCTTTTGATGCGTGGTTCAATGTTCTCGCTCCTGAGATGGGCGTGCCCACCGCTTCCAACTACACTCACAGCACGTCCAGCAAGTCGGACTTCTACAGTCCGCCGAGCCTGTTCCATTGTCCGTCGGCTCGTCCAAACACCGGCTTCTCGCCCTACATCTATTTTTCCATGGCGATGAATTCCCAGCTGATCAAAGTGGGTTCTCCGCCCAGCGTGAACGACATGTGTCGCAAGGAGAGCACAGTGATGTTTCAGGATAATCTGCTGCGCGGTGAGACGCGGTTCGTTCAAGGGATGGCGGGCGAAGATCTCGGCCAGCCGTCTTCTCACGCCAGTCGCTTCTCCATTCGGCACGGCGGTCGCGGGAACATCGTTTTCTGGGACGGTCATGCCGAGTCGTTGGTCGGAAGGCAGGTCGTGGAGTCGGCTCCCGGTCCGGGCTATGGTCGGCCAATTGAACCACAGCGGGAGATTGTCTGGGACTTGTGTCCGCCGTGATCTGCCTGGCCCAAGTGCGGAGCTCTCGTTGTTCGGTTTCGGTCGAGGTGTCGTTGGCAACGCTGCGGAACGAGATTGAATTCGGTGATGGCCAAATTGTTTTGGAACTTTCCGCCCCGACTTCCCCTGTAGGAACTGAATGCAAACTCTCGTTGTAATCATTGTTTCGCTTTTGTCGTATAATTTGGTGGCCGCGGCTGGAATCAATCCGGCATGGAATCGCTTCTTCGATTCGTCGCCGCTGAACAGCCCTGCCGGAATTGCCACTGACTCGCAACGCAACGCCTACGTGCTCGTCGATTCCGGTGGAGCCGTTGCTCTCGTCAAGTATTCGCCGGAGGGAACAGCCCTGTGGACGAACCGCTTTGATTCCGCGTCCAAGGATGTTCCCGGTGGACTTGCTGTTGCGCCCGATGATTCCGTCTGCGTTACGTTGGTTTCAGCGCCGGAATCGTCTCCGGGTTACCTCGTTGCTTTGAAGTTCGCTTTGACCGGCGAACTGCTGTGGACCCGAAGCGGAGACGTGACCAACGTCCCGCCGTCCAATCGGCCTCACGTGGCCGTGGATTCGACGGGGAATGTATTCGTTGCGGGCATCGCCTCAGACGGCTACGTGATCGTCAAATATGACGGCAGCGGAACTCTGCAGTGGACGAACGCTTATCCCACACCGGTGGGTCTTTTCGGAACGACCGGGTTCTTCGGTGTGGACGCTGCGGGTAACGCGGTGTTGGTGGCTGGCTTGATCAGCTTCAGCAACGACCAGATGCTTGTATTAAGAACATCGCCTGACGGAGTGATGCAGAGCACAACAAGCGAATGGCCGCTGGCGAATGATTTTCTCGCGGCGGCAACGATTGACCCGACTGGCAATCTGTATGTCGCTGCCAGTGTTGGCCGGCCCGGACAACGTTCTTACAACATCTTCACGGCAAAGTACGACTCTGCTGGTTCACTCGTTTGGTCCAACACCCGCCCGCCGTCCTTTGGTTTCCACCACGCTGTCTCGCATCGCATCGCATTGGACTCGGCCGGAAACGTGATCGTGTCGGCCTATGAGACGTATCCTGACGGCGAAGACGACGATGTGTATCAGACGCTGACAATTAAATTCAGTCCGTCCGGCTCTGAGTTGTGGTCGGCTAGGGCTCGTGGATTCGACCGGCGTCCTACTGGTCTGGCCATTGCGGAGGACGACAGTATCCACGTCGTGGCCGGTGATAGTGTGGGGCAAAGTGCCTTGCTGCTGAAGTACCGCCCGAGCGGGAGTCAGGCTGCCGAGTTGGCTGCGCCGGGTCACAGCCCGGGGCAGATTGCGATCGGAATGACAGGCGAGTTCTATGTGAATTTCAGTTCCCGTTGCGAAACGCGGAAGTTCGTTCGCACCGATTCACAACCACCGTTGAGCGTCACGATTACGCCCAACGCAGCCGAGGTTCTGCCGGGTGGCAGTGTGACTTTGACCGCCGTCGTCTCTGGAACCGGACCGTTCACCTACGACTGGCGCTATCAAGGATTCCGAACGGGCGTCACCAGTGACTCATTCACGATCACCGACGCCCAGGATCAGCGCGGTAAGGCTGGCGATTTCACCGTGATTGTCTCAAACGCCACGGATCATGCGATCAGTCCCCAAGCCCGGGTCACGGTGGTGCGCCCGCCTTCCGTTCAACTCACTCCGGTCAACACCTACGCTGTTGTCGGCCAGACTGCCGTGTTGTCCACCTTGGTCACAGGTTCCGAACCGATTTCGTATTCTTGGTTCTTGAATGGAGATCTGCTCGAAGGCGTAGTTAGCAATCGACTTGAGTTCTCCGAGGTGCAGGCAACGGATTCTGGAAGTTACAGCGTGACGGTCAGCAACCGCGCCGGAGTATCGACCAGCATTGTGGCAATGCTCCATGTGGTGTTGCCGGCGAAGTCATTTGTCAGCGCGGCTCCCATCACCATTCGCACAAACGCCATGGCGACGCCGTATCCAGGAGCCATTGTCGTTGCGGGTGTCTCAAACCGGGTGGTCAAGCTCACGGCAACCCTGCATGGATTGAACCACGCGAGTCCGGGGGATTTGGGAGTTTTGCTTCAATCACCATCAGGCGAGAATCTCGTCCTGATGTCCGGCGACGCGGAGGATGCGGATATAGCGTCGGTGACGCTGACTTTTGATGACGATGCTCCGGAGTATCTGTCAGACGAAGTTCTCGTCAGCGGAATCTTCAAACCAACGTTTCACACTGCGCCCGCATTTCCGGCGCCGGCGCCTTCGACGCAGAGAATGGCGAGGCTGGCGGACTTGACGACGCCTGACGTGAATGGCACGTGGCTTCTCTACGTGAACGATCAGCATCTCTCGTCGCTGTTCGAAACGCCCGGGCAACTTGCTGGTGGCTGGTCGCTCACGTTCACTGAAGCTGTTCCGGCAGCCTCGGTGGAGCCGGCGTTCACTCGAATTCGTCGTGACGGGGAACAACTCCGGCTCGAATGGACCGCGTCGCCGGGATGGAAACTGCAATCGACAAGTTCATTGCTGCACCCGGCATGGACTGATGTGCCGGGTTCCAGCGGCGTGAGTCAGATGCAACTTCCCGCCGCCTCCACCAATCAGTTCTTCCGGCTTGCGAGATAGACGCTGGAGTCCGTCCGATCTGCGATCGCGTTGACGCAATCCCTGTCGTTGCCCTCCCGAATCGATGCGAGGGCCAACGACTTTTCTTGAAGCAGTCGAGAACGCGCATTCGCAATGATCAGTCGGGAGAAAGTTGCGAGGAACGTTGCAACCTTAGCTTTCGAGATCCCCTGTAGTGAGTGAACGCACTCGGGTCTGTTTCCGCGGGAGACGGAGCGAGTGGCCAAGTCAACCAACCATCACTCAATCAAATGAAGACTAAATTGATACCTGGGTTCAGCGCCGTGCTCGGCGGCGCCTTGCTGATCCAGTCGGCGGCGAGTTCCGTGTCCGCCGCCACCTACGACGTGAACGTCCAAGGTCCACAGTTCACGCTCTATAGCGACCCCTATAACGGAAATGAAATCAAGGTCGGCGGGTTCTCCGGCATCTATCCGGTGCCATTCTCTCGCGACACCTTCTACGTCGTTACCGATCGCGGGCCGGCGCCGGACTTTGTCGATGCGACTGGCAAAGCGTTCAAATGCTGGGTCACTCCGGAGTTCGGGCCGCACATTTTGACGGTGCGATTGCAACGCAATGGAACGGCCCGGATCGTCGATGCCGAACCGCTCAAGGGACCGGGTGGTCAGATCATTACCGGGCTGCCGACCACGATCCCGGCGACGGACGTGCCGTTTGATTTCAACCTGAATCAACTCCCGTTCGACGAGGACTCCATCGACGCCGAAGGCATCACCATCGGGCCCTTGGGGAACTTCTGGGTGTGCGAGGAATACAAACCAAGTGTTGCCTGCGTGGCGCGCAATGGCCGCGTTCTCTTCCGTCTCGTGCCGGCGGGGACGCTGACTGGCGCCGAGCAGGTGCCGACCTTTGACGTTCTTCCCGCAGTGCTCTCGAAACGCCGGAACAATCGTGGCTTCGAAGGGATTGCCTATTCCGCGGACGGCTTCGTCTACGCCATTGTGCAACGGCCGTTGAACAATCCCAGTCGCGCCGTGGCTGATGCCAATGGCAACGCTCGCCTTGTCGCCATCAACCTGCGTGCGTTGCTGCATTGCAGTCCGGAGCCGCTCGTTCGCCAGTACCTCTATCAGATGCCGCCCGCCAGCAGCAGCGTCACCGTGAGCGATCTGTTCTCGACCGGCCCCGGTCGATTACTTGTGCCGGAGCGGGGAACGGACAAATTGTTTGAGATTAGCGTAGCTGGCGCGACGGACCTTACGGCGGTGGAGGATCCGGTGACGGGCAAACCGCTCAGCGATTCGACAAAGACATTGGAGCAGTTGACCCCGGCCGGCCTTGCTGCGCTCGGTGTGGTTCCCGTCACGAAGACCGTGGTGTTGGATTCAATGATCGCGATCGATCCTTTGCTGGAAAAAGTCGAGGGTGTGTGTGTGGTCGGTCGCACACTCGTGCTCACCTATGACAACGACTTCAATGTCGGCGAGGCGGCGAGCATTCCAACGAATCCGCTTCCGAACGGCCCGCTCGTTCAGCTGGAATTGCTTGGAGCGAACTATCCGAAGATCTTCACGGTGCCGCTGCCGTGAACAAGGAAGGGGCGTTGAAGACTGATTAACGGACTGCGCCTGCGATCAGGCGCAGTCCTTTTCTTGTCGATTGGCGACTCCGCTTCACGAGAGGCAAAGGCAGTTGCAGTTCAAGAGGCTCAGTTTCCCTTTGAGGAACCGGATTTGGCCGAGGTCTGGTAGCGCTGCAAGGTTTCCTTAAGCTCGATCTTCTTCTCGGGATCGTCGCAGATTTCGATTGCGCGCTTCTGTTGTTCGATGGCCTCGGTCGCCTTGCCGGTGTCGAACAAGGCACGGGCATAAGTATCGAGGACGTTGGCGTCCTTCCCTCCGGAGGCGGCGAGCGCAGCGCGGGCAAACTTCATCGCCAGCGGCAGGTTTCGTTTCTTGATTCTCTCGTCGGTCAAAATCGTCCACGCGATTTCATTCTGCATCTCGGCGTTGTTCGATTCGATGCCCTCCAGCTTCTTCGCGAGCTCCTCAACTTTCGTTTCGCTGCCGGAGCGGGTGAGTGCTCGATAATATTCCTGGAAGATTCGCTGGAGCTGAAATTGACCCTTGAACTCGGAGAACTTGAATCCCGGAGGCGCGAGCGGCGCGGCCTTCTGTTCCAGACTGGCCAGCTCAGTCTCGCTGCGACCGCTGGCCAGTGCGCGTTGGTAGTCGCGCATGATGCCTTGAAAGCGTGCGCTCTTCCGGAGCGTTGTAAGGTCCAGCTTTTCGTCGGGCATAATCCCGCCGAGCTCCTTGTCGAGGGCGAGGAGCTGCGTGCCCAGCTTCTCGAGTTGCGCGTCGTTACCATCGGTCGAGGCCAGCTCAAAATACTCCTCGAGCTTGCGCTGGGCGGAGTCGCGTTTCTTTTCCGCGCCGAGGTCAAACGTGTTGGCCGCCATGCGTTCGAGCGCCTTGTCGAGACCGGCCATGGGATGACCCTGCCAGGCAATGCGGCCTTCCTTGTCGACGATGAACGCGTGGGGAATCCCGTTCGCCCCATAAGCCTTCATGTAACCTTCAGCTGTCTTCCGATCCCGGTCGAGCGCGACGGTGTAATCCATTTTCTCGCCCATCTTGTCGACGAAGGGTTTCACCTTGGCTGCGTTTTCATCGCTGACCCCGATGAAAACGACGCCACGGTTCGCGAACTTCTTCTGCATCTCCGTGAGGTGCGGAATGCTCGTGAGGCACGGGCCGCACCACGTGGCCCAGAATTCCACGACGACAATCTTTTTGCCCTTCACCGCTGCGAGGTCCACTGGCTCGCCCTTGATCCATTCGGCGATTTCCAGCGGCGCGGCAGGGTCGCCCAAACTGGCGGCCTTCGAGGACATGGCAAGGGTCAAAACGATCGCGGGCAGGATGAGGTGAGCGAGGGTTCGTTTCATAATGGCGAAGGTTGGCGCTTGTTTTCGAGCTGCTAGGGCAAGTTATGGGCGTGATGTTGGATCGTCAACTCACGAGCTGCTGCCATTGGCGGGCAATGGATTCGAGGTTCGGAGCATTGCTGGCTGCTCTGGAGCCGCTGAAAAACGCCGCCTCGATTTCGCGGATCTGCGTCTGGAGTTTCTGACGCGTGGTTTCGTCGAACCTCGGGGCATGGTCGCGTTGAATTCGGTGGAGGAAGGCCACGACAGAAAACGGCGTGAGCTCGGCGGGCAGGCTCAGTCCGGTATCGCCGGTGGCCACGCCGCGTTTGGTGACGCGCTTGACCAGATAGATTCCCATCCGAGTCCGAGCGCGATCAGGGCGTAGAGTCCGAGGCGCAGGCCATTGCTTACGCTGCTGGGCATTGGAACGCCGGCGAGGGCTTGTTTGGCGTCGATCGAAACGAGGTCGGCGTCCTGGTAATGCTTGTACTCGACCGTCTCGGTTTTGAACGTGGGTTTGACCGCCGGGAAGGCGAGCATAGCGTCGCCGCGCAAATCTTTCTTCCGGCGATAGGTAAACTGCCAGCTCCGGTCGGCCTGCGCGGTCTTGGTTCGGCCGTCGCTGACGAATTGAGTCACGGAGAGTCCGTTGTCGGTGACTTCGGCGTCGAACCCTTCGCGGGCGAAATCAAACAGCTCCGTGTGCGCGGCGATTACGCCCTTGCCCCGGGCGGCGACTTCAATCACCACCTTGCCATCCTTGCGCCACTCGCGTTCGTCCATGGTCAGAGTCAGCGCGAGGCCGTCGCACGGACGCTGCTCGACCAACGGGTCTTTTGAATCGACCGGCTGCACCTGTGAACGCACGGGGAGAACCACCTGGCCGGCGGTATCGGCGAAGTCCATGTCGAGCTGGATGGACGGGATGCGGTCGACGGCGGCGTTCTTGGAGCGCAGGACCAGATACGCCATGGGCGTCTCCTGCCAGCCCTCGCGCGGGAGGTCGATGGTCTTCACGCTCGAATCGTGGAACGTGATCGAGACGACATCGAAGCTCTCGTCCAGCGCGGCGTGAATGTTCTTGGCGAACTCCTCGCGCGGGTTGACCGGCTTGTTGGCCGTTTGTGCGACAAACATGGAGCGCGTGTTGTTGGGGCTTTGAATGTATTTCGCGAAGCCACCGCTCTCGCGGGCGAGTTGTTTGGAATGTTCCAAACTCAGAAACGCGCCGAACGGCTGGCCGTGGCCAACCCGGGTCGGGCCGTCAACGGTGAGCCGAAGCTGCACTTCATCCATCAGCTCCTTATAATTGCCGAGCGCTTCGGTGGCGGCCGCGGCGCTGGGATGATTCTCGCCGATGACCTGCAGGCCCGCGCTGAGGAAACGTTGCTTCATGTTCGGCGGAACCTGGGAAAGCGTGTTGCCGAGCATCTCGGCGAACTTCTGCAGATGCCCTTCGGCGGCGTCGTCGGGAAGCGCGCGCATGGCGTCGCCTATGTTCTTCAGTCCCGGATCCGAACGCGCCGACGCCCGGGTGAGCTGCGACAGATCGCTCGCGCCGAGCATGACGAAGAACCACATCTGGTACGGCTCCATGGTCCACTGACCGCGGGCCATTTCCGGGATCTTCGCGGCGTAGATTTCGGATGCCTTCTTGTAGCTGGTGAACGCCTCGTCCCGCAGGCTGATGTAGTCGGTCAGCTTGATCTGGCGCGAGAATTCATACTCGGACGCGTCGAAGAAAAGCTGGCCGCGCACGATGAATTCCTTCCACTCGGCGGTCTCGGGTTTCAAACCACGCTTCGCCAGCTCCAACGCTGTTCGATAGCCACGGGATACTTCGTCCTTCGCCTCGTTCTCTGTCCGGTTCGTGCCCGCGTCCTGCTGCGCCACTGGATCGCGCCATTGCTCGCGCAGCTTGCTGCGCATGCCGGTGATCAGGCTCATTAACTCGGCGCGATTCATCGATTCGGCAGGACCGAAGATCGCCTGGATGTCCTCCAGCCGGTAAACCTCCGCGCCGCTGTGAATGTTCATGAAGCTCTGCACCACCGTCGTCGGGTCGATTGGCTCCGGCGACAGTTCGCGCAGGGATGCGAGCAAAGTTTTGAATTCGCCCACGTTTTGATTCTGGCGCAGGCGGGTGAGTGGAATGCCGCTGAACTGTTGCTTTGGAATGGAGTAACCGAGCAGGCGCATGCGGACGATGTTCGGATCCTCCGCCTGCACGGTGCGTTTCTTGACCCACGCGGTCAGGTAGTCCTGGCAGAGTTCCTTTTCCTGGCCCGGATGATCCTTGAGATAACCCTTGAGCGTATCGAGCGTCATTGGCTCTTTTGGATTGATGAGATTCACCTTGAGCAAGGTGAGGTTCACCCGCTGGGCGAGTCCGCGGTTCAATCGTCGCACGAGGGCAGGGGACGGCGCATTGGTCAGCACTTGCCCCGCGTTGAGCGTCCTGGGTCGTCCGCTGGAAGAACCGGTCGTGCGGTAAAGCAGCATTCCATCGGAGTCGTAGATGTTCTGCGGACCGACGTTGCCGGCGTTGCGGTAAGCCTGCTCCGCTTCGTTGAGCCAGTTCATCACCATGATGTTCACTGCTTCAGGAATCGCGCTCTTCTTCCCTTCGATCACGCGGAGCAAAATGTTCTGCGTGGCGAGGCTCTGCCCGCGCAAGGCCAGGTCGGTTCCCTTCTGCGCGTTGTGGCCGACCTCGCCAAGCGCGAGAATCAGGTCCACGAGAATGACCGGTTGCGTCAGGAAATTCTCGCGGATGAGATCCTCCGCGTCGTTTACGTCCAGCGCAGGCAGCAGCTTCACAAAACGATCGGTCGCCTGTTTAAACAAGCCCTTGTCGTTCGCGCTGAAGCGGCTGGTCTGCATCATGAACGCGCACATCTCGGCCGCGCGCTTGAGCTGGCGCTCGTCACGTTTCTCCACACCGTTCTGCGTGAAGTACTCCATGGTCAGCACCAGCGTGAGCGTATCGGCATTGTCCCATTCCTCGCGCTTGAGTGGCAGGTACGGACCGGAATCACTCATCCATCCGGCGGAGGAGAGCAGTTGTGCAGCGAGTTTCTTTCCGGAGGACGAACTGCCGCCGAAACCTTTCATCCCTTTCTCCAACCGGGTGAGGAAGTCTTGTTTTCCGGAATTGCCGATGGCGACTTTGATCAGCGCGGTCAGGCTCGGAATGTGCGCTGCCGTCAGGTCAGCGGGCGCCGCGTCCACGACTGCGTAGAAATCTTCGCTCAGGAAAAGTCCGCGCCGGGTGCTTTGGGAGGGAGGACTCTGCGGGATGATGTTCCCGTAATTGTCGTAACGCGTGGTGCTGCTGGAGCTGGCCTTCGCTTGTTCGAAGAACTGCGCGGCGGACTGCGAGTTGGTGGTGAGCGAATCGAGCAGCCGGGTGTAAGCCTTCATCGCGTCCGCCTCCGGCAGGGTTTTCAGTCCGGTGCCAACGGCCGCCCAGTCCCCGAGCAGCACAGACAGTCTGAACTTCTCCGATTCGGTCAGCTTGCCGCCGGATTGTTGTGAGCGCACCGCGGCGAAGAGCGCCTCGGACGTTCGATCGAAACTCATCGTCGCGATGGCGTTCGTGAGTTCGGGCGGCATCGTCTCGCTGGTCTCCGTGGCTCGTCGTGATGAACGGCTCGTGGAGGTGCGATTGGTCGTCGCCTCGGTGGTTGACGTGGCGGCGCGTATCGTCGTCAGCGGAACCGCTGGCACGGTCTGCACGGCTGTCGTGCCGGTGGTTTGCGCGAAGGCAGTGACGCCGGCGAGGAGCGAGGCCGCCACCGCGAGCCGGGCAATGTTTATTTTCATACGTGAGTCCTTGGTTGAAAAGTTATCGTGGAACGGAGCGGTTAAGAGCCTGGGCCTGCCTGGAAGCGATTGTTGCTGGCGCCGTTCTGGGGTTCGCGCGAATCGCCGTCCTCGCCGATGCCCGGCTGTGTGCCTTTGCCCCGTTGACCGCGACGGCGCGCCATTTGTTCCGTCAGTCCCTGGCCGGCCATGGCCTGTCCTTCCTCCGGCAACGGTTTGGCCATCAGCTCGACCAGGCCCATGCGCTGGAGTCGCACGGCGCTCTCCAGATTGGTTTGCTGCAGGAAGGAATAGTTGGTCTGCGCGGTTGCCGCCGTGGATTCGGAAAGCATCCGGAAGTTCTGCCGTGCGAGCTCGGCTTCCTCCATCCACAGATCCTTTTGCGCACCTTCGAGGCGCATCACCCAGGCGGCGTGATAATGAATGCGGCTGGCCAGTTCGCGCGCCTCGCGTTGGAGCGGCGCGGGCTGACGTTGGAACTTCGGATCGTTGAGCAGCCGGTCCGCCATGTCGATGGCTTCGACCGCGCTGCCTTGACGGTAGCGGGCGCGCACGAGCGCGATATCGAGCTGGGTCTGCAATGAATCATCCATGCCCCGGATCTTCTCGGCTGCCTCGCGGAAGAGCGTCTCCGCTTCGCGCCAGTTCTTCTGCGTCTCAAACTGCTCGGCCTTCTGGATCAACGCGTGCGCCTGATCGCGGGCGAGCCACTTCTGTCCCGGTCCGTAATGCCAGACAATGACCGGGAGCGGCATCATCAGCCAGAGAAAGAGGAGTAACTTTTTCATGTGCGAATCCTCGATGATTGTTCCAGCGTCATGCGGTCAAAGTCGCGGTGCGCCGGTTGGCGGGTTGAACGCGTTGATCCCGGGCCAGCGGTTTCCAGGCGCTGCCGAAGTATTCCAGCAACATGGGCAACAGGCACAGCAAGCCGCTGCCAGTCGCGAGCAGAATCATGGCAAGCAGGCGCAGGCTGATTTTGAATTTCTCGGAACGTTCATCCGGTGCGATGAGGCGGCTGAGCATCTCGCTTGGCACCTGTTTGACGTTGCCGTTGTGATACTGGCCGCCGAGACGCCGCGCGAGTTGGGAAAGCGATGCGCTGTCCTGACGTGAGAGATGGCCGTCGATGAACGCGCCGCGCGATTCGTTTCCCACGCCAGCGAAGATGGTTTGCGCGACGGAGGATGGCATCGGCTTCAAGCCGGAGTCCGGCACGGCGTCGCCATCGGTGAGAACGAGCACGGTGGTGCTTTTGCGCGGGAAGTCTTTCACCATCTCGCCCGCCGTGTTGAGTGACTTCACCAAATCCGTCTTGCCCGGACGGTAGGCGATGTGGAGAGGAAGGTCGTCAGCGAAATTCCAGATTACCTCGCGGTCGGCGCATTCTTTCACAAGCGGCATGGCGTCGGTGTAGAAGCAGGCCATGGTAACTTTGACCTCGGCGCTGGCGGCGCGTTCCATGACGGAACGCAGCAGCTCGGCGGCGCGGGCAGAACGTTTGATGGCACCTCGTTCACCGGCGTCCTGCAGCTGCATGCTCGGGGAGACATCCAGCATTACCATCAGATGTCGCGTGGCGGCAGCCTTTTCGTCGCGGTGACGACTGGCGCCTTCGAAAGCGATCAGGACCACGAGCGACCAGACGATTGCGGCAAGCGACAGCACGCGCAGCGGCGGAGCCAGTCGAGTCCATGCGCGCGGCTGGGCGTCGGGGCCGAACGCGAGCCGGGCGAGGCGCTTGATGCGGCGGGCGTGAAGCCACTCGCCCAGCGCGGCCAACGCGCCGATTCCAGCGGCGGCATACACGGCGGCGATGATGATCTCTTCCTTCAACATGCGATGGTCACCATGGAGTAAATCTCAATCCGAGGAGCGTCAGGCCCCAAAGCCCGGCGGCGCAGAGTCCGGCGATGGAAAGTGGCGTGTAAAAATCTACCCAGTCGGACGTGGTCTGCTTGAAGGTCGCCTTTTGCATCTGGTCGATCTCGCGGAAGACCGATTCGAACGCGCCGGCATCCTCCACTCGAAACACTTTTCCGCCCGTCACTGCTCCCACGGTGTAGATGCCGCCGGTGCCGAAGGTGTCGTTGCCAATCAGGATCGTGAACACCCGGATGTTCTGGTCAGCCAGTTCCTGCGCGATCTGCCGGTCGCCGCCGTTGCTGAAGTCCGCGCTGCCGCCGTCCGTGATCAGAATGATGGCGCGATCGCCTTCCTTCGTCCGAATGAGACGCTCCTTGCAGCCACGCAGCGCTCCGGCGATGAGTGTGCCGCTGAACCACGGCGGAAGGTTCTGCGGCTTCACGAAGGGCAGTGCATTCCGGATGGCGGAAAGTTCCTTGGTGGGCGGGAACCAGTGCAGAAATTCCGATCCGAAAACCGTCAGGCCGAACGCGTCGCCTTTCCGGTATTCGCAGAAGTCGCGCGCGGATTCCATGGCGGCATCGTAACGCGTCTTCACGTTGCGCCCGCGCATGCTGCCGAAGGACGCTGTCATCGATCCGGAGACGTCGAGACAGATGATGATGTTGTTCAGAATGCGCTCGTTCTCCGGCGGCGCGGGTCGACGCGGTCCCGCGAGGATCAAGACGGCCACGGCGAGAATAAGTGCCGGCAGTGTCTGAGCGAGATTCACGAGCACGCGCAGGCGTCGTCCCTCCCTTTGCTGACCGTGGTCGAATGGCAGTGCGACGGGATGTCCCCGCTGAATCCATTGCCAGAATCCCCACGCCAGCGGAAGCGCGAGCAGCCACAGGAGTGACGGGTGATGAAAACTCACGACGCGCCTCCTTGCCCAGCGTTGGGCGACGGCAACTGTCGGTAGGGCTGGAGAAGAGAACCAATCTCCTGCGCGGAAGCAGAGCCGGGTTGATGAAGCCAGCGTTCCAGGCGCGCAACAGCTCGCCGGCCTCGCGATGTGATTTCAGTTGTCCGAGAGCTTCGGCCATTCGCATGTCAGGCAGGCTGAGTTTCTCGCGCCAGTAACCCATCAGTAGTCGTTCGAGAGTCGCCTGGCCTTCGATATTCAGTTTGCCCGCAGCGGCGTCCTCTACTAGCGGGCGCAGGCGTTCGGCGAAAGTAGGCGGGGCGCGGACGACGACGGTCGGTTCGATGACTCGCTTCTTGCGCGTGAGGAAAAGATAAAGCGCGAGGCCGCCGATCCAGAGAAACGCCAGCAACCCGAGGAACACCCGGTAACCGCCAACCGCGGGAAACAACCGCGGCTCGTAGGCGTTGAGTTTGCCGTCGTGATGCTCCGGCAGCAGTGAGGTTTACCCGGGTCGAAACTTCCGAGTTCCTCGTGGCCGAGTCCCGTCCGGACGAATAAGAAAGTCGGCGAGGTCATACGCGCCGGGTTCCAGTCCCATGTAAAAGAAATCGTAGCGATACTCGTTGCTGGCGACCGGAGTGACCTTGTCGATGCGGAGAATCAGTTCAGTGCGGTCATCGAGCGGACGCGTTTGATAGTCAGCCCGCGGAAGGGCGAGGGAAGCCTTGCCTTCGATGCCGATGTAGCGCGAGGCCGAGGCTGGAGTATTTGTGCCGGACGGTGCGGCGGCGACGAGGGTGGGGGTGGTTTGCGGGAAGCAGCGCAGAATGCCGCCACCAGCAGAACTGTGACGGGAGCGTTCTGAGACGGCGCATCGGTCCAACGCGCCCACCAGGTTAAGTTGCTGATGGTTTCCTGGGGCACACTGCCCCGAGTCGAAATGTTTTGTCGCCCTTCACGCTGGCCCTCCGTGCGGCACCGCGATGCTTGAAGAAATATTGCAGCTTGGACAGAACGGCCTGGTCCGTGCGCAGTCGGAGATAGTCCACTCCAGCGCGTGCTAGTTGGTGAGTCTCTCCTCGCCGAACCAGCGGCTCCGTCCGTGCGCGACAAATTCACGACCAGTTTCGGCTTCGACGGCGCGATAGATGCCGCCGCCCGTGCGACCGCGTTCCGCTGGATCCTCGAAGTGCAGCACCGCGCAATCGTGGTTCTGGGCCATCAGCTTGATGGCCGGAATGCCGTCGGGGTCGTGCAGGTCACTCAGCACCACGAACAGACAGCGTTGCTCGACCGCGGCAGGAGTTCACGCACGCGCTGGCCGAGTGTGGTGCCTTCGACGAGGCGATAGCGGCGGGAGCTGGTGCATCCATTGCATCACCGTGCTGCGCGAAAGCGTGGGAGTGTGATGCAGATCGCGATCGCCCACGGACATGAGGCCAACCGGGTTCATGTGATCGACCGCCGCGAGGGCGAGTCCTCCGGCGATCTGAACGGCCCAGCCATACTTGCTGAGCGGCAAGGCTGATGCACATCGACGCGGACGTGTCGACCAGCAGGTAGACCGGCATCTGCTTCGGCGCCTCGTATTCCTTACGTGAAAACGTCCTGCGCGCGCCGTCACGCCAGTCGATGAACTTCACGGGATCGCCAGATTGATACGGACGCGACTGGACGTATTCGATGCCGGCACCGAGGAAGGGCGAGCTCTCCTGACCGTAGCTGAGCGCGTTGGCCAGCCGTCGCACGGCGATTTCGAACTGCCGGAATCCGGCGGTTCGTGGATGAGATGGTCCTTGTCGCGCATCGTGGTCACCCGAGCTTGTTTGAGCAGTTCTTCCAGCACCTTTTCCGGGCGTCGGGCCTTCGGCGAGCGCCTCGTAGCTCAGTCGAATACGGTGCAGCACCACATCCTCGGCGAGATTCGAACAGATCCTCGGGCACCACGTAGTCGCGCTCGTTCACGAATGGCGCGGGCGCGGGCGGCCTGAACCATGCGAGAGCCGGCGCGCGGCGAGCATCCGAGCTCTATCGCGGGATGGCAACGGGTGCAGGCGGACGAATTCCACGCAATGTTTCATGAACACTTCGCCGACGTGGACGTTCTGCACGGTTTCCACGCACCGACCAGATCGCTGACTTTGCATACCGGTTTCGCCGCCGATCATGTCGAATGCGGTTTTCGGGCATCGCGCCCACTTCCCGCCCGCTGGGGACCCATTTTTCAGCTGGCGCCGCAGGACTTCCTCTTCCTGGGCGGCGGAAGGATAGTTGAGACGGTGGCAGGGGATGAAGGATCGAGCTGGGCTTCCGGGCAGCTCGAAGGTGCCGCCTGTCTGATCGGGTTCTGGGTGGCGATGACGAGGAACGGAATCGGCAGCGTGTGGGTGCGTTTCCGACGGTCACCTTGCGTTCCTGCATGGCTTCGAAGCAGCGCGTCTGCACCTGGGAGCAGCGCGGTTGATCTCGTCCGCGAGCAGGGGAGGTTGGTGAAAACCGGGCCCTGGTGGGTGCGGAATTTCCCGGTCGCTTGATCCAGCATCTCCGATCGAATGTCGGACGGCAGCATGTCGATGGTAGAACTGCACGCGGCTGAATTTCAGGTCCACGGCCCTGGCCACTGGAGTTCACGACTTGCCCGCCGGTTCCCGGCACGCCGAGCAGGAGCAGGTGGCCGCCGGTGAGCAGCGCGATCAACATGCGCTCCACCACCACGTCTTGGCCACCACCACTTCCGCCACGCGTTCCCGCACGGCCTCACGAAGTTCTGCTTTGGGGAGTCATGATTGTATTGCTCTGGCTTGGTCGGGGTAAAGGACGGGCGGTGGTTTGAGGCAAAGAAATGGTTTTGAGATTGGGCGAGCCAAATACTGGAGCTGGAAACTGAAAGTCGGACGGAATCGCGTCTCCCGATCCTTCTATTTTTCACCAATCTCCTTAAGTGGTTTCAGGAAGGCCGATCACTAGCCTTTGTTTGAAAGGCTGTCAACGGTTGGCAGCGTATTTCTCGGGCAGGATTTATCACCCAAGTCGAAGGCACGACTCCCAGTTCAGCTCATGGCTGTTCATCGAGGCGTGCCATTTTTATTGCCCGGGTAAGGTCGAACGACATGAGCAATGACCGAAGTGAACAATGAGAAAATGCTCTGGGGCTTCCTGAAGGTCGGTAAGCGCAGACTTACTCCTCGATGGAATTCCCGTGAGGTTCCAGAACAGGTGTTCAGCCCGATCTGGAGCGTTCGGATCGAAGCACTCCATGTCCACTCCAATGAACCTTAACATTACCCGATCCGCCGACGGTCAGCTCAAACTGGCCGGCATGCTGGATATCTATTCGGCGACGAGCCTCAGGGAATCGCTGCAAGATGCTCTCCAATCGACCGGTCCGATCCGCCTCGATCTCGCGGAGGTCACCGGCGGCGATGTGATTGGCCTCCAGCTGCTTTTCTCCGGTCGCGCGACCGCTGCTGCGGCGGGCAGGGAATTTGTCGTGATCGGCGTCTCGCAGTCTCTCAAAGACGCGGGCGCGTCGCTCGGTCTTTCTCTCGACGTTTTCTCCAACAACTAACGCAAACTTCTCATGGGCAAAACCATCATGACTGCTGACGACTCTCCGAGCATGCGGCAGATGATCAATTTCACGCTGCGCAATGCCGGCTTCGATGTGGTGGAAGCTGTCGACGGCCAGGATGCTCTTACCAAGTTGACCGGCGCACCGGTCGGCATGTTGATCACCGATTTGAACATGCCGAACATGGACGGCATCGAGCTCATCCGCCAAGTCCGCGCGCCGCCGCAATACAGCACGTCCCCATCAAAGTGCTCACCACGGAATCTCAGGACGAGAAAGGCAGGCGGGCAAGCGTGCCGGCGCGAGCGGTTGGATCGTGAAGCCCTTCCGAGCCGAGCAGCTGGTTGCCGTGGCGAAGAAGTTTCTCCCCGATTAAAGTGAATCTACCATGTCGCAGCCTAATCCCGCCGCCACCCTCCTCCTCGAGGCCGACGATCTGCTCGTCCAGATTGAGGAGATTGCGCTGGTGGATCCGTAAGCGGCCGGATTCCGAGTGGGCGGTGAACCGGCTCTTCCGCGCCTTTCACACGATCAAGGGTTCCGGCGCGATGTTTGGCTTCGAAGCAGTCGCCGCGTTTACGCACCACGTCGAGACGGCTCTCGATCGGGTTCGCGAGGGCCAGCTGGCGCTCTCACAACAACCGATCGATCCTGCCCGCCTCCAAGGATCGCATCAAGGTTTTACTTTGGAAGCGGGGCAGGAGGTTCGGCGGCTCCGGGCGATGCGAGCGAAAAAGCTGTCGCCTCGATCACTGCGCTCTGGGCTGGTTCAGCGTCCCGCAAACTTCAGGGCAGCAATCCGGAGGCAACGACGGCGTCTGCGGTGATGCAATCGACGTCGGTTCGCCAGACGTTCAAGATCCACTTTCGGCCCGATCCGGGATTGATGGCTTTGCGGGACGAATCCAGTTGCGCTCCTGAATGAACTGTGCGCGTTGGGTGATGCTCAATTGTCGCGAACGCCGCGGTTGTTCCTGAACTCGCCGCGCTTCAGCCGGAGCAGTGCTAACATCAGCTGGGACATCACGCTCACGACCGATCGTCCCAATGCGATCCGCGAGGTAGTTCATCTTCGTGGGAGGCACGGCAGCAAGCTGACGATTGAATCGGCTGGGAACGCGCCCGCGCCCGCCGCAGTTGCCCAGAGTATCTGCTGTCGCGACTCCTGCGGCAGCAGGGGTCGCTTCCTCCGGTCCAAGCGCCAAAGGAAGTGGGGCGGCGAAGGCGGATGCGTCATCGAACAGCACCGGTCGTAAACCGGCGGCGAAAGATTCGAGTCGTGCGAGTTCCTTCGGAAAAGAAATTCGATCGGCTTGGTGAATTCGGTCGGCGAACTGGTGATGAACCAATCGCGCCTGAACCAGGTGACAGCACGTCTTGAAGTGACCGATCTTGCGGTGCCGGTGGAGGAGATTGAACGACTTGTTTCCGAGCTGCGCGACAATGTTCTCGGCATTCGTATGATGCCGATTTGATCGACGTTCAGCCGGTTCAAGCGGCTTGTGCAATGATCTCTCCGCCGAGCTGGCAAGGAGATCGATTCAGTTACTGAGGGTTCCGAGGCCGAACTTCGACAAGACCGTGCCTCGATCAGCTTCTGGCGATCCGCTGGGGCATCTGATCCGCAACAGCCTCGAATTCACGTGATTGAGCCAAAGGTAGTCCGCGCCCAGAACGGCAAGCCCCGCCGCGGGAC
>JADJPG010000105.1 GCA_016713365.1 Verrucomicrobiota bacterium | reverse complement strand
GCGACGGCGCAACATCAACTCGTCCGGCACGGCGCACATCAGCGCGGCCAACGCTACTGACCTTGATTTGCTCCCCGCGTGGCCGGCTGACGCGGGCAGCCTTTACGCCGACAAAGCCTACGACACTAAAGTCAGCCACGCGTGGCTGCGCGAGCGCGGCATCGACAGTCGATCGCTAAAAAGGCGCGCACCACATCAAACTCACCGAGGCGGATCGGGCGGAGAACGGCGCAAGAGCCGGGGTGCGCGGCGGCATTGAGCGGATCTTTGCGCACTGGAAACAATGGCAGCACTACCGGCGTGCGCTATCTGGGACTGGCGAAGAACCAGCTGGAGCTGACGCTCAAGGCGATGGCCTACAACCTCAAGCGGCTGGCAGGATCCTGATCCAGCGGGCCGCATGAGAAACCAAGGGCGAACCGGCGCAATGGACCAATGAACGATGAAATCAAAACGGCATTTTAGAAGCCTGATCGGCGGTCATTTTCGTCGGACGCCGCGACCTCTCCCAGCTCCTTTTTTAAGCTGTATCCTTTTTGCAGAGATTTCCGTTGGGGTAGGAATTGGGGTGGGAGGTGGACTCCAGGTAGTCCCGCGTGGCGGCCAACCGGTCGGCGACGGATTCAACTCCGTTGGGATTCGCGGACGGAGCGCGCCGGGTCGCGGAGCGACCGGATGACGGTAGCCGTGGACTTCAGTCCACGGACGGTTGGGGGCGAAAGTTGCGTCGCGGAGCGACGCTTGAAATGCGGGATGAACCTTCATGCGTCGCTCCGCGACGCGGGCTGATGCGGTGCCTGACCGTGGGCTGAAGCCCACGGCTACCGTCAGTGCCTCACTCCGCGAGGCCGCCGCACGGAGCGCGACTGTGTCCGCAGGACCAGTCGCAGCAGGTGGAGAAGGTCGAGGTGTGGATATGTTTCAACACGCGGGATGATTGGATGTGCTGCGGCTGGGCTTCGCCACAGCTGCGCTCCGGCCGAGATGCCATTCAAACCAAACTGGCCACAAACCGATCAAGTCATCAATGAATAATCGGACCTGTCGGGTAAATTGGTTCACCGTGAAGAAGAAGGAGTGGTTTCTTAAACTTGAAATGCGTTTTACTTCCTTTCGCCATTCAGCCTTGGGCAGCTTTGGTCCAAGCTTCGCTCGAACTCTTTCGAATCGGAATGCTGCCTCGGCAGCGATTAGCGGGTGCGGATCGGTCTTTAGTCGGGCTAGTATGATATCGAACCGGTTCAAGGTTTCCGTTGAATCACCGGATTCATCGAGCACCTGACACAGACTCCATCGTTTCAAGTAGTGGCTGCTCGTGGAGATTTGTTCTATGAAGCTCCAGTTCATTTCGTTTGTCAGCCACAAGAGTTCAAAGAGCAAATTGGGGAGGTTGATCGGATCGTTTGCCAGATAGAACGGAAAGGCGTCGGAAAGAAGGTGGGATCTATCCTTACAGGTAAGTTTTCCAATCGTGTATATGGCGCTGTTTCTCAAACAAAAATTGGGAGCTCTGAGCAACATTTGGAGCGATTCCCATACATCGGATACAGCGAGGTGCTTTTGGAAGTCGTCACGAAACGGATGCGGGTAGCGATGGGCGTCGCGGACAAATGTCAGTGTGTTGGCAACTGCTTCCGGAGGTGCTGTGCGCAGTATCAAATAAACTTCATTGAACACGTTCTCCATGGAGTGGCTGCTTAGGATTGATTCCACTGGAGTTTCCTCGTGCATGGTAAAATCGCAGAGTTGTTGCCTAAGATTGCTCATTTGTTCCGTGAGGGATTGCATATCAAATGCCGAGGAATTAGCGAGCGGTTTCGCGAATGCGCTCCTTGCTTGAAGCAGACCTGTCCGGAATTCGTCTTGCATAAAGTCCCAAACGATTTCAAACACGACTCCGTATGAAAGCCCTCTATCTGATCCCACTGGTGTTGGTGCTCTGTCTCGTCTCGCTCCCGGCCGCGGAGAAGCCGCCCGTTCCACCCGGCGTGAAGAATGCGAGCGTGGAAGAGTTCGACAAGCTGCGCGCGGCAAAGAACGCGGTGGTGCTGGATGTACGCACGGAGAAGGAGTTCAAGGAGGGCACATTCCGGGCGCGGTGAATCTGGATGTGAATGGGCCGGATTTCGCTAAGAAGGTGGCGGCGCTGGACAAGGGCAAGACGTATCTCATGTATTGCGCGCACGGGAAGCGCGGGCTCAAGGCGTGCGGGATCATGAAGGACGCCGCGTTTACGAATGTGGTGAATCTGGAGCCAGGGCTCAGCGAGTGGGAGAAGGCGGGCAAGCCGGTGAAGAAGAAGTGAAGGTCTCGTGAGTGCGATGTCCAAAATCGTTCACGGCGGCGGGTGGAAGGACAAGCGCGAGGAGCGCTTGAAGGTGAAGGCAGGGACGTTTCTCATCGTGGCGATTTTCGGAGGCGCGACTGTTCCGCTCTTCTTTGATGATTCGGCTTGGTTTGGGTGGCTAATGGCGGCATGCGCCAGTTGTTTAATGATTTCGGTGGTGTTGTTCTTCGTAGAGCGACCGCGAGTGGTGGAAACGCCTGGCGAGCCGGCGGGAGGTGATTTGCACAATCTCCACGGCGCGGGCGGTGGGACGGTAGAATCTACTGTCAAACGACAGGACGAAAGTTCGACTGGCCAAAGTTGAAACCATTTTCAAAGAACACGACACACCATGAAACGCCGAAGCTTTCTGAGAACCACGTTGGGCGCGGGGGCGCTGGCGGGGTTGGGCGACCTAGGTTTTTTGTCGCGGCTGCCCAGCGTGTCCGCCGCGGAGGCGAAGCTGGAGCCGAAGATGGTGCGGCTGCACCCGGAGATTGAGCCGCTGGTGCGGTTGCTGGAGAACACGTCGCGTGAACGGGTGCTGGACGAGGTGGCGTTGCGCATCCAACGCGGCACGACGTATCGCGAGGTGCTGGCGGCGCTCCAGCTGGCGGGCGTGCGGAACATCCAGCCGCGGCCGATTGGGTTCAAGTTTCACGCGGTGCTGGTGGTGAACTCGGCGCATCTGGCGAGTTTGTCGTCACCGGACAGTGAGCGTTGGCTGCCGATCTTCTGGGCGATTGATCAGTTCAAGAGTTCGCAGGCGCGCGATGTGCAGGAGGGCGACTGGGCGCTGGCGCCGGTGGATGAAGCGGCGGTGCCGAAGAGTGACAAGGCGCGCCAGGCCTTCATCGACGCGATGGACAACTGGGACGAGGCGGCGGCGGACGCAGCCATCGTGGGGCTCGCGCGGACGGCGGGCGCGAATGAGATCTACGAGATCCTGTGCCGCTACGGCGTGCGCGATTTTCGCGAGATCGGGCACAAGGAGATTTATGTGGCGAACAGCTTTCGCACGCTGGAAGTGATCGGCTGGCATCACGCGGAGCCGGTGTTGCGTTCGCTCGCGTATGGCTTGCTGGATCGTTTCGGCGACAAGGGAAATCCCGCGAAGCAGGATCTGCCGGCGGACCGGCCGTTCCGCCGCAATGTCGAAAACGTGAAACAGATTCGCGCCGGTTGGCTGGACGGAAAGCCGGACGCGGACGGAACGAAGGAATTGCTGCGCGCGATCCGCACGGGGTCGTCCATCGATACGAGTGAGCTGACGGTGAAGCTGCTGAATCGCGGCGTGGCGCCGAGCTCGATTTTCGACGCGTTGTTCGTCGGAGCAGGGGAGTTGTTGATGCAATCGCCGGGGATTCTGTCGCTGCACGCCTCGACCTTCACGAACGCGACGCATTATTCCTTTCGGCACGCGACGAATGAGGAGACGCGGCGGATGCTCATCGTGCAGAACGCGGCGTTCATGCCGCTCTTCCGCGGGAACGCGAAGGACAAGGGCATTCGCATCGACGAACTGGAACCGGCATCGCTCAAGGTGTCCGGCAGCGAGGCGTTGGAGGAAATCTTCGCGGACATCAGCGGCAAGCGCATGGATGCGGCGCGGAAGGTTCTGGCGTATTTGAACGCAGGCGGGGATGCGAAGGCGCTGGCGGATGGCGCGCGGCGTTTGATCTTCCTGAAGGGCCGCGATTCGCATGATTACAAATTCAGCTCGGCAGTGCTGGAAGATGTAGCGCATTTGTCGGCGCCATGGCGGGAACGGTTCCTGGCGGCGAGCGTGTTCAACTTGCGTGGCTCGGGCGATTCGGACAACGAGCTGGTGAAGCGCACCCGCGCAGCGATGGGTGCGTAGCGCAAAAATCAAAAATTCCTTCTCGGCGAATGGCATGTCGTGACGTCAAAGTCAGCGCCATACGACACAACTCGGCTCAAAACTGCCCATGACAATTGCCATGAACTCTCGGTTCCGCGGTCTCGTCTCGCTTTGCGCGTCCCTGTGGATGGTCTCGCCCGCCATGGCCGATCATCCGGAGGACAAGACTGACGCGGATGCCGCGGCGGCGGGGCATTCGCTGCATGGCGAGGCGTTCAACCAGGGGCCGCGACAGGCGGCATATCTGATGGAGGGGATGCCGAAGATAAACTTCCCGATCACCACGAAGATTCCGCTGGCGCAGAAGTTCTTTTTGCAAGGCGTCGGGCAGTTGCACGGGTTTTGGTATTTCGAGGCGGAACGGTCGTTCCGTCAGGTGGCGGCGCTGGATACGAACTGCGCGATGGCTTACTGGGGCATGGCGCTGGCGAACGCGAACAACGCGAAGCGTGCCCGGGAATTTGTCGAGCGGGCGAATCAATTGACCAATGGCCTGAGTCGTCGGGAGTGTCTTTGGATCGAGGCCGCCGGAAAGCTCTACCCCGAGGACAAGAAATCCGCCAAGAAGGCGGAGAAGAAATCCGAGAAGAGCTCGACGAACGCGTCGGCGTCCACACCAGCCGTCGCTGCCACGACGTCGAGCGACACGGAGCGGGATCGGGCTTTCGTTCGGAGCCTGGAACAGTTGATCGAGGAGTTCCCGGACGACATCGAGGCCAAGGCGTTTCTCGTCTGGAAGATTTGGGATAATCAGGGCAAGGGACTTCGCATCACCAGTCACACCGCGGTGGACGCGCTGGCGAATGACGTCCTCGCCGTCGACCCGATGCATCCGGTGCATCACTACCGGATTCATCTTTGGGATGGGGAGAAGGAACGGCGGGCGTTGAATTCTGCGGCGCTCTGCGGCCAGGGCGCTGCGGGCATCGCTCACATGTGGCACATGCCGGGGCACATTTACTCGAAGCTGAATCGTTTCGCCGACGCGGCGTGGCAGCAGGAAGCTTCTGCTCGCGTGGACCATGCGCACATGATGCGCGATCGCGTGTTGCCGGATGAGATTCATAATTACGCCCACAACAACGAGTGGCTGATTCGGAATCTGGGTTACCTCGGTCGCGTGCGGGAAGGCATTGACCTCGCGAAGAACATGGTCGAGCTACCCCGGCATCCGAAGTACAACACGCTCACCGCCTACCTCAGTCCGACCAACGAGATTTCGACCAACAGCGTTCAAGCGTATCAACGTCGCACCAGCAGCGCGCGGCATGGTCGCACGAGCCTCGTGAGCTTGCTGAGCCGCTACGAACTCTGGGATCAGACCATCGCGCTCGCGGACACGTTGTATCTGGAGCCGACGGATATCCCCGACGAACAGGTGCGCCGACTGGTGGTGCTCGGCACGGCTTACTTCGAGAAGGGCGAAGTGAAGAAAGGCGAGGAACAGATCGCCGGGTTGGAAACCGTCTTGAAAGTCCAGCGCGAGCAACGTCGTAACGCGGCCGACGAAGCGGAAGAGAAGGCGCGCAAGGACAAGATCGCTGACGACAAGCTGGCGACCAACATGACCGAGGCACTGCGTTCACACGCCAGCCGCATCAAGAAGACGGAGAGCGCGATCGACGAGCTGAAGGTGTATGCGGCTCTTGCTACGAAGAAGGAAGTGACCAAGGAGATGCTGGAATCGGTGAAGGATCTGCCGAAGGAACAGCGCGCACAAATCCTCCTCCGGACCGGCGACAAGGAGAAGGCCGAGACCTACGCCAAGGAAGCTTCGAACAGCGCCACCAATCAGGTCCAGCCGCTGGCGAACTACGTGGAAGTATTGTGGCGAGTCGGCAAGACCAACGAGGCGGCGAAAGCATTCGAGCAACTGCGAGTGGTAGCGGGCGGTGCGGACTTGGACCTGCCCGTTCTGCAACGGCTTGCGCCGCTGGCGGCTTCGCTGAAACTGCCCGCGGACTGGCGGACGCCTCCGCCGCAGTCGACGGACGTGGGACAACGCCCGGCGCTCGATTCGTTGGGACCGTTCCGCTGGCAGCCGACGCCGGCTCCGGAATGGACATTGGCCGACGCGAACGGGAAACAGGTTTCGCTCAAGCAATACCGTGGCAAGCCCGTGGTGGTGCTGTTCTACCTCGGCTATGGCTGCGTGCATTGTCTCGAACAGCTCAACGCGTTTGGTCCGGCGACGAAGGACTTTGCCGAAGCGGGTATTTCGCTCGTCGCGATCAGCACCGACACGGTGGAGGGTTTGAAGAAGACGTTCGCGAAGAGCAAGAGCGAGGATGGCTTTCCGTTCCCGCTGCTGTCGGACGAGCCGCTGGCGGCGTTCAAGAGCTTCCGGGCGTTCGATGACTTCGAGAACATGCCGTTGCACGGAACGTTCCTGATCGATGGTCAGGGTCTGGTGCGCTGGCAGGACATCAGTTTCGAGCCGTTCACCGACACGAAGTTCCTGCTCGCGGAATCGAAGCGATTGCTAGGGCTGACCTTGAAATCAGGCCTGGTGGCGGCGAAGAAGAAAAAGATGCCGCCAGCTTCCGGCAAGGGCGCGGAGCAACTGATGACGCCCGCCGCCACGAAAAGTTAAGTCGCCCGCCTTGTTTCCATGCACTCACGATCGTTGTTCCTGAAGGGCAAAACGTATCTCGCCCTGCTGACGCTCCTCACTCTGGCGGGCGCGGCCCCTGTCGCTGCTGCCGACGCGCTTGAAGTCGGCAAGGCCAAAGTCGGCCAGCCGTTCGTCTTGAAGTTCAAAGCTACCGACGGACGCGAAGTCGATTTGAGCAAGATGAAGGGGAAGGTCGTGCTGGTGGATTTCTGGGCGACGTGGTGCGGTCCGTGCATTAAGGAACTGCCCAACGTCAAGGCGGCCTACGACCGGTTGCATGACAAGGGATTCGAGATCGTCGGCATCAGCTTCGACAACAAGAAGGCGGCGCTGAACCATGTGGTGAAGAAGGAGAAGATGGAGTGGCCGCAGTATTTCGACGGTCGCGGCTGGGAGAATCGAATCGGCGAGAAGCTTGGCATTGAGAGCATCCCGACCATGTGGCTGATCGATCGGAAGGGAAACTTGCGCGAGATGAATGCGCGCAAGGACTTGGTGGCTCAGGTCGAAAAGCTGCTCGCGGAACAGTAGACGCTTGGATTCCAGACAGGAGAAAAGAAGACCGCATGACGACCAAAGTGACTCGCAGAGACATGATTCGAGGCAGCGTCGCCTTTGCTGCCCTGGCCTTCGCTCAATACCCGCTTTCAACGTTCGGCTTTCCCGAGCCGGAGGAAGGCGCGGAGCTGATTCCCTTCACCGACAAACAGTCCGGCACGAACGGCATCAAGTGGGAGGATTTGAAGAGCTGGATCACGCCGAACGACCAGCTCTACAAGGTGCAGCATTACGGCGTGCCGAAGATCGATCTCGCGTCGTGGAACCTCGAGATCGGCGGGCTGGTGCGGAACCCGACGCGGTTCACGCTCGACGATTTGAAGAAGCGTCGCCGGAAGACGATCACCGCGACGCTGGAATGTTCCGGCAACAACGCCAGCGCTGGTTTTATGGGCGCGATCGGGAACATCAAATGGACGGGCACGCCGCTCGCGCCGTTGCTCCGTGAATGCGAGCCCTACAAGCGTGGTATCGAGGTGGCGTTCTTCGGCGCGGACACGCAGAAGGACGAGGTGAAGAAGATCGAGTACACGGCGAACTTCTCCCGCGGTCTCCACATGGTCGATGCGATGCGCGACGATATTTTGCTTTGCTACGAGTTCAACGGTCAGCCGCTCGATACTGCGCACGGCGCGCCGCTGCGTCTCGTGGTCCCGGGTTGGTATGGCGTGGCGTGGGTGAAGTGGCTGAGCCGCATTGAGGTGCTGGACCGCCGCATCATGAGCAAATACATGGCTCGCGAATACGTGACGTTGCGGGGCGAGGAACGGGACGGGAAAGCCATCCACCGCGAAACGAGCATTGGGCCGATGCTGGTGAAGTCGATGCCGGCGCGCGCGCTTCGGTTGAAGGACGGAACGATTCGCATCCACGGTGCGGCCTGGGGTGATGGCACGCCGCTGGAGAAGGTGGAATTGCAGATCGATGGCGGTCCGTGGCTGAAGGCGACGATCGATCGGAAGAATCGTTCCAAGTTCTGCTGGACGTTCTGGACGTTCGATTGGAAGAACCCGACGAAGGGCGAGCATACGATCGTTTCGCGCGCGACGGATGAGGAGGGTAAGTCGCAGCCGACGGCGGACGAACCGGTGATCAAGTTGAAGAAGACTTACTGGGAATCGAACCACCAGTGGTCGTGGAAGATCACGGTTTGAGCGTTCGGACGTGTGGCATGTGAGTATGATTTCCGACGTTCTGCCGCACGTGCAGAATTTACGAAATCGCATGGTGTTTCCTCTGGCAGCCGTTTGAAGAGGCGGATAATCATCCGAGTCGAACGACATCATGGATATTCCGACAACTTTTGGACGCTGGCTTTTTGCTTCCTTGCTCCTCGCGTGGTACGGCGCGGGATTGAGTACGGCGGATGCGCAGGAGCGGGTGATCATTTCCGAATTCATGGCGGCGAACGTTCGCACGCTGGCGGATCGGGATCGCGATTACTCTGATTGGATCGAGCTGTATAACGCCAGCGCCGGCGCGGCCAATTTGGACGGATGGTTCCTCACCGACAGCCGGAAGGAGCTGAAGAAGTGGAGGTTCCCAGCGACGACGATTGGGCCGGGGGAATTTCTCGTGGTGTTCGCCTCGAAGAAGGATCGTCGCGTCGCCAATGGCGAGCTTCACACGAATTTCAAACTGGATGCCGAACGTGGATATCTCGCGCTGGTGCGGCCTGATGGAACGACCGTCGCGTCCGAGTTTTCTCCCGGGTATCCTGCGCAGGTCGCTGGCGCCTCCTTTGGCGTGGAGATGGCGGATCGTCCGGCGCCGATTTTCAATGCGCTCACTCCGAAGAAGGTTTTTGTGCCCGCTGCGGACATCGGGCTGGGCTGGGCGGCAGCGGAATTCGATGATTCGCAATGGCCGTCGATGTCGGGGTCAGCGAGTTTTGGAAACAGCGCGGGTGGATACGATCTGCAATCGGCAATGGTGAACAAATCCTAGTCCGCTTATCTCCGAATCCCTTTCGACGTGAACGAAACCGGGATCGAATCGTTGCGGCTCAAGGTGCGGGCGAACGACGGCTTCGTGGCCTATCTCAACGGATGGGAGGTCGCACGCACGAACGCCCCGGAAAAGCCGAAGTGGAATTCGACGGCGATCAACAAGCGGGATTCCGGCGCGCCGTTGACGTTGTCAGAAACGTTCGAAGGCAGGAGCGCCCACTACGTCCTGGCGCAGACGGATTCGCGGCCCCGGACTTACTGGCACGACACCAATAATTCGAATGCGTACCTCCGGTTGCTGGATGGACGGCAGGCGGATCAGGTTCACAGCGTCGTGTTTCCTCAAGTGGCGCCTGGGACGTTTGATTCCATCGTCGCTGACTTTGATTTTCGCTGGCGGGCGGGTGGTGAAGGCACCGAGCGTTTCTCGATGCTGTTGATTCCGGTGGCCCAGTTCGGCGCGACGGGTGCGGGCGCTGATGTTTCCCTGCTTCGTGACCAGAAGGATCCGAAGTATCCTGGCACGCTGGCGGTTCAGCTGTTGCACAGTCCTGAGGACAGCGGAAAGGCGCTGACGATCTACTGGGATCGGACGAAGCGTTACACGCGGGATTTGCCGACGGTCCAGAGCCCCGCGATATTTGCCTCGCCGCGCCGCGGACGGCTAATCGCGGCGGGTTGGTGAAGCTTTCGCCTCCGCCGGTATTTTCCAAACGCGGCGGAGTGTTCACTGCGCCGCAGAAACTGGAGTTCTCAGCGCGCAGGGCGTAGTGCGTTACACGTTCGACGGTTCGGGCCGAACTTGAACTCGGCGGTCTACCGAGCCGATTACGCTGACGGGCAATACGCTTGTTCGCGCGAGGACTTATGCGCCGGATTCGCAACCCAGCGCGACGGTCACCGAAACGTTTACCTTCCTGGACGATTGCCCGCCGGGTTCAGCTCAATCTGCCGCTTTGATTCTCCAACCGTTCAGCCCGGTCCCTGTCGGACAGCCGTCGTTCGACGGTTTCGGTTCCATTCGTTGATGCGGACAAGAAAGGCCGGACGACGCTGTTGGGCGCGGCAAGCTTCGATGGTCGCGCGAGCGTGAACGAGCGCGGGCACAGCACGCGGAATCAGTCGAAGAGTTCGTTGACGGTTCGCCTGGTGGACGAGAACGGCGACAAGACCAAGGCCGGCCTCCTTGGCATACCGAAGGAATCGGACTGGGTTGTTATGCGCGCCGTTCTCCGACGAAACACTCATGCGCGATGGTGCTGGCCTACGGAGCTCAACAATGCATTGGGTCGCTACGCGCCGCGCACCAGTTCGTGGAGGTGTATGTCGACCGCACTGGCGGCAAGTTGTCTCAGCGTGATTACTTCGGCGTGTATGTGCTGGTGGAACGCATCAAACACGTATGCTAAGAGCCGCGTGGATCTAGAGGATTTGACCGCGTCCGACACCAGCAGGCCGGACGATCTCGGGAGGATACATTTTGAAACGCGATCATTCTGGCAACTTCGAGCCGGGATTCCGGACAGGCGAGGGGAATCACTTTCACTACGTCGAACCGGATCCGGAAGACTGTGCTGGGGAGCAGATGAACTGGATCACTGAACTACATGCGACGGTTCGAGCAGGCGGTGAACGGACCGGATTTCCGATCTCGCGTCGGTTACGCCGCGTTTCTTGACACACCGGAGGCGTTCATCGACCAGCTTTGGCTGATCGGGATGTCGAAGAACATCGACGACATTCGCTACAGCGCCTACGTCCACAAAGAACGCGGCGGCAAGTTGAGGATGGGTCCGGCGTGGGATTGGAATCTCGCCTTTGGCAACATGGATACTGCGACCGACTCGGATCCCACGGGATGAAGATGCAATCGGTGCTGCTGCAGGACACGGGGATCTGCCTGGTTCCGCCGGCTGAATGAGGATCCGGAGTTCCACCGGCGCGCGATTGATCGGTGGGGGCGGACTTCGCGCAGGTGTTTTCGCTACTCAACGGGTGCTGGCGCGGGTGGATGAAATGGCCGCTCAACTAAACGAGGCGCAGGCGCGGAATTTCCGGCGCTGGCCGATCATGGGACGGCGCGTGAACCCGAACGACTTCGTCGGCGACACCTACGAGGAAGAGATTAAGTGGATGAAGCAATGGATCCAGAAACGTCTGAGCTGGATCGATTCGCAATTCATCGCTCCGCCGGCAATCGCAGAGACCACTGGCGCGATCGCGCTGCGCAGTGGGACGGGCAAAAATCTATTTCCTACAAGTCGACCGGTCGGATCTCCACTCGGTGCCCGGCGGCGCTGTTCTCTCAAAAGCCCCGCCCTACGAGACTCGGTTTCGCTCCGGAATGGTCAGCGTTTGCTCGCGAGATCCCATCGCAACGGATGGAGCGCGCTCCTCAATACCTCAGCTGCGAGGCTGTGGAGGTGAAGCCTCCAACGAAGCGTTGAGGGCGACACTGCGCTTTCGATTCCATCCTTTCAGACGCTCACTCCAAAATGAACAAGCGACTGGCTTGGTCGCCAGTCGCTCGCGCGGTAAAGCAGTCGATTGGTTAACGAGACGCGCTGCGGCGTTTTGCGGAGCGCGCGCACGCATTGCGGAACGCGTCGTTGTTAAGCAGGCGCCGCGCGGGGGAAGCGGCTCGTGACAGGCGTTCGGGTTTTTTCGGCGGGAATCTCAGGCGTCGTCTTCATGTGATTAGTCGCGGGCGGAGTTGGTCAAGTCGTCCAGCGCTGCCTTTGAGTTCGGTGGGTTCGGTCGCTTGCTTGAATGAATCGTTTGACTGGTTTCGATGATTAGCAGGCATCCAGTGGCTTCGCTGTGGGTTTGGTCGCAGTATGCCGAACTTGAAATATCGGAGTGACCCAGCGTATTGACTCACGGCAAAATGTTACCAGGGTTGGGGACCTTCAGGTCTTGGTTGACTCACGATCCAGGTTACCCAAGGCAGTGAAGAATTTCTTGAGTTTGACCTCAATGCTTTTCTTCAACGCAAACGGATCCAGGCCCGAGTGTTGGGTGCGCAGTTTCCTCTTCGTTGCCTCCGGGATGTCCGGGCTCTCCAGCAGCCGTTGATAGGGCGTCTTTGGTTTCTTCTCGTAGAACCTTTTGGTCCGACCGTTCTTCTTCTTCTCGCGCTTCAAGAGCTTGAACGTCGGCTTGAAGTGGTTGGTGAACTGGCTCCATTCCTTGGCATACAGTTCGTTCATCAGCGGCACCAGTTGCGCGTGCCCGAAGCGGTCGTGTCCGAAGAGCTGCCTCACGTGCGTCCAGTTCTTCTGTTCGCAGTGCGCGTTGTCGTTCTTGCGATACGCCCGGCTGCGTGTCCACGGCGTCGGCACACGCCGGCCGGTCAGGTGCCGGTGCAGCCCCCAGTTGAGGAATTCGCCACCGTTGTCGGTGTGGAAGTCCTTCATCGCAAAAGGCACCACTTGTTCCAGTTCTTTCAACTGCTCCAGCACGCTCTCGGCGCTCTTGTTTGAACCGCTGCCCAGTTCTCAATCAGCCGCTGTAAAGCTCGGTAAACGTGAGGGAATTGACGTAATCGCCCTCGGTGCTGTCGTCGCAGTGCGCGACGGTGTCGGCCTCGACGGAGCCGGGGCGCGTGGTGTCCGGCGGGCCGCCGCGCGTGGGCACCTGGTGGCGCAGCAGCGTGCCCGGCCGCGTGGCGCAGATTCCCTTCTTGGGATGTTGGATGCGCGAGGGACGCAGCAGGCGGTCGATCTGCGCCGGACGATCTTCAGCAGCTTCTTCTTAAAAGCCTCCGGCAGCGGCGTGCCTGTCGGCGGGTGATGTTCGATCCATTGAGGCAGCGCCGCTTTGAGCAGCTTGCTGCAGAGCTGTTCACTGGCCAGCCAGATGGCTTTGAGCACCGGCAGCATCTCGGCAGGATCGTAGAGGACTTTGGGACCGGAACGCTTGGGCGGTGCCGTGCGCAACGGACGGTTGAGCAGCCGCAGGGCGGCTTTTCGATGGTAACCACAGGTGGCGCAAAACTCGTCGAGGATGCGCGTCTTGTGTGGACGACCGGCGCGGCCGTAGCGGCCGTGGATGCGGGCCAATGCCTCGCGCTTGGCAGACAAACTCATGTTCGTGATGTGGGTAACCACGAATTTGAGTCAACGGCAATCGGGCCCCTCGTCCATCATAGCTCGGTAACGACTATGCTGATCCGGCTCACCTTGATCGCTGTTGGAACTCTTCGTTCAGCATATTCCGCTAGCTGGAAGCCGCTGATTTGGTACCGAAGCTGGGTCGTTGGGCCCAACCAACGAGCAACGGAAACGCGATCACGGAGAAGCTGTTCATTTCGACAGCTTGCCGACGCGCCATTCCCTGCTCAGCCGGCTTCGGAATCTGGATGACACGGCCAGCTGGCACACGTTCTTCAACAACTACTGGCGGCTCCTCTACAATGTGGCGCGGAAGAGCGGTCTCAACGACGACGAGGCCCAGGATGTCGTGCAGGAGACCGTGATTGCCGTGGCGCGCAAGATGCCCGAGTTTCGATACGATCCTGCGCGGGGTTCGTTCAAGCAATGGCTCTTGCTGATTACTCGTCGTCGAATCCATGACCATTTGCGTCGGGCTTACCGGACGTTGCCCCCGACTCGGAGGGATGGCGGAAGCGGAACAAGGTGGCCGTGGAGGAAGTACTTGCGGCGGCTTCGCGCTGCTGCCCGATGCGGAGATGGACGCGGCGTGGGACGCAGGGCGTGGGCCAATCTGCTTCAGCAGGCGGCGCTGGCCAGCTGCGCCAGGCATACCACGAATCCCAAACTTTCGAGTCTTCGATTGTGTGCTTCAGGATCTGGGCGCGTCCGAGGTGGCGCGAATGCTGGGGATGAACGCGGCACAGGTGTATTTGGTGAAACACCGCATGAATACGCCGTGCCGCCCAGACGAAGGCAAGAGCGATCGAGCGGGAACTCGGAGGCCAGGACGCGTCGACGTAGTTCGTTTTGTGCGCGCAGATGTTGAAGATTGTTGTCCGGAGTGCGAACTCGATCTTGATCAATTCAGCTGGACCGTCCGACGAATCCGTTCGAAACCGCCGGCTGGCGGAGTGGATTCGCGATCAGGCGAGCAGTTGCAGGAAACGTTGCGTCGCGAGCTGGATGGGGAGATCGCGCTCGCGGCGCATATCCGGCGCTTTCCGATCGCCAGATGCTCCGGCGGATTGGTGTAGGCGCTGATGGCGATGTCTGGCTGGCGCAGGAATTTCTCAGTACGTATCAGGCCGTCTAAAGTTATCTACGCCCCAGGCGCGTTTCAAGAGGACCGTCAGCATGCGAGCGCAGTTTCAGGGCATTCTCAGGTACGAGCGGATTTCGGACGCACGATGGACTGGTGCAGGTGCTGCACGTGGGGCGCAATGGCGCAGCTAGGTGCTTTACTATGTGATGGAGCTGGCGGATCCGGCAGCGGTCCCGGGCGACAAACGGCACGGCGCAGCAGCGACGGTGGAGAAAAAGATGGAGTCGTATCAGCCGCGGTTGCCACGAATCCGAACTGAACGCCAGGGATCCAGCTCTCCCCGGAAAATCGGCGCAACTGGCGCATCGGATCGGCGGCGCTGGCGCAATTTATAGGCTAGGTCTGGTCCACCAGGATGACCAAACCGGCCAATGTCCATTTCGTCAGAGCATCCCAAGCTCGCGGACATCGGCTTGGTGACTGATGCGAGAAGTTCACGGGGTTTTGTCAGGACGGATGGTTACATTCCGCCGGAGGACCGGAGCTCGCGTCAGGCCGATCTCTACCGGGTTTGGAGCAAGGTGCTTTATGGACTGGCGACAGGTCAGGACCAGATACGGAAATTCCCTCAGCTACTGCGGACTTGATGCGATTGCCGGAGGCGGAGGCGTTGCTCGAACTGAATGAGGTAATGACTCGCGCATTGCGCCCGCAACCTGCGAATCGCTATGCAGCCGCAGCGGAGATGCAGGCCAAATCTCAGTTTGTTCCTCGCGGGTCGGAGTCTTCCGGAGGACTCCGCAATCTCGAACGTCATCTCGCACGGTTGAAGCGAGATCGCGCTGATCGCGGCGGTGGTGGTACGGCAGTGGCCGGAGTGTTGACATGGCTGGCAAGACGCGAAGGCAACCACCAACGAAGCATCGCGGACGCCGCCAACGACCGGGCGCGTCTGGAAGCGGAGACCGCGCGAAGGAATCTGAATTGCGTCATCGTGCCGAGATGGCCAGGCGCGCGAGGGAACAGCGCTGAACTTTACACCACTTCTGGAGCAGGCCCGCGCGACAGTCCGCAGCAGCGAGGTGGGCCACCGCGCCAAGAAGCGCTGGATGCGATGGGGCGGGCGGCGGCGAGTGCCAATTCCTGCCAGTTGCGGCGCGAGGTGATCGCCCGCGTTGTCGCTGCCCGATCTCTGGTTTTCGATCGCGAGAAGCTGCCCTTCGAAGCCGAAAGGTTTCACTCTGCGGCGGCTGGATCAGACGTTCCGGCGGGATTGCGCTGTGCCGCCGGAAGGGTCGAGTGGAAATTCGTTCCGCGCGGAATCTCGAGCTCCTGGCTGAACTTCCCGCCAGCACAAATCTGGCGGCGTTTGGCGACGCGACCTGGAGCAACGGCGGGGAATGCCTCGCGGTGAAACGCGACTATGACGCCGCGGGTTCCCGGGCGACCTGGGAGAGATCTGGCATGTGGCGTCACAACGCCTGCGGTTGACGCTGCCGGGTGTCGCATGGTCGGCCCTGGCGTTTCATCCCCGGCAATCGCAATTGCTGGCGGGTCGCGGAAGCGGTCGGGTCGCGGTGTGGGATTGGGAACTGGGCCGGGAAGTAATGCGTTTCGAGGTGGGCTCGGGGTTGGCGCGATTGCGCTATTCGCCGACGGGGGATCAGTTTGCGGTCGGACGCTTCGTCGAGGCAGATGGCTGATCTCGATCAAAGCGACTCTTCGAATGGTGGGCAGTACGTGTCTACTATCGCTCAGCACGAAGACCAATCCACAGCATGGACTGGAGTCCGGACGGCAGGAGACTGGCAGTGCCGGATCCCGGCGGGGTGATTCATTTGATGGATGTCACGACGGGAGCGTTGCGGGAGTTTGGCCGGCAGAAGGGTGAAGCGGCGCGGGCGTTCTTCAGCCCGGGCGGAGACTATCTTTTCAGCGGTTCATTGATAGGACAACGAGATCGTGTGTTGGGATGCGCGGACGTCGCAGCGGATCTTCACCATCAACGTGGGGCGGGTATCAGGCGCAGATGCGGTCGGATGGCGCGGAAGGCCATGATGACGACGGAATCGGAGTAAAATTGTTTGCATTCGATCAGCCGACCGGCGTGCCGGAGTTTCCAGAGTCGTTGGGTGTGCGGCTTCGGCCCGCGGCGTTCTCGGCGGACGGGCGATGGCTGGCGCACCTCGGCGTCGCAGCGAATGGGCGTGTAGGGATCTGGAGACAGGGGCCGGGGACGCTTCTCACGGACGGATACGAGGCTCATTTCTTTTTCACGACTGATGCCCGGGAGTTGTATGCCAGCCGCAGCAACTCACGCGATGCCGCAGGTTACCGATGGCGGGTTTCTCCCGGAACCTCACGAGGCGGCGCTCCTCTCGTCACGAAGCTTCCTTTGCATGAAGCGCCCGGATTTTCCTGCATTCTCAGCCTGCATTCCAACGCGGTCGTGATGACGGCAGCTGGCGGCTCGCGATTTGTTCGGCGATGAAATTGAGCGGGGTCCAGCGGCATCCAAGTCGACGGCTGGTATGTGTGAGGTGTCTCGGATGGGCGCTGGCTGGCGATCAACCGTCCCTTCTCCGCGTCCGTCTACGTTTACGCGATGCCATCGTTGGAGTTCGTCACCAAAGTCTCGCATCGCGCGAATCTGGGTTCCTTTGATTTCCTGCCTGGCTCGAAAACGTTGATGTTGAGCGGGCGCACGGGCGTGGAGTTCTGGAATACCGCGAACTGGGAGCGAAGGCGGACGCTGAGGAACTTTATGCGTGCGATGCCTTCCGGTGGTGACGACGCCATTTGGCTGCAGAGTGACTGGCACTCCGCTGGTTTGTACGATTCGGTGACGATTGAGCCCCGACTTCTCCTGCCCTACGG
>JADJPG010000103.1 GCA_016713365.1 Verrucomicrobiota bacterium | reverse complement strand
GCAACGTGCCATCCTCCGCAGCTACTTGGGCAAGGCCTTCAGTCACACTCGCGACACCGCGCGGGCGGAGAAGGATCTGGCCTTGGCGCGAAAGTTGGATCCGAACGATCCCACCGGCTGGCTCTACACAGCGCTGTTGAACGAGCAGCAGAATCGCATCAACGAAGCCGTGGGTGCGCTGGAGAAATCCAAGGCGCTGAACGATAACCGGAGCCTGTTCCGCTCGCGGTTGTTGCTCGATCAAGATCAGGCCGTGCGCAGCGCGAACCTCGCGGCGATTTACCGCGACGTGGGGATGACCGAGATCAGCGTGCAGGAGGCTGCGCGGGCGGTGAATCTCGACTACGGCAATCACTCGGCACATCTCTTCCTCGCCAACAGCTACGACGCGATGCGCGATCCGAAGTTGATCAATCTTCGCTACGAGACGCCGGCGTTCAGCGAACTGCTCGTCGCTCAGTTGCTGGCGCCTCCGGGTGCCGGCACGTTGTCGCAGAATGTTTCGCAGCAGGAATACTCGCAGTTCTTCGATCGCGATCGATTCGGTCTGTTCTCCAGCACGGAATATTTCAGCAGCGGCGACTGGGTGCAGCGCGGCTCTCACTACGGAGTGTTCGGCGCGAGCAGCTTTGCCTTCGATGCGTATTACCGGACGGAGAACGGCCAGCGACCGAACAACGATCTGGAGCAGCTCGATCTTTCCGTTCGTTTCAAACACCAGTTAACGGCGCAGGACGGGCTGTTCTTCCAGGTGAGCCGGTTCGAATTGGAGTCCGGCGATGTGGCGCAGTATTACAATCACGACCGGCGGCTTTCCGGTGTGCCCACGCCGAGTCTCGCGCTCAGGGTCACGGAAAAGCAGGAACCCAATCTCCTCGTCGGATATCACCGCGAATGGTCGCCGGGCAGTCACACGTTGTTTCTCGGCGGTCGCTTCGATGACACATTTACTCTTCAGGATTCCACGGTCGACGACTCTTCGCCCGCGGTCTTGTATTACCGGACGTTTGTCGTGCCGTTCACCACGACGACGAATCGCGTGCTGCGCACCGTGCCGAATCTGACGGCGGTCGATTACCGCAGCGAGATCGAGGCTTACTCGGCAGAATTGCAGCACATCTGGCAGACGCCGCGGCAGACGTTGGTGGTCGGCGCGCGATACCAAGCCGGCTGGACGGATGCCTCCAATGAGCTCGAACATCAGCCGCTGCTGGCTCCGACGCCCACGGAATTGTTCTCTCGCGACGTGGAAACCCGCCTCGATCGCATCAGCGCCTACGGCTACGAGACCTGGCAAATCGTCGACGGGCTGCAACTCACCGCCGGCGTCAGTTACGATCGCCTGTCGTATCCGCGCAACGTCGATACGTCGCCCATCGAGGGGCGTGAGACGAGCGAGGATCAGTTTTCGCCCAAGGCTGGACTAATCTGGTCCCCGACCAAGAACACTCATCTCCGTTCGTATTACGCGCAGTCGCTGGGCGGTGTGTTCTTTGATTCGAGCGTGCGCCTCGAGCCGACCCAGATTGCCGGATTCAACCAGTCGTTCCGCAGCTTGATTCCGGAGTCTGTGATCGGTCTGGTCCCGGGAACGAGTTTCGAAACGTATGGCTTGGGAGTCGACCACGCGATCTCGTCGTCGGGAACCTATTTCCTCGTGGAAGGACAATCGCTGAACTCCGACGCCACCCGAACGGTCGGCGTCTTCACCAACAGCGACGTGAATACTCCGGCTGCGGATTCTCCTTCGAGCACCCGGCAGTCGCTCGACTACACCGAGAACTCGCTGCTGGTCTCGGTCAATCAGCTGCTGGGCAGGGAATGGGCGCTGGGCGTTCGCTACAAGCTGACCCATTCCGAACTGGACGGGCGCTTCCCGGATCTGCCGCCGGATACGACAGGCACCACCGGTTTCGAAGATCTCTCCAGCTACCTGCACCAGGTGAATCTTTACGCGATCTACCATCATCGCTGCGGATTCTTCGCGCAGTTCAATACCGTGTGGTCGCAGCAATCGAATCAAGGCTACACACCGGACATTCCGGGAGATGACTTCTGGCAATACAACGTTCACGTTGGCTATCGCTTCTATCAACGGCGGGCGGAGGCGCGGATCGGCGTGCTCAATCTCAGCGATCAGAATTACCGGTTGAACCCGCTGACGCTCTACAACGAGCTGCCGCGTGAACGCACGCTGGTGGCGAGCTTGAAGTGGTATTTCTAAATTGTTTCGCCCGCTCGATGCGGAATCGACGACACACGTGATAAAACTGGCCAGCGTGCGCGGGAAGATTAGCCGGAGCCTGGTGGCCGCCGTCTTCGGTGGGCTGCTGGCTTCCGGACTTGGCGTCCTCCTTCACACCTACAACGTCGGCCGCGGCTTGATCGATCACAGCTACGAGCTTCAACTGGTGGCGCGCGGCGACGTGCGGGCACAGGAGGCGGTGATCGTCTACCTCGATGAGACGTCGCACAAGGCGCTTGGCCAGCCGTTGAATGCTCCGTGGGATAGAACGCTGCACGCGCGCTTGATCAACCGGCTGACCGCCGCCGGCGCGAAAGCCATTGTCTTCGATATTATTTTCGGAGATCCCGATGCGCGAAATCCGCTCGCGGATGTCGAGATGGCGCAGGCGATCAAGGACAGCGGGCGCGTCATCCTGGGAATCGATCTCGTCCGGTTCGGCCGCAACGATCGTCAGGGCATTCCTCCGATTGAACTGTTTTACACCAACGCGGCTGGCGCAGGGTCTGTGGAGGTGCTGGCAGATTCGGATTTGGTGGTGCGCGAGCTGAATGCGTGGGACGACGATTTGGGCATTCCCAGCTTGAGCGGAACTGCTGCTTCTTTCGTCAGCGGAACTTCGGATTTCGAACAGCTGTCGAAGTCCGGGCGTGGTAATCGCTGGGTGAATTACTACGGCCCTCCGCACTACCTGCCATCCGTTGGATACTCGGATGCGCTGAGCGCGACGGCTGTGGAGGACAGTTTCTTTCGCGACAAGGTGGTCTTCATTGGCGCGCGTTTGTTCACGAAGTTTGCCGGAGAGCGGAAGGACGAATACGCGCATCCGTTCTCCTACTGGATGTCGAACTCGATGGTGAAAGAGCGCGGAGCGATCTTCGTCGCCGGAGTTGAGATTCAGGCGACCATGTTTCTCAATCTCCTTCGCGGTGACTGGCTTTCCCGCTGGTCACAGCAGACGGAGCGTGTGCTGATTGCGGCTTTGGGATTGGCCTTCGGGTTCGGCCTCGTGAGATTGCGTCCGGTCATGGCGACGGTGGTGGGATTGGGCGGACTCGTCGTCGTGGTCGCGGGCTTTCAGGTTTTGTTCAACCAGAAGCTCATCTGGTTTCCATGGTTGATCATTCTCGTGCAAGTCGTCGTCGCGCTGGCGTGGTCCATCCTGTTCAACTCCGTCCAGTTTTACGTCCAGCAGCGCTTGTATGAACACACGCTGACGCGGTTCCTACCGCCCACGCTGGTCCGGAAATTTGCGGGCAATCCGGAGCTGCTCAAACCGGGCGCGGTGGAGCAGACCATCAGCATCTTCTTCTCCGACATTGCGGATTTCACCGAGCTGTCGCGAAACATCGACTCCGATGCGCTGGCGAAGTTGATGAACAATTACTTTGAGACGGCGGTTTCGCGGTGCATTCATCCGACCGAGGGCACCATCGCGAAATACATCGGTGACGCGATTTTTGCGTTCTGGAACGCGCCGGATCCGCAGGCGGATCATCCGTGGCGCGCGTGTGCGGCGGCGCTGCGGTTTCGTGATCAAAAGGCGCAGTCAGTGGATGGAAAGCCGCTCCGCACGCGGATCGGCATTCACACGGCGTCGGCGCGCGTGGGAAACTTCGGGAGTGCGGAACGCGTGGATTACACCGCGCTCGGTGAGAGCGTGAATCTCGGGTCGCGTCTCGAAGGCTTGAACAAGGTGCTGGGCACGGATGCCGTGATCAGCCAGTCGACCCGGGAACTGATTGGTGATCGACTGGTGACGCGGCCGCTCGGTCTGTTTCAGTTGAAGGGATTCGGCAAACCGATCGGAGTTTTTGAATTGGTGGGCTGGCCGGAGGAGGCCGAGGCGACGCGTCCCTGGCGTGAGGCCTTCGCCCACGCGCTGGAGGATTATCATGGGCGAAAGCTCGATGCCGCGGAGAAGGGCTTCCAGCGAACGCTGGAGCTGAGGCCGGGTGACGGACCGTCCCGCTTCTACCTCGCGAAGCTGGAAGAGCTGAAGGGAATGACGCTGGCCGACGACTGGGCTACGCACACCATCATGCGCGAAAAGTGAACCGGCAGCCGATGGCCGGCAACGAGTCTCGATAGGAAATTTGAGGACTACGGCAGCATCAGCGCTCGGTAGAAACGGAACGGTCCGTTTGTGGAGCGCGGGTCGGTGAACTCGAACAATCCGCTCGAAGACGTGTTGGTGGTGAGGGAGGTCCAGTTCACGAAGTTGGTCGATCCTTGGAGCGTGAAACGCATGGCGGGTTGACCGGTCAAGCGCAGGCGGAACGTCTTCTGCGCCGTGATGCCGACCGGGGTGAGTTTCCCGGGAGTCACCAGCGTGCATTGGAGGCGGGCGACGCCGGAGGCGCCGTTGAACCCGTCAATGACGATGAAGTTCGTCTGGCCGGCACTGACGGGAATGCTCACGGCGCTGTCCCTGCCGTCTTTGCCGCTGTTGTTGTCGCAACCGAGCAGCGCGAGACCGGCGTTGGTCGGCGCGTAGGTGTAGACGGCCATGACGGTGTCGTAGGAACTGCCGTCGGTATTCACGTAAAGCCTTCCGTCCTCCTCGGTGACCACCGCGAACCATTCAGACGCGCCACCGACGCCGAAGC
Source organism: Verrucomicrobiota bacterium (assembly GCA_016713365.1). Classification (GTDB taxonomy): domain Bacteria; phylum Verrucomicrobiota; class Verrucomicrobiia; order Limisphaerales; family JADJPG01; genus JADJPG01. The sequence continues at coordinate 73,659 of JADJPG010000103.1, read as the reverse complement.
AGAGCAGACGTTCATCCGCGGACGTGGTGCCGCCGGCGCTGCTGAAAACTTGCGTGCTGGTATAGCTGCGAACTATCGCTGCGGCGGCGATTGCGATGTCGTCCGGTGCTCCCGCGGCGCGAACTCGCGATTGCGGCGTGCCCAGGCTGAGCGGAGTGGAAGTGGCGGCGTCGAGGAACTTGTCCTTCGCCTGCACACGTTGCAGGCCGGGACCGGATTCGTTGAGTTGGAGACTGACCGGTTGAGTTTCGATCGTCTGCTTTCCGGTCGTGATGCGCACGGTGTAGGTGCCGACGTTTACTTCCTGCACGTTCGTGATGGTCAAGGTCGTGCGAGTGGCGCCGGGGATGGGTTCGCCGTTGAAGAACCATTGGTAGGTGATGCGAGTCTTCTTCTTGTCGTCTTTGTCATCCTCTTCGCAGCCCTTTTCGTCGTCGGCGCAACCGGGCACGGCATTGACGGAGAAGGTGACGGTGTCGCCGGCGAGAACAGTTTCGCTCACGGGCGGCTTGGCGATGACGGGCAGCAGATCCAGCGTCGGCTCAAACTGCCAGCCGAAGACGAATTCACCTGACGCGCCGCCGAAGCCGTCGATCGCGATTTGATACTCGGTGCCCGCAATGGCGTTGAAGCGCAGGATACTGGTGAAGAAGCCGCCACGATCTTCATCACTCTCGATGAGCGTGAGGTTGCTGACCGAGTTGCCGGTGTAAACGGCGAGCAGGGTGTCGAACGCGCTGCCAATGGCGCTGAAGGTGGCGATGCCGGTGGTGGGCGCCGTCCACGAATACCAGATCGACCGGCCGCCCGGCTTGCCGGCGTGGTTCGGTTCGCCGGGTTCCAGCGTGGCGTGATTGTTGTTCCATGCTACAAGGCCGTTCGTGCCCGGCAGCGGGACGCGATCAGCGAAGTTATCCGCGACGGCGACGGGAGGAAGAATCAATCGCAGCACGGCCGGTTCGCTCGTGGCCACGCCGAGGTCATTGGCCACCACGACGGTGTAGCTGCCGCCGTCGGTGAGTTGCGCGTTCTCCACCGTGAAGCATGAGTTCGTAGCGTCGGGAATGTTCGCGCCGTTCAACCGCCATTGATACGTCAGCGGATTGCTGCCGGTCGCGGAAACGCAGAGCGTGAACGACTCGCCGGGGTTGATGGGGCCGCCGATGGGTTGCTCGACGATGATGGGTGCGCCGAAAACCTGGGCCGGGAGCGAGAATTCGGAAGTGTTGTTGTCCGCGTCCGTCGCCGTCGCGGTGATGAGTCGTTCGACTGGAACCGCTACGGCCAGCGTCGCGTTGAACGTGGCGAGACCATTGGTATCCGCCGTGACCGTGGTCAAACCGAGATAGGTTTCGCCGCCGCCAAATCCGCCGGAGGCATTGGTGGCGCCGAGGTAGAAATCGATCTGGTAAGTCGCGTTCGGATGGCCTCTCACGGTTCCGGCGACGACGGTCGTTTCACCCGCGATTTGAGCGAACGCAAGGACGGGTGCGTTTTGGAATTCGTTCGGGCCGGTATCCGAATCGTCGTCGTCGTTCGGCGTGTCACCGTCGCCGCCGAGATCGATTCCCAGCGCGCCGTTGGAGTAAATGCTGTTGCCGCGAATGGCGTTTCCCGTCCCGGCCGTCGCTTCAAGCAGCACGCCGTTGCCGCCGTTGAACGCGATGATGTTGCCGGTGCCGATCAGGTTGTTCGCCGCGCCGTTGCGGAGCGCAACGCCACCGAGCGCGTTGCCGAGCGGCGCGAGGGTTTGATCCGCGATGCCGATGAGATTGCCGGCGATGACGTTGCTGACGGCGTTGCTGCCGTCGATGACCACGCCGAAGCCGCCGTTTCCGGAGATGACGTTCCGAGCGGCGGCGGTTTCGCCACCCACGAGATTCCCGGCCGAGTGAATGCGGATGCCATCGCTGCGGTTGCTGATGGCCGTGGCGCCTAAGCTGTCGGTGCCGATGAAGTTGCCTTGAATGATGTTCCCGCCGCCTCCGGAGATGACGATGCCGACGTCGAATCCGTTCAGGGTCAGGCCGCGCACTTCGCTGTTGAACGAGGTGAGATGAAGACCCTCGACCAATGGAGCTTCTCCGGCAGCGGAGATGACGTTCGTGCCGTCGAGTTCGATGACCGGTTGTCCGCGGAACTCGATTTGGGACCAGCCATCAATGGTGAGGGGATCGGTGATGGGAGGTAGCGGCGATTGCAGATGGATCACGTACGGAGCGCCACCCGTGAACGCGAACGCGATGACGTTCGAGCCTGGCGCTGAGTTGGCGTCGAGCATCGCCTGACGAAGGGTTCCCGGACCGGAATCGCCCGTGCTGTTCGCGACGATGCGTTGTGGAACGACGTGGACGCGGAACGAACAGGCGTTGGTGTTCGCCGAGGCATCGATGACGGTGCAGAGCACGATCGTTTCGCCCACCGGGAAGGCGGCGCCGGAGGCGGGTTCGCAGCTGACGGCGGGGCTGGCATCGCAATTGTCAGAGCCAGCCGGGGTGGAAAATGACACGGACGCAACGCCAGACGCCGGCGCGTCCTCCACGACGGCGAGATCAGCTGGGCAAACGATGGTCGGGGCCATGGTGTCGGCGACGATGATTTGCTGGAGCCACTGCACAGGGCTGGCGCACGAATCGACTGCTTCGTAGATGCGCGCGATCGTCACGATCCCTCCGTTTGTCTGCGGCCAGTCGCCAAGGTGAAGGATCGTTGCGGGGCCGGAACTGCTCGCCGCTTGGACGAGATTAATGTCGGGCGCAGGAACGTCGCCGTAGCATTCCACCGTCGCATCCGCCGGACCGGTGAGAATCAGCGGCGGCTCGATCGTCAACGTCGAGCATGTGGTCGCCGATCCGCATTCACCGATGACTTCGACGCAGTAGACGCCGGCATCGCTTGCGGTGACAGATGGCAGGGCGAGCGAGCTGTTGGTCGCATCCGCGAGAACGACTCCGTCCTTGCTCCACTGGTAGCGGAAGGGCGCGGTGCCTTCCGTGGTGATAGAAAAATCGACGGCGGTGTTCGGGCAGGCGCTCAAGTCCGCGAGCGAGGAAATGGTCGTGGCTGGGGTGACGATCACTGTAGCCGAGGCGGTTCCTTTGGAACCGTTGGAGAACACCGTGGCGTGCAGGGAAAATGTTCCGGCGGATTCGGCAACGATCGCGACGGAGGTTTCGTTCGTGGCGCCGACGATTCGCGCGCCGGCCGAATTCTCGCCAATGGTCCACGCGAATGTTGCGGTGTCGTCCTTGGTGTCGGTCGTGAGGTGGAAGATGTTCGTTCCGCGCGCACAAACGGTCGTCGCGCCGCTGAGGGCGACGATCGGCGGGGACTTAATGGCGAGCGCCTGCACGGAGCGGTCCTGATTGCCGCCTGTTCCGTTGAGCGAAATCTTGCGCATGTGATACGGCGCGCCCCAGATGTCGACGGCGGAATTGCCGGAGCCCCAGTCGAGTTTAGAAGCGATGTGCCCGCCCCACGCGATGACGACGTTCTCGTTCGTGGCGACGAAATTGATTTGTAGGCGGGTGGTTCCCACTTCGCCATTGACCAGGTCCTCCGACAGATAGCTGATGCCAGTGATGGAACCGTTCCAGATCGTCATCAAGCGTTCGTTCGCCGGGAGGCTTTCGAAACTGGCGGTGGGCTGGCCGGCGGCTGAGCCGGAAGCTGGTGACGGTGCGGGAATGGGAAAGGTTGTTGGTTCACCAAAAGTCTCGGCGAGTCCGCCGAGCGGATTCACGATCTCCCCAGCCGTGTGGTTGCCGATCAAGTCGTGCGGCTCCAGTCGTTGATAGTGCGTGATGTAGTCGAAGGCGTGTTTGCCTTTGTGCAACGTGTCCCACTCGATGACGAGGGTGTGCGGACCATTGGTCAGCCCGGCGATGACCATCCGGTAGGGGACGGAGTAACCCTCGACATAGTGGGAATTGGCGGGGCCGGAATTTCCCTTGGCCCACTCGACGGGACGGACGGGTGCGTTCACGGACCCATTTCGTGCCTGCCAGAGGGTGGCGCTCGCGGCGCCGGCGTGGTGGGATGCCGCCAGCCAGCTGGCGAGGCACAGAGTCAGAATCTCAAACCAACTCTTGCGGTGCGATACGTCGTACTTCATGGCGCAAACGGGGTCGTCCAAAGTCGTTTCAGAACGGCATTATTTCGGTGGAAGAGCGAAATGCTTCGGACACGACAGCGTGACCAAACTCGCGCTTCAATACAATCCGAAACTGCCCCGAACGGGACAATTTCAGGCGTTTTGAGCGTCCTCCTTGACGACTCTATTTCTGCGGAACCGGCCTGGCGAAACGGCGGGCCGGGTGTCAGTCGAACACCGACAGCTTTCGGTTTACCATCCGCAACCGCCGGCACAAGACCAGGCAAAGGTTTTCCAATAGCTTGATCTTCAGCTCCGGATGCGTGGTGCCCAGCCCGTCAAAATTGGCCGTGCTCAGCACATCGCAGGTGACTTCCGTGTCGGCGACGATCATGGCGGAACGTGGCGCGCGGTCAATGACAGCCATTTCGCCAAAAACCATGCCGCGTGTGAAGGTGGCAAGGCGTTTCCGGCCGCCGCCTTCGAGGGGCACGAACACGCTTACGCCGCCGCGCGCGAGAAAGTAGAGTTCATCTGCGTCATCGCCTGCGTTGATGATCGTCTCGCCCTGCTGATAGGTCCGTCGCTGGAGCAGGGGAGCGATCGCGATGAGGTCATTCGCCGAGAAGTTCTTGAAGAGCTCGTAGTGGCCGCGCGTCACGGGGCGGTCATCCTTCCGGGTTGGCAGGGATGATTCGATGATGCGATTCTCGCTCCATTCGAGGGCGAGATCATTCTCCGGAACGGACCGGAACAATTCAGAGTAACGCGTTCCGAGCTTCACCTTCATGTAGCGCCGGAGCAGCGGCAGGTGATCCGCGTGGGTGAAAAGGATGATCCGATCCAGCGCGGCGAACTTAAGCAGCACCTCATGCAGCAACCGGCAGGCGCTTTCGTTCACGGTCAGCACTTTCTTGAAATCGAGAATCAGATGCTGAATGCCGTCGAGATTCGACATCACGTCGTGGACGATCGTTTCCGCCGTCGCGAAATGGAGATTGCCCTGAAGCTGGTATAGGTGAATCCGACTGCCGCCTTGATGCAGCACCTGGCTTTCCTCCGGCGTGCGAATGCGGTTGGAACTGAGCTCGGCGCCGGTGCATTTGAGGCGAATCGCGGTCTCGCCTGGATTGGGGCGGTTCAGGATGTGCAGGTCGCAATGGCGCGAGAGCGCGTCGCAGACCTTGATGCCGCGCACGCTGTTGCCGCGGGCATCGAGCGGCGGCGAGAAGACGGCGACTCCGAGCTGGCCGGGCAGCACGGCGATGATGCCGCCCGCGACTCCGCTCTTGGCCGGCATGCCGATGGTGTAGATCCATTCGCCGGCGTAGTCATACATGCCGCACGAACCCATCACGCTGAGCACGCTCTCGACGTATTCGCCGCGGATGGCCTGCTGCTTGGTGATCGGATTCACGCCGCGATTCGCCAGCGTGGCCGCCATCACCGCCAGATCGTGCGCGGTGACGGAGACGGAGCATTGCTTGAAGTAAAGTTCGACCGACGGAATTGGATCCGTCGTGAGGATGTCGAAGTTCCGCAGCATGTGACCGATCGCGCGGTTGCGATGTCCTGTTTCGCTTTCGGACCGGTAGACTTCGTTGTCCAGGCTGAGATCGCGTCCGGCGTAGCGGCTCATCATTTCCACCACGCGACGCAACCGACCTTGCGCCGTTTTGCCGACGACCAACGAACTGGTGGCGATGGCGCCCGCGTTGATCATCGGATTGCGCGGACGCCCGGTGCCGGGCTCGAGACTGATGGAGTTGAAGGCATCGCCGGTTGGTTCCATGCCGACTTTGCTGATGACATGGGGACGTCCGTGATCTTCGAGCGCCAGTCCGTAGACGAACGGTTTGGAGATCGATTGGATTGTGAACTGTTGCCGTGAGTCGCCGACTTCGTAGGAGGTTCCGTTGGTCGTGACGAGGGAGATGCCGAACCAGTCGGGGTTGGCCTTGGCCAGCTCCGGAATGTAGGTGGCCACCTTGCCGTCTTTGACGGGCGCGAATTCCGTGTGCAATTGCTGGAGGTATTCGAGGACGGGCGAAGGCTGGGCCGCGGGCGCTTTTGAGTTCAAGGTTCGGTCTGTGTTCAACTGGGTGATCACGGGCGCTTGCGGGCAATCGCCAACGCAAGGGGACGAGGAGTTTCCACCTCTACCAGTCACCAGTTACGATTTGTTTTTGGTTGTGAGATGGCAGGTTGCAAACGTTGTGCCATTCAGGCAGAGGCTGCCCAGAAAGTTGGATGACTCGCGCGGCAAACGCTGATTCGCAGCGTCAATTGAAACAAAACATTCATCAATGCCATGCGCGGCGTTCGCGATGAGTGTACCGTTTTGCCCACGCTGGACAAATCGCAGTGGGAAGAGCGTCGGCGTCGATCGGTTGTCGAAGCGATCTCGAATTCAGGAAGCAGAGGGAGGCCGAGGGGGTAACCCTGCCGCTCCGCTGTCCGTCCACGCGACGTCATGAAGCAGGTCGGCAGCCTGGCGATGCACGAACTCGGTCTTGATGGCGCCCGCATCCGCTCCTTTCGGGAACATGCGGAATACATCCTCAAGGACATCTTCAATCTCCCCGGCAAACTTCCGGCGAAAACGGCGGACCGTATTCCCGTCCGGCAGATCGCGGCCAAACTTTGCGCGGAGAGCCGGATCACTCTTCAGCAACGCCGCGATGTCCGTGGAATTGAAGACGCCTTTGACATAGCAATAGGCGATTACGCCGAGCATTTCCTTGAGGGGCAGACCAAACTCCGCAGTGTGCTGGGCGGCGAGAGACGCATCTTCCTGCACCGTCTCGGCTGCGGTTCGCTTGATGAACTCCGTCTGGCCCATGTCGTGAAGTCCTTCGCCGCTGGCGGGAGCTTCCGTGGCGAACTTGTGAAGGTGAAGGCTGTCGTCTTTTGATTTTTGAGTGCTCATACCGGGTGGCATTTCTAGGAGTGGTGCAACAATGCTTCACGATAGAATGCTTCGCCGACGCGGATTTGCACAAGCCTTTGCCGGCTCCCGCCCTGTTACAATTGCGTATCAGGCTGACTCTCGGGATGGTCTTGCCGCCGTCAGAGTCTTTTCTTCGTGGCCCTTCGGAGATACAACCCCACCATGAATCCAGTGCTCGACCAGAATCGCCGCGCCTGGGATGAACGCGTCCGCCGCGGGCAGTCCCACACCGAGACGGCTCGCGATTCCGACTTCCGCGATCCCATGGCCGTGATCGATGACTGCGGCTGGCTGGACGGAAACGTGCGCGGTAAACGCGTCCTGTGTCTCGCGGCCGGCGGAGGCAAGCACAGCGCGCTCTTCGCGGCGGCCGGAGCGAGTGTCACTGTGGTGGACCTCAGTCCCGCCATGCTGGATCTCGATCGCAAGATGGCGAAGGACCGGGGCGTTTCCATCCGCGTCGTCGAAGCGTCGATGGATAACTTGTCGACGCTTGCCAACGCCGAGTTCGACGTGGTGATTCAACCTGTTAGCACTTGCTACGTTCCAGACATTCTCGCCGTGTATCGCGAAGTCGCACGTGTCACGGCAAATGGCGGTCTCTACATCAGTCAGCACAAACAACCTGCGACGTTGCAGGCGGAGGTGACAGGTTCCGCGCGCGGCTACACATTGACGGAGCCATATTATCGACCGGTCCATTGCCCGAGGTCATTGCCGGTTGCCTCCATCGCGAGGCGGGAACGGTCGAGTTCCTGCATCGCTGGCAGGAATTGATCGGTGGCCTGTGTCGGAGCGGATTTGTCCTGGAGGATCTCGTCGAGCCGCGGCACGGCGATCCTGCGGCGGAACCGGGAACCTTCAAACACCGCAGCGCATTCGTCCCGCCGTTCGTTACCCTCAAAGCCCGTCGAGTCGGCGCCGCGCCAGACGCGCCCCGGCTATGGACACCGTCGTAGCGGGAACATTGAGACGAGAACCCGAACACCGATATAGTGGCGTATGGCCCTGCGATTGAACGATGACTTGTCGCCCGCTGCGGATGACGATGGATCATCGTCGGCGCAACTCGCGCAACTGAAGCGCGACCTGCTTGGCGGATTGCCCATGGAACGCGAGGTGGCGTTGCATCGGCTCGTGGAGCTGCGCGCGGAAGGTGTCCTCGTGGAATGTCTTTCCTCGGAAAACTTGATCGCCGCGCAGCTCGCCACCGCCGGACTTTGGGAATGCTGGCTGAACGAGCAGGGTCCGGAGGCGCGTCGCGTGATGGACAAAGGTGTCGCCTGCATGAACGGCGGTCAGCTGGAGGATGCGTTGACGATCTTCGGCAAGCTCGCGGTGAAATATCCCGAATGGGCAGAAGCGCATAACAAGCAAGCCACCGTGCTCTACCTGCTCGGCAACGCTCGCGGCAGCTTGCGCGTTTGTGAAGAAGTGGTGCGCCTCAAACCGAACCATTTCGGAGCGTGGAACGGCATGGCGCTGTGCGCGGCACAACTGGAAAAATGGGAGATCACTCTGCGCGCTGCAAAGAAGGCGCTGCGACTTCAGCCCACCGCCCTGGCCAACCACGATCTCATCCATCTCGCCGAAGCGAAGCTGCGCGGCGAAGCGGGATGAGGCGGCTGGTTACTTGAAGAACAGCAGGCGGCAGCCGGCGAGGATCATGAAGCCGCCGAAACATTTTTTCAGCACGTCGGCGGGAAGGTGCTTGGTGAGCGCGGCGCCGACGAAGCCACCGATAATGGCGAGCGGGACAAGGGAGGCGGCGACTTTCCAGTCGATGTTGCCGAGTTGCTGGTGCTTGTAGGCGCCGGTGAGCGCGGTGGGAATGATGACGACGAGCGAGGTGCCGATGGCGGTTTTGATGTTGGTCTGCATCAGGTAAACCATTGCGGGCACCATGACGATGCCGCCGCCGACCCCGAACAATCCGCTGGTGACGCCCCCCACAAGCCCGATCAACGCCGCGAACAAATATTGCATTGGCCGGTAATGCCCTGCGCTCCGGGAGGCGACAACTAAAATCATTTGCTTCTGCGAAGTCGCATTCTAGTTTCGAAGGCCATGACCAGACCGGCTCATCCAGCGCTCGCCGCCTTCGTCGCCCAGTTGGGCGATGAGTTTCTATTTGCCCAGGTGCTGGTGCGGCGGAGTGGCGGCGGTTTTGAACTGTGTCACACGGACGATGCTGCAGCGGCGGCTGAGGCGCTCCGCCTGGTGGCGGTGGAGGCGTTGCGCGAGCTGGCGTTGACGACGGAGACGGGCGCATTTCGTCCGCTGAAATCGGCACCGACGTTGCGCCGGGGCTGGAGGGCGAAGGCGATGGACGCGCATTCGCTGGAAGCCGCCTTGAACCATTTGTATCCGGGCGGACTCGCGGATTGGTTTGCGGCGCTGGGAGAGAATCCCGGAGCGACGCATTACCGGGAATTCACGGGTCGGCAGACGGGGATGTATCGCATCACAGCGATGCTGAATGACGCGCAGGCGGCGTCGGTGATTCGCGCGTGTTGCGATGCGCGGTTTTGCCTGAAGCGTCGGCTGTGGACGGTGGCGGGGCTGGAGCCGGATGCGGCGTCGACGCCGAGCGTGGTGCCGTGTCTGGAGCCGTGCGCGGTGTTCCTCGAGTTCGCTCGAAAGGCAGCGCGGCTGGAGCAGGAGGATCGACTTGCCGTATCGATCGGCGCGGGCGAATTGGAGACGTTGCTGGAGGCGCTCGCGGCCGGGGCGGCTGCGGCGGATGCGAATCGGCGTGAGGCGGATTTTGGCGATGCAGCGAACCCGCGCCGGATGCAGTTGCTGTGGGAGAAGCTTCGCGGCTTGCACGTGGAGAAGGAGAAGGCGGAAGGGCACTGAGTGAGAGGAACAGGTTGCCTCACGCGAAGGGCGCAGTGGTCGCTAAGGGGAGACGCCTCGTTTCTTACGCGTCCGTGTCGTGAGGGATCTGCGGTTGTCCGGGGAAGTGTAATTATAAAATTATTGTCTTCCGGCGGCTTCGCCGTAGTTTCCTCGCAGCAATGACGAAGACCTTTGCGGAACTTGGATTTCCCGGTCGATTGATCGCGGTGGAAGGCTTGGATGGCTCCGGCAAGTCGACCCAGATCTATCTCTTCAAACGATGGCTGGAGTTGCAGGGGCTGAAGGTGTTCTTCAGCGAATGGAATTCCTCCGATCTGGTCAAATCCGCCACCAGCAAGGGAAAGAAACGCGAGCTGCTCAGTCCCACCACCTTCAGCCTGATTCACGCGACGGATTTTGCGGATCGCTACGAGCGACAGCTGGTCCCGCTGATGCGCGCCGGGTATCTGGTGTTGTGCGATCGCTACATCTACACGGCGTTTGCGCGGGATACCGTGCGCGGTTGTCCGCCGGAATGGGTGCGCGGCATTTACAACTTCGCGGCGTTGCCGGATCTCACGTTCTTCTTCAAGGCGGACTTGGAGGTGTCGCTGAACCGCATCCTCGACGGGCGTCCGCAGCTGAAATACTTCGAGGCCGGGATGGACTTGCGGTTGTCGAATGATCCCTACGAAAGCTTCCGCATTTTTCAGGGCCGGATTCTGGAGCAGTACCTTGCGATGAGCACGGAGTTCAACTTTCTCGTGATGGATGCGAACCAGCCGATCGAAGCACAGCAGAGTGTCGTGCGCGAATTGATCGCGTCGAAGATTGATTTGTCGGCGTTCAGCACGGAGACCAGCCACGCGGTGCTGAGCGCGACGGGGCGTTCGTCCAAGCCGGTGCCCACCACCCACTGATTTCAAGCGATGGAAAAACGCACGAAGAACACCGCCCGTCGAGCCAGCGGGCCAATCGTCATCCCGCAGCGCACAGCGCGCCGCTTTTACGGGCATGGCCTGCCGAATGTGGATCTCAAAAAGCTGGCGGGACGATTGATCGTGGTGGAAGGCGCGGATGGCTCGGGTCGCTCAACACAGATCGAAATGCTCATGCGCTGGCTGGAAGGCGCCGGTCACGCGACGGTTCAGGTGGGATTGAAGCGTTCGACGCTGGTGAGCGAGGAACTGGACCAGGCGAAAAAGGGAAACATTCTGAGCCGCACGACGCTGAGCCTGTTTTACGCGACGGATTTCGCGGACCAGATTGAGAACTCGATTCTACCGGCGTTGAAGGCGGGGTTCATCGTGCTGGCGGACCGTTACATCTACACGTTGATGGCGCGCGACCTGGTGCGTGGGATGGATGCGAAGTGGCTGGAGAACTTGTACGGAATCGCGCTGGTGCCCGACGCGGTATTTTATCTGAAGGTATCGCCGGAGATTCTTGTGCAGCGAAATTTTGCGAAGGACTTTGCGCTCGATTATTGGGAGAGCGGCATGGATCTCGGGTTGTCCCGCGACATGTTCGATAGTTTCATCCGTTACCAGAGCCTGATGGCAGCGCAGTTCGAGAAGCTGCAGCTTAGTTACGGCTTTGGAATCATTGACGGGGATCGGTCTCCGGACGAAATCAACGCGGAGCTGCAGCAGAAGACGGAGCAGGTGTTGGCGAAGAAGTAGCAGCGGGGAGGAGAGTTCGATTTGAAACGGCGTGGATGCCGAATGATGAGCCGGACGGCGGCTTCGGGTCGGATAATTGGATTAATTCAGCAGGCAAATATCATGGCTGAGAATGGCAAGGCAACCCACCTGGTAGGGGTGGATTTGGGCGGAACCAAAATCCTGGCAGGCGTTTTCGATGCGAAGTACGAGTGCCTCGCACGCATCAAGATCAGCACCAAGCCCGAGCGCGGACCGGAGGGAGTCATTGAAAGGGTGGCGCGTTGCGTACGCGACGTGGTGGACGAGAGCGATCTTACGTTGAAGGAGATTCGCGGCATTGGCATCGGAGCGCCGGGTGCGGTCAACACCGAGGAGGGCAGGGTAATCTTCGCGCCCAACTTGAGCTGGAAGGACGTTCCTCTAAAGAAGGCGTTGGAAAAGGAACTGGAGGTTCCGGTCTTTCTCGAGAACGACTGCAAGCTCCATACGATGGGTGTCTTCGACGCGGAATTGAAAGGGAAGGTCAAACACCTCATCGGAATATTTCTCGGCACCGGCGTTGGCGCCGGGATCATCATCGACGGCAAGCTCTACACGGGCTTCAACGGATCCGCTGGCGAGGTGGGCCACATGGTGATCGATATCGACGGTCCTGAGTGTGGTTGCGGCAATCGCGGTTGCTTCGAAGCCCTGGCGAGCCGGAGGGCGATTTTCCGTACGATTCAGTCCGCAGTGAAGAAAGGTCAGGAGACGTTGCTCGTGGACATGCTGGGCAAGGATCTGGCGGATATGCGGAGCGGCGACATCCGCAAGGCGCTGCGTCGTGGCGATCGCTTCGTGGAGAAGGTGATCGAGCAAGCCGCGGAGTACACGGGAATCGCGGTGGGAAATCTGATCAACCTCTTCAATCCAGAGGTGATTGTGCTGGGCGGAGGGATTATCGAGCAATTGGAGCACGAAATGTTGCCGGTCATTGAAAAGGTCGCTAAAGCCCACGCCTTGCCGGGCACCACGAAGGGCATCGAGATCATGGCGACGCGCCTGGGAGATGACGCGGGAATCACGGGCGGCGCGGTTTTGGCGATGAGGTCGACAAAATAGGATTGTCCCTTCGGCGAGCGAGGGTGAAGTTTTTAAAGAAGTCGCCAAGAAATTCCGGAACATCGCTTGACAAGCCAAGCGCCGATATTTTACAACGGACTCGATTCGGGTAGCAGAACGTTTCTTCAGCGGGGTTCTCCACCCCCACCTCCTTGGCGTCTGTTGCCCGAATCTCTTTTTTTTCTCCCAGAACATCCTCCGAAGATTCCGCTTGGCGTGTTTGACGGCTTGGCGGTTTACTCTCACCCCTCATGAAACAGAAAGCTTACGCGCGCGCTGGTGTGGACATCGATTTGGGTAACAAGGTCAAGGCCACCTTACCGCAATTGCTTGCCTCCACCCATCGTCGCGAAGTGATGGGCAAGGTGGGTGGATTTGGAGGTTTGTTCGCGCTGAACACGCGGCAGTTCAAGCAGCCGGTGCTTGTCTCGAGCGTTGATGGTGTGGGCACGAAGTTGAAGATCGCCTTCGCGATGGACCGTCACGACACCATCGGCGAGGATCTGGTGAACCACTGCGTGAACGACATTGCGGTGCTCGGCGCGGAGCCGTTGTTCTTCCTCGACTACCTCGGCACGGGAAAGCTGGAGCCGCACGTTTTCACCGAGATCATCAAGGGCTTCGCGCGCGGTTGCGCGGCGAATCGTTGCTCGCTCATCGGCGGCGAGACGGCGCAGATGCCGGGCTTTTATCAGGCCGGCGAATACGATGTGAGCGGAACGATCGTCGGGGTGGTCGACAAACCACGAATGCTCGATGGAAAGACCATACGGCCCGGCGATGTCGTGATTGGTCTGGAGGCCAGCGGCCTTCACACGAACGGTTACTCCCTGGCCCGAAAGATTTTCTTCGAAGATCTGAAATTGAAACCCAAGACGCGCGTCGCTGAGCTGGGTAATACGATCGGAGACGAGATGCTCAAGGTCCACGTCAGCTACGGAATGCTCGTGCAGGCGTTGTTGAAGAAGTTCAACCGCGACGGGCAGCCTCGTGCGATCAAGGGACTCGCGCATATCACTGGCGGCGGGTTTGTGGACAACATCCCGCGCGTGCTGCCGAAGAAGTGCGACGTTGTGATTCGCAAGGGCTCGTGGGACATGCTGCCGATCTTCAAGATGATCGAGGCGAAGGGCGGTGTGCCGGACGAGGAATTGTATCAGGTGTTCAACATGGGCATCGGCATGACGGTGATCGTGGCGCAGGACAAGGCCGACGCCGTGATGAAGTTCGTGCGCGCACAAAAGCAAAAGGCGTGGTTCATTGGGGAGGTGGTGAAGGGCGCCGGCGAGGCTCGCGTTGTCTGATTTCGCGAATGCCGGAAACAGCTGTTCAGAATAACTTCAACCAACAGGTTCCGATATGATTCGAGACACGATTGGAAAGATTGAGGAACGACTTCGAGGTTCCGAGGCGTTGAGTGACGAAAGCCGGGCGGAGCTCTTAAGCTTCTGGCCACGCTGGAAGTTAAGGTATCAGATCTTTCGGAGAGCGATGCGGAGAAGGCTCAAAGCATCGCCGGCTTCACGGCGGTGTCGGCACATGAAGCGACGCGTGAGGAGCGCAATCCGGAACTGATGGAGCTTTCGTTGAAGGGCCTGTCGCGTTCCGTCGAGGGCTTTGAGGAATCGCATCCGAAACTGGTTCAGGCGGTGAACTCGATTTGCACGACGCTTTCGAACCTCGGCATTTAGGTTCGCGAACGAGGGCTTTCGATAAAAGGCAACACCCCAAGCTGGACGCTTGGGGTGTATTGTTTTCGGTGAGGATGAGCATCCGGTCAGGCGGCGTCGCGGCGGGACTGGTCGCGGTGACGCTCGAGATCCGCGTGGAGGTCGTTTACCACCGGATTGTTTCTGGTGCCGGCGAGACGTTCGAGTTCCTCCTTGCTGAGTCCCACTTTCTGGCGGAATGCGGCTTTGATCCGGTTCTGCAATTCCATTGAGCGACGGACGTCTTCGGAGTTGTACATTTTTACCGGCGCGGCCCCGGCGCGGAATACTGCGTGGGTTTCGACGCGATGAGCGTGTGCGGTGAGGACCATCTCCACGGTGGATGAGGCGGGCAGGTGAGAACTGTTGATGTCGGGTGGACTGTTGAGCGCGTTGCAGGTTTCCGCGCTATCGGTGCACACGAACGAATTGTCCGACATCTGGGTATCGATGCCGATCACGCGAGCGTCTTTTGCGCCGAGGGTTTTGAACAGGAGTCCGGGTTTGACGTGGAAGATGTTCGCGACGCGGGTGCGGTCGGGACTGAGCATCAAGCGCACGAACGTTCGCGTCAGTCCCTTGACTGGTTTGCTTGCGATTACCTCCATGTCTTCGAGGAACACGAAGCCGTGCGATTCGAACTCGCGCTGCGCTGTGTCGTAGAAGTTCTGGTCGACGCCCGTGAAGGTCTTTCCATCCACCGTCACGTATCGCTGGTCGGTGTCGCAGAGTGATTCGAGATTCTTGACGGTGTCTTCGGCGAGTTCCTTGCGGTTCGATGGCTGCCGGATGAAGAGCAGACTGACGCCGCCGCAGCCCACGATGAACGCTCCCAACAGCATGTTGCCAAACTCAGTGGAAACGGTCGGGCCGGCGCGGAGGACGCTTGGGCTGGTCGGAAGATAGTGAACCAACACGTGCCCCGTTGCCGCGCCTTGCGAATGGGTGTCGTAGTCGACTTCAGTTTCCTGGACCACTGGCGCTCGCGTCGGCGTTTGGAATTCGACGGTCAGGTAGTAACGGGTGCGACCTTTGCCGCGATGTCGAGTGCGCTCGTCCACGACCTTGGCCTCGATTGTCGCCGCTTCTTGCTGAAGTTGGCGGGTTTCACTGAATTCCCGGTAACCGCTTTTGAACAGGAAGCCGCCGGCCACAAGGCCAGCGAGCGCGAAGAAGACGACTTTGACGATGCGCATATTCTGGGGAGGACATCGACCCGGCGATCCGCGGGCTTGAGTGGAACCCCGGTGGCTCCGAAGGAATGGTAGGCGCTTGGCGGGTTCCTTGACGGTCTCCGGTGCGAGTGCCAGCCTTTGACTGAATATGTTCCGTGCTTTCGTGACTGTTTGGATCGTGACGACAACGCTGGCGTTGCGTGCGGCGGTGCCTTTAGGTGAGGCGTGGTGCGGCACCGACGGGGGCGAGTTGCCGGATCTCTGGCAGCAAACTGTTTTGGAACTGGAAGCATTGGAGGAGATCTCGAGGGCGGAGGCGTGGAGTTATGCGCCGGGGAGGGTCAATGTCTTCCTGAGCAAGTTCGCTCTGCTCCATCGCGGGAGCGTCAGGCAAGGTTCGGAAACAATGAAGGCGGTGCGTCAGACGAAGGATGCCTTGGGCAAGATGCGTTCGACGCTGGTCGATGCAGCGACGACGACCAACGTCACCGTCTACACTCAATCGGTGACGACAGTGCGGACGATGATGGAGGATCTGTACTCCAAGTATCAGCCAGGCTCGCTGAAGCTCGGCATCGCCAAGATTAATCCCAAGGCTTTCCTGCCCGCGAGTCCCACATTGACGGTCAAGGCGATTTCCCCGGCGCTGGTTTCAAATCAAACGGTGCAGGTCGATCTGCGGTTGCGCGATGGCAAAGGAGCGGGTGTCGGTTCCCTGCAGCTCATCGAGATGCACACGCGACGATTGCACGTGCTTGCCATCGATCCAGCCTTGGAGGATTACCATCACGAACATCCGATCACGTCCGGACGCCCGGGTGATTTTGTGTTTGTGATGACTCCGAAGCGAACAGGCAATTATCTGATGTGGCTGGATGTAACGCCGCTGGCCACGGGGAGGAACGAGGCGCCGCAGGCGGTGATCGGGACAGGTCCGGTTCTGACCAGGCCGATTTCCAAGGTCACTCAAATGCAAGATTCAATCTACGGCTGGAAGTTCGATCTGCGATTTGACCGCAAGAAAGTGGTGGCTGGCCTGCCTGTGAATGCGCGTCTGCGGGTCACAGATCCACAAGGCAAGCCGTGCTTCGGACTCGAACCGCTGATGGGATCGTTTGCACACATTGTGGGGTTCCTCGACGATCGCAATACGATGATTCACGTCCACTCCCACGGTGAACCGCCGCATGAACTGGCGCGAAGCGGGCCGGAGGTGCCATTTCGGTTCATTGTGCCGAAGACCGGTTTCCTGAAGCTGTTCATCCAGACTCAGGTGAATGGAAACGTGATTCTCGCGAAGTTCGGTTTCCCGGTGGAGCAGGGGACATCCTCCACGGAGGTCCTTTCGAATTCAGCTCCTGCGGTCGTCACGGGCAGCGCAGGCGATGCCCGCTGACGCGATTTTCAGCTGACTTCCGCTTCGGTCCACGACCAATCCCCGCGCGCCGGGTCGCAATCCAACGATCTTCGGCAATCCTCCGACTCCCAACGTCAGCAGCGCGGTCGAGAGTGCATCAGTCTCAGTCGCCGAGGGCAGCACGATTGCCGACAATAACGCCGCTTCGGTTGGGTGGCCCGTTCGGGCGTCGATGACATGTCCATAAGTCTTGCCGCCGGCTTCGAAGGATCTTCCCCACACCGCAGACACCGACATGGCTTCGTTCGTCAACGGAACTTGCGCGAGCAGATGAGCGTCATCGCCGGGATCTAATCGCGGCCTCTCAATGGCAATCGTCCACGGCGAACCATCCGGTTGTGTTCCGATCGCATGGACGGTGCTGGTGCCGCCGTGCAAGAGCGCGCTGTGGACGCCCGCGTCGTTCAGGAGTTCCACGGCGCGTTCCAGCGCGTAGCCTTTTCCGATGGCGCCCAGATCAATCATCATTCCGTCGCGCGCGAATCGAACCGTGAACGACTTGGGCTCCAGTTCCACGTGCTGCATGCCGACTCGCCGTCGCGCGTCTTCGATGGCGTTGGCGTCCGGCATCTGGCCCGTTCCGCCCATGAAGCCCCAGCAGCGGACGAGCGGTGCGACGGTGATGTCGAACGCACCGTCGGTTTCGATCGCGAGCTGCCGGGCGTGTTCGAGCAGGCGGAAAACCGGTGGCGAAACGCGCACGGACTCGCGCGCGGCGCGGGCGTTCACGTGGGAAATCTCACTGGTGGGACGATACAGGCTGAGCTGCGCTTCGAGCCGGTCGATCTCGTCGAGCGCTTCCTCGCCGGCCGCGCGCAACGCCACGGGATTCTCTCCGTGCAACACGATCTCAAAGCGCGTGGCCATGGCGTGACGCGCCAGCGTGACGGGTTCTGGAAACGTGTTGCTCAAGTGTTGCGGCGGCTCGTCGGACGCGGGCAAAGAAAAACAGGTTTCGCGGCTTTTGGCTCGCGAAACCTGTGTGTAATCAGAGTCGAGACGACTTACGAAAGTCCCTTAACGGAACCGTAGGTGAGCGGCTTCACTTCCTTGCCGTCCGCCGTGGTGACCTTGCGGGTCTTCTCGTCGAACAGCGCAGTGATCTTGAGTCGTTCAGCGATTTCGGCGAGCGAGATGACCGTTTGCACGCGCACCGCGAGGTCGATGTTTGCGTTCGGCGCTTTGCCGGAGCGGATGCAATCGAACCAGTTCTTCTCGTGAACTCGGATGTCTTCGTGCTGGAGCCCCTTGATCGGTTCGATGCCCAGGTCTTTGCGTTCGACTTCGGTCAGCCCTTCGTATTCGTCGGCGAAACCGCGTTCCGGAATCATCTGGAGAACGTTGCCAGAGTCCCCGATTTCGAGCGTGGCCTGATGGCCGTAGATGCGGAAACCGTCGCTCTTCGCGTTGACGGTGCTGCTGCTGACCGTGAGCAACATGCCGTTCGGAAACTCTGCCGACAGTTGAACGTGCTCGGGCACATCACGCTCGGGAGTGCCGGGCGTCTTGCGATCGGTGTGCACATGGCGGGTGCCGATGCTGGTGACGCGAGTCGGAAATTCCGGCTTGCCGGTCGCGAGCATGAGCGGATGCAAACGGTGCGGGACGAGATCGCCCAGCAGACCGCCGCAGTAGGGGTAATACTTGCGCCAGCGGTGGAAGGCGTCCGCGCTGAACGGGCGGTTCGACACGGGGCCGAGCCACGCTTTCCAGTCGATGTTTTCCGGGGTGCTTTCCTTCTCGATGGCATAGTTCCATTCGCCCTTCGGATTGTTGCGGCAGTAGAAGCCTTGGGCCCAGACGAGCTGGCCAATCTTGCCTGCGGTGATGAGCTGCGCGGCTTTGTGCCAGGCACCAGCAGACGCTCCCTGGGAACCGACGGTGAAGCACTTGCCGGTCTTCTTGACCGCATCGTGGACCTTGAACGCTTCGTCCAGGTAGCGAGTCATCGGCTTTTCGCAATAGACGTGCTTGCCGGCATTCATCGCGTCGATGGAGATCGGCGCGTGCCACGGATCGTGGGTGGCAACGACGACGGCGTCGATGTCGCCGCGTTCGAGCAGCTTGCGGTAGTCGCTGAAGAGATCGGAATCCTTCAGGCCGGCTTTTTCCTTCGCCCAATCGCGGCGCTTGTTGAAGAGATCGCACGCTGCGGCTACGACGACGTTGTTCTGCGAGGCGTTCTTATGGATGCCTTCGAGGTGGTTCTTGCCGATGCCGGCACCGACACCGATAACGGCGACGGCGATACGGTCATTGGCACCAATGACGCGGCCCGTGGAAGGAGCTTTGTTTTGTCCGTAAACGGGCGTCTTGAGAATGCCCGTGGCGGTGACGGCCGCCGTGACGGCAGCGGTCTTCTTGATGAACGTCCGACGAGAATCGCCGGCCGGTTGGTTTGTTCTGTTATCCATAATAAAACCTGGTTCGTTTTTGTTATCAGTTTTACTGGCTGGTAGAGACGAAGATTAGGGTATTGCTTATTCGGGTCAATCTGGATTTGTTCCCGACAAAGTTTTGCCTTCACACGACATCTCCTTTGCTTCGTGCGAACTCTCCACTAAAGTGCCGGGATTATCTAAGCGAACGATTCGCACATCATGGGAAAGGAATTCATCCGAATCGGCGGCGCGCGTGAGCACAATCTGAAGAACCTCACGCTCGAAATCCCGCGCGACAAGCTGGTGGTCATCACCGGCCTCTCCGGCTCGGGCAAATCCTCGCTCGCCTTCGACACCATCTACGCCGAGGGCCAGCGCAAATACGTCGAGTCCCTCTCCGCCTACGCCCGGCAGTTCCTCGACCAGATGCAGAAGCCGGACGTGGACTACATCGAGGGTCTCTCTCCGTCCATCGCCATTGAGCAAAGCCGCTCAGGCATGAACCCGCGCTCAACGGTCGCGACCACGACGGAGATTTACGATTACTTGCGCCTGCTCTACGCGAATGTCGGTCAGCCGCATTGTCCGGACACCGGCGTGCCCATCGTCCCGCAGACCACGAGCGACATCGTGGACAAGATCCTCGCGCTGCCGCCGAAGACCCGCGTGATGTTGCTTGCGCCGGTAATTCAGGATCAGAAGGGCGAGTTCCGCGACGTGGTGGAGCGCTTGGCTCGCGAGGGCTTCGTGCGCGCTCGCGTGGACGGCGAACTGGTCGAACTCGCGGCGAACACGAGTGTGAAACTCGATCCGAAGGCGAAGCACAACATTGACGTAATCGTGGACCGGCTCGTCATCGACGACAAAATTCGCGTCCGCCTGAGCGATTCCGTCGAGACCGCGCTGAAGTGGGGCGAAGGTCGTTTGCTCCTACTGCACCAGCCGCCCGATGCGTCATCGACTTCCAACTGGACCGAAGTGCTGCACTCAAACCGGAACTACAGTCCGGGCACCGGCAAGAGCTTTCGAGACGCTCACGCCGAAGCATTTTTCCTTCAACGCACCGAGCGGCGCGTGTCCGGTCTGTCACGGCCTCGGCCAGAAGATGGTTTTCGACGAGGCGCTCGTGGTGCCGATCCCGGACAAGTCGCTCGACGACGGCGCGATTCTCCCGTGGCGACGCGGCGGCAAGCGGATGATCGTTTACTACAAGAGTCTGCTGCGCGGCATCGCCTCGCACTACAACGTGAGCCTCGAAGCGCCTTTCAAGGATCTGCCCGAGGACTTCCGCAAAAAGCTGCTGCACGGCACGGGCGAAGAGGCGGTAGATTTCAACTTTTGGCGCGCGGGCAAGATGAGCAAGGTCAGCAAGCCGTTTGAAGGCGTGCTGCCGAACATGCAGCGGCTCTACGAGGAAAGCGAAAGCGAGTTCACACGGAACCGGCTCAAGGCGTTCATGAACCCGCAATTCTGCGACGCGTGCAACGGTCAGCGTCTGAAGCGCGAGGTGCTGGCGGTGACGCTGAGTGCAGTGGGGGATGAGAAGTATTCAGTAAATAGTAGGTCAGTAATCAGTGAACCGTCAGCAGCCCCCAAGCGTTCGGCGAAACGCAGTACTGTTTCACTGAATACTGATTCACCGATTACTGGCCGGATGTTTCCGGGACTTTCGATCATGGACGTCTGCGGCCTCTCGGTCGATCAGGCGGACGACTTCTTTGCGAATCTCAAGCTGACGGACTTTCAGAAGAAGATCGCCGTTGAGCCGGTGAAGGAGATTCGTGCTCGCCTGGGCTTCCTGAAGAACGTCGGGCTCGGCTACCTCACGCTCAATCGCGAGAGCGGCACTCTCAGTGGCGGCGAGGCGCAACGCATCCGGCTCGCGACGCAGATTGGCGCGGGACTCGTCGGTGTGCTCTACATTCTCGATGAGCCGAGCATCGGCTTGCACCAGCGCGACAACGATCGCCTGCTCGCCACGCTTCGGCACTTGCGCGACATCGGGAACTCCGTGCTCGTCGTCGAGCACGACGAGGACACGATGCGCCAGGCGGATTACCTCATGGACCTCGGCCCTGGCGCCGGTGTGCGGGGCGGCGAACTCGTTGCGGCGGGCACGGTCGAAGAGGTTCTCAAGAACCCGCGCTCGCTCACGGCAAAGTATCTCACTGGAGAGTTGTGCATCCCGGTTCCGAAGAAACGCATCCGCCCGTCGCCCGACAAGGGCTGGCTCGAAATCATCGGCGCGACGGAGAACAACCTGCGCAACATCGACGTGAAGATTCCCCTCGGCACGCTGACCTGCGTGACCGGCGTGAGCGGTTCCGGTAAGAGCACGCTCGTCGTGGATATTCTTCAGCGCGCGTTGTTCCGGCATTGGTTCGGCTCGAAGGAACGGCCAGGCGCGCACAAGGAGATTCTCGGCAAGGACCTACTCGACAAGATCATCGTCATCGACCAGACGCCAATCGGCCGCACGCCGCGCAGCAATCCCGCCACCTACACCGGCATCTTCAACGCCATCCGCGACCTCTTCTCAAAACTCCCGGCGGCGAAAGTGCGCGGCTACGACTCCGGTCGTTTCAGTTTCAACGTGAAGGGCGGGCGCTGCGAGAAATGTCAGGGCGACGGTCTGCTGAAGATCGAGATGCACTTCCTTCCGCCGGTATACGTCACGTGCGAAGCCTGCGCGGGCAAGCGTTACAACCGCGAGACGCTGGAGATTAACTACAAGGGCATGAACATCGCCGACGTGCTCAACATGACCGTCGACGAAGCGGTGACGTTCTTCCGCGCCGTGCCGCAGATTTACGATCCGTGCCTCACGCTCGCGGAAGTCGGCCTCGGCTACATCCGGCTCGGCCAGTCGGCCACGACGCTCTCCGGCGGCGAAGCCCAGCGCCTCAAGCTCGCCGCAGAACTCTCGCGCAAACAAACCGGCCGCACCCTCTACATTCTCGACGAGCCCACGACCGGCCTGCACTTCGGCGACGTGGAAAAGTTACTCGAAGTCATCTTCAAACTGCGCGCGACGGGAAACACGCTGCTCGTCATCGAGCACAACCTCGACGTGATCAAGACGGCGGACTGGGTGATTGATATGGGGCCGGAAGGCGGCAGCGGCGGCGGCCAGATTGTCGCCGAAGGCCCGCCCGGAGTTCATTGCCAAGTGTGAAGCCAGTCACACGGGCCATTTTTTGCATCGTATCCTCTATGGGACTGCGCGATAAGGACGCCGCGATGATTGAAGACTGTTTAAGTGTGGAGCGCCGAGCATGGCTCGGCCTGTGGCAGAATCCGAGCCATGCTCGGCACTCTGTTTGCTTTCCGCAGATCTTCCTGCTCGCGACGATTGCCTTCCTGGCGATCGCGCTCCCAACGCGCGCGCAGGAGACGGCGGAGAGCCGCGCGTTCAAAACGGCGGCGCGCTGGTTTCAGAACGGAGTTTATGACACGGCGGAGCGGGAGCTGCAGCGATTTGCCGCAGCATATCCGCAGTCGCCGATGCTGGCCGAGGCGGTTCTTTTGCAGGCTCGCGCTGCGATGGCCCAGACGAACCTGACCCGCGCAATTGCGATACTCGACGCGAACCTTCCGAAGGCCGGGTTGCTCACGGACCAGTATCGGTATCGTCTGGCGGAGGCGCAGTTGGCCACGGGTGCGTATGCGGCGGCGGCGGATTCCTACGCGCTCATCCTCCGGCAGTTTCCCGACACGCGGTTGTCGCTGGAATCCGCCTACGGCGAGGCGCTCGCGCGTTTCAAGCTGCGAGAGTTCCCGCGTGTGGTGACGCTGCTTCAGGATCCGAACGGCGCGTTTCAACAGATTAGCAAGATTCGCGCGAGTGATCGGTTTACCATCAGCGGCTGGCTGTTGCTGGCGGAGACGTTGTTCGAGCAGAAGCAATATGAAGCGGCGGCGGAGCTGACCAATCGCGTCTCCGAAGGACCGCTGAAGCCGGAGTACCCGGAATATGAGTGGGACCGCCAGTTCCTGCTCAGCCGGATCTTCGTGGCAACCCAGAAGCTGCCGGAGGCGTTGGTGCACAGCACCAACCTGGTCGCTGCGGCGTCGGCGACGGGCAATCGCTCGTGGGTGGCCGACTCGATGACGATGCGCGCGGGGGTGCTGCGGCAGCTGGATCGCATTGAGGAATCGATTCAGACCTACACGAACAATCTCGTAGAGTCCGTGCCGGATGATCGTCGACGGCTGGCGCTGTTGAACATCATCGAACTGAAGCTGGCCCAGGGGAACGTGGCCGACGCCGAGCAACGATTGCAGGAGTATCTCACCCGCCGCCCGGAAGACGCCGCGACGGATGTTCTGCTGGTGACGTCCGGCGAACTCCAGATGCGGCTGCATTTTGGTGATGGCGCGGTGGCGGCAACGAATCTGGCGGCCGCGACTCCATTGACGAATCGATTGCAGCTGGCGCTCGCGCAGTTCCAGAAGGTGCCGACGAACAGTCCGCTGCTGGGCAAGGCGGCGCTCAATCGCGGCTGGTGTCTGTGGTTTGACGGCAAGGTGACGGAGAGCATCCCGGCGTTTCGCACGGCAACGGAGCGCCTGCCGTTCTCCGAAGATCTGGCGGTCGCACGGTTCAAGCTGGCGGATGGATTGTATCAACAGGGGGACTATACGAACGCGCTCAGCCTTTATAAGTCGGTTACGAATGATTTCGCGGGAGTGCCGCGCGTTCGCTCGAGCCTGTTTGATCAGGTCCTGCATCAGATAGCGCGCGTGAATGTCCAGCTTGGCGATGTGGACGCGGCTTCGAGCACGACAAGCCTGTTGCTGGAGGCGTATCCGAGAAGCGTCTTCAGCGAGCGCAGTCTCTGGCTGGTGGGACAGGAGCTGATCGAAGTGAAGGAGCCGGCGCGGGCTCGCAGCGTTTTCTCGGAGTTCGTGAAACGTTTTCCCGATCGCCCGCTTCTGTCGAAGGTGGAGCTGGCGATTGCCCGGACGTATTTCCACGAAGGCAACTATGCTGATGCGATTCGCGGCTATGACGAGTGGCTGGACCGGCATGCCACGAATGAACTGCGCGTCCGCGCCGAGTTCAATCGCGCCTGGGCCAATGCAAAGGCGGGCCGCAATCCCACTGCCTTTCAGCTGTTCACCAACTTTGTCGCCGCGTATTCGACCAACGAGCTCGCCCGGGACGCGCAGTTTTGGATCGCGGAGGAGTATTTCCGGCAGGGGAATTTCACGGAGGCTCAGCGTGGCTACCAGCTGATCGTGGAAAGCACGAACTGGGTGCGCAGTCCGATGACCTATCAGGCCCGGATGATGGCCGGACGTGCTGCCTTCTCCGCGCAGCTCTGGAAGGACGCGAGCGATCATTTCACCAAGCTGATCGAGGACGCGGAGAATTGTCCGATTGAAATTCTTGCCGAAGCCCACTTCGCGCTGGGCGATACGTTCATCCGCGACGACGCCTCGTTACGACAGGACACGCCCGGCGCCCGGCCGCTGGGGAAATACAGCGATGCGAAGACGTCCTTTGAGCGCATCACGCAGCTCTCGATCTTCGTCACCAATA
Source organism: Verrucomicrobiota bacterium (assembly GCA_016713365.1). GTDB lineage: Bacteria > Verrucomicrobiota > Verrucomicrobiia > Limisphaerales > JADJPG01 > JADJPG01. Next base: position 48,783 of record JADJPG010000103.1, on the reverse strand, counting down.
AACTGGTGGCACCGCTGGTGCCGCTGGCGTGGGGTCGCATCGGCGACTGCAACCTTCAGCTCGCCGGTGAGGATCCGCGGCAGTATGAAAGCGCCACGAACGCCTATCACAAGGCTATGGAGCATCCGTCGGCGGACATGGCGACGCGTTGTCTCGCGGAGTATGGTCTAGCCCACGCGCTCGAAGTGCAGGGAATGGACAAGGAGCGGCCCATGGAGCTGCGGACCGGCTTGCTCAAGCAGGCCTTCGATCACTATTTCAACATCGTGATTGGGGGCAACCTTAACGGCAAAGCGCAGCCGGATCCGGTGTGGGTGGAGAAGGCGGGCTTCGCCGCCGCGCGCGTGGCCGAGGCGCAGACTCAGTGGACGCTTGCGATGAACGTCTACAAGACCATGCACGACGTGCTACCGCCGCTGCGCCCGCGTCTGATGGAGAAGATGGGCAAGATTTCGGAACAGCTCGGCGAGGGTAAGAAGTAGGCTCCTGCAGCGCCGGCTCTTCCAATCGCTCTAGAGTTGGCGCTTCCCTCCCGGGATGAATCCAAGACGCGCATCGAAACTTGATTGATGCCCTTCGAAAGGGTCACCCGTTCTCCGTTTCCTTCGCCCACGCATCCTTCAGCGTGATTGTCGGGTTGAAGTCGGGATCGAGGGCGCGCATTCCTTATCGATTGCGAGGCATCCTCCTCGTTCCTCCCAAGAGAGCGACACCAAGACCACGATTGCAATCGCGGTTGGTTCGGGCACGGGGACCGGCGAGATGACACTATCGAGCACCGTTGGTGTATGCACAGTCAGCGCCGTGTTGACGATTTTGATTTCTGCAACCGTGCCGGCATACTGTGAGATGTCGCCGATGAAGCCGTGATTCTCCGCTGTTGGAGTCATCGAAATGGGAACACCGTCAACGTAAACTTGAAACGGACCGGTTGCCAGGAGGGTGAGTGAGTTCATCCCTTCTGGAATGAGACCGGTTTGTGCAAGATAAGCGTTGACCCACGGCGAGCCCGGCACCGATCCCTGTTGGATGCCGCTGGCAAAGGCGAGCGAATAGCGTCCAGCAAGCTGCCCACCGGGGGCATAGAATGGACTGTATTGGTCCACCAGTATGTAGTACTGGCTGAGCCCCAGATGCTCGCTTCCATAATAGATGATTGAAGTGTCTCCGCCGTCGCTGTGGCTCCATCCGGGGGCAGCCGTGTTCCATTGGAGGAAGACAAACTCGCCTGGCTGTGGATGCCGTGATGGCACGATGGCATTCTCGAAGTTCAGGTTGACGAAATCTTGTGCGCTGGATGAAAACGCCACGAGCGAAGCAAGAACGATGGAAGCCTTGGTCTTCATATATTTTCCAGGAAGGATGTGGAGAATACCTATCACTCCGATTGCTTCTGGTCAACCGCAAGGACGTAACCAGTGAGGTTGTGAAACAGATCACGCTAGCTTTCGTCGGGCAACTTCACCCCTTCTGCGCTTCCTTGGCCCACGCATCCTTCAGCGTGATGGAGCGGTTGAAGATGGGTTTGCCGGGCGCGCTGTCTTTATCAAGCGCGAAGTAGGCGAGGCGCTCGGTGAACTCGCTGCTATTCACGCTCTCCGACGTCACGAAGAAGTCGGTTTGACCAGTTTCACACGACCATCTTTCCCCAGAATCAAAGGCAGCCCGAGACGGGCATTCTCTGCGCGGAGCGTCCGCGCCACGCGACGGAAAGCCCTGCGTGCCGGAGCGATGAAGTCATCCTTACCACGTGGCGACGCGGCTGTTTTAGTTTTCATTGCATGCGAAGTATGGCTCTCAATTCGTCCAGAGAACAAGTCTCCGATGAGGCCAGAAGTTCCGGAGGACTGCCTTGATTGTCCCATACCGCCCAGTGGCTGGCGAGTGGCGCGTAATCGTGAACGAGATGCCGCAGACTGCGATGAAAGCGGCGGCGAATGTCCACTGCCGGGACGTTGTGACCGCCTTTCTTGACTCGTTCCCGGACCCGCGCAATTGCGATGCTGGGAGAGGGAAGCCATAGATAGTGAAGGTAGACCTGATAACCCTGCCGAATCGCCCCAGCCAGCAAGCGAGCGTACGTCTTCCCACTCAGAGTGGTCTCCACCGGACGTTTCCTTGCGGTCAGGAACGCTCAAACTCTTTGAGCTGAGCGGCTTGACTGTTCAATGGTGCGATGCCAGCCGCAATCAGATCGGCGTTCAGGAAATTCAGGCACTTGGCCTCCTGGGGAAGAAACGCTCTCGCGAAAGTGGTTTTGCCCACGCCATTGCACCCAGCAATCAAATAGATGACAGGCGGATTGGATGGCATCAGCTCTATGGAATTTGGTTTCTCACGCCGGCATGTTCCTACACCTTCCCCGCCTCCTTCGCCCACGCGTCCTTCAGCGTGATGGTGCGGTTGAAGACGGGCTGGCCGGGCGTGCTGTCCTTATCGAGCGCGAAGTAGGCGAGGCGCTCGAACTGATAGCGCGCTTCAGGCGTCGCGTCGCGGAGGGAGGGTTCGCACTTGGCGGTGATCACTTCGAGGCTGTGCGGGTTGAGAACGGTCTTGAAGTCGCGTCCGTCCTTCTCTGGCTCGGCCTCGGTGAAGAGCCGGTCGTAGAGGCGCACTTCAGCATCGACGGCGTGCGCGGCGCTGACCCAGTGAATGGTGCCCTTGACCTTGCGGGCGGACGTCGCTCCGCCGGTCTTGCTATCGAGGTCGGCGGTGCAGCGGAGTTCCGTGATGTTGCCGGCGGCGTCCTTCACCACTTCCTCGCACTTGATGATGTAGGAGTACTTCAGACGCACTTCGCCGCCGGGCTTGAGCCGGAAGAATTTCGGCGGCGGCACTTCGGCGAAATCGTCGCGCTCGATGAACAGCTCGCGTGTGAATGGAATCTGGCGCGTGCCGGCGGTTTCGTCCTGCGGATTGTTGATGGCGGTGAGCTGCTCGGTCTGGCCCTCGGGATAGTTCGTGAGCACGACCTTGATCGGGCGCAGCACGGCGAGGCGGCGTTGTGCGCGGGCGTTCAAGTCTTCGCGGATGGCGTATTCCAGCACCGCGACGTCGGTGACGCCGTTGTACTTCGTGATGCCGATGTGGTAGGCGAAGGCGCGCAGGGCCTCGGGCGTGACGCCGCGCCGACGGATGCCGCTGATGGTCGGCATGCGCGGATCGTCCCAGCCGGTGACGAGCTTCTCGGTGACGAGCTCCATGAGCTTGCGCTTGCTCATGATGGTGTAGCTGAGGCTGAGGCGCGCGAATTCGTACTGGTGCGGCAGGTAGCGCGGGAGGTCGAGGGATTCGAGAATCCAGTCGTAGAGCGGACGATGCACCTCGAATTCCAGCGTGCAGATGCTGTGCGTGATGGCTTCGAGGTAATCGCTCAGGCAATGGGCGAAGTCGTACATCGGGTAGATGCACCACTTCGCGCCGGTGTGATGATGTTCGGCGTGGCGGATGCGGTAGAGGAGCGGATCGCGCAGCCAGATGTTGGGCGAGTCCACGATGATCTTCGCGCGCAGGACGCGTGTGCCGTCGGGAAATTCGCCGGCCTTCATGCGCGTGAAGAGGTCGAGGTTTTCCTCGACGGTGCGATCGCGGAACGGCGAGGGCTTGCCGAGGCGACGATATTCGTCGGTCTGATCCGGCGTCATGTCGCAGACGAAGGCCTTGCCTTTCTTGATGAGCGCGACGGCGAAGTCGTAAATCTGATCGAAGTAATCGCTGGCGAAGAAGGGTTCGCTCGCGGTCTTCAGGCCGAGATGTTTGTCGGCCCAGCCGGCGATGAGCCAGTTCACGTCCGCCTGGATGGATTCGACGTATTCGACGTCTTCCTTGGTCGGGTTCGTGTCGTCCATGCGCAGGTTGCAGACGCCGCCGAACTCGCGCGCGATGCCGAAGTTCAGGCAGATGCTCTTGGCGTGGCCGATGTGGAGGTAGCCGTTCGGCTCTGGCGGAAAGCGGGTGTGAATCTGCGGATACTTCTTCTCCGTGACGTGCTGCGCGACGATGTCGCGGATGAAATCGGACGGGGCCGGTGCGGCGGCGGCGTTATTCGCGTTATCAGTGCTCTGCGTGCTCATGTTTGTTGCGGCGGCGACCGTAACAAACACGGCAATGGGTGAATAGAGGGAAGATTGCGGAGTCCCGGCTGTAGGCGTTGGGCGAAATTTTTGTTCCCTCCCGGCGAGCTGGCCTCCTAGACTCCGCGCCCAGCATGGAAATCATCATTAAGCCAACCGTGGCCGAGGCGCAGCAGGAGACGGCGAAGATTATGCGTCGTCAGATTCAGCGGAAGCCGGAGACGGTGCTCGGACTCGCAACGGGTTCGACGCCTATCGGCGTGTATTCGCTGCTCGTCGGCATGCACGAGAAGGGTGAACTGGATTTTTCCAAGGTCAGCACTTTCAATTTGGACGAGTACGTGGGGCTCGACGCGAAGCATCCCTGGTCTTATCGCGCCTTCATGGAGGCGCATCTTTTTGGGAAGGTGAACATTGAGAAATCGCGCATCCACTTTCCCGACGGCATGGCGACGGACATTCCGGCGCACTGCGCGAATTACGAGGCGGACATCCGGCGCGCGGGCGGAATCGATCTGCAGTTGCTCGGCATCGGTCGTGAAGGCCACATCGGGTTCAATGAGCCGAGCAGTTCGCTTGCGTCGCGCACGAGAATCAAGACGCTCACGCCGCAGACGGTGAAGGATAATGCGCGATTCTTTGGCGGTGAAGAGCTGGTGCCGCGTCACGTCATCACGATGGGCGTGGGAACTATTATGGAGACGCGGCACTGCCTGCTGCTCGCCACGGGCGAGGGCAAGGCGGAGGCGGTGGCACGCATGGCGGAAGGCGCCATCACGGCGGATCTGCCGGCGTCGATTCTGCAGATGCATCCGGTCTGCACGCTGGTGGTAGATGCCGCGGCGGCGAAGGAGCTGAAGCGCTGCGAATACTACCACTGGGTGTACGATAACAAGCCCGACTGGCAGCGGGTGTAATACGGGGGGGGGGGGCGCGGGGGGGGGGGGGGGGCGGGGGGGGGGGGCCCCCCGGGCCCCCGGGGGGGGGGGATGGGGGCCCGCGGGCCCTTAACCCCCCCCCCCGGGGCCGCCCCGGGAATTCCCCCCCCCGGGGGGGGGGGGGGGGGGGGGGGGGCTTGGGGAGAAAAGCCCCCCGGGGCCCCCCGGGGGGCGCGTTCCCCCCCCGGGCCCCCGGGGGCGGGGGCCCCCGGCCTCCCCGCGGGCGCCCCCCCCGCCCCGGGGAGGTTGAGTGGCCGCTTTCCCCCCGGGGTTCCCCCGGGGTCCGAAAGTGCCGTCAGTTCGCCGGTGTTCAGGCGAACTCGGTTTCGGCGCTGAAGGTTCGTAACTCCTTTAGGTCGTTTTCCCTCGTGGCGCGGACGACGCAGAAGTCCGCCGGAGCGCCAATCGCCAAACCAACGGAAAGTTTCATCAACCGCGCGGGCGTTTCGGAGAATCTTGCCCAAGTCTCCTGCCAGCGGGAGTTCAACATTTTTGCGGCGCGGAAGACGCCATCGACGGGGCGCAAGGCGGAGCCTGCGAAGGTTGGTCCGACCGGGGTAGCGAACGATTTGGTCTGGTCCGACCTCCAGCTCCAGCTTTCCGAGCGGATAGCGTCCTGGCGGCATGCCGGCGGCGGACATGGCGTCCGTGGTGTAGTAAATCGAATCGCCGAGGACGCGATGCGCGAGGCGGAAGAGGGCCGGGGAGACATGGATGCCGTCTGGAATCAAACTGGAGATCAGCCCGGGCGTTTCGAAGACGCGCCAGAGAATATTATCGTGCCGGTCGAGTTCCCGAGGACAGCCGTTTGCCAGATGCGTGAAGGCGGTCGCACCGCGGTGAACCGCTTCCGCAAGCAGTTCCGCTGAAGCGTTGGTGTGGCCAAGGCTGACTTGAATGCCGAGCCTCCGGGCGTGGGCGATGCAATCGAGAGCGCCCGTTCGTTCCGGTGCAACGGTGATGAGGAGCGGGTCTGCGCCGGTGAGTTCGCGCAATTCGTCGAGATGAGCTGATGACGGATCGCGCATGGCCGACGCGTCGTGCGCGCCGCAAAAGCCAGGTTCGGCGGATAGAAATGGGCCTTCAATGTGCCAGCCGGCGATGGCGTGCCGAAGGATATCGTTGCTCTCTCGAAGTTTTCGGATGTGACGAAGCCGCCCGGTCAGGCGCGTCCAATCGTCGGTGATCAAGGTGAGAAGGAACCGCGTGCAGCCGGCTTTGTGCAAATGCGTGACCGCGGTTAGCAACTGTTTGGCGGTGAGGTTGTCCTGCTGAAAATCGATTCCGCCGTAGCCGTTGATTTGGAGATCAACCAGGGCGGGCGCGATCCAGAGGTCGGCGTTGGCATTGGGCGCGGGTTCGATGGATTGGATGACGCCGTTGTCCCACCGCAGTTCGATGGGTTCGCCGGTGGCGTAGTGTCTTCCAGAAAGGAAACCGCTGTTCATTGTGAATTCCCGCGCGCATGCCACGGCATGTTGGTCGGGCGGCGAAGGGAGATTGCCACTGAACCTGCGACCGGTTCAATGCTGTTGGATCACGCGGCTTCTTCCAGCGCGGTTGCTGGCTCTGCGGCGGGAAGGCGCACGGCGAAGGTCGAACCTTGGCCGAGAGCGCTCTGGCAATCGACGGTGCCGGCCATTGATTCGGCGAGGCGTTTGACGATGGAAAGGCCGAGTCCGGTGGAGGATTCGCCTGCGGTCGGCTTGGAGGAGAGGCGGGTGAATTTGCGGAAGAGCTTCTTTTGATCGTCGTCGCTCAAGCCTGGGCCGTGATCCTTCACCTCGGCACTGATTCGTCCGTCGCTCTCGACGGTGGCGATCAGCACGGTCGATTTGGGAGGAGAATATTTCACGGCGTTGGAGATGAGGTTGTCGAGGATCTGAATCGTCGCATTCTTGTCGGCCACCACCCACATGCCCGGCGGCGTGAAGGCTTGGATGGTGATTTCCTTCCGTGTCGCGTTGGGCAGGTTTTGCTCCACGCTCTGGGCAACAAGCGCGCTGAGATCGCAGCGTTCGAGGTTGGATGTGAACTTGCCCTGCTCAATCGCATTGGCATCGAGAAGATTCGTGATCAGGTCGCGCATGCGTTTGCCGGCGGAGGAGATGTTGGTGGCGAGTTTTCCGACCTTGGGCGAGTTCGGCGCCATCGTGATGAGCTCGGCGCTGCCGATGATGGCGGTGAGCGGGTTCTTCAAATCGTGCGCGGCGATGCCGAGGAATTCGTTCTTCTCGTTGTTGAGGTGGACGAGTTGGTTGTTCGAGTTCTCCAGTTCACTCAGCGTGTTCCGGAGCTTGGTGAACGCACGTTCGCGCGAGGTTTCGAAAATGACGCCGAGGAGAAACATGAAGGCGATCAAGCCGAGGTAACCAGCGGCGGTGACGACTGGCAGCCAGGACGGATCGAAGGTGTTGGGGAACTTGATGCCGAGAAAATCAGCCGCGACAACAAAGGTGCCGCAAAGTATCGACATGGCCGCCCAGAGGCGCGCGCCGTTCCAGTCGACCAGAAGCAAGGCGCACAACGGCACGCTCGCCAGCCAGGCGATGGCGTGGCCGTGCATTCCGCCTTCGACGGTACACAGCGCGGTAAAGCCGACGGCCATGATTCCCGAGAGGAGATGGCCAGGCAGTGCGAGGGATTGAGTCCAGCGAATCAAAAACGGGGCGAGTCCATAGAGCAGACTGCAGATGACAATGATTCCAGCGCCCCACTGATGCCCAATCGCCAGGTAGAACGCTGCGTAGGCCACTCCGAAGAAGAAACCGAGGAACCCAAATCGCGTGATCAGGCGCGCGCGGCGGCTGAGCTCCGGGTCGCCCAGCAGCCTGGGGAAGAGAACTCGGCCGGCCCAGTCGTCGGCGCGTCCGGACCACTCCTCAGCGAAACTTCGCCGGGCGGGCGAACCGTTCGAGACATTTGGCGTCTCGTCAGCCATGGGAAATTGTCGGCTCGAAAGTAAGGGGTGCGATGTGGCGGGGCGGAGAAGCGGCCCGGGCAGGGAACGCCATCCAATTCGCTACGAACTGGCTCAACGGCGGGATAACAACAACGCCACGCATTCCTCAGTACAACGGAGTTTCGGCGGGCGGCATTAGGCACGAGCGAACGGAGTTTTACGCGCGCCACTGGCGCGGCGTCAGATCAAGGCTGTCCGACCCAGCGGGACTGCCGTTCGATAATCGATGTAATGAGGCGAATGGCGACGAGGGCGAGCGCGATGTCCAATCCGCCGGCGACGAGGGAGCAAAGCTCCGCGTTGACTGCCTGGGAAGCGTCTTTGCTCAAGGCAAGGCGCAGGGCGATCTGGCCGAGCAAGTTGCTCAGCAGCCACAGCGTCCACCAAGTGTTGACGATCGGAGCCGGCGACTCGTTCTGCCACGAGTTGGGATTGGTGCTCGCCTGCCAGAGTTCCTTCATGGCGTGAAATGGTTTCCACAGATTCATGATTGGAATAAAAAACCAGCCCACCGCCCAACCGGGTGAGATGGTCATGCCCGTGGCTCCCAACGCGCGCGCATTCACGTGCGCCCGGTGAATCCAGCGCAGGAAGCCCACGCCGGTGAGCAGGAGGACGGTCATCTGGATCAGCGCGAACAGTCCCTGAACGGCCTGAAATGGAGTCAGCTCCTCGGTGACTGGCAGGCTGGCTTGGCCGCTCGCCAGCGAATACGCGGAAATCAAACTGCCTAGAATCGAGGCCGCGAAATTGAGTCGCAGCATGGTGACGACAAACTGCGTCAGTCGCGCAGGATCCTTCGCGAACGTTCGGCCGACGACGGGCAGGGGCGGTGGCGATTCCGGTTCTGGTGGCGCTATGCCCTCGAAATGTTCTGCGGCCGGTCGCCACTCCGGCATGCCATGGCGCCAGTAGAGTGCGTTGGGCGGGATGCGGCCATCAGTCCAGCGAAGTCGGGCTTCGTGCTCGGAATATTGCGACTGCTGCCCGTCAGCTTCTGAGATGTAAATGATGGCCATGCGGAGATGTAACTGCCGTGGAAGTTCGCCGTGGAGTGGAGTGGACCGCAATACATTTTGCGGTGGAGGCGACGGAAAATTCCGTGAGGCAAGCGTTGCAAAGCCCGTGGGATTGGACCACAACACCCTCATGAAATTCCCGCTGCCGATTCTCGTCGCCGTATCTCTTTGCGCTGCCTCCGGAACGATGGCGGAAACTGTCAAGGATCGGGAAGGTGCCGTGCGCAAGGACAAGGCAGCGATGGAGAACGATGCGCGATGGGCTTACAACGATCTCGATCGCGCGTTCGCGGAGTCGAGTCGCACCGGGAAGCCGTTGCTCGTGGTGCTGCGTTGCGTGCCTTGTCTCGCCTGCGCGGGAATTGATTCCAGCATCTTGACGGAGCCAGAGCTCGTGCCGTTGCTTGACCAGTTCGTCTGCGCGCGCGTCATCAATGCCAACGCACTCGACCTGTCGCTGTTCCAGTTCGACTACGACCTGTCGTTCTCAGCGATTCTGTTCAACGCCGACAAAACCATTTACGGGCGTTTCGGTTCGTGGACGCATCAGAAGAACCAGCACGAGAAGTCGACGGTGGGGTTTCGGCGCGCGCTGGAGCGGGCACTGGAATTGCACAAGGGGTATCCGGCGAACAAGGCCTTGCTCGCTGGGAAACAGGGTCCGTCCTCGCCCTACAAGACGCCAGTGAACATTCCCACGCTGGACGGCAAGTATCGGTTGGAACTCGACTGGCAGGGCAAGGTAGTGCCGAGCTGCGTGCATTGTCACCAAATCGGCGACGCATTGCGCACGGTGCATCGCAACAAGCGCGAACCGGTGCCCGAGGAACTGGTCTATCCGATGCCGGCGCCGGAAACAATCGGCCTTACGCTGGCGCAGGATTCAGTCGGAAGGATCGAATCGGTGGCGTCCGGTTCAATCGCGGCGCGATCCGGGCTGATGAAGGGCGATGACATCACTTCGGCCGGCGGGCAGCCGATCATTTCTGTGGCGGACGTGGCTTGGGTGCTCCATCGCGCTCCGGCCGTCGGTTCGATTCCAATCGTCGTCAATCGTGCCGGCGGGACGGTGAGCGCAACGTTGGAATTGCCGGTGGACTGGCGGTTGAAGTCCGACATCTCACGTCGCGCGGGAACTTGGGGCATGCGCGCCATGGCGACCGGTGGATTACAGCTGGAGGAACTTTCTGAAGCGGATCGGTCGGCGAAGGAGATTCCCACTGATGGGATGGCGCTGCGGGTGAAACACGTTGGCGAATATGGCAAACACGCGGCCGCAAAACGGGCGGGGTTCCTGAAGGACGACGTGGTTGTTGAGGTTGATGGCGTGACCAAGCGCACTTCAGAAGGCGAGTTGATCGGCCAGCTTCTGCGCAAACATCCCGCCGGTACCGCGGTCAACGCGACGGTGTTGCGTGGAGGAAAACGCGTCGAACTGAAACTACCGATGCAGTAGGCGAATCAGCTGAGAACCAGCGGTCCCGCTTCGCAGAGCGCCGCCTTGCCGAACGTCGGAATCTTATGGCCGACCGCGTGGGCGAGCGCGAGATGCAGTCTATTGTGGGGTGTGCCTTCGAACTTAAGGGAGCGTCCCATCTGGAATCCAAACCCGCCGCCGATGAGCACGAACGGGATATTGTTCAGCGTATGGGAATTGCCTTTGCCGAGTTCGTTGGTCCAGACGATGAGCGTGTTGTCGAGCATGGTGCCGCTGCTGCCCGGCTCCGGAGTGGTGGAGAGTTTCTCGACGAGATAACGCAGTTCGCCGCAGAACCACTTGTTGATTTTGGTGAGCTTTGTGACGGCATCCTCGTTCTTGTCCGGCTCGTGCGAAAGCGAATGGTGGCCGTCCCGGATGTCGAGCCAGTTCATGCGCGCCATGCCGACTGACTTGGTGTATTGCAGCGTCGCCACGCGGGCCATGTCGTTGACGAAACTGTTCACGAGCAGGTCGATTTGCATCCGGCTCAGGCGCGGCACGTTGTCGTTCTGGTCGGCGATGCCGTCCTGCAATGCCGGCGGATCCACGCGGAGCTTCTGTTTGCCGGCGTCCGTGATTTCCTTTTCCATCTGGCGCACGAGCGATTGATGTTCCTCGAGCAGACGGCGATCTTCGGCGCTGATGATTTTGCGCACTTTCTTCAGGTCGTCCTGCACGTCGTCCAGAATGCTCTGCAAGCTCTCCTTGTCCTTCATCTGGCCGTAGAGCTTTTGGTACATCTGGTAAGGATCAGAGATCGGTGCGACGGGCTGGTTGGGACCGGCGTAGCTCATGCGGGTCCATGGATCGGCACGATCAGTGACGCCCACACCGAATTCGAGCGAGCCGAAACGCGTGCGCGTTTCCTCCCGGCTCTGGAAGTAGTTCTTAATCTCCTGGTCGATTGAAATGCCGCTCGCCCAGCCGGCGGGTGTATCGGAGCCGCCCTGAATATTGCCGGGGAACAGTTCAATGGCGGTGAGCAGGCAGCTCATGCCGCGCATGTGATTGTCACCGTCGCCACGAACTTTGTTCGCCAGCCCGTTGAGCACGAGCATGCGGTTTTTGAACGGTTCGAGCGGCGAGAGGATTTCCTTCAGCTTGAAGTCGGCGCCGGTTTCATCGGGCCAGAAGTTGGGCGGGATGGTGCCATTCGGACTGAACATCACGACGAGCCGCTGGCGTGGACGCGCTGGCGCGGCGAGGCCGAGGCTGGGCAGGCCGATGAGAAAGGGCAGGGAGGCTGCGGAGAGTCCTACGCTCTTGATGAACTGGCGGCGGTGAATGGCGTTCATGATGATCGTTTGCAGGTTGTCGGCTGCAACTCATGACGCCACAAGGCGTGGCTGAATTCGAGGTAATCTTTCCGCCGGCTTATGCGACGAAACGGCGTCGCAACCCGGCCAGTCCGACGAGACCCAAGCTGAGGAAGGCCCACGTGCTGCCGGCGTCGGGGACGGAGGTAGTCCCTACGACGACGCGAATGTTCACGTCAGCGATGGGAGCGGACTGGGTGTCCGAGGGCAGGCTATTGATGAATGGATTGCCGCCGTCGTCGGGGAGCGGGGAATTGTTCACGTCATCCGGACTCAACTTGGAGACAGCGAACAGGCGGTAATCGTAGATGCCGGGGGCATTCGGGTCGAGGCCGAGGAACGCGATGTTGAGGGAGTTCTGTGCGATCGTGTATCCCTCGATCTGGGCATTCGCGAAGCTGGTTTCATCACCTTGGCCATTGGCTGAACTTTCCGTCGCAGTTGTCCTCCATGAAAGTGGATTGATCAGGCTGTTCACGTAGTCCACCCCGACGCCGGAATCCATGTCGATCCCCAAATAAAAATCATACATCGTGAACATTTGAGCGCCTACATCGATCGAGAACTCGAAGTTCCAGAAAGGCCAGGGCAGGATTACTGCCGCTGATAGTCCCGGTAGGAAAGCGTATTCGCCATTGACGTTCGGCGTTGTCCCGTCATCACGGTTTCTGGCCCGGAGGCCCAGTTCGATGCCGCCTGTTCCGGTCCCAGTCGTCCAGCCAGTATCGGGATTACCTGAGCCGAAGATAGCTGTGATGGTCTGATCAATCCAGGGCGGAACTGGAACCGACAAAAGCTGTGGAGAGCGCGAGGGTGGCGAGGAAACGTTTCTTCATATTATCAATCCATGATCAAGGTCTTCGTCCTGATTTGTCCTGAGACGAACCGGGATAAAGTGGGGACTCGATCCAATGCTGCCGAGCAAAAATACGTCCGGAGTATTACGGTCCCGAGCGGCTAGGATTTCTTCCCGGTCCGTTGGTCCAGTCCGTGAAGAGCTGCAATCACCGAGATGTCGACCAGCAGCTTCTGGATGTTGTAGCCGGACGCGATGAAGGCGTCGCGCAACTGGTCCTGCACTTTCGGTCCATAGGCCAACAGCGGCTGCTTCACGATCTGGTGGAAGAGTTGTTCCACGAAGGCATTCTGTGCGTGCTCGCTGGCGACGGCGAACTCCGCGATGTCGCGGGCACCCTTGAAGCGGACAACTTTGCCGTCATCGGTCGTGTAATCCGCGGTCGCATCGATGGGCTTGTTGCCTTCCTTGGTGCGGAACCGCCCGACGGCGTCGTAGTGTTCGAGGCTGAATCCGAGCGGGTTGATCACGGAATGACAACCCTGACAGGCCTGCGGGCGGGTCAGTTCGGCGACCTTTTCGCGCATGGTCAGGTTTGGCGAGAAGTCGGCGTCCTTGAATGCGACGGCGACGGGTGGCGATTTCAAGCTGCGGCCCACGATGTTCCGGGTCAGGAACACGCCGCGGTGAATCGGTGAACTCGATTTCTGATAGGAGAACGCCGCGAGCAGGTAAGGATGGGTGACGACGCCCGAACGTTGTTTCGGATCGAGCGAGACCTTCACAAAGTCGTCGGACGTGTTGGTGTTCACTCCGTAGAATTTCGCAAGGCGCTGATTGACGAAGAGGTCGTCCTCGAGCAGCAGCCGACGGTAGTCCGACGACGGGCTCCACACGACGTCATCGAGGAAGAGGTTCAGCGAGGTGCGCAGGTCGGAGATGATCTCCGGTGTGAACTCGGGAAACAGTTTGTCGTCCTTCGAGAGGCTCTCGACGTGGCTCATCTGCAGCCAGTGATGGAGGAAGTATTGCATCTTCGCCCGCGCGCGGGAATCGGTGAGCAGACGTCGGGCTTGCTGGCTGATGGACTCGGGAGTGCGCAAGCTTCCGGCGGCGGCGAGCTTGGTCAATTCACGGTCGGGCAGGGAATCCCACAGTCCGAAGGACAGCCTGCTGGCGATATCGAAGGCGTCGGGCTTGCGGTCGTCGAGACCGAGGTAGAGGAAACGCGGTGACTTGAGCGTGAGCAGCACAATGCGTTTCACGGCGTCCTCGGGCTTCGACGTTGCCTTGAAGTGATTTGAGACGAACACGCGCTTCTGTTCCACCGTCAGCGGCCGCCGGAATGCGGTCGCGACGAAATCGCTCGCGAAGGCTTCTAGCTTTGACAGGCGATTGGTGTCGGCGGGTTTGGTGCCGGTCAGGCGGTCGAGATTCTTGACGACGTGATTGGCGACTTCGATCGCCGCCTGCGTCGTGGCTTCGTCCCAGGCCTTGGAGATAGACACGCCGCGTTCGTAGCCCACGCTGCTGTCGTCCGGCGGAAAGTGAGTGTTCAGCACAAAGGTCGGCGAAACCTTGGCGGTGCTTAGATTGCGCGCTGGAATGTCGTCGAGCGTGCCATGCGGTGGAATCCACTGAAGCGCGAAGGAGGTCTCCTTGTCTTTGGCGGCCTTGAAATACTCGACCCGAATCGGATACGCCCGTCCGCCCAATAGCTTCAGATTCGCGCGATGCTCATCGGCTTTTCCAGACGCCACCCATGCATCGATGATCGGATCGCTTTCGTCATTCACCCACACACGCGCCCCGTTCGGCGTCTTGATGATGAACTGATGATCGCCGCTCTCATCCGCGATCAACGATCCGCGCCACGAGATGTTGATCTCATTGGTGCCGGTTCCGAACTGCTCGGCATTGGGGCTGCCGGGTTCCAGACTGAATGCGATCTGTCGGTCGACACGATCCACTGTCTTCCGTCCCTCTTCATTCTTCGGGATGCGGCTGCGGTAGTTGGCCTTCAACCCGGATTCTGCCTTCGCGGTGCTGTCCTCTCCGCTGAACGCTTTCAGTAGATCCGCAACCGTGTTTACGTACTGGCGGTTGGTCAGGCGAACGAGCTCCACCCGAGCAGGGTGGTTGCGCGCGCGCGCTTCGCGGGAGTAGAAGGCCTCGTTGATGTAGCGGGCGACGGCGGCTGATTCTTCCGCGTTCACTCGCTCCGGATGATCCTCCGGCATGTTCTTGTCGATGTAGCGCGAAAGTTTCTCGAGCGACCAGTCGCCATGAAGCGCCTCGTCGTATTTGCCTTTCACGCCCTCGCCGCTCTTGCCGTGGCAGCTGGCGCAATGCTTCCGGTAGACCGCGCGACCTGCGGCATCAAGTTCGGCGGAACGGGCAGGGATGGTCGTGAACAAACTCAGCGTTGCGCAGAGAAGCAGCGAATTGCACGTGGCGACGTTGACGGTCATTGTTCGGTTGAAGGTTGCTTTTCGCAGAGCGCTACAGCGATGCGGTGAAACGTCGACGACCACCGCGAATCGGTTATTCGAGTTCCTGCGCGATGAGCGATCTTCGATTCGTCCCCGTCGTTCTTAAGGCAGTTTCCCACTCTTGGCTTTCGGAAGGCTCGAAAAGCAAAACGGCCTGCCGGCCTCCACGTCGGGAAACCGGCAGGCGCGATGCAATGGTTGACCGGGCTTACGCCAGATCGAAGCGATCG
Source organism: Verrucomicrobiota bacterium (assembly GCA_016713365.1). Classification (GTDB taxonomy): domain Bacteria; phylum Verrucomicrobiota; class Verrucomicrobiia; order Limisphaerales; family JADJPG01; genus JADJPG01. Next base: position 33,477 of record JADJPG010000103.1, on the reverse strand, counting down.
AGGTTCATCACCTTGACCCAGGCGGCGACGAAGTCATCGACGAGTTTCTTGCTGGAGTCGGCGCAACCGTAGACTTCCGCCAGTGCGCGCAACTGGGAGTTCGAGCCGAAGATGAGGTCCACCCGTGTCGCGGTCCACTTGGTCTTGCCGGTGGCGCGATCGCGTCCGTCGAACACTTCCGCGTCCGAGGTCGTTGGCTTCCACTCCGTGCTCATGTCGAGCAGGTTCACGAAGAAGTCGTTCGTCAACGTCTCCGGCCGGCTCGTGAACACGCCGTGCGCCGTGCCGCCTGCATTCGTCTTCAACACGCGCAAGCCGCCGATGAGCGCCGTCATCTCCGGCGCGGTCAGCGTCAGCAACTGCGCCTTGTCGATCAGCAGCGCCTCGGCTTGAATCGTGTAGCGGCCCTTGAGGTAATTGCGGAAGCCGTCCGCGATCGGTTCGAGCACCGCGAACGATTCCGCGTCGGTCTGTTCCTGCGTCGTATCCGCACGACCTGGCGTGAACGGCACGGTCACGGCGTGGCCGGCGTTCTTCGCGGCGAGTTCAACCGCGGCGCAGCCGCCGAGCACGATGAGGTCAGCGAGCGACACTTTCTTTCCGCCCGACGCCGATTTGTTGAAGTCGGCCTGAATGGCTTCGAGCGCCGGCAGCACCTTGCCGAGATTCGCCGATTGGTTCTCCTGCCAGAAGCGTTGCGGCTCGAGGCGGATGCGCGCGCCGTTGGCGCCGCCGCGTTTGTCCGAACCACGGAACGTCGAGGCCGACGCCCACGCGGTGGAGACGAGTTCCGAGATCGACAGGCCCGCCGCGAGAATCTTCGACTTCAGTGCGGCAATGTCGTTCGCGTCGATGAGCGGATGGTTCGCCGCTGGAATCGGGTCCTGCCAGATGAGTTCTTCCTTCGGCACTTCGGGCCCGAGGTAACGCGCGCGCGGACCCATGTCGCGGTGCGTGAGCTTGAACCAGGCGCGGGCGAAGGCGTCGGCGAACTGGTCCGGGTTCTCCATGAAGCGCCGCGAGATCTTCTCGTAGGCGGGGTCGAAGCGCAGGGCGAGATCGGTCGTCAGCATCGAAGGCGCGATCCGCTTCGACTTGTCATGCGCGTGCGGAACGGTGCCCGCGCCCGCGCCGTTCTTCGGCGTCCACTGATGCGCGCCAGCGGGGCTCTTCGTGAGTTCCCACTCGAAGCTGAACAGGTTCCAGAAAAAGTTGTTGCTCCACTTCGTGGGCGTCGTGGTCCAAGTGACTTCGAGTCCGCTCGTGATTGTGTCGCCGCCTTTGCCGGTGCCAAAACTGTTCTTCCAGCCGAGACCTTGTTCTTCAATCGGCGCGGCCTCGGGGTCGGGACCGACATTCGAGGCGGGACCGGCACCGTGCGTCTTGCCGAAGGTATGACCGCCAGCGATGAGCGCCACGGTTTCCTCGTCGTTCATCGCCATGCGGGCGAACGTCTCGCGAATGTCGCGCGCCGCGGCCGCCGGATCAGGATTGCCGTTCGGGCCTTCGGGGTTCACGTAGATCAAACCCATCTGCACTGCTGCGAGTGGGTTCTCGAGATTCCGATCGCCGGTGTAACGCTTGTCGCCGCCGAGCCACTTGGTCTCGGTGCCCCAATACACATCATGGTCCGGTTCCCATGTGTCATCGCGTCCGCCCGCGAAGCCGAACGTTTTGAAGCCCATCGTCTCCAAGGCCACGTTGCCCGTGAGGATCATCAAGTCCGCCCAGGAAATCTTGCGTCCATACTTCTGCTTGATCGGCCAGAGGAGCCGGCGCGCCTTGTCGAGGCTCACGTTGTCCGGCCAGCTGTTCAGCGGGGCGAAGCGTTGTTGTCCGCGCCCGCCGCCGCCGCGACCGTCGCCAGTGCGATACGTGCCCGCGCTGTGCCACGCCATGCGGATAAAGAGCGGGCCGTAGTGCCCGAAGTCCGCCGGCCACCACTCCTGCGAATCGGTCATAAGCTTCGCGAGATCCTGCTTCAAGGCCGCGTAGTCGAGGCTCTTGAACTCCTTCGCGTAGTCGAAGCCTGTGCCCATCGGATCGGACTTGGTGGAATGCTGATGGAGGAGTTCCACCTTGAGCTGGTTTGGCCACCAGTCGGTGTTGGCCGTGCCGCCGCCCACAAATGCTGCTCCATTGCTGAAGGGACAACTCGATTCAGTAGACATGTGTTCTTTCCGTAGGTTGTTTGATGTAGATGCTGTGATTGATGAGACGCATCAAACCACCGGGAGCATCATCGTTGAAATACTTCTTTCCTTGGTTCACCATAGGCAAATCCTATCGTGCCTCGCCGGATGACAGGATCGCGTTCAGTGGTTTGCGGGCAGCGGCGGACCGGTTCTTCCTATGGAAATGCATCAACTGCGGTATGTCGTGGCCGTGGCGCGCACGGGGAATTTCTCCCGGGCCGCCGAGCAATGCCATGTCTCCCAGCCGTCTCTCAGTCAGCAGATTCAGAAGCTCGAGGATGAACTTGGCGAACGGTTGTTTGATCGGCTGAAGCGCGAGGCCAAGCTGACCAGCCACGGCCAGGCTTTCCTGCGTCGCGCGATTCGTATTCTGGAGGAGGTGGATGCCGCACGACGCGACGCGACCGATGCCAAGGAACTCTCCAGCGGCAGTGTCACTCTCGGAGTCTTGCCGACGATCGCGCCGTACTTGTTGCCGCCAGTGTTGACGAAGTTTCACGCGCGACATCCGGGCATCGAAATCATCGTGCAGGAGGACACCACGGCGCAGTTGCTCAAGCTCGGGCTGGCCTGTGAAATCGATTTTGCCCTCACCAGCCTGCCCATTGCCGATGCGCGCTTTGAGATTCGCGAACTGTTCTCTGAGGAACTGCTTGTCGCGCTTCCGCCTGACCATCCGCTCGCGGCCAAGCGCACCCTGCGCTCGGCGGATCTCGAGAGCGAACGCTTCATCGTCATGAAGGAAGGGCACTGTTTAGGCGATCAGGTCCTGAACTTCTGCGAGCGACGCGCGGTGAGGCCGAATGTCACGTTTCGCAGTGCGCAGTTGGAGACGGTCCAATCCCTCGTCTGCGCCGGTGTGGGGCTCTCGCTCATTCCCGCGATGGCCATGGGCGCCGGACGCGGACGCAATCCCGAGTATCGCTCCCTGCAAGCGCCGCGACCGGAACGCAAGATCGTTGCCGTCTGGCCCCGCCAACGTCCGCTCGGCCGCGCTGCGGAGGAGTTGCTGAATGTCGTCGCGGCTTGTTCGCTTCCGAAAAGCTCGGGGGCGCGGTGAGGATTTGTTCTGCTTTTCTTCGCTCTGTTCCGTCGGATTCATTTATGAGCTGCCGCCTGTCATACTTAAGCCGTTTTTGTTCTCTGATGATCTTCTGTGCCTTTTCAGCACGTTCGGCTGGCGCAGCGGACATAGCTGCGCATCCAGCGTGGGACAACTTTTCCGACACTTGGGTGGCGACGGATGCGTTGGGCCGCACGGTTCCCGTATCACCTGAGGTCCCGGCACCCCGGCCGAATCGCACCGTGGGCATCTTTTATTTTCTCTGGCTCGGGGAGCACGCTCAAGGCGGGCCGTTCGATGTGACGCAGATTTTGCGGAAGGATCCCGATGCGATGAACAAGCCGGCCAGTCCGCTCTGGGGTCCGCTTCACGTGCCGCATCATTGGGGCGAATCGTTGTTCGGCTACTACCGCACGCGGGACGAAGGAGTGCTGCGCAGCACGCGCAGATGCTCGCGGACGCCGGCATTGATGTCGTCATCTTCGACGTCACGAACCAGATCACGTATCGCGACGATTATCGTGCGCTGCTTCGCGTGTGGGCCGAGATGCGCCGTCTCGGCAATCGCACCCCTCAGGTGGCGTTTCTCACACCGTTCTGGGATCCGGGCAAAGTCGTGCGCGAGCTCTGGCGCGATCTGTATTCCACCGGCCTGCATCGCGACCTGTGGTTCCAATGGGACGGCAAGCCGCTGTTGCTCGCCGATCCCGCGCTGCTCGCGGAGAAGCAGGAGAACGCCAAGCAGAACACGCCCGTGGAACTTCAGCCGGGCCACACTCTTGGCCAATCGTTCACCGCGGACCGAACTTTCGCCGCCGTCGCAGTGCGAATGCCCACGTGGCACACGGCCGATGCCGCAGTCACGCTAACGCTGCGGCGCGAAGGCCCGGGTGGCGAGCGCGTGTATGCGGATCGCTTCCATCGCGTGGGCGACAACGACTGGGTTCGCCTGCGCCTGCCCTCGGCAGCGGCGGCGGGTCGTTATTACCTCGAAGCGTCGGAGCCGGACGGTCGTGTCGGTTGGTGGAGCCACAGCGAAGACACGTTCGCGCGTGGCGAGGCGTTTGCCGACGCGCAACCAGCAAAGGGCGATCGCACATTGCGTCTGGAGTGGGCTGATGGCGACGCGCGGCCGATGCTCGACTTCTTCACCTTCCGCAAGCCGCAGCCGGATTACTTCGCGGGCCAGACGCAGCAGGATATGTGGAGCTGGCTGGAAGTCCACCCACAGCATATCTTCACGAATTCGCTCGGCGAAAAGGAGCAGATGTCCGTCGGGGTGGGCCAGATCGCGGTGAACGGCCGGCTCGGCTCGATGAGCGAACCCGGCGCGCTCGGGCGCAGCTTCCATCGCGGCGCGACCGACACGCGACCGGACGCCGTGCGCCTCGGCCTAAACGTGACGGAACAATGGAGCCGCGCGTTGCAGGAAGATCCGCAGTTCATCTTTGTCACCGGCTGGAACGAATGGATTGCCGGGCGGTTCAAGGAGTTCAACGGGATCAAACGTCCGGTGATGTTCGTGGACCAGTTCGATCAGGAACACAGTCGTGACATCGAGCCAATGCGCGGCGGGCACGGCGATGACTATTACTATCAACTCGCGAGCTACGTCCGACGTTTCAAGGGGGCACGTCCGATTCCGACGTTGCGGTCGCAGCCCATTCGTATCGACGGCGCGTTCCCTGACTGGCGGGATGTGACGCCGGAGTTTCGCGACACCGTCGGCGACCCGATGCGCCGGGAGCATCGCGGCTGGGATTCCAACGTGGTCTATCGCAACACGACCGGTCGCAATGACATCATTGCGGCAAAGACGAGCTGGGACACGACGACGGTCTGCTTCTACGCGCGCACCCGCGAGCCGTTGACTCCCGCGAACGGCAGCAACTGGATGGTGTTGTTCCTCGATCTCGACGCGAATGTGGCGACCGGTTGGCTTGGCTACGATGTCGTCATCAACCGCATCGGGCCGGGCGTGGTGGAACGCAACGACGGCGGGAAGTTCGCGTGGACACGACTCGGCGAGGTCGAGTGGCGCATGGCCGGAAACGAATTGGAACTTGGCGTGCCGTGGCGCGTGCTCGGCGTGACGGCGACGGCGTCATCCCCGGCACGCATCGATTTCAAATGGGCGGACAATTGCCTGGCAGCGGGTGACTGGACGGATTTCACCCTGAACGGCGACACCGCGCCGAACGATCGATTCAACTTCAGCGCACGAAGGTAAAAGCGCTCCGCCACATCAACTGATCAGCAGCAGGCGCGGCGGATGTTCGGGGCCGCTTTCGGGAGCGCGGTGGATGCACGGCGGAACCGGGCTATCGGGACACTCCACAGCGATTCGCCAGAGGTTGCCCCAGCCGAAGGAGAACGGTCGCGCTTGTGCGGTCGGCGCGTAGTGGAGGTCGTAGCAGTGCTCGTTCAGCCAATCGAGGAACCTGGCGTCGTCGGGCCCGCCGAAGAGCCGGAGGAGTTCAGCGCGCGTGGCGGGAAGGTCGACTCGGCGAATCGCCTCATCATTGCGCAACCCTTCGCTGGGCAGGCCGTGGTAGGTGCAGAGCCAAGTGTAGGTTTCCACGGTGGCGCTGTCGGCGTGAAAGGAGAAAACATCCGTCGGGACGGGGCCGGGATTCTCGTCGCGCGGATAGCCGTAGATGCAGTTAAGCACGGGGTCGAGATCGAGTGCGCTCAGCAGGCGCCGGTCTTCCAGCATCTGATCGATGGCCATCCGGCCGGCTGCACTCACCGGCAGGCGGCGAAGGCGTGCTTCGTCGAGCGTGATGATCCCTTCGCCGCTCCCGAGTCGTTCCACGACTTCCGCAAAATCGCCCGCGAGCGTGCGCGGCCAGCAGAGGGCGTTGATGCCGTCGGCGAATCGCGTCGTGGCGAGCTCCTGGAAGCTCTGCACCACGCGAATGCGAGGGTAGTTGGCGGGTAGATCGAGCGGAATCATGTGCGGAGTAGTTCAGACATGGCGCGTGCGTGAAGTCGAGGAATCGGTGTTGGCGGAATCCAGACCTTTACGATCGGCTGAGCCTGGGCGGGGGGCGGCGTGGTGTTGCCAGACGGTGGCGCTGGAAGGCGTCGTCTGGTCAACCGATGGCGCGATCAGCCGATAGACGTGGGCGGCTCTCCCACGGGGACTCGCGATGAGCGGAAAGCGGCGGGCGCGCATGGGTGGCGGGCCGGACGAGACGTCTGGGATCCGGATTCCTTTTGACGCACCCCCCAGCATCCCGTAGCGTTCCGCGCACGTTTTGCAAAGGTTACAATGATTGGATTCATCATTAAGAAGATTATCGGTTCGAAGAACGACCGCGAAGTGAAGCGGTTGCGGCCGGTGATTGCGAAGATCAACGAGTTGGAAGCTGCGCTACAATCGCAGCCCGAGGATGTCCTGCGTCAAAAGACCGCCGAATGGAAGGCGCGGTGCGCGGCCATCACGGACCACGACGAGTTGAAGCGCACGCTGGACGAAATCCTACCCGAAGCCTTTGCGGTGGTGAAGAATGCGTGCCGGCGGTTGTGTGGCCAGGACGTCATCGTGCGCGGTCATCCGCTGCGCTGGGAGATGGTTCCGTTCGATGTGCAGTTGATCGGCGGCTACGCGCTCCACACCGGGCGCATCGCGGAAATGGCGACCGGCGAAGGCAAGACGCTCGTTGCGACGTTGCCCACCTACCTGAACGCCCTGAGCGGTCGTGGTGTGCACGTGGTGACGGTGAACGATTACCTCGCCGCGCGCGACAGCGAGTGGATGGGGGCGGTCTATCGGTTCCTTGGCCTGACGGTCGGTTGCATCCTGCACGATCAATCTCCAGCGGAACGTCGCGCCCAGTATAATTGCGACATCACCTACGGCACGAATGCCGAGTTCGGTTTTGATTACCTGCGTGATAACGGCATGGCGTCCCGCGCGGAAGAGCAGGTGCAGCGCGGCCATTTCTTCGCCATCGTCGACGAAGTGGACTCGATTCTCATCGATGAAGCGCGCACGCCGCTGATCATCAGTGGTCCGTCCGTGGTGAACACCGAGCACGGCATCTACGAGAAGTTCCGTCCGGCGGTGGAATCGATCTTCCAAGCCCAGCAGAAGCTTTGCGCCCGTTTTCTCCATGAGGCGGAGGAGTTGCTCAAGAAGTTGCGCCCGACCGATGGATCGAATCCGTCGAGCCCGGACGAACTGGAGCGCGAGATTGGTTTGCTGCTCTATCGCGTGAAGGTTGGCACGCCGCGCTCAGAGAACCTGATGCGCGTGCTGGAGAATCCCGAGAACCTGCGCCTGATGAACAAGGCGGAGCTGTCGTTGCACGCCGACCAGTCGAAGAAGGATCTATACGCGCAGAAGGAAGAACTATTCTTCGCAATTGAAGAGAAGAGTCACGAGGCGGACCTGACCGAGAAGGGCCGGGAATATCTCAGCCCGAAGGATCCCGAAGCGTTCATGCTGCCGGATTTGGCGGCGAAGTTCCACGAGATCGATACCGGTCCGGAAAAGGATGCGCACAAGCGTCTCGAACTGAAGACGCATCTCCAGCAGGAGATGGAGGCGAAGGCGCAGCAGATTCATGCGATCTCGCAGCTGCTCAAGGCCTACTGCCTTTACCTGAAGGACGTGCAATACGTCGTGCAGGACAACAAGGTGATCATCGTCGATGAAAACACCGGTCGTCTGATGACGGGCCGCCGTTGGAGCGATGGCTTGCACCAGGCTGTCGAGGCGAAGGAAGGCGTGGAGGTCGAGCGCGAGACGCAGACGTACGCGACGATCACGATTCAGAATTACTTCCGGCTTTATCTGAAACTCGCGGGCATGACTGGTACCGCCGAGACGGAGGCCCAGGAATTCTTCGACATCTACAAGCTCGGCGTGCTGGTGATTCCGACGAATCGTCCGGTGGCTCGAAAGGATGCGCACGACACGGTCTACAAGACCAAGCGCGAGAAGTTTGGAGCGGTGCTTAAGGAAGTGCAGACAATCCACGCTCAGGGCCGGCCGATTCTCGTGGGCACGGTCTCGGTCGAGACAAGCGAACTGCTTTCCAAGATGCTCAAGAAGGCCGGCATCGTTCACTCGGTGTTGAACGCGAAGTTCCACCAGCAGGAAGCCGAGATCGTCGCGCGCGCGGGTCAGAAGGGCTCCGTGACCATCGCCACGAACATGGCTGGACGCGGAACCGACATCAAACTCGGCCCTGGCGTCCAGGAACTGGGTGGCTTGCACGTGCTCGCGACGGAACGCCATGAAGCCCGCCGCATTGACCGCCAGTTGCGCGGACGTTGCGCGCGTCAGGGCGATAATGGTTCGTCCCATTTCTTCATTGCGTTGGAAGATGATCTGATGCGCCTCTTCGGCTCGGACAAGATCGTCAAGTACATGGAGAAGATGGGTCTGGAGGAGGGCCAGGAGCTTGAACATCCGCTGTTAAATCGCTCCATCGAAACGGCGCAGAAGCGTGTCGAGCAGCACAATTACCAGATCCGCAAACGGACGTTGGAGTATGACGATGTGATGAACAAGCAGCGTGAAGTCCTCTACGGCTTCCGCAACGAGATCATCCACGGCGACGATGTGCGCGACCGGTTGATGGACGTGATGGAGGAAGTCGTCATCCAGAAGGTCCAGCAGTTTACCTCGAGCGAGGACGTCAGCGAATGGAACGTTCGCGGGCTTGCGGACTGGGTGAATCTGAATTTCCCGCTCGGCGTGCCCGAGGAGGAGATTGTGAAGGCGGCCAATGCCGGGAGCGAAATGCCGGTCGAAGGCTCCGTCTACGACGGTTTGACCGCCGCGCAGTTCTCGGTCTGCAATTTCATCTCGAAGGCGGTTCAGGATGCATACGCGCTGAAGATCAGCTTCGAGAATCCGGCGGCGCTCGTCTCAATGGAGCGCAGCACGATCCTGATGGCGATCGACAAGCTCTGGCAGGAGCATCTCTACAACATGGACGGCTTGCGCAACAGCATCGGCCTGCGCGCGTATGGTCAGCGCGATCCGTTGCTCGAGTACAAGGCGGAAGCGTTCAAGATCTTCGAGGAGCTGATGGTCAACATCAAGACGGAGATCTGCCACAACATCTTCCGTAGCGCGTCGAGCTTGATGGCATTCGAGAACTTCATGCGCAAGCTCCCGCAGCGCACGGAACATCAGACGACGAGCGCGTTCGGCTCCGGGTCCGGCGGCGGAAACGCCCCGGCGCAGGGCAGTGCCAGCGATGTGGTCAGCGAGGCGAACGACGCGGTGGCGAAGGCCCAGCCCGTTCGCACCGGTCCGAAGGTGGGCCGGAACGATCCTTGCCCCTGCGGCAGCGGCAAGAAGTACAAGCAGTGCTGCGGGAAGTTTGGTTGATCGCAGCTGGCGAAAGATTTTAACGCGACTGGAACGCCGGGCATTGCCCGGCGTTTCGTTTATGAGCTGGCGCTGGTGTAGCGACGCAGCGAGAAGCGCCACGCTGCTTCAGACACGATCAGCAGGCCCGCGCTCATTCCCACCAACAGCAGCATGTCCAGTGGGGAGGAGAGCTTGTTCACGAGGATTTTTGCCGGGACGTTCGAAACCAGCAGCATGGGCAGGACGAAGGTGAAGACGACCTTGAAACCGCCGCGGAACGCGCTGTCCGGCAGGCGCGCGATGTTGAAGAGGTTGTAGTAGCCCCAGACAATTCCCTGGGCCTTGACCGTCCAGAAGCTCGACACGGCGAGGAGGAACATCAGCGCGTAGTGAATCAGGAGTCCCGCGAAGCACATCAGGAGGAAACACGCGACCTGCACGAGCGTCGGCGTGAGCTGGAGCTGGATTCCGGCGTAAATGATCACGGCGATGGCGGACGCGGCGTTGACGTAGGCGCCGAGATCGACCTGCCGGAGCGAAACCAGGAAGCGTGTGTTGATGGGCAGCAGGAGCAGGAAATCCATGCGGCCGGTCCGGATGTGTTCGGAGATCTGAACACAGTTGGTGAGAAACGTCGCCGTGAAGAGTTGCTGGATAAAATGGCTCACGCTCATCAAGAGCACCACCTGCCACTTGGTCCAGTCGACAATGCGGTCCGTATGCTGGTAGATGACGGCGATGAACGAGAGTTGGAGCGCGAACCAGAGGAACTCGACGAGAATCCAGAGAAGGAAATTCGTCTTGAACCCCATCTCGCGCACCACGCTGTTCTGCCACAGCGCGCCGTAGATTTTCAGGTAACGGGTCATGCGCAGTTCAGCCGCCGACGGCGGAGTATTTCTTGATGCCACGGCTCCAGACGAAGCGGGCGAGGAAGTAGGTGGCGACGACCCAGCAGGCCTGGATGGCGAGTCCCTGATACAGTTCCGTGCCGCTCACGCGACCGAGGTAGATGTTTACGGGGAAGAACAGCTGGTAGGGAAATGGTGTGTAGTACAGAACCTTCAAAATCCCCGGCGGCAGGATATCGAGCGGGAAGAGGTGGCCTGATGCGATGTATTCGAAGGCGAACAAGATGAAGATGAAGGTGGAGACTTCCAGCACCCAGAAGGCGAGCAGCGCCATGGTGAACGAGATGAAGAACTGGAGCAGGGCGGTCAGGGTGAGGGAAACGGCGAGCCAGCCTACGGTGGCCCAGTCGGGCGGGAGGACGAAGTGTTCACGCTGGACGATGAGGAAAATGGTGACCGGCAGGAATGCGCACGCCGTGAAGACGAGCCGGCCGGAGCCGTAGAGACAAAGCCGGTAGTAAAGATAATCGATGGGCTTCAGCAGGAACTGGCTGATGTTGCCGTCCTTGATGTCGGCGGCGATCTGCCAGTCGTCCTCGGTCACGGCGGTAAGCGCGTCTACGATGGTGATGACGAGGTAGTAGGATGTCATCTGGGCGATCGTGTAGCCCGCGACATTGTCGCCGTCCTTCCCGGCGTAGATGGCCCGCCACAAGGAGATGGTGGCGAAGAGGGGAATCAGTCCAAACACGCTCCGGAAGATGAAGTTCGTCCGGTAGACGAGCGTGTTCTGAATCCCGATGTTAATGATGTGCCAGTACTTCGTCATGACCAGGCGTGGTGACGTCTACAGTCCGCGATTGGCCCGCCACAGCAGAACGATGCCGACGGCTTGAAAGAGGAAATTCGGCACCCAGAGAATGAGGTGGGGCACGAGATCCGGGCGGGTATCGAACGACTGGCCGAGGATGAAAAAGCTGTAGTAGATGACGACGAGGATGAGTGCAATGGCGATGCCGAAGGTGGTCTCGCGTCGATGCGCGCGGATGCCGAGGGGGATTCCGATTAGCGTGAAGCCGATGCACGCGAAGGAGAAGGCGACCTGGCGATGCAGTTGGACGCGGACGGGCAGGGTGATATCCGGCTTCTTCTGGTTTCGAATCTTGCGCATTTGTTCGCGGAGCGCTTCTGTCGGCAGCTTGTCCACCGGCTGTGATGATTCCATCTGTTCGTTGAGTTGACGCAGTTCCTCGCGTAATTGCCGGAAGCTTAGTCGCTGATGTCGACGCTGCGGCGCTCTGCGAGTGGGGGCGTTGGTAAACGCGAACTCAACGATTCCCAGCGGCAGGGGCTGCGGCGTGGAACTGCCGTCCCGGATGGATACGCTGTAGGTATTGCTCAACACCACGGTGAGGACCATCCTGGGTGCGGAGCGTGTTGATCTGAATGACTCCATTGTCAGCGCGGTTATAGCTTTCCACCTTGTTATCGCGCCATTCGTAGATGAGCACGTCCTCCAGGTTGGTGCCTGAGACCTTCCCAACGTAGATGATGCAGTTGGTGTCGAGATCCGTGATGTAGGTTCGCTCGGGAATGAGATTCGCACTCTGGGCGAGACCTCCCTGGGCAATCAGGCGCTTGTAAGCCATGCGGCAGCGCGGCGCGAGGTCGAGGTTAATGTAGGCGGCGGCGGCCGAGCAGAGCACGCTGAGAATCAGCACGGGCGTGATCAGCGAAACCAAACTGACTCCGCTGGCCTTGGCGGCGGTGAGCTCGTTGTCAGCGCTGAACCGGCCGAAGACGAGCAGCGTGGCGGTGAGCAATCCCATCGGAAGGGCGAACACGAGAACATAGGGGAGCAGCAGGACCAATGCGCGGGCCACCAGGCCGAGAGTGGCTTGTCCGCCCACCAGCAGGCCGAGGATCTCCTTCGTCACGCTGCCGATCATCATCACGAAGGTGAACACCATGACGGTCATCAGCAACGTTCCCAACACCTGGCGGGTGAGGTAGAGATGCAGCGTCTTCATGCGTTCGGGTGCGACTTCACGACGCGGAGTTTCGGAACGCGCCGGAGGGAACTCAAGGAAATATCCGGCCTCGGCCGCTCGGATGCTTAGCGCGGATCGTGTTCTGCCAGCGTCACCACGATCTTGTCGAGCGCGGCGCGGGCGGCATCGCCGTCGTAGTTGTTCAGCATGAGACTGAAGGCAAGGTTCTCACCGGCCTTGTTGGTGAGGTAGCCGGAGAGCGTGTTGACGTAGCGGAGGGTGCCGGTTTTGGCGCGGACATTTCCTGCCGCGGCGGTGTTGCGCATGCGATTGCGCAAGGTGCCGTCGACGCCGGCCACGGGCAGTGATTCGCGAAATACTTCGAAGTGTGGATGGCGGCGCATGTGTTGAAGGAGGGCGATGGTCGAATTAGGCGTAACGAGCGCGCCGCGGGAAAGTCCGGAACCCTCTTCCAGAAGCACGTCGCCGTCCCGCACGCCGGCGGTTTTTAGAAAGGTGTTCATCTCCGCCAGTCCGACGTCCTCCGTGGTCTGCTCTGGCATCGGCGGTGTCCGCCAGTTGGACCCGAGCTGGAGTAGCAGCAGATGCGCGTAGAGGTTTTGCGACGGCTTCATCATGCGCGAAAGGATGGTGCGGAGCGGAGCAGATTGAACGGAGCCGAGCTCGACCAGATCGTCAAGGACAAGGGGAGCGATCTGACGATCGAGCCAGTTCATGGTTCTCGCGTTGCCGGTCACGCGAATGCCGCGTCGCGCGAGCGCCTCCTTCAGCAGGGTGACAAACCAGCGGGCGGGATCGTGTACGGAAACGGAGTCGACGAGATTCGATCCGGTCAGCGGCATCCAGCCGGAAACGTAGACCACGTTCTCGCCGACGGGCCGGTAGATGGAAACGCGTCGCTTGCTGTCCGCTTCCACCGTCACGACGCGATTGCTAAACGCGAGGTAGGAGGTGCTCGGCAAAGTGACGATCTCGCAGGGGGCGCCGATGCGGTCACCGGGTTTGATGATGAGATCGACGACGTTGTCCTGCACGGTGAGAGCGGAGAACTCGGCGCCGTAGTATTGCTGGAGATCGTCCCAAGTCCATTGCGTGCCGAAGGGCGGACCGCGGAAGTAACTTTCGTCGCCAATCAAATCTCCCTTGATCTGCTTGATCCCGGCGGCTGCGATGGCGTCGACGATGGGCTTTAGGATGTTCGAGTAACTGCCGCCGTTGAAACGCTCCGCGAAGCACGGGTCACCACGTCCGTAAATGATCAAGTCGCCACGGAGCGTGCCGGATTTCTCGGGACGCGTCGCGGCGTAGAGGGATGTCTTGATGCGGAAGTCGGGTCCGAGACGGTCCAGAACGGCGGCGCCGGTGAAGAGCTTGGCGTTGGACGCGGGCTTGAGAAGCTTGTGTGGGTTGTGTTCGAAGAAGGTTTCGCCGGAATCGAGAGAGACGACTTTGACGGCCCACGCGGCGGCGTGAAATCGATCCTGGGACAGGTGGGCGGTGAGCGTGGCCTGGAGTTCAGCGCGGCCGCTGTTCGTGGGAGTTACTTCGGTGCTCAGGGATCGTCCAGCGACAGTGACGATGAGCAGGACGATGAAGGAGACGGAGACGGACTTCATTTTACGATCTTCAGGACTCGATGATTGCTGCTGTCGGCAATGTAGAGCGTGCCGTCTTTGTGAACGTAAACGCCGTGGGGCTGATTCAACTCGAGTTCGAGGGGCGCACCGCCAATTCCTTTTGCGCCTCTCCTTCCGCTGCCCGCGATGCGCACGATGGTGCCGTCGTGAGGATGGTAACGGCGAATGACATGGTTCTCGGTGTCCGCGATGAGGACGTTGCCCTCGAGGTCGAAGCACAGATGTTTCGGTCCATTGAGAGTGGCCTGCCGCGCGTTGCCGCCGTCGCCGGAATTTCCTTTCTGGCCAGTGCCGACGAGTGTGCGATTGGTGCCGTTGGTTTCAACCAGTCGGAGGGAATGGCCGCCGCGTTCAAGGATGTAGATGCGTCCGTGGGCGTCTGCGATGACAGCGCGAGGGTCGTTCAACGGTGCGTTGGTGGCGACGGAACCTTCTTCGGGAATACCCTTGCGGCCGTTGCCCGCCATCGTTCGAACCAGACCGGTCTTCGGACTTACCGCGCGGATTCGTGAGTTATCGAGGTCTGCGAGGTAGATGTTTTGGTCGAGTCCGATGGAGACACAGTAAACGCCTCCGAAGCGGGCCAGCGCGGCGCTGCCGTTGTCGCCGCCGAAACCCTTCTCGCCGGTGCCGATGCGGCGACTGACGGTTCCGGATTCGAGATCCAGAACGCGGATACAGTTGTTCCAGGTGTCGGCGAGGTAAATCTGGTTGGCGCTGATGGCGAGATTGTGGATGCCATTGAACTGGGCCGACAAAGCCTTGCCGTCGCGATTGGCTTTTTCGCCCGTGCCGGCGACGACGGTGAGCATGCCGTCCGGATGCAGTTTGCGCACACGGTGACCGGTCATTTCGACGAGGTAGAGATTGCCCGCAGAATCGAAGTCCACACCGAATGGAGCGCTCAGGCGCGCGTTGGTGGCTGAGATGGCGGAATTTGTGTTGGTATCCGCACCGCCGCCGGCGACAAGCACAACGCGTTCAGCGATCGCCGATGGGAGGAGATGCAATGCGACGATTGCGGCGAGCAGAACAGTTGGAACACGCGGTGTCATGGGGCGTGGGAGGAGTTACAGTTCCTTGACGAAGAGGTTCGCGAATTCAATTGGATCACCGTGGCTGCCGAGTCCGATGGGGCCACGCTTGCGAATGCCTGGGAGTTGGGCGTTCTGCACGACGGTGTTGCCGTTGAGGACCACAGTGACTCGATCGCCGCGGAGGGTGATTTCAAAACGATTCCATTCGCCGGCACGCAAGTCGGCGCGGACGCGAGGAGTGGTGGCTTTGCGGATGGTTGGAGGTTGGTTGGTGTCCGTGAAGTAACCGGAGATGCCGCCGGAGCCAACCGTCCAGCACCAGATGGCGACCTGGGCCGCAAGATCGCCGCGCAAATAGATGGCGCTGTTACCGGCGTCGATGCTGGGTGATCCCATCATGCGGACACCGCGATTGTCGGTGAGGAAGGTTCCGTCGGGACGAACCACGGGCAGTTCCCGGCGCTGTGGTTTGCGAGTCAGCCGCCAGTCCGCGATCAGGACGAAGTCGCCATACTCCTTCTCGCTTTGGAGGAACTTGTTGGTGGCCGTGCTTTCGCCGTCGTAGGCGAGAATCCAGTCGTTGGTCTTCCAATGGCCGATATGGTTTGGATCGAGTTTCCAGCCGTGGAGATCTATTCCGGTGTAGAGCGGTTGGAATCCCTGAGCGAGCGGTGCGATGTCTCCGGGTTGGGGATTAGTGGATGGCCACTCGCGAATGCGCAAATTGCGGAAGTGGCATTCGGATCCTTCGGATTCGAGGCAGATGTAGCCTTTGCGAGGCTTGGCATCGCTGCCGCCGGAAACTTCCTTGCCGTTCACCGAAAGCCGGACGACGCCGTTGCTGCACGTCACACGGTAGTGGTTCCATTCACCGGCTGGCTTCGCGCGGCGTTCGCTGGGGAGACAGCGCATCCAGCCTCCGGGATGCGGGTGTAGCGGTTTGAAAGTCGCACCGTGAATTGCGAAGACATCGCCGTGGCTGGTGTAGTTGTCCGTATTCTGGCCGTCGAGGATCTGGACTTCAATCGATCGCGCGAATGGCACTCCGGGCGAGGTAATCGGATCGCTCCAGACGAAGAGGCCCGCGTTGCCGCCGGTCTTCATGTGACGATACTCGAGTTCCAGTTCGAAATTTTCGTATTGCCGATCGGTGCGCATGACACCAGTAGGGACGCCGGTGGAGATGATCATCTCATCGCGAACGGAAAAGGTATTTGGAGCGCAGTTTACATTCACCCATCCGGAGAGATCACGGCCATTGAAGAGTGGGGTCCAGTTGGTGGACGAACTGTCCGCGGCGAGCAGCGGGAGCATGCTGATCCACAGGAAGGGAATGGTGAAGCGCAGGGACGTCATGCGCCGTTTTTAGACTGCCTTTGCGGGATGAACAGAACTAAATTCGAACCGTCGCATGAAGAAAGATGACTTCCGCCGCATGGCCCAAGATGCAAATTACATTCCCGGGATTTACAACTACTGTGACCGCTGGTGCGAGCGGTGTGCTTTCACTGATCGTTGCATGACGTTTGCGATGGAGCTGGAGGAGGATGAGCGGCAGGGCGGTCCGCCGAAGAACGCGGACGAGTTCTGGCGGCGCTTCGAGTCCTCGCTCGCCATGACGCAAGAGATGGTGATGGACATGGCGAAGGAGCAGGGGATTGAGTTCGAAGCCCACGAACTCACCGAGTTGGGGCGCCAGCAGAACCAGCGGCACGAAGAGGTGAAGAACCATCCGCTGGCGAGGGCTGCGTTCGCCTATGATCAGTTGGTGGATGACTGGTTTCGAACGGGGCAGGCTGACTTGCGGGCAAAGGAAGAGGAGATACTCGCGCAGGCTCAGTTGGGTGTGGAACGAGTAAAGGAGGAGGTCATTGGAATCACTGATGTGGTGGAGATCATCCGCTGGTATCAGCCCCAGATCTACGTGAAGCTGATGCGCGCGCTGGATGCGGACAAGGCGTTTGAAGCGAGGAGCGAACAGCCGAAGGATTCTGATGGCTCGGCGAAGGTCACGTTGATCGGAATGGATCGGTCCATCGCGGCGTGGTTGCGAATGAAGGAGTTTTTTCCGGACAAGACGGACAGCATTTTGACGATGTTGGTGCATTTGGATCGCCTGCGTCGGGCGACAGAGAGGGAATTTCCGGTTGCGCGACGATTCGTGAGGCCGGGTTTTGACACGGCTTCGTGAACAGAAGCTGGGCGGAAGAGCTTTGTGGGAGACGAGGAGTTTGATCGTCCTGTGATTGTAACCGAAACAACGACGCCATCGCCGGCAGTTGGCCGCTCGTCGCGGCGCAGGCTGTATTGGGTGGCGGCGGCCGTGCTCTTGGCGGCTTCCATCCTTGGATGGCACTTTCGGGAACGTGGCAAATCCGAAGCCTCCGTGATTGTTCTGCCCTCGGACCACGCCATTCAAGCGATGTCCGCACCGGCATTGGATCGGTTGATTCCTGCGCGCTGGGGCTGGCTTTGGAATCTGCCCTATGCAGTGTTCGGGAAACCAAGATCGGTGGAAGTGGAACATACATTCTTTCAGCTCAGCCCGGATGCTGAGGTTGCTGACCCGACCGTGATGTTCGGACCGGCGCTGGTGGCGAGTAATGGGGTGTCGGCGTGGACAATGGATTTGGATGACGCGAAGGATTTGAAGGCCCGTTTCAAGCAGCAATCCGGAGTGGCGTCCCGGGTTGGGTGGGTGAGTTTAGGGGCGGGAGTGGTCGCCACGATAACCAGCAGCAGCGGAACCGTCACTGCAGGTTCACCAGTTCCTGCCGGTACCTCTGCGACGTATGCTGTCCGTCCAAGGGGCGAAGGAATCGAGATTCGTGCGGCGTTTGTCTCATGGGGGATAGAGACTAATTCAAACGATGGAGTTTTGAAGGAGTCGCCAGTATTCGCTCACGACACCAATTTGACGATGGCTGTCTCGATGTTTGTGCCTCACGGCAAGGCTGTGTATTTGCGTTCGGAGCGGGAAAACGGGACACGCCAGTCGAGCGCTGCCGTCCTAATACTTCCATCAATCAAGTAAACATTGAGGCCGAAGATGGCTGAGTGGAGGCAATGGGAGGCCAATTGCCGGGGGCGATATGTGGCTTTTTTGTGCCAGCCCGGTCAAAAAGTTCCAAAGATTTGATTGAACTTCGGTTCTGGGAAGCCGGTCTAATTTGGACCATGAGCTCTAACATGGTGGAAATGACTGCTGTATTATTTGCGGTTTGTCCTAAGCCTCACCTTGGCATCCCACCAGCTTTCTGCTTATGCGACGAAAGGTATCCTTGATATGAGCAAACTCATTGACCCCATCAGTGAAATCATTCGCAACCCCAAACATTCCTTCCGAAAGGCAGATGATCGCCCGGTGAAGGCCCAAAAACACCGCTATGAACGCCGCAAGATTAAAGAGTATCTGAAACTTAGCGATTGGTCGGAGGGCGATACTGCCTGATTCATTCCAACAACCGTCTTTCAAAGGCCACGCGAAAGCGTGGCCTTTTCGTTTTCAGGCCGCTTCGCGGATCAATGCTCGTGGTCGTGAGCTTCGATGTTGGGCTTGGCTGGGCTCTCCTCCCCGTGGGAATGATCGTGGCCGGACGTCTCAAACTGGCCGATGAGTATTGCCAGCCCAAGGCCAGCCAGAAGGGAGAAGGATAACTTAATCCGGTCGTGCGAGTGGAACTGGATTTCCGGGAGCAGATCGCTCGTTGAAATACAAAGGAAGGTTCCTGCCGTGAAGGCAAGCGTGGCACCGAGTATGGCATTGGCCTGGGCTTGCGACTCGCCAATACCGGCAAAGAACAGCATCACGCCGCACGGAATTGCGAGGGCGAACAGGCCGTTCACGATGTGACATGAATAGCGGGATTTGCCCCCGGCTGCCATCAAGGTGCTGATGGCCATCGCATCGAATGGCTTGTGGAGAAGGATGACGAGAAACGCTCCGAGGCCGCGGGCGATTCCTTCGTGGCTGTCGGCTTCAGCATGGACACTGGCGGCCAGAGCAAGGCCGTCCAAGAGTGAATGCAACGTCATGCCAGCCGCGGCGCCAACCCAGGAAAGTCCGCTGGCCGACTGCTTGGCCAGCGAATGCTCGCAATGCTCGTGATTGGCGTGGGAGAAATGGTCGTGCTCGGCCGCGTCATCCGGAATATCGTGATGATGAAAGTGGAAGAAGCGCTGGGCAAAAAACATCACAAGGAATCCCACCACCATCCAAGTTGCGACCCGATCGATGGACTTAAATTCGTGCCATGAGTGCGGCAGCATGTGGAGCAGGCCTACGCCAAGCATCAACCCGGCGACGAAGGAGATCGCTACCTGCAACCTCGTATGGGTCAATTTCGCAGCGAGAGGGAGCCAGCCGCCGGCAATTGACGCCAGAATAATGAAGGCGCTGTAAATCCCGATGAGCAGTGGGGTGGACATGGTCGCGTGCTCGTGCATTGCAAGTAGGGTAGTGGCGTATGGCCGGTTGTCAGTTCAATAACTGAGACGATGCAGGCGACAAAAAAATCCCGCAGCCTTGCGAGCCGCGGGATATCATTAAAATTTGCGGGTGGAGACTACTTGATCAGCAGCATCTGGCGGGCGCGCTTGATCATGCGATTCAGCCGGCGCTGATAGTGAGCCGGCAAGCCCGTGTACTTGCGCGGAAGAATGCGGCCGTTGTCGGTGGTGAACTGCTTGAGCAGGGCCGTGTTCTTGTAGTCCATCGAGTCGATGGTGAAATCGATCTTGGGCTTGGGGCGAGGAGTGCGTTTTTCCATGCCGCCTGAGCGGCCGCGGCCTTTGCCATCCCGTTTGTCGGTGTGCGTCTTACGAGGCATATGCTTTACTTGATTTCGCGATGAACAGTGTGACGGCGGAGGAAGGGATTGTATTTCTTAATTTCGAGCTTCTCCGTCTGAAGCTTCTTGTTGCGCGTGGTGGTGTAGCGCGAGGGCGACTTTCCTTCCTTGCGCGCCTCGGTGCATTCAATAGTGATGATTTCTCTGGGCATAACTTACTCTTTTTCCTTCGTGGGCTTCTCGTCAGCGTCTTCGTCGTCGTCAACCTCAATTGCGCCTGCGCTGTCCACAGATCCAAGAGCGCCGAGGCGTTTTTGGCGGAGGGCGCCTTCGCGTTCCAATTGAGCCTGAGCTTCGACTGTGAACCGGGTCCACGGGATGGCGTCCAAACGCGCTCGGGGAATGGGTTTGTTGGTCAGTTCACAAACACCGTATGTATCTTTCTCGATCCGTTTGAGGGCTTCCTCGATTTCATAAACGGCATCTTGATCGGAAGACAGGAGGCTGAGCGCGAAGTCGCGGTCGAAATTATCGGTGCCAGAATCGGCCATATGCAAGCTGTAGCTCGCCATTTCCTCGGCGGATTCCTTCGTGAGACCGTTCATCTGGTGGAGCAACCGCTCCCGGAGCTCCAGAAGGTTTTCATAATACTTGGCCCACTCCGGCTTAATCTTGAGATTGCGATTGCTCACCGCGGTAGTGACCTTGCCAGGCTTTTGCGAGTAGCTCCCAAGAATGGAAGCCGTCGTTGCTCCGGCGCGTGGCTTGCCCTTCGTCGGGCTGGTCGCCGCCGCTTTTTTTACAGGTTTCTTGCTGGTGCTCACAGTAAATCGTGATCGCTTTTCGTCAAAAACTGCTCTCGCTGTTGGTATTCCACTCCGGGAGGCCCAATCGAGAGTGCGCGAATGTACCAAACGACTTCAAATATGCCACAAAAATTTTAGGAAAACTTCGGTTGGCGAACGCATGCCTGCCAATGATGGCGTGCATTGTGGCAAAAATGGGTTCGCTCTCAAAATGACAGTTGATAACCTGAACTCCATCATATGAGTTCGATAACTATTCCGGTTGAGTTCACAGATCCGATTAATGCGCGGATTCTCGAAGTGTCCGAAGATCGCATCCAAGGTTTCCAACGCGATCCTCTGGGTGAGATTGCCCGGTTGTCGGGGGTGGAGCTTCCGGTGGTGATTGAACGCATTCAAGCGATGCTGCGCGCCGGGAACATCCGGCGCGTCCGCCAGACGTTGTTGGCCACCAATCTCGCGCAAGGTGCCCTCGTCGCGTGGCAGGTGCCGGACTCAAAATTGAACGCGGCGTTCGATTGGATGTTTCAGCAGGATCCGTTCAGTGGTCATGTAGTCACCCGGTCTACGGACGCTGCGACCCAAGGTTCCACCTATAAACTTTGGACAACACTCAAAGTACCCCAAGGCTATTCGCTCGTCCGTCACTGTGAGTTTCTTTCGACCAAGACCGGTGCGGAGAAGTTTGTTCTGCTGCCTGCCAAACGTTTGTTTGCTCTCGGCGTTGGTCATATTCGTCGTCGCGGTATGGAACCCGGGAGCAAAGCGGACGTTCCGGCTGAGGTGACCGAGGTCACCACTACCACGTTGAATGATTTGGAGTGGCGGATTTTGGAGGCGGTAAAGCGGGAATTCGAACTCGAAGAGTTGGTTCCCAACATCTGGGAAGCTCGGGCGCGTGAAGCGGGTGTCCCGCTGCAGACCTTCTTCGAAGTAGCGGAGGATTTCGATCGACGAAAAATCATCGGCCGGTTTTCGACTTTTCTCGAGCATGTTAAGCCTCACAGCGACGGTGAGCGTGTCACCCGGTTCAACGCGCTCTTTCACTGGGCCGTTCCGCCGGGACGGGAGCTGGAAGCCGGCGCCGAGGTTGGGCGTCATCACATCATGACCCATGCCTACTGGCGCGAAGGTGGACCAGAATTTCGCAACGTGAACATCATGGGCGTTGCTCACGGCACCGATAAACAGCTCGTCCTCGCCCACAAGGCGGCGATTGATGCCCACCTCAAATCCTGCGGGATCGATCTCCTCTATACGAATGTCTTCTGGGGCGGGCGCAGTGAGATCAAACCGAGCGAGATCTCGCCGTTTGCTTACCGCGCTTGGTGTCAGTCGATGGGCATCGATCCGGAATCAATGCGCGGCTAGGCTTCGCGCGGGCTCATCGCTTTCGGCTCCGTCTCTCAATGGTGATCGGCGGGGCTGACTGGTTTGGGTGCCTTTTTGGCGGGAGCTGGAGTCTCGCTGTGCGAGTCTGGATGCGGTTCAGCCGGAGGCGGCGTCTTCGGTGGCGGACGACGGGTTTGAACTGGAGGAGTCGCCTTTGTCGGTGTCCCCTGAGCCTCGTGGACCGCGTGAGTGTCGATGGCTTTTGTCGGCGTTGGCGCCGGGACTCCGTGGTGATCTGCTGTTTCTTTCTTGGGAGACGTTGCCGCGTGGGAGTTTTCTTTTCCGTGAGCTGGCTCTGACTTTGCCCGCAAGGCAGTGTCGGTTTCCGCCTGGGACGCCAGCGCGACGATTGAATCTTCAGCGGGATGCTGACCGAGCCATGTGACCTTACCGCTTTCGAGGTCGTAAACGGCTCCAAGAATCGAAAGCTTTCCGACGGCCAGTTTCTCACGAACTTCGCCGCTCTCCTTGATGATATCTTCAATGGCCTGCCAGACATTTGCTTGGATCGACTTTGGCACAAGCTCATCAGCCTCGGGCGTTCCCGCCTTCGCCTTCTCCACGGCGGGCTTAATCTTTTCCGCCAACACGTGCAAGTGACCGTGCAGTTCCGCGCCCTTCGCCACGGCGGTCACTGCTCCGCACTTGGTGTGTCCCATGACGACGAGCAACGGCGTGTTCAAGTGTCCAACGCCGTATTCGATCGTCGCGAGCTCGCTCGATCCTGCGATGTTTCCGGCGACGCGCACCACGAAGATGTCGCCGACACCGCGGTCGAAGATCAGTTCCACCGGATCGGCTGTCCGAACACGCCAGAACCGTGGCAAACGGTTCCTGACCTTTGGCGACCTCCGTGCGACGCGTTGCATCTTGGTGTGGATACTGCGGCTTGCCCGCTGAGAAACGATTGTTGCCCTCCTTCAGGAGCATGAGGGAAGCGTCGCGAAGCATTCGCATCGCCGGGTCGGACTTCTCCGCGGCGTGCAAGTTATTCAGCAGTGGCGCGGTCAACGACACGCCGACCATCGCGATCACTGCAAAGTTTCTCAGAGCATTCATGGCAGATGTAAACGAAGTCCCGGTTAATGGACTTAGTTGAGACATCGACCGTGAACCTCGGGATCTTGAAGACTCAATTGCTGGCGCATTACAGAATTCGGTGGGGCGCCGGCATGATGAGGACGCAAGGAGGGAATTCGAGCGTCAACGCAGCAGATTCATCGGCACGATCTGCCGCCGACCCACTATTGCGCTGCGAAGTTTGCCGAACGGAATGCTTCGTTCGAACTCGATTCGGATGCGGATGGGGAAAAGTCGCGCTACTTCGCCATCACAACTTCCATTGTGTCGGTTTTCGACTGAAGCTTGTCTTCTTCCCCGTCGACGGGATTTGCCGCAGGCGGCACCAACGGTTTTGCCGCGTGATCTGTGACTTGCTCGTCGGCCTTGTGGAACTTCACGCTCACAATCCGGCTCACGCCGTGCTCCTCCATCGTCACGCCGTAGAGCACGTCGGCCATGCCGATGGTGCGCTTGTTGTGCGTGATGATGATGAACTGCGACTGCGCGATGAACCGTTGCAGCACGCGGATGAAGCGGTTGATGTTCGACTCGTCGAGCGGCGCATCTAATTCGTCCAGCACGCAGAACGGCGAGGGTTTCACCTGGTAAATTGAGAACAACAACGCCACGGCGGTCATGGTCTGCTCGCCACCTGAAAGGAGCGTGATGCTCTGCAACTGCTTCCCGGGAGGACGCGCGACGATGTCGATGCCGCTCTCGAGCACGTCGCCTTCGTCGCTGAGAATGAGGTCGGCTTTGCCGCCGCCGAAAATCTCCGTGAACATCAGCCGGAAGTTGTCGCGGATCTTGTTAAACGTCTCCGTGAACATCTCCTTCGTCTGGGTGTTGATCTTGTTCAACACTTCGAGCAACTGCGCCTTGGCCTGCACCAGATCTTCGTGTTGTTGCGTCAGGAAGGTGTGGCGCTGCTCGGTTTCCTCGTATTCTTCGATCGCCACGAGGTTCACGGGCCCCATCTCGTCGATGCGCTTCTGCAACGCCACGACTTGATCCGACACACTCGCCCAGTCGGTCGACGCTCCGGACGCTGCCATTTCCTCGGGCGTGAGCGTTTGAATGCGAGCCGGGCCTTCGTCGGCGATCGTGATCGTGATGCACTCGCTGCGAACGTCGTCGATGTTGACCTGATACTTCTGCTGGATGCGTTCGCGCAGGTTCTGCACGGACATCGTCTTCTGCGCAAGTTCGACTTCGAGGGTGCCTCGTAACTGCTGCACTTCGGTCAGTCTACGACGCAATTCGCGCAGACTCTCCTCACGCGTTCCGATGGCCTGATCCTGCGTCTCCTTCTGCGCCACGAGTTCGGCAGTGTGCTGATTCACGACTTCGCGCTCGTGGGTCAGGCGCTGGATCTGCCGCTGGGATTCGCCAATCTCCGTTTCGAACTGCGACTTGCGTTGGAGGAACGAGCTGCACTCGTTGCGGCGTTGCTGCACGATCTGCGCGAGTTCGCGAAGGCGTTGCTCCAACGGCCCTTTTTGGCGCGCCAGGGAAACGCACAGCTGCTCTTCACTGGCGAGCGTGACCTTGGCTTCCGTGAGGACGGAATTCGCGGCATCGCGTTGATGGCGGAGTTGTTCGAGGGAGGTGGTAATCTCCGTGACCTGCGTCTGTGACGCTTGTTCGCGGACTTCGGCCTGCGTGACCACTTCGGCCAACGCAGCCCGCTTCTGTTGGCCTTCCTGCTCGTGCGCGGCGAGGGCTTGCACTTCGTAAACGACCGTCTCGATTTTCGAGTTCAAGGAGCGCTGCGAGTTTGTCAGCGCGTTGAACTCGCCCTCGTGCGCGGCGATGGCGACCTCTTGATTGCGCAGTTCGGTCTGGGCCTGTTGCAGGCTGGCTTGCAGCGACGTCTGCTCGCTCTGCAAGGCGCCTTTCTTGCGACTGGCTTCGTTGACTTGTTCCTGAATCTGCGCGAGCTGCGCCTGCAGTTCGGCGATTTGATTTTTGCGGCCGAGGATGCTTCCGGGGGCTTTGTTGCCGTTCCCGTTGCCCGCGCCGCCGGTGAAGATGCCGTGGCGGGTGAGCAGTTCGCCGGTCGCGGTGACGAAGTCGAACTCGCCGTTGCTGGCCCGCAACGCTGCGGTGGCGGCGGTGAGATCGGGGACAATCATCATCCGACCGAGCAATCCGCCGATGAGCGACTGAACACTCGCATCCGAATCCACTACGGAGACCGCAGCGACGGATTGGAACTCCGTCTTCAGACGTTCCTGCAAGTCGAAGCGGCAGCTGCGGGCGCAATGCCCAACGTCAACGCTGCGATGCTCGCCTTGCCTTTCTTGTTCGTGGCGAGGTCGGAGAGGATTTGCTGCGCGGCTTCGGGCTGTTCGGTCAGGACGAGTTGGAGGTGATGACCAAGCGCAGCTTCGATGGCAATGACATGTTGATCGGGGACGCGAATCTTGTCGGCGAGCGAGCCAAGCACGTTCTGCGATTGCTTGAGGGCGGCGAGTGCGCCAGAGCTGAAGCCTTCGTGCGATTCCTGAAGTTGTTCGAGGACGTTCAGCCGTGAACGTTTCTCGGCTTGCTGACGCAGGAAACCGTCCAGCTCCTGCGCGGCTTGCGTGAGCTCCTGCTGGATCTCGCGGAGGCGCTGCTGGCGTTCTTCCACCGTGCCCCGCTGGGTTTGCGCGTTGAGTTTCTGGGTCTGGACGTTCGCCGCGAATTCAGTCAGGCGCGCTTCGAGCCGGGTGCGTTCTTCTTCGAGTTGGATTTTCTCGGACGACAGCTTCTCCAGCCGCACGATGTTGCCCTGCTTCTGAAGATCGAGCGCGTTGATTTCATTTCGCGCGCGGGTGAGCTGTTGCATCGCAGCGAAGGCTTCGGACTGCGCTTTGCGCAACGCTTCGGCCTGCTTCTGCGTTTCGGCTTCGACGGCTTGCAGTGCCTGACGTTTCTCTTCGAGCGCGGCGCGCTGCTGCTCCAAGGCCGCGTTGGAAGCGGCGAGACGTTCGGTCACGCCGGCCAGTTCCTGCTCGGTCGCAGTGGCACGCTGTTCCGCTTCGGCGATTTCGCTCAGCGCCTTGAAGTTCTGCTGTTCCAGTTCCTGCAGGCGCTCTTCATTGAACTGAATGCGCGATTCGTGGCGGTCGACCTGGGCCTTCAGCTCCATGCCTTGCTGCTGCGACGCGGAAATCTGGTGCTCGAGTTCGGACAGCCGCTCGCGCAGTTGCAGGATTTCATCTTCGCAACGCAGCACGTCAGCGGAGCTGGTTTCAATTTCCGTTACGTAGTTCCTCGGCCTTGTTCTGGCGTTCTGTGATCTCGGCTTGCAGCACGTCGAATTGATGGCGGGCGAGCTGGGTATCGAGGTGCTGAAGCTCCTGCGCAATCTGCTTGTAGCGACGCGCCTTGCCGGCCTGGCGTTGGAGCGAACCAATCTGCCGCTTCACTTCGCGGATGAGATCCTCGACGCGGACAAGGTTTTGGTCCGTGTGCTCCAGCTTGCGGAGCGACTCTTTCTTTTGCGCTTTGAACTTCGTGATGCCAGCGGCTTCTTCGAAGACCATACGGCGATCCTCGGGCTTGCTGGAGAGGAGTTGGGTGATGTTGCCCTGCGCCATCACGCTGTAACTGGTGCGGCCGACACCCGTGCCCATGAAGAGCTGCTGGATGTCCTTCAGGCGGCACGCGGTCTTGTTGATGAAGTATTCGCTGCCGCCGTCGCGAAACACGCGGCGGGTGACGGTGACTTCATTGAATCCAACCTCAACTCCGGCGGCGGTGAGCTGGTCTTCCTCCACGTCGCCGATGGTCAGGGAAACCTCGGCCATACCGAGCGGCTTGCGGCCGTCAGTGCCGTTGAAAATGCAGTCGGCCATCTCGCCGCCGCGCAGGGCTTTGGCGGATTGCTCGCCCAGCACCCAGCGGATGGCGTCCGAGACGTTGGACTTGCCGCAGCCGTTGGGGCCGACGATGGCGGTGACGCCCGGTTGGAAATTGAGCGAGGTTTTGTCCGCAAAGGACTTAAACCCAAGAACGGTGAGGTTCTTCAGATACATACGACTCAAAGTGAACTAGACGCCTCGCGGTGAGACAAGCGGAAAACCACCATATGGGAGGAAGTTATTCACAACCCCACAAGTAATGGGTCCCGCTCCCGGTGATGACGTTGGAGGCGGAGGTGTGGCGAATTGCGGTTCCGACAGCCTCTGGACAACAAAAAAGCCCTGTCGAAGCAGGGCTAAATGGGGTGTCGGTGGAGTTCGACGGGTTGAGGCTTACTTCGCGGCGAGCGCTGCCTCGATGGCCTTGGTGACTTCCTCACCGTCGGGCTTGGCGGCGGAATCCCAGCGTTTGATCAGTTTGCCGTCGCGGCCGACGAGGAATTTCCCGAAGTTCCACTTCACGTCGCCGGGGAACGCGGAGCTTTTGCCGGAGAGCGCGGCGTAGAGTGGATGCTGGTTCGGACCTTTCACGTCGAGCTTGTCGAAGAGCGGGAAGGTCACGTCGTAGTTCGCGCTGCAGAAGCTCTTAATGTCTTCGTTCGAGCCGGGTTCCTGTCCGCCGAACTGATTGCACGGGAAGCCGAGCACCACCAAGCCCTGGTCCTTGTACTTGCGGTAAGTGGCTTCAAGGGGCGCGTACTGTTTCGTATACCCGCATTTCGAAGCGACGTTTACGATCAGCAATACTTTGCCCTGGTAAGCTTTCAGGGAGGTGTCCTTGCCGTTGATATCCTTGAGCGGAATGTCGGCGAGGTTCGAGGCGGCGTAGGTGGTCATGGCAAATCCGAGGAACAGGGATGTGAGTAAGGTCTTCATGGGCGGAACCATTGCGGGCCGCCGACGCGATGTCAAATCGGGTTTTGTCCGGTCTCGCCCAACGGCCGGCCGGTTATCCAAGCTGAAGCTGACTCGAGCCTTTCGGCAAATTGAAACAGCAAGTCATGCGTTCTCCCGCGCGATGCCAGAGGCCTGACTTCAAATCGAGCCGGCGCTGCGTTTCGTTGAGCGGGACTGGAGTCTGAGCTCCGGCGGCGAATCTTGGTGCCGCGTTGACCGCGACGGTGAACTCAATCGTGAAGTCGGGACACGCGAAAGGCGCGTAGAATTGAATCGCGTTTCCGGTGCGTTCGATGCGCGTGAGTTCTTTGGCGGCCCAATAGCGCGCCCCTTCACTCAGCTTCATCCAATGCAGATGATCAAATCGCGCGTGCAACCGGCGCACGACTTCCTGCCAGACCTTGAAACCCAGTTCCTGGCCGTTCCACCAAATGCCGGTCCAATGCGCCAGCGCCAGAGCCGGTTCGCCGCGTTCAATGACGTCCACCATGCGGCCCGACTTGCCGTCGGGAGAGATGAATTTGTCCACGCCGTCGGGCGGCGTGTTGTCCCAACCGCCGGTCCAATCGCCCGTGCAGCCGATGATGCTCACCACGCACCGCGGATTGTCGGTCTCCAAATCGCGGGCGTATTCGACGCGCGGTGCAACGCTTTCATTGCCCTCGCTGTAAAGATGCCTGAAGTAGTGGGGAATCTCTGCGTTGAAAACATCGCGGACCGATTCCAGCGAGGCTTGCGCGAGTTGCGGCAGCGCCTTGTTCCCAAAGCCGCCTGGTGTAGTGACGCCCTCGCACGGCAGCCCGACGTTCTTCAGAATGCGCAGCGCGTAGGCGAGGTAATCCGCGATTTCGTCCGCACTCCGACCAGTCGTCCATTCCCAGTTCTCCATGAACTTCAACGAATGATCGGGATACGGATGGCCGGTCTTCGTATCGATGACGCGCGAGTGCGTCACCATCTCGGGATGGATGTCCCAATTCGGTAACATCACGGTGCGGACAAGTTCGAGGCTTTCGTTCAACTCCCGCTGCGTCCAGCCGGGCAATCCGCGATCGAGGCGGCCGACACACGCAGGGTAGGGGACGATGCTGTATTTGCCCTTCACGCCCGCGTCCGCGCACCATTCGCCAAACTTGCGCACGAAGCTGTCTGGAATCTCATGTGGCCACTCGCGCCAGTTCCGGTGATACGTCTTGTTCGCACCGCCGAATGCCTGATCAAACTGTGGCATGGTGAAGCGGTTCAAGTTCACCAGACACGTCGAGTCATCAATGATGAATCCCACCGGCACGCGCGTGCGCGGATTGAGCACGGACACGGATTTGTCGCGCGCCGGTCGTTGTCCGGCGACCTGCGCCAGCAGCGTGGGAGCGTGAAGTGCGGCGGAAGCGACAGCCGAGTGGCGAAGAAATTCCCGACGGGTGAGAGGCATGAGCCGGACGTTACGCCGGCCCTGCGGCCAATCAAGCTCGGACCACCGGCTACACCTCGACGCTCTTGCCGGGCTCTGGCTGGATGATTCGAATCTTTGGGTGCTTCGAGCGAATTTGTTCCTCGAACCACTGGCGCGAATCCGCGTCGCCGTGGCCGAGTACCACGACCCGGGGATTCACCTGCCCGACGAAATCGAGCAACTCCTCGCGGTTCGCGTGCGCCGTGAGATCGAAATCCTGCACCTCGCAACGCTTCGTAACTTCTCCCGCGCTGCCGCTGAAGACAAACGTCTCGCCGTGTTTGGCCGCCTTGAAACGTCCGCCCGGCGTCTCCGGATCCGCGTAACCGACAAAGAAGATCGCCTGACGTTCGTCACCGGCCATGCGTGCAGCGAGATCATGCGCGGCGGTGTGCTCACTCATCATGCCGGCGGTGACGACGAAGATTCGGCTGCCGGTAAGTTTCATTTTCTCCGCCTGACCCTTCTCCAGCACCACGAGGTTCAACGCTTCCGTGAGGCGCAAGCTCTGATGCTGGCGATGAGCGCGGTGCGCTTCGATGTCGTAAATCTCCGTGAACACGCGTCCGAGGCCGCCAATGTAGATCGGCTGATTCTTGAGCTGACCGTTCCGCATCAGCAACGCGAGCAATGCGAGAATCTCCTGCGTGCGACCCAGCGCAAACGTCGGGATGAGAATCGAACCTTTGCGCGCCAGGACGTGATGAATCGCGTCGGTGAGCCGCTGGATCTCCGCTTCGCGCGTGAAGCCAGCCGGCGTGGCGCGATTACCGCGCGTCGTTTCCATGATGAGCACGTCTGCCTGCACGTCCTCGAATCGCGCGCCCTTGAGAATCGTTTGATCGCGGAACGAAACATCGCCCGTGTAAAACAACGTCTCCTTTTTGCCGCGCACCATGATGCCGGCGGAACCGAGCGCGTGACCGGCGTCGTAGAATTCCAGCGTTGGCGACGGGAAACCCGCGCGCGCCTTGTGATGCGCCGTCCACTCCACCTCGCGATTGTATTTGTAGCCCTGGAAATGCGGCGCGATGTCGTCCACCTCATCATGCGTGTAGAGCGGGTATTCCTTGATGCCCATTTCGTCGCGCTGGCGCTTCATCACGTTCACCGAGTTGTGCAGCACCCGTTCGGAGATGAGGTAACTGAGCTCCGTGAACATCACGTGCGCCTTCGGGAAATGCCGCGCGGCAATCGGCAGCGAGCCGATGTGGTCATGATGACAGTGGGAAATGGCGATCGCGTCGATCTCCTCCTTCGCGATGACTTTGTAAAGCGGCAGCGCCGCGTGACCCTCGCGTTTCGGGTGCGTGCCGGCATCCATCAGCAGGCGATGGCCGTCGATCTCGACGAACCACGCGCTCGCGCCAATGTCAGTGTCCGGATTCAAATTGATAATTCGCATTGGCCCGAGAGTAGATCGCGACGGGTGGGGTTGGGAATCCTTTATCCAAAGGGCCGTGGCAAAAGGCCCGTTTTCCGGCCCAAATCCTTTTACGCATTCTTTACACCTCCCCTGAATAGTTTGAAGAATATTTCGGGCCTCGTCGATAGATGCAACGATGATTCAAGGTTCGAATCAAGGCGGCAACGCCTCCTCCGGACCGCGGATTCTCGCGCTTATTTTAGAGCAAAGGAGGTTGCTAGGTTGTTTGGGTTAGGCGGGCATCGAAAGATGCCCGCTTATTTTTTGGCCAGCCGGTTTTTCGCCGCGTCTTTTGCGTTGCCAGCCACTGTGATTCGGGTACTAACGGCTCCTGTAACAACCGAATTTCAAATCCTATGCCGTCATTCGACATCGTCTCGCAGGTGAACTCGATGGAAATTGAGAACGCCGTCAACATCGCCAACAAGGAACTCGCCAACCGCTTCGACTTCAAGGGCAGCAAGGCCGAGATCGTCCTCGATAAAAACGAGATCAAGCTTTCCGCCGAGGACGCCTTCAAGGTGAAAACCCTTTGCGACATCGTGCTCGGCAAGCTCACCAAGCGGAACATCAGCATGAAGTGCATCGAGCAGAAGGATCCGGATATTTCCCCGCTCGGCCACGCACGCCAAGTCATCAAGATCAAGCAAGGCATCGAAAGCGCCATCGCCAAGCAAGTCACCGGCTTCATCCGCGACACGAAGCTCAAGGTCACCACCCAGATTCAAGGCGAGGAAGTCCGCGTCACCGGCAAGAACCGCGACGATCTCCAAGCCGTCATCGCCGCCGTGCGCGCCCACGATTTCCCCGTGGCCCTGCAGTTCCAGAACTTCCGCGATTGAACGCTCCGGTTCACCCGGTACGCCCGGTCGCAGAGCGACCGGATGACGGTAGCCGTGGCCTTCAGTCCACGGATCGTCGGTGGCGGATGATGCGTCGCGGAGCGACGCTTGAAATGTGGTGACCATGCGTCGCCCGGCGATTCGCGGGCGGGCGTGGTGCCCGACCGTGGGCTGAAGCCCACGGCTACCGTCATAGCCTCGCTCCGCGAGGCGGTTGCTGCTCGGCTCGTCCCATTTGGAAAATCCCAACGGGATTTCGTCACTCAGCCCAGGGTTGCGCTCCTGCGCTACCCTGGGAAATCGTTCATCAAAGAATCTCCTACCCTGAAAGGGTAGTGGCGCGGGGCTTGGAATGGTTCGAGGTGATGCAACCCCGTTGGAAATCTCTGCAAAAGTCATTTTGAACGGGGCAGGTGGTGGATTGATCTGATCGGCATGCAAACTCCACGCGACAAACAACTGGACCTTCTTTGATTCTGGTCAGCAACAACGCGGCGGCGCCAACCCGGTGTCGACATCATCGCCCGCGAGGGTGGATTTTCACCGCGGCCGAGGGCCCTTGTCGCCGCCAACCCACAGCTACGGCGGACGGCCCGCCGCCCGCGTTGGTGTGCTCCTGCGCGTCATGATTCTCCAACATCTCTACGGCCTGTAGCGATCCCGCAGGCCGAGGCGCAGCCCAGGGACCGCCTGAGCTTTCGTGGATTGTCCAGCTCGACGCGCATGAAACCCGTGCCCGACGAGTCGACCATCTGCCGCTTCCGCCAGCGGCTCATCGACTGCGGTCTGCACGAGCAACTGCTTATCTGCTCAACATTCAACTCGGAAGCCCGCGGCTACATCGTCAAACGCACCACCCTGGTCGACGCGACCCTGATCCCAATCCAGCCGCAAACGGCCCGGACGCGCAAGCCGCCCGCACCGGGCCAGGCCTGACGCCGACGCCCGTTGGCACGCGCAAATACAGCCAGAGCTACTACGGCTACAGTAAGCGCCGTGCACGTCAGCAGCGACGGCGAACATCAACTCGTCCGCACGGCGCACATCAGCGCGGGCTAACGCCAACGACGCCGGATTTGCTCCCGTTGCAAGCTTCATTGACGCCGGCAGCCTGCCGCCGACAAAGCCTACGACACCAGCAAGTCAGCCACGCGTACGACAGCGAGCGCGGCATCGACAGCCGATCGCCAAAGGGCGCGCACCACATCAAACTCACCGAGGCGGATCGGGCGTGGAGAACTGGCGCAAGAGCCGGGTGCGCGCGGCGGCATTGAGCGGATCTTCGCGCACTGGAAACAATGGCAGCACCACTGGCGTGTGCGCTATCTGGGACTGGCGAAGAACCAGCCGGAGCTGACGCTCAAGGCGGTGGCCTACAACCTCAAGCGGCTGGCAGGATCCTGATCCAGCGGAGCGCATGAGAAAACCAAGGGCGAACCGGCGCAATGGACCAACGAACGATGAAATCAAAACCGCATTTGAGAGCCGACCCTGCGGTCGATTTTCGTCGGACGCCGCGACCTCTCCCGCTCCTTTTTCAAAACATCCTTTTTGCAGAGATTTCCGTTGGGGTAGGGAATTGGGGTGGGCGGTGGACCCAGGGTAGTCTCCGCGCAAAGCCAACCCTGGTTGATTTATCAACCGTTGGGATTCGCGGATTGAGTGCGCGGTCGCGGAGCGACCGGATGACGGTAGCCGTGGACTTCAGTCCACGGACGGTTGGGGGCGAAAGTTGCGTCGCGGAGCGACGCTTGAAATGCGGGATGAAC
>JADJPG010000102.1 GCA_016713365.1 Verrucomicrobiota bacterium | reverse complement strand
CCCGCCCTCGACATCCTCATCCGTCTTCGGAGCAACCCAAAACCCAATGCCAAAACGGTCCTGAACGAACCGAGGCTCCGCCGCCGCCGCATCCCTTGGGCAGCCACAGAGCACCACCCCGAGCGTCAGAACGGCGTCCAGCCAAAGCCACCGCGCCCTAGGGCGAGCGGATGAAACGACAGGAGTCCAACCGGTGGAGCGATAGTGAATCATGATTTTTCGTCGCGATTTGTATAGGTTCAGAGTGGTGGACGAAGATGGACAGGCCGATGTTCACGAGTTCGACGCCACACCACAGCAGACGCAACCCAAGAAATATGAGGCATTTAAGGGCTATCGAATCGACGAGTCTGATTTTCGGACAGCGGACACCTCTCTTGCCCCGGGTCAGGAGCGTTGTTCTGCGTAGTCCTTCTTCACCTTTCATCTTCCGGCTCCGCCTCCGCGGCCGCCTCCAGCCCCTGAAGGAGCTTCTCCAGCCGGGCCAGCACATCGTCCGGGGTGTGATACCAGTCCTTGGTCAGCACCAAGGCGAAGCGCCAGCCGAACGCCTTGAGAATGCCCGGCTGCATCAGGTAGCGGTCGAGCAGATTGGAGTTCGCGTAGTGCCCGTCCGTGTCCACCAGAATTCCGAGCTGATACATGCTGCCAACGCTGCCGCGCACGGCGAGATCACAGCGAAACCTTGACTGCCCGACGTTCAGGTCCACCGCATGACCGCGCTGGCGAAGGGCCGCCGCCAGTTGCTCGACCACCGCGTCCCCTTTGCTGAATGGCGCGAGCGCTTTGCGGCTGAGCGGATTCAAGTTTTCCAACACCCGTCGCGCGGTGGCCTCATCTCCCCTCGAAACCGCTTCGGCGTACTGCAGAAAGTTCTTCAGGCTGTTCGCGCCGTCGTTGTAGTCGTTCGTGATGGCGTGATGGCGAATGGAACTCACAATCGCCATGTGATGCTTCGCGCGGGAGAAGATGACGTTTAACCGCTTCTCGCCACCGCGCTGATTGATCGGGCCGAAGTTCATCAGCATGCGGCCGTTCGCATCGTGGCCGTAACAGACGCTCATGATAATGATATCGCGTTCGTCGCCTTGAACATTCTCCAGATTCTTTACAAACAGACCGCAGAAGACGTCGTTCTCCTCCCGCACATACTCGGTCTCCAAAAGCGCGGCGAATGCTGCGTCCTCTTCCGCCAACCGACTGAGGGCGCTTTCCAGCTCAGCCTGCTGGGCTTCCGAAAACGCCACTAGACCAATGCTGAGCTTGGTGTCGCGTTGCAGGATATTGCGAACCATTTGCGCGATATAGGCGGCCTCGTTTGGATTCCGACGCTCCTCGTACACACCGTTCTCCATCCAGTGGAAACTGATGCTGCGGGCGAGCAAGGCGTCGGCGTTTGAACCGCCTTGTTCCACGGCGGTAACAATCAACTCGGGCCGCTCCAAAATGGCGAGCTGACGATCTGGGATGGTGTAGAGGTTGCCGCTGTAGAACGCCGCGTTGGAAAAGCTGATGAGCGATTCGTAACGGCTGCGATAGTGCCAGGCCAGCAACGTGGACGGCAGATTCTGTGCGGACTGCGTCAGGAAGCTATCCGAATCCAGATCCACTTCGATTCGCTCACCCTCTTCCTCCACAACGACGGTCTCATCCTCGGTCCGGGCGCTGGCAAAGAAGGTGGTCGGCGGTAATTGCATCTCGTCACCAACCACAATCGTTTGATGCGACCGGTAAACCGCGGGGATCGCCTCTTCCATCGGGATCTGGCTCGCCTCATCAAAGATGACCACATCGAACAGTTCCGGATCGAGTGGAAGGGTGTCGGAGACACTGAGCGGGCTCATCAGCCAGATGGGCTTCAAATCCTGGATAACCTGCCCCGTGTCACCCGCTGCCAAGTCGCGAATGGACTTGTAGCGCATCGACTTGCCGAACTCGTGCTCCAAATCGCGCCGACCGGCCGCGTAGGACTTCTTGAACGCCTTCTGCTCCTGGCTTAACTGCGCAGCGGGCAAGGACGAAACCTTGACGTGATCCAGAAATCTCTGCCGCACGGCGCTGCGAAGACAGCGGGCGTTCAGGCCCAGCCACTCAAGATACCGTTGCTCCAACCGCTCCATTTTGCGCAGCAGTGTTCGGCCCTCGAACCGGCTCACCGTCCGATCCTCGCGATACACGCGGTTGACGCTCTTGTGCGCGATGGCTGCTTCGAACTCACTCAACGGAATGGGCGCGTGACGCAACGCGTGGGTCAGGGCTTCGGGCAGATCCGCGACCTCGGCCAAAATGGGGCACAACTCGGCCAGCATCGCGGTTTGCTCCCGCACCTTTCCAAGAACGTTGGCCAGGTCACGGAATTCGAACTGCTCGTATTCCGCCAGGATAGCAGCCAGCGTGTCTGCGAGCGCCGTAAAGCGGTCATGGATGCCAGCCAGATTGGCAACAAGTTTAGCCGGGTCCTCGGAATCTCCGAGAAGGCTCAATAGAGCCTTGATGGAGGGGTGATCGAGCTGCGGATCCTTCTTGAGCTCGGAAACCTGCGCTCGAAAGGCTTCCACGTCCTGCACCCGCCAATCGGCCGCGGCCTGCTGATGGGCGGCCTGCCAATCAGCCTGGGCACTGTGCCCGGCGGAAAGGTCGCTCAAAATCTTGCTCCACGCTGGCGAAACAGCGTGCTTCGAAAAGTCGTAACGAGCCTGCAGCGTCCTCTTGAGCCGATAGAATGAGGGTTGGAGGAACCGAAAGATCGATTTCTCGAATGCCCGCGCCTGCGCGAGAGCGCTATCGGTGTCGTCGGGAGACAAGGGCTCAAGCCAGCCGGCCGTTTTCGCCTGCGCCTTTCCCAGCGCCTGCGCCTTCGCGTCGAGGTTGGCGGCCAAGGCGTTGAAGGAATCCTCCGCCGGCCCCTGCGTGAGCACACCCATCAAGTTGCGCTCCGCCAGTACACGCACGCGAACCGCAAACTCGAGCAGGGTTCGAACCTCGGCAAACGTGTCCCACAACTGCCCGGGCAGACCCGACAATTCGAGCGCGTTCTCAATCACATCCAAAAGAACTTCTGCCTGATCCAGCTGCTTCGCCAACGCTTCCAGGGGCCGGTCCGCCTGCAACACCCCTTTGCCAAGCCAGCGCAACGGATGCCTCGCGAAACAAAGGTCCTCCCCCAAATCGCTCAAGGCGGACTGCAACCGGCTGATGACGTCTCCGTGCAACTGCCAGAGCGGGTATTCCGGCAGCAGATCTTCGACTTCCGGCGGTAACTCAGTGGCCCGCCCCCGCAACTCGACCAATCGTCGCAACAACGATCGAACCGCGATGCCGGTGTGCGTGCCGGCCTGTCGCATGACGTCTGAGAAACGCCGGAGGGTGACAAGATCCTGTTCCATCGCCTTCAGCGTCTTGGCACGCAACGATTCCGCTTCCGGATCCAAATCGACCTGATTCAGGAATTTCTCGTAGGTCTGCTTGAGATTGTGGATGAAGGCCTTCTTATCGGTCTGCGAGTCGTGAATCGAGACAGCACAGCTCGTCCAGGCCCTGCTGCCGCAACCGATGGAACACCACATCAATCGCCGCGCGCTTCTCGCACACGAACAGCACACGTTTGCCGCGCGCGACATAGTCGGCGATGAGATTGGTGATGGTCTGCGACTTACCCGTGCCCGGCGGACCCTGGATGATATAGCTCGCGCCCGTGCGCGCCCGCGCAATCGCCGAGGCCTGAGTGGCGTCGCAAGAAATGATGAGATGCTGCTCGGCCAGATCGAGCGTCGGGCCTTCCGGTTCCTCGGGCGGTCTTGGCTTCAGCGAGAACACCCGGTCGAATGCATCGCTGGCCATGTCCGTTTCAATGAGCTTGGCGTAGTCGCGCACAAGCGTCATCTTCCGGTAATTGAAGTTGCCGAGCGTCAGGCTGCAGAGATCGAAATCCCACGAATACGGGTTTTGATTGTCGCCGTCGCGCAACGCAAACATCTGGCGCTCAGTCTCCAGCACCTTGCCCTCGTCCGCGGGGGCGGTAGGATCAACCATATGGGGCAGCCGCGATTGCGGCGGTGCGCCAGCAACCTCACGGAGTGGCATCGGGGTGGGACGAACCTTCTCCAGAAAGAGCTGCAAGCCGAGCGGCTTGAGGTTGTCGCGGGCGTAACTGTAATCCGGTTTCCGGGTGACGCGCGCCTTGCGCGCCTGCAGTTTCTGACGCCGCCGATACTGGTCCACGCGCTGGCGGGCTTTCTCGTGGATGAGTTCAATCTGCGGCCGGTCAATCTTGTTGAGCGTCACGCCCGGCTCGCTGGCTTGAATCTGCGCCTTCAGCGCATCGTAGAATTGATCCAGCGACGACTCCTTCAAATCCACAAACTCGGGCAGGCTCAAGTTGTAGAGTTCTTTGAGATGGTGGCGCAGCGCCGGATTGACTTCGGCCTCGCTCGTTGTGGGATCGAGGACGTAGTTGTCGCGCACGCCTTTCTTCTTGGCCAGCTCGACGGGCAGCAACAGGAGCGGAGAGTGGATGCGCTCGTGCTTTTCCTCCTTGAGGTTGTTCCAGCGCAGGAAACACAGGACGAGCCGAAGCTGCGCAAAGCCATACTCCGCCCGATCTCGGCGAGCCTCGCCAATGATTTTATCGAGCACCCCAGGTATGTAGGGTGCATCCTCGAATCGCAGATACTTGCCCAGCGACATCGGCGCACCTTCGGTCACCGTGTCGGCCATCTCCCGATGCCACACAAACAGTTGCTCCAGCTTGATGTTGCGGTAGTCCAGCAACACCGGCACGGAGGCGATGGTGAGATTCAGCGTCTGGAGAGTTGGTTTGAAATAGATGAGTCGGTTGCGCCGCGAGATTTCAAAGAGACGATCGCGCAGGTGGGACTGGATCAACCGTCGCTTGCCGGCGATCGGTGATTCCTTGAACTCCTTCTTGGTGAAAACATTGGTATCAAAATCCACCGTCTGTTCGCGGTAATTCTCGAGCCGCGCAATCATCTGCCCCAGATCCTGCGCACGTTTGT
>JADJPG010000101.1 GCA_016713365.1 Verrucomicrobiota bacterium | reverse complement strand
CGCCCCCGAGATCGCGTGACCACTTCGGAAATTTCTCGTGCTGGCCCAGACTCCACTTGCCCGTGTGCATTGAGCTGGTCAAGATTTTCAAGCTCTGATGTGATTGATGGAGCCACCGTGCTGCCCCATGACGGTCGCATTTCTGGGCATTTTTCCGCTGACGAGCGCGTCGGCAAATTGATAGCCTGCGGCATGCCCAGTCACGAAGATCAGCAGCGCATTGGCGTCATGGGCCTTGGCCTGATGGGCACAGCGCTCGTCGAGCGCTTGCTGGAGCATGGCTTTCGCGTGACGGTGTGGAATCGCACGCGCGAGAAGTCCGGCCCGCTGATCGCCCGTGGCGCCGAATGGAGCGAGAACCCGCTTGCGGATTGCCGGCGTGTCATCATCAGCCTCTACACGACCGACGTGGTGGAAGCCGTGCTGGCCGAACTCGACGTCGGCCTGCACGAAGGCCAGATCCTTATCGACACGACGACGGGAGACTCGGTCCAGACGGCGGCCTTGGGAGCGCGGCTCGCCGGGCGTGGCGTGCGCTATCTCGATGCGCCCATTTCCGGCTCCAGCCAGCAGACTCGCGCTGGTGAGGCGACCGTCATGGTCGGCGGTGATGACGCCACCTTCGACGCTTGTGCCGATCTATGGCCGGTGATGGGCGCGAAAGTGTTTCATGTCGGCCCGTGCGGCAGCGCGTCGCGCATGAAGTTGATCAGCAATCTGGTGCTGGGTTTGAATCGTGCCGCGCTCGCCGAGGGACTGGCCTTTGCCGAGGCGCTTGGAGTCTCGCCCGCTGCCGCACTCGAAGTGATGGCCGGCAGCCATGCCTACTCGCGGGCCATGGACGTGAAGGGACGCAAGATGGTCGAGCGAGACTTCTCGGTGCAAGCCCGCCTCTCCCAGCACCTGAAAGATGTGCGTCTAATGCTGGACGCGGCGCGCGCGGCCGATCTCGCGCTACCGTTGACCGAAACCCATCGCCGTCTCATGGAGCAGGCGGAGGCTGC
This sequence comes from Verrucomicrobiota bacterium, assembly GCA_016713365.1. Taxonomy (GTDB): domain Bacteria; phylum Verrucomicrobiota; class Verrucomicrobiia; order Limisphaerales; family JADJPG01; genus JADJPG01. The sequence continues at coordinate 3,380 of JADJPG010000101.1, read as the reverse complement.
AGGGTTGGGCGATCAAGACAACAGCGCGATCATCGAGGTGCTGCGAGCGCTGAAGCCACCTCCCGCGTCATGAGCGGGCCCAGCATTTCTCCAAGCGCCCGTTACGTCGTGTTGTTCACGGCCATCGGCGGACTGTTGTTTGACGGCGTCGAACTCGGCCTGATGCCCGTGGCATCCCTGTCCGTATCGCAGAGCCTGCTGGGCGACGCCTTCAAGCCGACGCTGGGCGGAGACTGGTTCGCGCGCTTCACAGCGGCGCTCATGCTGGGCGCGGCGCTCAATGGCGGCATCCTCATGCTCTCGCAAATCGCCCGCCCGTGGCACATCACGCCCGGATCGTGGCGGTGGATTTTCCAACTCGCCGCCGCGCCTGCGGCTCTTGGCTTGCTCGCTTCAACAGTGATTCCGGAATCGCCTCTGTGGCTGATGCGAGGATGCTGTTCAAGGTTTAGTCCACAAACCCACTGGACGCACGAAGGGCAAACAGCATGAGTGAACTCAATTCAATCTCAAGACCACCGGTCAACTATCGCGAGTCTGGAGGAGGCGCCATGAATTTCGGCCGCGCATCGCTGCTACTCCTCTTCGCCATGCTCGCCCCGGCCGGCTCGACGGCCGAACTTGCGGTGGGGTCTTTCCCTTCGATTCAAGCCGCGCTCGATGCCAATCCTGGGTGCATGATATTCGTTCCAGCGGGCGACTACACCATCACCGAGAAAATCCGCCTGCGCGGCGAGCGCGTCGGACTCTACGGCCCTGGACGCATCATCCAACAGAGCGCGGACCAGCCGATCATCGAGGTCGAGAACGCCAGGGGCGCGGAGATTCGCGATCTGACGCTCACTCGGCCCGAGGGGAAAATGGAGACAGACCAGGAGGGCATCCTCGCGATCCGTTGCCGCGATCTCGTCCTCGAAAATGTGCGCGTGATCGACAACCGCACGCGTTCCGGCGCGATCACGCTGCGCGAGTGCAAGGACAGCCGCATCAGCCGTTGCGTGGTGCGGAACTACATGCGTGTGGCCATCGACGACCGCACGGCGAGTGAGGAGTGGGGCTACGCCTTCAACTGCATCGACGGCACGGGCATCAGTGTTGGCTCCAGCACCGGTACGCTGATCGAGGGCAACCGGATCATCGAGGACAACTTCGTGCCGACGCCCGCGCTCAAGGCGAAGCACAAGCTGGGCGACTGGGTGAAGAGGAACGCGCGGAAGGGAACCTTCATCAGCCAGGCGGTTTGGGATGCGGGCTACGTGGACAACTGGCAGCAAGGCTCCGGCCTCATCGTCACCTCCCCGGAAGCGAGTGATCTCACCCGCATCCTCGGCAATCACATCGAGAACGCCGCGCAGGGCATCGATGTGCACAGCGATCATGTCATCGTGGCGAACAACATCGTCGTGAACTCCTTCATGGGCATGAAGGCCATGCACGGCTCGCGCAACGTGCTCATCACCGGCAATCAATTCACGAAGAACAGTCTGTGGGCCATCGGCCTCATGCCGGGCGCCGCCGCCCACGCCACCAATACCGACGGCGGCTCGATCATCGCCCACAATATCATCTCCGACTTCGGCCACGGTGACGCGCAATGGATCTGGGGCCGCGAACGCTCGCCGTTCAAGTTCGACACCGGTCAGCAGCCCGACGATCCGCCGCTCGCGGATGTCATCGTGCAGGGGAACATCGTTCAGGCTCTTGGCCCGGCACGTTACAAATATGCCGTCGTCATTGCCGGCGGCACCAACGCGCCCCGAGGACTGCATTTCTCGAACAACCTCTTCCACTCCGGCTCGCAAGGGGTGTCCAACGTGGAGCTTCCGCCATGAACAAAAGCACCATCCTTCTCCGTCATTTGCTCTGCATTTGCGCATGCTGCGCCGCCGTCGGCGCGTGTTGCTCCGCCGTGGCCCAACAATCGGCCGGCTGGCAGTTCGATCGCAACGTCAACCGCGACGCCTTGCCCACCGTGCCGGACGGCTTCGAGGTCTCCTTCTTCGCGCGCGAACCCCTCGTGCGCCAGCCTTGTTCGATGGCCTTCGATGCCAAGGGCCGGCTCTGCGTCGGCATGGGACCGCAGTATCGCAACCCAAAACCGGACACGCCGGGCGACAGCGTCGCGCTGGTGCTCGATGACAACGGCGATGGCAAAGCGGATCGCATCAAGACCTTCGCCACTGGCTTCAACGCCATCCAGGGCCTGGCGTGGCACGGCCGCGATCTCTGGGTGGCCAACACGCCGGACCTCACCGTCGTGCGTGATCTTGATGGCGATGACGAGGCGGATGAATACGTCCGCGTTTATACCGACCTCGGCAATCTCGAGCACGGTCTGCACGGCTTGAACTGGGCGCCTGACGGCAAGCTCTACATGAGCAAGGGCAACTCGAAGGGCCTCACCCAGCCCGGCCGCATCGCGCCGAAACCGTTTCGCGAGTTGTGGGGGGTGAACGCGCCGGATGGCTCCCCTGACTTCCCGGAGCCGCGCACGTTCACGAAGGGCGAATACCGAAAGTCGTATCACGACCCGGAGGACGACTGGGGCCGGGAAGGCGGCGTGCTGCGCTGCGACGACGGCGGGCGCAATCTCGAAATCGTCTCCCGCGGGATGCGCAACCCCTGGGACATCGCCTTCGATACCGGGTTCAACTGGCTCGGCACGGACAACGATCAGACGACCGGCGACCGCGTCTTCATGCCGTTCTTCGGCGCGCACTTCGGCTGGAACCATCCGTGGAGCGCGCATTGGGGAACCGACGCGCATCCGCCTTCCGCGCCCGTGAGTGGCCCGCTCTTTGAAGGCTCCGGCACCGGCGTTATCTTTGGTGACTCGCCGCCGTTTCCGTCATCGCATCGCGGTGTGTTCTTCATCAATGACTGGTTGCGCAAAACGACGTTCGTGTGGCGGCCGCGCTGGGACGGCGCGTTGCTGCGGCCCGCGGGCGGCGACTGGGAACCATTCGTGCAAGGCGGCCCGGCGCTCTTCCGCCCGACGGACCTGGAGATCGGACCCGACGGCGCACTGTGGATTCTCGGTTGGGGCAGCGGCTACGGTGCGGAATACCAGGACGGCCAGATGACGAGCGAAGGTCGCGTGTTCCGGGTGGTCGCGAAGAACTCGCCTGCCCCGCGCTGGGAGACGCCCAAGCGCAGCAAGCCCCTCGCGCAATGGACGGTGGCGGAGTTGGTGGAGGATTTCGACGGTCCCTTGCCCGTGTGGCGCATGAATGCGCAGGACGAACTCCTCCGGCGCGGGGCCGGGATTAAACCAGAACTCCTCGCGACCTTGGAAGCTCGCGGGACCAACGAGTCACGCGAGACCTGGGCCGCCTGGACGTTGGGCCGATTGATGCCCCAGGATCGGACGATGGACGAGT
>JADJPG010000100.1 GCA_016713365.1 Verrucomicrobiota bacterium | reverse complement strand
ATCAGGGCTTCACTCCAGCAAATCGCGCCGCAACGTTCACGGGAACGGAGCGACTCACGGTTTCTGAAGTGGACGTGTTTGCCGCACTTGGGACCAATGTGCTGAAAGGCGCCGCGGGGCTTACGATCGAAGCATGGGTGAGTCCAAACTTCGCCTCCGGCCGAGGCACTCTGCTCACCCAACAAGGCGGCAATGGCGTTGGCTGGTTGTGGGTCAGTCCAGGCAACATGCAGTTTGCCACGGGCGGCACCGGTTTCGGTGGAAACAATGGCTATCCTTTCGCGCATGGTACGTGGCACCACTTGGCGGCCGTAATGGACGAAACAGGGCACAAGATCTACTTCGACGGCAGTCAGGTCCTCTCTGGTGGGAACAACCCTTCAGGTCCGGCCAGCGCATCTGACGCTAACGTCATCATCGGTGGCGGCGGCGATGTCTGGAGCAACGGTGAGGAGGTTGCGCTGTTCCAAGGGCAAATGGACGAAGTGGCCCTTTACCGCAAGGCGCTGAGTCCAGTGGATATCAAACGACACTTCGACGCGGCCATCGGCAACGTCCCGCTTGGGCCGAGCGAGATCAACTTGATCACGATCTCCCAGGAACATGTGGTTGTGGATTGGAATGTAGGCGGCATTCTACAAAGCGCCACCAACGTGGCTGGCCCCTATGCCGATGTGCTTGGAGCCATCGCTCCGCCTTACGCGACTCCTCTGCCAACCCGGCCGACGTTCTGGCGAGTGCGGCGGTAATCTGAGAGCACGCATCACGGAAGGGCCGCCGAAAGGTGGCCCTTCCCTTGTACGAACAACGTAGAGTCTCATAACCAGCAGTCATGGCTCTTGAACACGAAGCGTCGTCGTCTGACCCAGTCCTACGGTGGCAGCGATTGCTAGGTTGGCCTATGCCGCCTCATTTTCAGAATTGATTGAAGCAGCTTTACACCGACAAGAAGGAGAACCCACCTCGTGAACACGAATGTCAGACGTTTGGTGAACCATTCGCCACTCGCCGATTATCTTGGAGCCCTTCTGATCACAGCACTTTGTCTGATGCCCATCGTCTGCGCCAGCGGACAATTGGTTATCAACGAAATCCTGGTGTCGAACCAGAACGGCCTGTTGGACGAGGACGGTGAACCTCAGGACTGGATCGAGATCATCAACCGAGGTCCGGAAATAGTGAATTTGTCCAACTGGTCCCTGAGCGACGACGCGGACCATCCCGAACAATGGATGTTTCCATCGCGCACTCTCGCGCCCGGCGAATACCTCGTGGTCTTCGCCTCCGGCAAGGATCGCAAGACGCCCACTGGCACAAACCGGTTTCACACCAACTTCAAACTCAGCGGTTCGGGAGAATTCCTCGGCCTCTATTCACCCGGCCAACCTCGCGTTCTGGTGAGCGGTTTCTCTCCGAACTATCCCGAGCAACGCAACGACAACTCCTTTGGATTTGATCCCGGCGGCAACCTCCGCTACTTCGCAGCGCCCACCCCCAGTGCCCCGAATGGCGAGAGCACCATCACTGGCGTGGCGGAACCGGTGCATTGCAGCGTCAACCGAGGCCACTTCACCCAGCCATTTGACCTGATTCTCTCGTGTCCCACCCCCGCAGTCATCATCCGGTACACGCTCGACGGTTCTGAGCCGACCGCCAGCTCCGGATTGCCCTACTTCCAGCCACTGCGCGTGACCAACACCACGCTGTTCCGTGCGGCGGCGTTCCGCGCCGACCTCCTTCCCTCGCGCTCGCAGACTCATTCCTACCTCTTCAATCTCACGCCCGCCCAACTCTCCCTGCCCATCCTGTCCATTGTTACCGCTCCAAATCACCTCTTCGGACGCACCGGCATCCTGGGCATGGGCGGCGGCAGCCGCCAGGGGAGCGACCAGTTGTTCATCACGAATAACCCCGCCACCGACTATCATAACCCGTCCGCCCACGGTATCGCCTGGGAACGCCCTGTTTCTCTGGAATTGATCCAGCCCGGCGACAATTCCGGCTTTCAGATCAATTGCGGGTTGCGGGTTCAAGGCAGCGATTACCATCGGCCGCGCCTGCTGCCCACCGACAAATTTTCGTTCCGTGCCTACTTCCGCGGCGACTACGGCCCCGGACGCCTCGACTACCCGCTGTTCCCGGGAACGACCGTGCGGACGTTCGACCGGCTCGTGCTCCGGGGCGGCGGCAACGAAAGGACCAACCCGTTTGTGCGCGACGAATTCGCCCGTCGGTTGTCGCAAGACATGGGGCAGGTCGCCTCGCACGGCTTGCTGGTCAACGTGTTTACCAACGGCGGCTTCGCTGGGTACTACAATCCGGTGGAGAACATCGACGCTCCCATGTTCCAGTCCCATCTCGGCGGTTCAGAAGATTGGGACGTCGTGAGCCCGACCTTCAACTTTAGTTCCGAAGGCTACGGCATTGTGGACGGGGACCGCACCAACTTCACCAGTCTCGTCAGCTACATAAATACCCAACCCGTCTCCAACATGGCGGAGTATCAGGAAATCACGCGCCGTCTGGATGTGGTTAACTTCGTGGACTACCTGCTCCTCAACGTCTATGCGGCCATGGGCGACTGGCCGGCGAACAATTTCCGCGCTGGCAGGGATCGCGGCCCCGACGGGATCTGGCGTTTCATTGTGTGGGATGCTGAAATTGGATTTAATGCCCTAGGTCGTGGATGGTTGATTGATACCTTCGCCGACAACGGCCTCGGCCTTCCGAATTCTGGACTGGCCTCGCCCAACTCCGAGATCGCCCAAATTTACCAGAGTCTCCGCCCAAACCGCGAGTTCCGCCTGCTCTGGGCTGATCGCATCCACAAACACTTCTTTAATGGTGGCGCCTTGACCGAAGCCAACGGCCTCCGTCAATTCCAGGATCTGCGCGACCAGATGTCGAGCCACTTCGAAATGGACAATTTCATTACCAACTACAACTCGCGCCGCTTCGCCGCCCTCGCCCCGATGTTCAACACCTACGGACTCTACGGCTTCTCCAACGCGCTCTACGGCATCTTTGCCTCCTCGAATACCCCGGCCTTCAACCAGCACGGCGGCGCGGTCGCTCCGGGCTTCAGCCTCACCATGTCCGCCCCGCTACCCGGTAGCGTGATCTATTACAGCACCAACGGCGATGATCCGCGCGTGATGTTCACAGGAGCGGTCAGCAACAGCGCCGTGGCCTACAGCGGTATAATCGCACTCAACCAATCCATGCGCATCCGCGCCCGCGCGCTCTGGCAAGGCACCAACTGGAGCGCGCTCAACGAGGCCGACTTCAAAGTCGCCGCGCTCGGCGTTCCGCTCCGGCTCACGGAACTGAATTACAACCCCACGAACCCCGCCCATGAGTTTTTGGAAATTCAAAACGTCGGCGGCTCGGCGGTCGATCTCAGCGGCATGACGTTCGAGGGCGTCACCTACACCTTCGGTGTCGGCGCGTCACTGGCCCCCGGCGCGCGGCTGGTGCTGGTGTCGGATTTCGGCCCGGCTGAGTTCGCAGCGCGTTATCCGGGCGTGGCCGTCTTCGGCTACTACAGCGGCAACCTCAACAACGGCGGCGAACGCATCGCGCTCAAGGATCGCAACGGCAAGTATATCTTTACCGTCGATTACGACGACGCCGGCGGCTGGCCGACCGCGCCCGACGGCGGAGGGACCTCGCTCGAAATCACCGACGTATTCGGTGATCCCGATGACCCGGCCAACTGGCACGCCAGCACCGCTCCCGGTGGTTCGCCCGGCGGCGCCAACTCATCCGTGCCCGCGCCCGTGGTGCGCCTCAGCGAGGTGCTCGCGGAGAACGGCGGTGTGGTAAACCACAGCGGCACGTTCCCAGACTACGTCGAAATTCAGAACACCGGCGGCAGCCCCGTGAACCTTGCCGGCTGGTCGCTGACCGACGATGGCAACGCCCGTAAATTCGTCTTCCCCTCGACCAGCATCCCGGCCGGCGGCTACGTCACGGTCTGGTGCGATGACGCCACGAACACTTCACCCGGCCTGCACACGGGCTTCGCGCTCCAGCGCGGCGGCGACACGGTTCAACTCTTCAACGCTTCAACCAATCTGGCGGACGCGCTCACCTTCGGCCTGCAACTGACCAACCACTCCGTCGGCCGCGTTGGCGGCGAATGGGTCTTGAACACGCCCACGCCCGGCGCGGACAACGCCGCCGCCGCGCTCGCCTCTGCCTCGACCCTTGTCATTAACGAATGGCAGGCCAGCGTGCCGCCCGGTCAGAGCGACTGGATTGAACTTCACAACACGGCCGCCCAGCCCGTCGCCTTGCGCGGCTGTTACCTGTCCATCACCACCGCCGTCCATCGCATTACGTCGCTGTCGTTCGTGCCGGCATTTGGTTTCGCGCAACTTTTCGCCGACGAAGGCGTCGGTCCGGATCATCTCGACTTCCGTCTCAACGCGGCAGGCTCGACCATCGTGCTGCACGATCCCGTGGCCGCCGAGGTCAACCGCGTCACCTACACCAACGCCGTCGAGGGCCTCACGCGTGGTCGCCTGCCCGACGGCGCGGCCAGCATCGTGAACTTCCCCGGCAGCGCGAGCCCGGGGGCCAGCAACTACGTCAACACCTACACCGGCGCGGTGATCAACGAAGTGCTAGCGCGCAATCGCTCCGCCGTGACCAACGCCGGCAACGCCGCCGATTACATCGAGCTGTTCAACCCCACGGGCACGCCATTTTCCTTGCTCGGCATGAGCCTAAGCGTGAACTCCGCCGAACCGGGACAATATGTTTTCCTCGCGACCGCAACGGTTCCGGCCAACGGTCACCTCGTCATCTGGTGCGATGCTTCGCGTCCCGCCTCATTCGGCCCCGCCGATTTACAACACCGGCCGTTCGCTCGACGGCGAGAGCGGCGGCATTTATTTGTTCAATTCCCAAGGCCAGGTTGTGAACACCGTCGAATACGGCTTCCAGGTCATTGACCACTCCATCGGATTGTCCGGCGGCCAGTGGCGGCTGCTCGCCTCGGCCACGCCCGGTGTCGCCAATGCCGCACCCGCCGCGCTCGGCACCAACGCCGCGTTGCGCATCAACGAATGGATGGCCAATCCCGCGAGCGGGCCGGACTGGTTTGAGCTGTTCAACTCCACGAACCTGCCCGTTGAACTCGGCGGCCTCTATCTGACGGACGATCCGTCCACCGTCGGCCAGCGGCAGTTCCGCGTTGCGCCGTTGAGCTTCATCGGCCCGTCCGGCTTCGTGCAATGGATCGCGGACAACAACGCCGACGCCGGGCGCGACCACGTCAACTTCAGCCTCGACGCGAGCGGCGAATCGCTCTGGCTCTTCCGCAGCACGAATGGGACAAACCTCACCTTGATTGACTCGGTGGCGTTCGACACGCAGCAGCGCAACGTCTCCGAAGGCCGCCTGCCCGACGGTGCGGCGAACGTCGTGGCCTTCCTCGGCTCGGCCACGCCCGCCGAGAGCAATTACCTGCCGATACCAGGTGTGGTCATCAACGAAATCCTCACGCATACCGACGCGCCGCTCGAAGACGCGGTGGAACTGCGCAACACCGGCGCGAGCGCGCTGAACCTCGGCGGCTGGTATCTCAGCGACAGCC
>JADJPG010000099.1 GCA_016713365.1 Verrucomicrobiota bacterium | reverse complement strand
CGGGCCCTTGCCCTTGCCGACGAGATACGCCTCGTCCGCCTTGAAGCGATTGCATGGCGAAGCGGTCTTCCTGCGCGTAGACCGCGACCGTGCGGAAGCCCAGCTCCGTCGCCGCGCGGAAGGTAAGGATGGCGATCTCCGGAGCGGTTGGCCGCGGGAACCTTCTTGAAGGAACGAATGGTCGGCGCGACTTCGGCGGCCTGACTGTCACCGCTGACAGGTTGGCTCATAAAAATGCTGCGGTTTAGCGAGGTGTGAAGTGGAAGGCAAAGCAATGATGCGGCAACCTGCCGCTGATGAATCCCAGCGGGATTCCTGGCTCGAAGCCCACTTTTGCGTAGACGGCGAGGCTTCCCTGGGTAAGCGAAGCGTCGGAAAATCACAACCCCAACGCGGTGGCGGCCTTTCCGTTCCCGTTAGCCGCATGACGTTCGCCACAACCTCTCGTTCACGGCTTCCGAAACCGGTAGAATCGCTTCGGGCCGTTCGTCGTGTAGAAGCCGTAGCTCAGCGAACCATCGAGCGCCGCGCTGACGGTTTCCTTCCGCACCCAGTTCACAAGGTTGGTCGATTCATCCACGAGATAGTTCTGGCCGGACACGCCGAGCATGCAGAGCGAGATGCCACCACCGCCGTAGCGCACAGTGCTGACGTGAACCAGGCTTTCGCTACCACCGGGTTCGACATGAATGCTCACTTGATTCGTGCTAATCCCGCCGGGCTGCCGCGCGGCTTGACCACGAAGTTATCAATGCCGGTAAAAGCCCGCTCGTGGCGTGATAACGGTGATCGCGCTGCAAGTCTTCGTGAGCAATCCGCCGTGCGTGGTGTTGGTCGGAAGCGAGGTTCGACTTCGACGGCGTCGCCCGGCTCCAAGCGGTCGTTGCAGAGGAAGGTTCCAATCGGCACGGCGCGCGCAGCGGCGGGCGATGTCGCGATCCGGTCCGGCATCGCGATGGCGTCGCACCACGTGCGGAACGCATAGGCGCCGACGTGCTGCGGCTCCAGCGATTGCGCGAAGACGCGGATGGTGTAGGTGCCGGTCGCGGGCAGCGTGCGGCGTTCTCGGCGGCCATTCTGGAAGTAGTTTCGAGAACCGGTTGTGCCGGCGGGCGTCTTCACTTCCCATTTCAAATAGCCGGCGAAAGTCGTCGCGGTGAAGCGTTGCTCGAAGTTCACCTGTTGTCCGGCCACGCCTTCGAACGTGTAGAAGTCCTGTCCGCTCGCGTCCTCGATGCGCCCGGCGCCAACTCCGGGAACGCCATTAGTCACCACATCGCCAATGCGCAGCGCGAAGTAAGAGTCGCCGACTGGCGTGAGGCGGAAGGAATAGGTGCCGATGCGCGAAGGGTCGTTGATCGCGGGCCAGCAACGCAGCGTGTAGGTGCCAGTCTCGGGCAAGGTCTTGCGGCCGACGCTGCCGAAGAATGACGAGAACACGTTCTGGCCGTCCGGCGATTTCGGTTCACCGCTACAGCCAGCGGCGGTAGCGCAGGGCGCTTGAATGCCATCGATGAAGACATCTTGACCCGCGATACCGCTGAACGTGTAGCGATCCTCCGCCCCGGCGACTTCGATGTTGCCGGCGCCCGCGGATGGGATGCCATTCGTGATCGTGTTGCCGACCTGGATGGCGAAGGTGTCGTCAAGAGGAATGGTGCGAATCCGAAATGAATAGCGGCCGAAATAGTTCGTGTCGTGGGCACCAGCAATGCAGCGGATGCGATACGTGCCCGTCTCAGTGAAGGTGATGCGTCCGACGTGGCCGTTGTCGAAATACGACATGAAGACGAGATTGGTCGACGGCGAGCGCAGTTCCCACTGCAGCCAGCCGCGAAAGGAATTGGTGACGCTGACTTCCTCAAAGAAGGCGCTTTGACCGGCGAGAGCTTGGAACGTGTAGAGATCGCTCGCGCCGGCGACTTCGAGATGGCCCGCTCCCGGCGCTGGCGCACCGTCGGAAACGGTGGTGCCGATGGCGATGGGGAACGTCGGGTCCGCCGGCACCGCGCGCAGGCGGAACGAATAGGTGCCGACGTAGCCGGGGTTGTTCGCGCCCACCCAGACGCGCACGGTGTAGGTGCCAGATTCGGGGAACTTTGCGCCCTTCGGGCTGGCCGGTGAAGTAGGTGCTGAAGATCGTCACGCCGCTTGGCGACGTGAGCCGCCATTGCAGCCAGCCTTGAAACGCAGCCGAGACACCGAGCTCTTCGACGAAGATGATTTGCCCGGCCGTCGCGGTGAACGTGTAAACGTCGTTCGTGGTCGGGCTGGGAATGCTGCCCGCGCCGGGACCGGGGTGCCGTCGGCGATGACGTCACCGAGTTGGATGCTGAATTGTTCCCCGCGGCTGGCTGTGGTGACGAGCAGGAGACAAAGTCCGACGACTAATCTGGCTGCGGACGATACGAAATGTTTCATGAGTTGATACGCTGAGTTGCTGATTCGCAACCGTGAGTTGCGAGGGGAGCGCGTATCGATTCATGACGTCATGTGAATGGAACCAAAGGTGTAGGACGGGATCACTCGCGCCGGTTTCGCGAGGTGAGTCACCAGATCTTTCAGCGCGGCCAGTTCTTCTCCAAAGCCTGAATGCGCGCTTCTTTCTCCTCCACTTTCTGGTTCAACCCCGAATCGCCGCCAGCGCCACGCCGGCATCCACGGTGGCGATGGGTTTATTGTCCTCGCCCGAGGGCACCCGGTGGATCGGCGATCCGGTGCAAAATGCAAAAGGCTTTGCCCAGCGTTTTACTCAGTCCGTCTGTGGTAGGGGATCATCTAGGTGCGAAATGGCGCGGTAAAACCGGAATGGGCCGGGCGGAGTAACGTTCGTGTGACTGAACGCGCCGCTGGGGGACGCGGTGAAAATTGCCGGCGGAGCAAATTCGTTCCAAACGGCTGGGGAGCTCAAATCGGAAGTGAATTGGACACGGTAGTCAGAGCCGGGCAACCCGAAGAAAGTCACGATGAAATCCGCACCGCTCTGGCGGATGCTGCCCGCTGCGGCCACGGGCGTATTGCTGGGAATCACCGAGATGCTCACGGTCGCTGGGGCGCTGATCGCGCCGTCGCTGTCGATGGCCGCGAACTGGAACGAATCCGCGCCGACGTAATTGGTGCCCGGTGTGTAGGTGAGGTGGGGAACCGCGCCGCTCAACGTGCCGTGGACAGGGTTCTCCGTGACCGTGTAGGTCAGCGTGTCCGCGCCGGGGTCAGTGGCACGGAGAATCAGGCTGATGGGGGTGTTGGTGGGAGTCGTTAGAATCTGGGCGAGGGCCGTGGGGGCAAGGTTGGTGATCTCAAGAGTGAACGTGAAGTTGGTTGCCGCTCCAGACCTGTCATTCGCCGTGATCGTGACGGTGTCGGACTCAGGACCATCTGTCGTGTCCAAGCTCCAGACCCAGGTGCCTGCGCTGTCGTTGCGGGTCAAGGAACCGATGGACGCCGTGAGCGTGACGGCATCATCCTGATCAAAAAAGAAGCCGGTGTTGGTGGCCGTCCCGCCTTCGCCCACGGTGACAATGCCGGTGGCGGATCCGAGCGCGGGCAAATCATTCACGGGCGTGATCGTGATGTTCACGGTCAACTCGATGCTCTCGAGACCGTTGTTGTCGGTCATCCGGTATTTGAAGAAATCGGTGCCGTGGTAATTGGTGTCTGGAGCATAGGTGAGGTTCGGCGCGATGCCGCTCAACGTGCCATGAGCCGGGTTCACCGTGACCACAAAAAGCGAGCGGCGCGGGACCGGGATTGCTCGGAGTGAGGACGAAGCTGGTGGCCGTGTCTTCAATGTTCGTGACCCTTTGAGTGGACCGGCCGTTATTTTCGGAAGTCAGCGTCAGAATGCCGGCATTCATGGTGGTGCTGTATTGCCAGTCCGTTTCGAGGCCCACGACTCTCAATGGCCGGCGTGCCGCCCAGCCGCCGACGTGACCAGGTGGAAAGTATGGCCAGCCTGGGGCGCGAAGCCATTGATGAACGAAAACTTTTACGGTGCCGTCGATGGTCGCATTGCCGGTGACGATGAACTGAGTCGGATTCGGTTCCCGCCGCGAGCGCCGATCTCCAACTCCAGCGTCCCGGCCGCGCCTGGACGTAATTGCCATCGATGGTCAGCGTCCCGGGCGAGTTGCCGGGGAGCACATAGCCTGAAGTATTGAACACCTGGTTGAAACGCAGCGTGCCGCCGTTGTTCGCCCAGTTGGCGCCCGACCGAAGGAAGAACTCATTTCCCTCCAGCACCGCCCCCTGACTCCGCTCAATGATGCCCGTTTCTATGGTGGCGGGTTTGCGACGAAGTGATCTTCGATCCGGAGCCGCTCACGCAGAACCCGGCCGGCCGACATGAGGAAGGAATCCACTGACAAGACCGCTCCGGCCAGGACATCTAAAGTGCCGGAGTCGATGCGAAAATTGTCCACCCCCAGGAGCTTCGATGCCGGATCCGTGATTTGGAGCAACCCACCTTCCATGACCACTTGTGCCACCGTAAGCACAGAGCCGTGGGTGATGAACGCATCACCGCCGATCACATCGAATATCTCGAGCATCCCGATGGCATTTTCCATCTGGTAGCGGCCAAGGGCGCGCGTCACCACGCCACCGACCGGGCTCTGCAAATCGGCCCCGCCCCGGACCTCCATCTGTGCGCCAGAGCCGATGCCGAAGCTTCCGCCCCGCGATGTCGTCCCCACGCCTTCGATTCGCAGCCGGGAGAAGTGGCCTGAAAGGGATCCCACTTCGACGAGTGAGGCGTGCCACTGCACGGTCGCGCCATCC
>JADJPG010000098.1 GCA_016713365.1 Verrucomicrobiota bacterium | reverse complement strand
GCGGTTCGTCTCTCGACTCGCGGAATTCCGTGCTGCCGTCAATCGCGGGCGCCCCGTTGATCCAAGGCGGGCCGATTCCGGTCGGAGGCCAGGTGGTCATCCGCGGAAACCGCTTCGGGGGAACCACCGGCCAGAACGACATCATTTCGTTCCGTGGCGGACGGCGTCCGGGAACGGTCCTCCAGATCCTCGACAACACCTTCGCATCAGCGAGCGATGACGTTCTCGATCTCGATGGCACCGATGCTCACATCGAAGGCAACACTTTCTTCCGAGTGCAGAAGAATCACGCGGTGGCGGGCGATTCGGCCAATGCCATTTCCGCCGGACGATTTGCGGGCTATGCGCCGCACGTTGTGGTGGCCCGGAACATTTTCTTCGATGTCGATCACGCCGTGCTCGTGAAAGACGGCGCGTCGTTGACGCTCGAGAACAACACCATCGTGGGAGTTCGCGTGGCGGCGTTGAATTTTAGCGAGCCTGAGCTCAACACGCAGCCCGCATCCCGCGCCTACGTGGCGGGAAACATCATTCACAATCCGGCCGGGTTCAGCGGAACGAACTTCCAGAACCGGCTTCCTACCAACGGCATCGTACAGCTGGAGCTCGCAAAGAATCTGTTTGGATCAACGGATGGCGTGGTGGCTGGCGTGAATGGAAATCAGATCGGTGAACCTCGATTGGTCAACACGGTCAGCAACACGATTACTCTTTCGAGTGTTTGGAATGACTTTCACCTCCGTCCCGGTTCGCCGGCGCTGGGGAGCGGTCCGAACGGTCTCGACTGTGGTGCGCTGGTGCCGAGTGGGGCTTCCATTTCGGGTGAACCGCAATCGCCGAGCCCGATCAATTCGGTGGGACTCACCGTTGGGGGTCCTGGTATCTCGAACTACGTTTTTCGCGTAAACGGCAGTCCCTACAGTGAAGAGCGTCCGGTGACGGAGATCATCCATTTGAGCAATCTCGCGAACACCACCTTCACCGTGCAGGTGCTCGGGCGAAATTCAGCGGGTGTGCAGCAGGACTTCAATGCTCCCACCACTTCGCGGTCGTGGACCGTGGAACGGGACGTCAGCCGGGTGCGCTTGAGCGAAGTCCTGGCGCGGAACAGCTCGGTGCTGGCACCGGATGGATCGACGCCGGACTTGGTCGAGCTTCACAACAGCGGACCTGACCCGGTTGATCTGTCGGGCATGGGCCTGAGCGATGATCCCGCCAATCCTTACAAGTTCATCTTCCCGGCCGCATCGTCGATTCCGCGGAGGGGATATCTGACTCTCTACGGGGACTCCGGAACCGGCGCGGGGTTCCACCTAGGGTTCGGACTGGACCAGAACGGGGACGCGCTCTACTTGACCGACAAGGCGTCCAACGGCGGCGCGTTGCTGGACTCCGTTGTGTTCGGTCCGCAACTTGGGGATCGCTCGATCGGGCGCGTGCAGCCGGGAGTGTGGGCGCTGAATCAACCCACCTTCGGCGCATTCAACATCAAGCTGCCTACCGGTGACGCGCAGATGTTGTGGCTGAATGAATGGCTGGCCGCCAGTGTGACTGCGTTTGGTTCTGATTTCATCGAGCTCTACAATCCGGATACGTTGCCGGTGAACCTCGGTGGCCTTTACCTGACGGATGAACCCGCCGGTGCGCCGACCCGACATGCGATCGCGCCACTGAGCTTCATTGACGCGGGTGGGCATCTCACGTTCCTGACGGATGGCGACGTGGCGGCGGGCGCCAATCACCTCGGGTTCAAGCTCGCGGCGGAGCAGGGGTTCCTCGGGTTGTTCGACTCGGATCTCAGCCTCATCGATTTGGTCTTCTATCGCTTCCAGTTGTCGGATGTTTCGGAGGGTCGCGTTCCCAGTGGTGGAACCAATTTCGCGCTGTTTGCCACTCCGACTCCCGGTCTGCCGAATCCGATCACCGTGTCCACCAATGTCAGCGCCCTGGTGCTGAACGAGGTCATCGCGAACAACGGATCGCTCACCAACGCGGATGGAACGATCACGGACTGGGTGGAGCTATACAACGGCACCACGAACACGGTGGATCTGTCCGACGCGAGTCTTACGGATGATCTGACCTTGCCGCGGCGATGGGTGTTTCCGGCGGGAACCACGGTCGCGCCTTTGGCCTACCTCATTGTCCGCTTCGATTCTGACAATGCGGCCACCACGAATGCCGGGCCGGTTTTAAATACGGGCTTTTGGCCTGAGCGCTTCGGGGGATGCGGTGTATCTGGTGAATGCGCCGGCGCGGGGCGGTTCCGTGCTGGATTCCGTCACGTTCGGTTTGCAGGCGGCAGACTTTTCGATCGGCCGGTTGCCCGATGGAAGTGGCGCGTGGCAGTTGTGCATTCCCACGCGCGATTCCCAAAACCTCCCGGCGTCGCTGGCGGGAGTGTCTTCCGTGCGCGTGAACGAGTGGCTCGCGGACGGCAGCGCGGGCGAGGATGACTGGTTCGAGCTGTTCAACCCGAGCGCGCAGCCGGTCGCGATTGGCGGTTATTTCCTGACGGACGATCCGGCCGCGCGCACGAAATCGCCAATCCCGGCGCTGTCGTTCATCGGCACTTCGACCAATGGGTTTGTGCGGTTCGTCGCGGACAACACGCCATCCAAGGGACCGGATCATGTGGCCTTCAAACTCGACAAGGACGGTGATGTGCTGGCCCTGTTCCCGCCGGGGAACGGCTCCGTCGTCGACATCGTCAGCTTTGGTCCGCAGCAGAAGAACATTTCGCAAGGTCGCTTCCCCGATGGCTCGACCAATTACGTGTCGTTCCCGGAAACGCCTTCGCCCGGTGAATCGAACTTCCGGACTCTCTTCGAGGTCATAGTAAGCGAGGCGTTGACGCATACGGATGCGCCGCTGGAGGACGCGATTGAGATTCAGAATCTTTCCTCCGAGTCAGTCGATGTCAGCGGATGGTACCTGAGCGACAGTCGGAACGATCTGAAGAAGTTCCGCATTCCGGACGGAACGATTCTTTCGCCGGGCGGCTTCGCGGTGTTCTACGAATATCAGTTCAATCCGGAGCCCGGCCGCGGCCAGAGCTTCTCGCTGAGCTCCGCCAGCGGCGATCAGGTTTATTTGTCCACGGCGACGCTTGGCGGCGCGCTCACCGGCTATCGCGCGACGGTGAAGTTCGGGGCCGCCGAGAACGGAGTTCCCTTTGGTCGCTACGAAACGAGCACTGGCCCGGACTTCACGGTGCTGCAACAACGTACGTTCGGGGCGGATGCTCCGACGACGCTCGCGCAGTTCCGAACGGGCACCGGTGTGTCCAATGCCGCGCCGAAGATTGGCCCGGTGGTGATTCACGAGGTGATGTATCACCCGCCAGACATCGGGACGAATGACAACACGCTGGATGAGTTCATTGAACTGCGGAACATTACCGCCAGCGACGTGGCGTTGTTTGATGTGAATTATCCGACCAACAGCTGGAAGCTGCGTGACGCGGTGGATTTCGATTTCCCATCGGGAACGGTTCTTCCGGCGGGTGGTTATCTGCTCGTCGTGAACTTCTCTCCGACCAACACCACGCAACTGGCGGCGTTTCGTGCACGCTACGGCGTTCCCGTGTCCGTGCCGGTCTTCGGTCCCTACGGTGGAAAACTCGACAACGGCTCCGACAGCGTTGAGCTCGCGAAGCCGGACGCGCCGCAATTGCCGCCGTCGCCGGATGCCGGGGAAGTTCCGTTTGTGCTCGTCGACAAGGTGAAATACGGTGACACCTCGCCGTGGCCCTCGATCGCGGACGGAAGCACGAACGGCGTGGGCATCTCCTTGCAACGCCTGATGCATTTCGCCTACGGAAACGATCCGGTGAACTGGCTGGCGGGTGCGCCGACAGCCGGAGGAGCCAATGGCCCGGCGGCGCTGGCCTTGCCCGTAATTACCCGCCAGCCGGTCAGCACCAACGGAGCGGAGACCACAACGCGCAGTTTCTCGGTCGTTGCCTCGAGTCTCACACCGTTGAGTTACCAGTGGCGGTTCAATGGTCATCCGATCGCCGGTGCGGTTGGCCCGACATTGACCCTCGCGAACCTCACGCCAGCTCATGCCGGTCGTTACGCCGTGCTGGTGAGCAATCCCGCCGGCGCGGTCACGAGTGTTGAGGCGACGTTGAGTTTGCAATCCGCCCCGATCATCACCGTGGAGCCGGAGGGTAGAATTGTCCTCGCCGGTTCGAATGTGGCGTTTGCGGTTGAAGCAGTCGGGACGTCTCCGCTGCGTTATCAGTGGCGCAAAGACGGCGTAGTCCTCAACGGACAGACGAACACGACGTTGTCCGTTCCGAACGTGCAGCCGGTTAACGAAGGGGCGTACACAGTCGTGATCACGAACATCTATGGTGCGACGACCAGCGCCGTGGCCCAGTTGGTGATCAACACTCCGCCGGTGGTAACGGTGCCGCCGCAGAACCGAATCGTGAACGCGGGTGACAATGCGACGTTCAGCGTGACGGTGTCCGGCAGCGCGCCGTTCCGTTATCAGTGGCGTTACGAAGGCACGCTGATCCCGGGAGC
Organism: Verrucomicrobiota bacterium; assembly: GCA_016713365.1. GTDB lineage: Bacteria > Verrucomicrobiota > Verrucomicrobiia > Limisphaerales > JADJPG01 > JADJPG01. The sequence goes on along the minus strand of JADJPG010000098.1, from coordinate 1,297 downwards.
GACGAATTCGACGCTGACTCTGAACGCGGTCCAGGGCAGTGCAGCGGGCGGATATTCAGTGGGGATCGTGAACGCGGTGGGTGCGGTGACGAGCATCACGGCGACGTTGACGGTGGTGCTGCCGCCGGTGGTTTCCATCCAGGCGATCGATCCGAATGCCGCCGAGGTAGGCGCCAATCCCGGTTCGTTCACGGTCACGCGATCCTATGTCACGAATACTCCGGTGGTGGTGAACCTCCTGACGACAGGCTCCGCCACGCCAGGAGCCGACTACTAGCTCTGCCGACCAGCGTCACTATTCCAGCCAACCAGTCGTCCGCCTCGGTTTCAGTCGCGCCGATCAATGATGCGGCACCGGAGTTTCCGGAGACTGTCATCGTGACGCTAGCGACCGGGTCGAGTTACTCCGTGGGCTTGGAGAACGTTGCGACTGTGACCATTGCTGACGACGACAATCAGTCCCCGACGGTGACATTAACGGCTCCGGCGGAAGGCACGATTTATCCACTGACGCCGACGAACATTGTGATCACGGCGACGGCGGCTGATCCGGACGGTAGCGTGGAGAAGGTCGAGTTCTTCTGGCAGGGCACGAACAAGATCGGCGAGGCCTTTTCTGCGCCTTACTCGATCGAGTGGTTCGCGGTGGGCTCTGGAAGCAACGCGTTGACGGCGGTGGCGACGGACAATCTCGCCGGCACTAGTGTATCGGCACCGATGTTCATCGTGCTAAATGCCGCGCCGACGGTCGCCATCACCTCGCCGGCCACGGGGTCGAGTTTCCGGGTCGGCACCAACATCACGCTCACCGCGACGGCCACCGACCCGGATGGCGCGGTGGCGGAGGTCAGCTTCTACAACGGTGGAATTCTGCTCGGGACCGATTCCATGGCGCCCTATTCCTTAACGTTGAGCAACGTGGCGGCGGGCAGTTACCTCTTCGTCGCGGTGGCGACCGATAACCGCGGCTTGGCCGGCGTCTCGGAGATCGCCGCTGTTTCCGTCAACTCAGGCATCGTCCAGTTCACGGATAATTTCGCCGCGCGGAATACCATCACGGGCTTGCCGGTGACGGTGGTGGGGTCGAGTAGCACCGCAACCGCGGAGGTCGGCGAACCGGATCCGCTGACCCTGCGCAATGACCGCACGTTGTGGATCGCCTGGACGGCGCCGTTTTCGGGCGAAGTCGCCGTCGACACGTTCACCAGCGGATTCGACACGGTGCTGGCGGTGTATCGAGGAACGGTTTTGTCGACGTTGACGTCGATGGGGGCCAATGATGACACGCAGAGTTTGC
>JADJPG010000097.1 GCA_016713365.1 Verrucomicrobiota bacterium | reverse complement strand
CCCAAAGAAAGCTGGTCGTTCTCGGCCGATAGAGGGATAGTTTTGCGATGAATCCGTTGTCGTTTCTGCTGGTTTGCTTTGCCGGGTGGATGAACCGCCGGCAGCAAGCCGTCATCGAATACTTGCAGGAGGAGGTACGGGTTCTCCAAGAACAACTGGGCAAACGTCCTCGTTTCACCGATGACCAGCGCCGAAGGTTAGCTGTCAAAGGCAAGTCCGTGGGCCGGAAGGGACTTCTACAGTTTGCCAGCATCGTTACTCCAGACACTCTGCTTGCCTGGCATCGTCGGTTAATCGCCAAGAAGTACGACGGGACCAAGAATCGCGGAGCAGGGCGGCCGGCGACCTCTGGCGATCTGAAGCAATTGATCTTGAAGATGGCTCGGGAGAATCGTTCGTGGGGCTACACGCGCATTCAAGGAGCGCTGGCCAACTTGAGACATGAGGTCGGACGCGGGACGATTGCCAAGATCCTTCGGGAAGCCGGCATTGACCCAGCGCCAGGACGCCGGAAGGGAATGACCTGGAAGGAGTTCTTAAGAACTCATTGGGACGTCATAGCGGCCACCGACTTCTTCACCGCTGAGGTGTGGACTCCCGCGGGGTTGGTTCGTTACCACGTCCTGTTCGTGATTCGTTTGGCGACGCGGGAAGTTCGAATTGCTGGGATCGTCCCTGAGCCTGAAGGCCAGTGGATGAACCAGATGGCGCGCAACCTTACGGACGCAGGCGACGGATTCCTCCACGGCTATCGGTATTTGATCCAAGATCGGTCGTCCTGTTCACTGAGCAGTTCCGGGAGACCTTGAGGAGCGCTGGTGTGGAGTCTCTGAAGCTCCCGGCGCGGTCGCCCAACTTGAATGCTCACGCCGAACGTTTCGTTCGCACGATCAAAGAATCATGTTTGGACAACATGATCCTGTTTGGCGAATCGTCCTTGCGAGAAGCGGTTTCTCAGTTCGTTGAACATTATCATCAGGAACGAAACCACCAGGGGCTCGAGAACAAAATCATCCGGCCTGAGTTCGCGGAGTTCCCAGCAGAAGGATCGGTTCACCGTCGTAAAAGGCTCGGCGGCCTTTTGAACTACTACTACCGAGAAGCCGCATGAAAATGTCCTCGTTCGAATTTGTGGACACTACGGGACTGCGCGTGGCATGCCACCGCTTTTCCTTCGCCGTGCAGTGAATCCCGTAGTGTCCGAAAATTGAAGCGTACCGAAATAATTGATATTGTGGGTATTGCGAGAGGAGGTTCGGTTGCTCCAAGAACAACTGGGCAGTCGTCCTCGTTTCACCGCACACCAGGGACTGGAGAACCAAATCATCCGCCCTGAGTTTGTGGAGTCTCCACAGACCGGCACTATTCAATCCTTCTGCTTCCAGTAAGAGCGGATATCCTTCTTGGTCTCGGTAAGAATCTCGCGGATGGCCTGCTTGGTCTCTGACGGGATTCCTGCGAATGCCGGACCAGTGTCCCTGCTGGTGAGAATGTCCCAGAGGCGTCGATAAAGCGTCTCCTTGAGTTGCTCGGGTAGCGCGTCAAAGGCATCAGAGTAGATCAGGTAGCTGCACGGATACTTGAAAAGCCGCCTCTCCAGGTCGAACTGGCGCAATGATCGTCCCTTGGTGTCTTTGAAGCCCAGCGCTTCGAACTGCCTTACAAATGCCGCCGATCCTTGGATCGGTGCGGACAACGGCGCTTCCTCTGTAAACAGCAGGTATTTCAGAAACCCTTCGATCTCACTCTTCATGTGGTTGAGGTGGCCAAATTGCCGAAGTGCCGCGGTGGAATCCTGGTTGAGGCGCGTCAGAAAGTTTTGCATGTGAGCCTGATGCTCCAAAGTCATAAGTGCGACGATGTCGCTGGCCGCAGCCGGATAGCGGGAGACGTCGAAGAACCGTTTCAGATCCATCTGGTTGCCAAGATAGTTCGGCTCCTTCTCGTGCCGCGCGAAGGCCTCTCGGCCGCTGAGATTGCCTCGGTGTGTTTGTGCACCATGAGTTCCAGTCACGTACCAGCCGCCCCAGCGCTCGCTCAATGGTGTGCGGTGGTTGACCAATGATATCCCGCTGGCCATGTCCACCACGCCGTCGGCATCCGTTACAAACGAGCGCACAAGGGGTCCGGACACTCCCAAGGTCTTGGTCGAAGTATGACATTCGAGACATTGATCCGTACGCACAAACCTAGGCCGCCCGGTCTTCCCTTGATCAATTGAATAAAAGACGCCACCCAGTTTGGGGTCCATTCCGGAAACCTCGATAAACGGTGCGCCGGGAATGAAGCCGAGATAGACTTCGTCGTTGAAGTAAAGTGCGCGAGGAGTTTTCGGTGTGATGCGCTCACGTTGCAGCGAGGTCTTAGAGTAAACCAGCAGCTGTGAATGAGTGGAAACTCCCAGCTCCTCCAACAGGGAAAGTAGGTAGCCGAATTGGTCATCGTGCCGAAGCTTCACCTCGCCCCGGTCGATGCGGTGCTGCAAATGTGCGATGGGACTGTTATCTTTCGCCTTGGAGTAATTACTTGTCCCTTCATCAAAGGGATCCAAGGCCACGTCACTTGGGGTGGCTCCGAACGCGCGGATTCCATTCATATCGAGCAGTACGACCGAAACTACGAGAAGGCTTCTGCACAACTCCCTCAACGGTGTGGGAAGTCGCGCCGTCCGTCGAGAGATCAGCCGTTTCGAGCCTCCCGCTTCTTGATCATTCCTCATGCCTTCCAGCGTCATAGGCCGAATGTAGCTTTCCCTACGAAGTTACCATTGACCTGGATCAACTGTTCGCAACATGGCAGCTCCCAGAGAAACTCAGTGCAATGAGCCAAAAACCCTCCGGAGGCTTGATCCGTGTCAAAGCGCGGAGTTCGGAAATCACCGATAAGTAGAGCATGAATGAAGCGATAGTGAATGTGGACGCGCGCGGGCTGGAGCCACCCCAGCCGATGGTCGTCATTTTGGAAACTCTCTCAGAGTTACCAGAATGCGCGGAATTGCACGCGCGCACGGATCGTCGTCCTTTGCACCTTTACCCGTTGCTGGAGCAACGCGGTTTCACCGGAGAAACAGAGGAACAAAATGACGGAAGCTTTATCACCATCATCCGCCGCGCTTAAGCCCTTGCTTACGGAAAGACCCTGCCGTCTACCGACGAAACGCGCTGCGGTGGCGGATGTCCATGCACCGTCGGTAAGTCTGCCATTGGGGTTCATCCTGACAGGCATAGCGGCGTTGCTGGTGGGTGCCTCATGGTTGACGGCTCGCCCGATCAACCTGGCCGGCTATCATTACGGCCCAGAGGTTGTCGCGGCCACACACTTGTTCGTGCTCGGATGGATTTGCTCGGTCATCATGGGTACGATGTATCAGCTCGTGCCGGTCGCGCTGGAGACGCGGCTGCACAGCGAGCGGCTGGCGCGCTGGCACTTCGGGCTTCACCTCGTCGGCTTTGTTGGAATGGTGATGATGTTTCTGGTCTGGGACATGAAACAAGTCGGCCACTTCGGATCGGTGCTGGCGACCGGAGTTGGCTTGTTCGTTTACAACCTCGCCAGGACGCTGGCCCGGATCCCGCGCTGGAACGTCGTGGCGATCGGCATTGCCTCCTCGCTGGGCTGGCTGTCACTCACCATTCTGGCCGGGCTATATCTCGCGGCAGCGAAATGCTGGAGCTTCAGTCCATTCGAGCCGATGGCGCAGATGCACGCGCATGCCCACCTCGGTGGGTTGGGCTTCTTTGTGATGATGATCGTGTCCGTTTCCTTCAAGCTGGTGCCTATGTTCACTCTCAGCGAAGTGCAGAACCACCGCCGGGCCGGAGGGTCGCTCGCTTTACTCAACGCAGGACTGGCCGGGCTGTTTGTCACCATCTTGCTGTCCAGCCCGTGGAAACTTGTGTTTGCGTCGGTAATCGCGACGGGACTCGCCTTCTACGGCTGGGAAGTCATCGCCATCCTGCAGGCCCGCAAACGCCGCAACCGCGACTGGGGCATGAGGTATTTCCTGACGGCGCTTGCGTTGCTGATTCCGGTCTCGGGGCTTGGAATCGTGCTCGCCTGGCCGCGACTGCCCGCGACGGAACTCACCGCGCAGCTTGAAAGCGTATACGGTTTGCTCGCTTTTATCGGCGTAGTGACATTGGCCATTCTTGGAATGCTCTACAAGGTCGTGCCGTTTCTCGTCTGGTATGCGAGCTACAGCAAGGCCATCGGCCGCAGCAAGGTTCCCGCGCTGGCTGACCTATACTCGCCTGCTCTACAGGCCGTCGGTTACTGGCTCTTCCTGGTGGGACTGGCATTCACCAGCGTGGCGACGGCACTCGGCCACGAGAGTTGTGTGCGCGCTGGCTGCGCTTTGTTGCTTGCGAGCGTCACGGTCTTCATCGTGAACATTGGGACCGTTCTCTCGCACTTGGTCCGACCGCGCTTGATGCCGCTCGATTTCAAATCGACTCAGCCAACAAACACCCAACCCCCGTCATGATTGACGAAACCACCCTCCGAGAAGGCCTGCGTCTGGTCGTCGACCCGGAGATAGACTGCAACATCGTTGATCTAGGTCTTATCTACGGAATCGCGATCGATGGCACCAGAGTCACTGTGACGATGACACTGACCACGCCCGGATGTCCGATGCACGAAAGTATCGCCTGGGGCGTGAAGTGCGCATTGCTCAATCTCGAAGGAGTCGAGGACGTGGAGGTCGATGTCGTGTGGGATCCGGCATGGACCTCCGCCCGCATGAGCGACTACGGACGCATCCGGACCGGAATATGTTAACCCAAAGTCGTTTGGGAACTCTCCGCAGTTCGGAGCGGAGGCTGATAGACACATAACGGTTCCTCGCCAAGGTAATCTCCCGTCATCGCATAGGACCGGGCGCGCGAACCGCCGCATATCGTTTTGAATTCACAGCGTCCGCACTTGCCCATCAGCAAACTGGGGTTGCGCAGCTCGTGGAAGAGCGGGCTGTTCCGGTAAACGTCGAGCAGTTCGTCCCTGCGAACGTTGCCCGCGGTCAACGGGAGAAAACCGCTGGGTTGGATGTTCCCGATGTGCGAGACGAAGACGAAGCCCTTGCCGTCGTTGATGCCGAGCGGCGCGCGCGCTCCAGAAGGTTTCGCGCCGTGTGCTTGTTGCAAGACAACGCGGCGGTAGTGCTGGCCTTCGGTGGTCTTGATGTCGTAGGGCGCAGTGCAGGACAGGCGAGCCAGCCGCTCGAACAACTCTTCCATTTGCGCTGCTGTCAGCAGATCGTCCACCTTGCCCCGCCCGGTTGGAACCAGTTGAAAGACGCTCCAGAGTGCGGGACGAATCTCATCGAGCAGGCGGACGAACGAGTCGAACTCACAGAGGTTCTGTCGGGTGAAAGTGGTGTTGATCTGGATGGGAATGCCAGCCAGCGCGGCGTTGGCGATGGCTTCCATCGTCCAGTTCCAGGTGGCTGCGACGCCGCGAAACCGGTCGTGCGTCTCGCAGCTCGCGCCGTCGAGACTGAGCGAGATGCGTTCGACTCCCGCTGCCTTGAACGCGTTGAGGTCCGCCGCCGCAAACTCCGGCGTCGCGCTGGGACTCAAGCCTACCCGCAGCCCGCAATCTGTCGCGTGACGGATGAGCGTTTGGAGATCGGGTCGACGAATGGGATCGCCGCCTGTCATCACGAAAAGTTTCGGTTGGCAGCGTGCCACCTGCTCGATGAACCGCGACGCCTCTGGTGTGTTCAGTTCCAGCGAATGCTGGGTCAGGTTCGCCTCGGCTCGGCAATGGCGGCAAGCGAGGCTGCACGCGCGCGTCACCTCCCAGATCACAATGAACGGCCGGTCGTCAAAATCGAACTTCATGGACGGAGGCTGACCCCCTTGGGGTGTCCCCGCCTTGACCCGCATCAAAATCAGTCATCTTGGCCAAACGGTGATAAACATGACCCCGGTCAAAGAAGTTCCAGGCATTTGCGCCGAAGATTTCCTCAAGCATGGAACCGTGCCCGCCATGCTGCGGAATACGGGCCGGACCCAAAAACCGACAACCCATCATGAAAAAGAAAACGCAAATCATCCGAATCGTCATCGCGCTCTGCGCGATGTGGATCACCGGAGCGGCACTGGCCGCTGAATCCGAAGTGAAGAAAACCGGTCCCAAAGCGGTTGATCCCACGATTCAGGGTGAGGAGAACGCGGCCCCCACCCATCAAGCGCACGCACGCCACCAAGATCATCGTGCGGCTCGAAGTGAAGGAAATGGTGAAGAAGATGGCCGACGGAGTGGAGTATCTGTTCTGGACCTTCGGCGGCGATGTGCCGGGAAGCTTCATCCGCATCCGTGAAGGCGATTTGCGGAGTTCCACCTGGCCAATCATCCTTCGAGCAAAATGCCGCACAACATCGACCTGCACGCGGTCACCGGGCCGGGCGGTGGTGCAGCTTCGTCGTTCACAGCTCCGGGGCACGAATCGCAATTTACCTTCAAGGCGATCAATCCCGGCCTTTATGTTTATCACTGTGCCACTGCGCCCGTCGGCATGCATGTCGCCAATGGCATGTATGGACTCATCCTCGTGGAGCCGAAGGACGGTATGCCCAAGGTGGACAAGGAGTATTACGTGATGCAGGGCGATTTCTACACGGCGGGCAAGTACGGCGAGGAAGGCTGTCGCGGTGAAAGCAAAGCAGGACAAATTCTGTAGTTAGCAAAGCAGGACAAAGATAGGGATGAGCACCAATGGCACCGGCCCTCCGGCCAGTCTTTGAGGGAAGTCGGAGCGTAGCGAAGACGACCGAAAAGACTGGCCGGAGGGCCGGCTTCGCCGGGTAAGGTCTGTCGCTCTGAAAAGTATCAACAGCTCCTCCACCGGCACCCAAGCCGTTTTGTTCGTCATGTTCTTAAAGCTTTTCGCGAAAGCACTTTGACGGCTTCACAAGCGGCAAAACAACTCGGCGTCTCCCGCAGCCGTCTTTACGTTCTCTACAGCGGTTATCTTGACGCCTGCGCTCATAGTAAGGGCCAAGTCTGGGCTCCCGGCTGCTCAGGCGGTGACCACTCCACGGCTTGGCCTCAGCCCGTCGTTGATCTGCTGATCAAACGTTTGGATTGCTCTCCTCCTTGCCCCTACAGCTTCGTCGCTTCTGAGGCCTTACGGCTTCACAACTTCAAGCTCGATCGTGCTCAGGTGCGCCACTGGGCGCTGCAAAACGGCCATGCCCATCGAACGCCCACTCGCAAGCCTACGGCTCCCATCCGCCGTTGGCAGCGTTCTCAAATCGGGGAACTCTGGCAACTCGATGCTTCCCCACATCACTGGTTCCCACTCTGCTCCTTCGACTTCCCCATGCTCAATATGCTCGATGATTGCAGCCGTCTGTTTGTGGGCTCCAAGCTCTATGAACGAGAACTCCTTCTCTCCTACCTGGATTTCCTTCCCACGGCCTTCTTGGCGTATGGACGACCTCTTCAACTCTATGTCGATTATCACTCCATGTTCTTCTCCCAGAATCCCGACGCGTTAACTCAATTGGGCTCAGCCCTCGCCTTCTACGAGATAAGCTTCCTTTATGCCCCGACTCCTCAGGCCAAGGGCAAAGTGGAGCGCGAACACCAATTTTGGCAAAAGCGGCTTCCACCCTTTTTCGCCAGCGAGGCCATCGCAGACATTCAGGAGGCCAACCCTCACATCGACGCCTTAAGACTCCATCGCAATGCCAAGGAGATCCATCGCGAACTCAAACTGACCGCCCAGCGCGCCTGGGACATCGCCAAAAAGGAGAAGCGCTCGGTCCTCCGGTCCGCCCCTCGATGCCCTTGGTGGCCGTATATTTGGAGCCTTAGGACCTCTCTCAAGATCGGTTCAGATGGACGAGTTCCGATAGGCACCCAGCGCATTCGGCTCGAACACCCTCGAGGAACTTCGGTCGTTCTCTGCCTCCACCCCTCAGGCCATCATTCCGTCCTAGCTCATCAGCCAGACAAAAAGCTCAAACCCGCTCTGCTATTCACCAATCGTCCTAAATGAAACTGTCCTGCTTTGCTAACTACAGATTTGTCCTGCTTTGAAAACTACGCGACATGGCGGCGAAGGCTTGCAGATGTTCGATCAGAGCAAGGCCGTGGATGAGCGTCCACTCTACGTGGTATTCAACGGTTCAGTCGGCGCGCTCGTGGG
>JADJPG010000096.1 GCA_016713365.1 Verrucomicrobiota bacterium | reverse complement strand
CGTGCCCCAAGAACAACGACCTCTTCCAATGTTCAGGTCATCATGGTGAGCGCGCCGGATGTCGTCGGACCCAACGTCTCCGCAAACCCAGTCGCGAATCTCGTCATCACCAGCGGCACGTTACTGGTCAGCGGCACTGCGTATGACAACGTGGCAGTCTCGAATGTCGTGGTGGAGTTGAACGGCGGCGATCCGATCGAAGTCGCCACGAACAGTGGCCCGTGGAGCATCACTCTCACGAACCTTCCCGGCGGCACGAATGTCGTCGTCGTCCGTACCCAGGATACCTCGAGCAATGTCACCGAAGTTACGCGGCGCATCTTTCACCGCGTCAGCGTGCCGCTGAGCCTTACCATTGTCGGCTCCGGCACTGTCAGCGGCGCCAGCAACGGCGATCTGCTGGAAGTCGGTCGCAACTACACGCTCACCGCGAAGCCCGCGAAGAACCATCTCTTCGCCGACTGGAGCGGATCGAACAGCAGCTTGAATCCGAAGCTCACCTTCATGATGGACGTGACCATGCGCTGACCGCGACGTTCGGCACCAATCTCTTCCCCGCCGTGCAAGGCACCTACAACGGGCTCTTCTCGGACACGAACGATTTCCAGCAGGCCAGCGCGGGCTTCCTGACGCTGAAGGTGGGCAAGACTGGCGCGAGTTCCGGCAAGCTGATGCTGAACGGCGGCAGCCATTCGGTGAAAGGAAACCTCAGCGCGTTTGGGCTGGGCAGTTTTCTCGTCGCTCGGAAAGGGACTAATCCCGTGCAGCTCGAGCTGAGCCTCGACCTGACGAATGGAACCGATCAACTGACCGGCACCGTCAGTGAAGTCACTTCAAACTCCACGACGATCTGGACCGCCCAACTGCTCACCGACCGGGCTTACTTCGACGGCAAGATCAACATCGCGACGCAGGCCGGGAAATACACCATCGTGTTGCCCACGGACACGAACTCCGCCGCCGGCCCGGTGGGCGATGGGTTCGGCGCCGTCAGCGTGACTACCAAAGGCGCCGTCTCACTAACAGGCACTTTGCCGGATGGAACGAAGATCACGCAAAAGACTTCCCTCTCGAAGAACGGCGACTGGCCGCTCTACGTGCCGCTCTACAAAGGCAAGGGCTCGCTCATCAGCTGGGTGAACTTCACCAACCAGCCGGATTCCGATCTCCTCGGCCTCTTCAACTGGTTCAAGCAAACCCAGACCGCGAAATACTACGCGGGCGGGTTCACCAACGAAGCGCTGCTCGTCGGCTCACGCTTCGTCCCGAGCGCCACCAACAACATCCTTGGCCTCCCGAACGCGCTCGTTTCATTCCTCGGCGGGAATCTTTCGGCTGACTTCACCAACGCCATCGGCATCGATGCGAAGAACAAGGTAACCAATCTCGGCAGCAACAAGCTCTCGCTCGTTGAACAAATCCAGCGGCACCTTCAAGGGTTCCGTGACGCCGCCTGCTGGTGGCAAGGCGCTCTCCTTCAGCGGCGCCATTCTCCAGAAGCAGACCAACGGCTCTGGCTTCCTCCTCAGCACCAACCTCAGCAGCAGGGTCGCGATCACGCCTGAGTAGTGGAGAGACTTGTTCACTTGAGGTAGAATCAAGGAGTTCCTAAATCGATGAATGCTCTTCGAACCGTACTCGTGTGGCTGACTCTGGCGCTTGTTGTGTCGACCTCCAGCTTCGCCGCCACCTCCAGTAATACGGTCGTCCGTTTCCAACTGCGAAACGGGGTTACCATCTTCGGGAACATCGATGTCGAGCTTTACGATCACGACAAGCCGCTGACGGTTTCCAATTTCCTCCACTACGTTCGCAGCGGCGCTTTCGACCGCAGCATTCTGCATCGCGTGGTGCCGGACTTCATCGTGCAGGGCGGACAATACAACGTGCCGAATCCGTATGTCCTGCTACCGGCGAACTACATGAACCGCATCGTGGAAGGCGCGCCGATACCGAATGAAGCGACCAACAACCGGGTGATTCCCAATACGGCTGGAACACTGGCGATGGCGCTGTCCTCTTCGGGACAAACCATCAATCTTGGCTCCGCCACCACCTCCTGGTTCTTCAACACAGCCAATAACACGGACGACCTGCCGGAATACACCGTCTTCGGCAAAGTGAAGAGCGGCTTGCAGTATTTGAATCACTTCAACTCGCTTCAGGACAACAAAGGGATCATCAACATGTTCAACTTCGAGTATTTCTTCTCGAACTGCGATCTCGTGACGATTGATTCCGATACAGACGTTGGACTAGGCGAACTGCCGGTTGCCTACAAGTTCTTTGACTGCCCGCGCAACGACGATCTCTTCAACGTCACCATTTCCGTGCTCAGTTCTCCCACGAACACGACAGATTCCGCAGCACCGGCGGTCACGATTAATTCGCCAGCGAACAACGACACAGTGACGAGCAACACCATCACTGTCACTGGGACCGCCCGCGACAACATCGCCTTGCAGAACCTTACGCTCTTCACCAGCACTGGCGCGGAGCTGTCGCCCGTGATCACCGGAAACAACTGGTCCCAGACCATCAGCAACCTCCCAGCTGGAGCGAACTTCGTCGTGGTGGAAGCCGACGATGCCAATGGCAATCGAGTCACGGTGAAATCGAGTTTCACCCACGCGGTCCAGCTTCCCATTACCATCGCGACCGCCGGCACTGGGACCGGGAAGCTTCAGGGAATCACCAACGGTCAGAGTCTTTTTGTGGGCCAGCGCTACACCATTTCCAGCAAGGCCGACGCAGGGAATTTCTTTTCGCACTGGCTCACCAACAACGGACTGGCAGAAGTGGAATCCCCGCTGACGTTCACCATGACCAGCAATCTCACCGTCACAGCGGTGTTCGAAACGAACCTTTTCACCGCCGCTCAGGGCACCTACAACGGACTTTTCTATCCGACCAACGATTCGGCCGCGTTGGACAACTCCGGATTCTTCAGCCTCAAGTTGAACGACCGCGGCTCATACTCCGCGAAGCTCTCCATTCAGGGCGCCGTCATCCCGCTTAGTGGCGCCTTCGGCTTTTCGGGATCCAACACCCATTTCGTAATCAATCATCCGAATCTTCCAGGGTTCACCCGGGTGCAACTCACCATCGATCTGACAGGAGGCAGCGATCAGGTGACCGGGCTGATTACGAACCAGTATTCGACGGCCTTGGGCAGCTTCCAGATGATAACCAACGTTTTCACGAATTTAACGGAGACGAACATCGTGATTACGAATCTGTGGATTACCAACATCGTCACTCGTCACTGGAAATCCGCGCTGACCGCCGATCGCACCACCTTCAACGCCAAGACGAATCCCGCCCCACAAGCTGGCAAATACACCGTCGTCGTGCCCCACGACACGAACTCCACTGCCGGACCGGCGGGCGACGGCTTCGGAACGGTGAACGTCAGCACCGCAGGGGGCATCACCTTCGCGGGCGCTCTCCCCGACGGAACGAAGATCACGCAGAAGACCTCCCTCTCGAAGAACGGCGACTGGCCACTCTACGTGCCGCTCTACAAAGGCAAGGGCTCGCTCATCAGCTGGGTGAACTTCACCAACCAGCCCGACTCCGATCTCCTCGGCCTCTTCAACTGGTTTAAGCAAACCCAGACCTCCAAATACTACGCAGGCGGCTTCACCAATGAAGCGCTGCTCGTCGGCTCACGCTTCGTCCCGAGCGCCACCAACAACATCCTTGGCCTCCCGAACGCGCTCGTGTCGTTCCTCGGCGGCAATCTCTCCGCCGACTTCACCAACGCCATCGGCATCGATGCAAAGAACAAGGTAACCAATCTCGGCAGCAACAAGCTCTCGCTCTCGTTGAACAAATCCAGCGGCACCTTCAAGGGTTCCGTGACGCCGCCTGCTGGTGGCAAGGCGCTCTCTTTCAGCGGCGCCATTCTCCAGAAGCAGACCAACGGCTCAGGCTTCCTCCTCAGCACCAACCGCAGCAGCAGGGTGGAACTTTTCGCGGAGTGAAGTATGGATGCGTTTCGCCCAATCCTCGCAGCCACACCGACTTAAGTGCGCTTCAAGAACGGTCGTTACCCTGCCGGCTGCGGGTAAATGTCAGTTGTCATCCCAGTCAGCGATGTTAGCTTTCTGCCAACGTTTCGAACTCCTACTGTGAACAAGTTGAAATATTTTCTCCTGGCCTGCGTCGCCGCAGGGATCACCAGCGTCACCGACGTGTCGGCCGCTTCCTCCAGCAATACCATTGTCCGCTTCGAACTCCGGCACGGCCAGACCGTGTGGGGAAAGATGGACGTGGAGTTGTTCGACCATGACAAGCCGGTGACGGTCTCCAACTTCCTCCACTACGTTCGCAGCGGCGCGTTCGATCGCAGCATCCTGCACCGCGTGGTGCCGGGCTTCATCGTCCAGGGCGGGCAATACACCGTCCCGAATCCGTATGTCTCACTGCCGGCGAACTACATGAATCGTATTCCGGAGGGAGACCCCATCCCGAGTGAAGCGACCAACAGTCCGGTGATTCCGAATACGTTCGGGACGCTTGCGATGGCCTTGTCGTCCGATGGCACCAATGTGAATCGGAATTCCGGAACCACCTCTTGGTACTTCAATACAGCAGACAACACCATCGACCTGCCGGAATACACCGTCTTCGGCAAAGTGAAGAGCGGCAGCAAATACCTGACTTACTTCAACACGATCTTCGAAGAAGAAGGTATCATCAACATGTTCAGCCTGAACTACCTGTTCTCCACCTGCGATCTCGTCACCATCGATTCAGACACCGACGTCGGTTTGGGAGAGTTGCCCGTGTTCTATTGGTACTTCGACTGTCCGTTCTACAGCGATCTCTTCAACGTTCAGATCTCGATCATCAAATCCGTCGAAGATGGCGCAGACAAAGCGGCTCCCAAGCTGAAAATTATCTACCCCATCGCGAGCACCGTCATCACCAACGACAGCCTCACCGTCACTGGCACGGTCACTGACAATGTCGCCCTTGATTCTCTTCGTCTTTATCTCGGCTCGAATGCCCCCGTGCTGGCGACCGTCACCGGGAACACCTGGTCTGCCACATTGACCAGCCTACCCGCCGGCACTAATGCAATCCTCATGGAAGCGACCGACCAAGCTGGTAACAAACTGACCGCCACCACTCGCTTCTTCTTTAGAGTGCCGCTTCCGATCACCATTCTTCCGCCCTCCGGCACTGGAACCGGAATCACGTTCGGAATCACCAACGGTCAGGTCCTGGATGTGGGTCGCCGCTACACCATCAGTGCGCGGCCTGACCCGGGCAATTTCTTCATCACCTGGGCCAAATCCAACATCAACATCAGCGCCGATTTGAACTACCGTTTCTACATGGAGACCGGCATGACCCTCATCGCGCAGTTCGAGACGAATCTCTTTCCCTTCATAAAGGGCAACTATCATGGCTTGTTCGTCAGCACCAACCTCGTGGAGCAGCGCAGTTCCGGATTCCTCACCTTGTCTGTATCCGATGTCGGTGCCTACTCAGGAAAACTGCTGGTCAATGGCGGCACCATTCCCATTTCAGGTAACTTCAACATCCAAGGTTCCGCCACCGAGTTCCTCTTCAATCAGCCGGGCTTGCCGGGTTTCACCCGTTTCAACATGAGCATCGATTTGCTCTCCCCCGACAACCAGCTTCGCGGCTGGATGACCAACCTAAACACCTTCTCAGTGACGAATTACATCGCGACTAATCTCGTCTATGTCAACGAGACGATTACAAACACCGTCGCGACAAACATCTGGGTCACGAACACCTTCTACAGCGCCTGGACCAATGACGTCACCGCCGATCGCGTCGTCTTCAACTCCAAGATCAATCCCGCACCCCAGGCCGGCAAATACACTGTCGTCTTCCCCTCGGACACCAACTCCGCCTCGGGCCCCGCTGGCGATGGCTATGGTACTGTCACCGTGAACACCAGTGGCGCCATCACCTTCTCCGGCGTTCTCGCGGACGGCACCAAGGCCGCGCAGAAAACATTCCTCTCCACCGACGGGAACTGGCCGCTCTACATCCCGCTTTACAAGACGAACGGCTCGCTCGTCAGCTGGGTGAACTTCTCCGACGAGGAAACCACGGACTTCAGCGGCCTGTTCAACTGGTTCAAGCAGGCCCACACCGCCAAGTACTACGGCGGCGGCTTCACCAACGAGGCTACGATCCTGGGCTCTAAATTCACTCCACCGAAGACCACCAACCAGATGCTCTTCCTGACGAACGCAGTCGTCGGCTTTACGAACGGCAACCTCGTCGCCGACTTCGCCAATGAAGTCACCCTCGATCCGAAAGGCAAGGTGACCAATCAGGACGCGAACAATCTCAGTTTCAGCATCAACTCCGGAAACGGACTCGTTAGCGGCTCCGTTACCCCGCCAGCCGGCGGCAAGCCATTCGCATTCAAGGGCGCCATACTTCAGAAAGGCACCAACGCCGCCGGGTTCTTCCTCGGCACCAACGCCAGCGGCAGTGTCCGCCTCGGGCGCTAAGTAATCGCCGTCCGTTCAACTCTCGAATTCGCCGGGTGGCGTTTCTGTTCATGACAGGAACGTCACCCGTTCGTTTTTCGACCGGTAAACTCAAGTCCACGCGTTGACGTGGCCATGCGTGCCTGCTTCCATTCCGTCGCATGTCGCATCGCATCCAGTCCACCGTCGCGGACAAGCTCAAGTCGCTCCTGCCGCTCGGCATCGGGCGCACCAAGCCCAAGCACTTCCGCGACATGCTCGGCATCATTTGGAAGAACCGCGACAACCTCGGCTACGCCTGGAAGATTCTGACCCGCGGCGTCTGCGACGGTTGCGCGCTCGGCGTCGCCGGCCTGCACGACTGGACCATCAAAGGCCCGCACCTTTGCATGACGCGGCTGAATCTGCTTCGGCTGAACACCATGCCGGCACTAGATATCCGCAAGCTCGAAGACGTCGCATCAGTTGGATCAATGGACAACGCGCAACTGCGCGAGCTCGGCCGCATTCCCTACCCTCTCTTGCGCGAACGCGGCGATCGCGGATTCCGTCGCATCTCGTGGGACGAAGCCTACGCGCGCATCGCGAAACGCATTCGCGCGAGCAACCCGCACCGCTTCGCGTTCTTCGTCACCGCCCGCGGTGTCACGAACGAAATTTATTACCTGGCACAGAAAGCGGCGCGTTACCTCGGCACCAACAATGTCGACAACGCCGCGCGTCTCTGCCACTCGCCCAGCACCGGCGCAATGAAGCACGCGATCGGTTACGCGGCGACGACATGCAGCTACAAGGATTGGTGGGGAACGGACCTCATCATCTTCTTCGGCGCGAATCCCGCGAACGACCAACCCGTCACCACTAAGTATCTGCACGAGGCCAAGCTCACCGGCGCGAAAGTCGTGATGGTGAATCCGTATCTCGAGCCCGGCATGAAGCAATACTGGGTGCCGAGCACTGTGAGCAGCGCGCTCTTCGGCACAAACATCGCCGACTACTGGTTCCCCGTGTCGCAGGGCGGTGACATCGCGTTCCTTTACGGCGTCATCAAGATTCTTCTCGCCCAGGGTTGGTATGACAAAACGTTCGTCGAGCAACACACGGCCGAGTTCGATGAACTCAAGTCGCAGATGGAGAAGTTCGACTTCGCCACGCTCGAAAAGCAGGCGGGGCTCAGACGCGCCTCAATGCAGGAATTCGCAGAGTTAATTCGTGACGCGAAGAACGGCGTAGTCGTCTGGAGCATGGGCATCACGCAACACGCCTACGGCGGCAACGCGGTCTCCATGTGCCTAAACCTCGGCTTGCTCAAAGGCTGGGTGGGACGAGACAAGTGCGGCTTGATGCCGATCCGCGGCCACAGCAGCGTGCAAGGCGGCGCCGAGATGGGCGCTTACTCGACGGCGCTTCCCGGCGGCAAACCGATCACGCCCGAGAACGTCGCCGCGCTGCGCCAGCAATATGGCTTCGATATCCCCGACTGGCCTGGCATGACCACCACCGAAATGGTCGAGGCTGGAGCGCGTGGCGAACTGGATTTGCTCTACTGTCTCGGCGGAAATTTTCTCCGCACACTGCCCGACCCGGCCTACGTCACGAGCGCGATGGCGAATATTCCCTGCCGAGTGCATCAGGATATCATCCTCACCGACCAGATGTTCATCGAGCCGAAGGAGGACGTCATTCTGCTTCCGGCCAAGACGCGCTACGAACAGGAAGGCGGCGGCATGGAAACCACCACCGAACGTCGCGTCGCGTTCAGCCCTGAGATCCCGCGCCAGGTCGGCGAAGCCAAGGCCGAGTGGAAGATTCTCCGTGAGCTCGCCGCCGCGACGTATCCCGAGCGCGC
Source organism: Verrucomicrobiota bacterium (assembly GCA_016713365.1). Classification (GTDB taxonomy): domain Bacteria; phylum Verrucomicrobiota; class Verrucomicrobiia; order Limisphaerales; family JADJPG01; genus JADJPG01. Next base: position 5,701 of record JADJPG010000096.1, on the reverse strand, counting down.
GCACTTGCTGAAATGCGAAACCGCCCAGGCCATCCGCGAGGAGATTGCGCAAGTGGTTCCCTTCTACACCGGCGTGCAAAACCTCCAGAAAACCGGCGACTCCTTCCAATACGGAGGCCCGCATCTGTGCGCCGGAAACAAGTTCGCCACTACCGACGGCAAAGCTCACTTCCGCGCCGTGCCGTTGCCGAATCTCGACCGCGCACCGGGAGCCTTCGAAGTCAGCACGCGCCGCGGCAAGCAGTTCAATTCGCTCATCTACGCCGAGATCGATCCGCTCACCGGCGCCGCACGCGACGCGGTGTTCATGAATCCCGAGGACGCAGCAGCCCTTCACTTACGCAACGAAGATCGCGTGGTGTTGAAGAACAATCTGGGCACAATGGAAGCGCGCGTATTCTTCGCGCCGATCGCTCGCGGGAATCTGCAGGTCCACTGGCCGGAGGCGAATCACCTCATCCGCCGCGACCTCGTGGACAGTGTCGCCGGTGTGCCGGATTACAACGCGCAGGTGACCGTGGAGAAGGCCTAAAACATCCGCTCGAACGGACCCGGCGGCTTGGCATCTCGCCAGTAGCTCGTGGCAGACTTCACCCGTTTGAGCGCCAGCAGATCTTTCCCCGCGAGACGGAGCAGCAAGCCCAGCGGTGTCACCAGCAGCAGGTAGAAGACGGAGAGCCAGACAAACCCAATCACCTGCCCGACGCGGAAGCTCAACGTCATGCCGGCGCGATAGAATCCGCGAAACCACACAGGCCGCACCCAGCACGCCACGAGCGTGAAATGCAGCAGTGCTCCCACGAGCACCAACGCAATCGGCGGCAGCTTCTTCGTGTGAATCAACAGCGCCGTGATGATCACCACGACCAGCGCCATCACCATGGTGAACTTGAACCATTCCTTCGGATCTTCTTTGAGCTTCAGCTTCATGGGTCAGTCCGGCACACGTTCGAAAGTTGGCTTCACGCCCTGCTTCGGCTGCGCGGCGCGGTCGAGCAGGAAGTTCCCGATCACGAGATAATCCATCTCCGTGTTCACAAAGCAGCGATACGCATCGTCCGGCGTGCAGACAATCGGCTCGCCGCGCACGTTGAACGAGGTGTTCACCAGCACGGCATTACCCGTCGCCTGCTCCCATAATTTCAGCAATGCGTGCAGACGCGGATTGCTTGTGTCATCGACGGTCTGGATGCGCGCGGAGTAATCGACATGCGTGACAGCGGGAATCGTCGAGCGGAGTTGCTTCAGTCGCTCCAGGCCAGACGCACCGCCCGTCACCGGTTTGCGCAACGATTCGCGCACGGGCGCCACGAGCAGCATGTAGGGCGAGTCACAGTTCATCTCGAAGTAATCGTTCACGCGGTCGCGCAGCACGATGGGCGCAAACGGACGGAATGATTCGCGGAACTTCACCTTGAGATTCATCACCGACTGCATCTTCGCCGAGCGAGGGTCGCCGAGGATCGATCGATTGCCGAGCGCGCGCGGCCCGAATTCCATCCGGCCCTGCACCCAACCAATCACCTTCTCCTCCTGGAGAAACTCCACCGTGCGCTTGAGCAACGTCGCGTCATCAAGACGCTGGTAAACTGCGCCGTGAGATTTAAGGACCGCTTCGATCTCGCCCGAGGAAAACTCAGGGCCGAGCAACGAGCCGTGCATGGAATCGGCATTGGCCTGTAGCCGACGACGTGAGGAGGCGGATTGTTTAGAATCACCAGCACCCGTCCGCCTCCTCACGTCGGCGGCTACGGCCAAGGCCGCGCCGAGCGCGCCACCCGCATCACCAGCCGCGGGCTGAATCCAGATTCGCTCGAAGATGCGCTCGCGGAGAATGAGTCCATTAGCCACGCAGTTCAGCGCGACACCGCCGGCCATGCAGAGGTTCGGCAGTCCGGTGACCTCGCGAGCGTGGCGCGCAAGCTTGAGCATGATTTCCTCGGTCACAACCTGAATGGAGCGCGCGACGTCCATGTGCCGTTGCTCGACTGGCGCTTCCGGTTCGCGCGGCGGACCGCCGAAGAGCGCGTGGAACTTTCCGTTCGCCATGCGGAAGCTGCGCAGGAAGTCGAAGTAGTCTAGGTTCAGCCAGAACGAGCCGTCCGGCTTAACGTCGATGAGATGGTCGTAAATCTCGCGGACAAACCTTCGGTTCGCCATACGGCGCGAGGCCCATGAGCTTGTATTCGCCGGAGTTGATTCGGAAACCGCAATACGCCGAAAACGCCGAGTAGAGCAAGCCGAGCGAGTGCGGAAAACGTAGCTCCTTCAGCATCTCGATCGAATCACCTCGTCCACGGCCGATTGTGGTCGTGGCCCATTCGCCGACGCCATCGACCGTGAGAATCGCTGCTTCCGCAAACGGTGATGGGTAGAAGGCGCTCGCCGCATGGGCCTGGTGATGTTCGGTGAAGAGAATCGCGCAAGCTTTGGACAAGCCCGGCAGCTCATCGCGAATCGTCTTCCGCAGATTCAGCTTCTCGCCAAACCACGTCGGGATGACGCGCGGAAACGTCCCGAGCCCGAACGGCGCGACCGCGAGATACGATTCGAGCATCCGCGTGAACTTCGTGATCGGTTTGTCGTAGAACACCACGGCATCAAGCTGCGCGGCGTTCAGCCCGGCGTATTTCAGGCAGAAACTGATCGCCTGCGACGGAAAGCGTTCGTCGTTCTTCTTGCGGGAGAAACGTTCCTCCTGGGCAGCGGCCACGATGTCGCCATCGCGCAGCAGGGCGGCGGCGGAATCGTGGTAGAACGCGGAGATGCCGAGGATGTGTCTCACATGAAGGGATACATCAGCGGGGCGAGCACGGACCCGGAACTAAAACCGATGATGGCACCGAGGATGAGCAGCAGCCCGACCAGCGGGATGAGCCACCACTTCTTCTCCTGCTTGAGGAAGAGCAGGAACTCTCTGAACAATTGCCACATGGTTCGCGCTGTTTGTAGCCGGAAGAATCATCAGCGACAAGGCGGGAGGGATGAGAGCGCCGAGCCGGGAACACTCACCGAGGCCGGGCACTTTCTCGGGAAACTCCAATCCATACCTCCACGTCATCACGAAACGTTTGTCGAGACGGAAACTGTTTTCGAATGGCGACGCGAGCAACCTTCCGGTCGGAGTCGTATCGGACAAATGCGACTTCCGTCCCGGGCCAGTCGGCATACACGAAGACGGGGAGCACACAAAGGAACAGCATCACGCGAGACCTGTTCAATTCATTGAGCCGGTAACAGGCCACGCTGACGCTTTCGATATACTCATCAGGCTTCCCGAGTTCGTGCTCAACGGCTTCACGGGTCAAATCACGCGACTTGAGATTCCGCATCTGACTTTTGGAGATCCTCGCAATCGGCGTCCGCTTGCTTGGCAACGGCACGATCGCGCACCCGGGCCACACAAAGTAGCCAGCCGAAAGGAGGAAAACACTTAGCGTGAACGCGACGAGAGGATTCTTTGCGCGCGAAGAACGATTCAGCTTGTGAGCGACGTTGTTCATTCAAAACCCGCCGCCCGGAGCAAACTCCTCTCAGAGCAGCTTGATCTGCTTCTCTTCCTTAGCCAGCGCTTCGGCAAGGCCTTCCACGCGGGCGCGGCGACGTTCCATGATGTGCTTGTCCACCTTCGGATCATACGGCACGGGATAATCACCGTCGTAGCACGCCATGCAGAACGATTCCTTCTTCAGGCCCGTCGCGTTCACCATGCCGTCTTGCGAGAGATACGCCAGCGAGTCGGCGTTCAAATACTTGCGGATGTCGTCGATCGAATAGTTCGCCGCCATCAGCTTGCGGCGGTCGGGGAAATCAATGCCATACACGCACGGGTGCATGTGCGGCGGGCAGCTCACGCGCACGTGAACTTCCTTCGCGCCGGCTTCCTTCAGCGTATTGACGCGCGTCTTGCAGGTGGTGCCGCGAACGATGGAGTCGTCCACGATGATCACGCGCTTGCCCTTCACGAGCTCAGGAATGAGGTTCAGCTTCACGCGCACGTTGAAGTCGCGGATGAGCTGCGAAGGCTGGAGGAAGCTGCGGCCGACGTAGTGGTTGCGGATGAAGGCGATCCTCTTAGGGGATCCCGGACTCGAGGAGTAACCTAGGGCCGCGTAGTTGCCGCTGTCCGGGACGGGCACAACGATATCGGCGTCGACCCCGCTTTCTCACGCGCGAGTTGGCGGCCCATCTCCACGCGCGCCTTGTAGACAGTTCGGTTGGCGAGCGCGCTGTCCGGGCGCGCGAAATAGACGTATTCGAAGATGCAGAAGGCCCGCTGCTTGTGCTCGGGAAAGGCCTTACGCTCTGGAGGCCATTCTCGTTGATGATGACGATTTCGCCCGGCTCGACGTCGCGGACGAACTTAGCGTGGATGAGGTCGAGTGCGCAGGTCTCGCTGGCGAGAAATACGCGTCATCCACCTTTGCCGATGCAGAGCGGGCGGAAGCCAAAGGGATCGCGCACGCCCACCAGCTCGTTCTCGGTCATGATGGCCAGCGAGTAGGCGCCTTCAATGCGCCGGAGGTTTCAATGAGGTTGTTCCCGTGCCGGTCGACGTTGGGCTGGGCCAGTAGATGGAGGATGATCTCGCTGTCGACCGTGGTCTGGAAGATCGATCCCTGCATTCTCCAGCTCTTCACGCAGGCGGCGGCGTTGGTGAGGTTGCCGTTGTGCGCGATCGCAATCTGGCCGCGGGCGCAATCCACGGTCAGCGGTTGGGCGTTTTGCAGCTGGGAGGAGCCGGTCGTGGAGTAGCGGGTGTGACCTACCGCCATCTTTCCGACCAGGTCGTGGAGAACCTCTCCGTTAAAGATTTGTGAGACCAGTCCCATTCCCTTGTGGGTGCGGAATTGGCGGCCGTCAGACGCCACGATCCCGGCGCTCTCCTGTCCACGGTGTTGAAGGGCGTAGAGCCCGTAATACGTCAACTCCGCAGCGTTGGGATGTCCGAAAATGCCAAAAACGCCACAATAATGCTTTGGGTAATTCTGCATGGGTTCTGGCATCGCGCGACGAGATCCAACAGCGGTTCACCAACCGTGGCAAGCTCCAATCAACCGCTGACGGAAATCAACGCTCGTGACGAAATTTCACTTGCTTGCGGGCACGATTTGTAAAGTGGAGATGACCTTGTGCACGCCGTCGGTTTCCAGCGCGAGCTTCACGGCGCGAGCCACCTGCTCGTGCGATTCCACCTTGCCGGATAACGTCACCAGCCCATCCGTCGTATCCACATTGATGTTGAAGGATGGCAATCCGGGCTCCGCGACCAGCTTGGCCTTGATGGCCGTCGTCACCTTCGCGTTCGAAGCCGCACCAGCGATCGACTGCCCGGCGGACTTCGCCTTCTCCTTCACCACCGTGCCCGTGCGCGCGATTTGGTCTTTCACTTCCTTCACTTCCTCGGCGCCGACTTCGTAAATCTTCTCCTTAATGGCAGTCGCCGCGCGCTGGGCGTTCGTCACGACCTGTCCGCGCGCGTGTTCAAGCTGCGCCTTGCCGGCATCCTGCTGGAAATACCAGTAACCGCCCGCCCCCGTCCCCACTCCCAACAGGAAACAGAAAATCATTCGCTTCATGAGCGGAGAGTAGTGGACACCTCCAGATCGGGCAACCGGCGAACTGCACGCCTCAATTCAGTCGAGACGCTGGCGAAATTCCCGGCAAGCCTTCGCCACATCCGGCAAGTGCATTCAAATGG
>JADJPG010000095.1 GCA_016713365.1 Verrucomicrobiota bacterium | reverse complement strand
GTGCGCGTTGCGGCACCTCGGCGCGAAGGTCGGGCTGCTCGATTGCGACATCTACGGCCCGAGCATTCCGCTGATGATGGGCATCAAACAGCGCCCGACGATTTCGCCCGAGGAAAAGATGGTGCCGCCCGCCAACCACGGCGTGAAGCTGATGAGCATGGGTTTCCTGCTCGACGGCGATCAGCCGGTGATCTGGCGCGGCCCGATGATCACGAAGACGATTCAGCAATTCTTCCACGCCGTCGAATGGGGCGAGCTCGATTATCTGCTCGTTGATCTCCCGCCAGGCACGGGCGACGCGCAGCTTTCGCTCTGCCAGACGGTGCCGCTCGACGGCGGCATCATCGTGACGACGCCGCAGGAAGCGTCGCTCGGCGTCGTGCGCAAGGGCATCGCGATGTTCGAGAAGGTGAACGTGCCAATCCTCGGCATCATCGAGAACATGAGCTACTTCACCACGCCGAACGGTGAGCGCGTGGAAATCTTCGGCCACGGCGGTGGCCGCGCGGAGGCGGAGCGGCAGAACACGGAGTTCCTCGGCGAAGTTCCGATCTACACGGAGATTCGCATCGGTGGTGATCAAGGCCAGCCAGTGGTTGTGACGGGGCCAAACACCGCACCCGGACAGGCGTTCATCAAGGTGGCCGAGGCGCTGCGGAAGAAGATTGGATGACAAGGTTGTGCCGAAGATTGCAGCGCAGGTTGGCAATTCTGTGTATTGGGCCGGAACTGGGGCAGTCGGTTTGGCCCCGGCGCAAGGCCGACACGGGCTTTGCCGGAGCCGGATGGCAGAAGCTACCTTCTGTTGCGCTCCCACTTGATGAGCGAACTCCAGTCCCTCATTGCCCTGAACTCCAAGTCCTGTTTACGCGGCTGCCGTCCATCCTCTACGCTCGCCGCCTTATGAGTTTGCCCGGCGAATTGTTCGCTCCTTCAAGCGACTACATCTACCGCATCCAGACCAAAGCGCCCGGCCCGACCGGCAGCCTGCCGCTGACTGCGGAGATGCTGCGCGATCGGCCGAGCGGCGACATCTTCGGCCTGACGCAGAACGCCGGCATGGGCTGGGATCCGAGTGAAGCGGGGCGCAAACCGTTTCTCATTCTCAGCACGCAGGGCGGAGTCCGCGCGCCGGATGGCAAGCCGATCGCGCTCGGGTATCACACCGGCCACTGGGAGATCGGGCTGCTCGTCGAGGCGGCGGCGCGGGAGCTGAAGCGGCTCGGCGTGGTACCGTTCGCGGCGTATTGCTCGGACCCTTGCGACGGGCGCACGCAGGGAACGGACGGGATGTTCGACAGCCTGCCGTATCGCAACGACGCCGCGATGGTTTTCCGTCGGCTCATCCGTTCGCTGCCCGTGCGCGCGGGCGTGCTCGGCATCGCGACGTGTGACAAGGGACTTCCCGCGATGATGATGGCGCTCGCCGGGATGAAGAATCTCCCGAGCGTGCTCGTGCCGGGCGGCGTGACCTTGCCGCCGAGCGATGGCGAGGATGCGGGGAAGATTCAAACCATCGGCGCGCGGTTCTCGCACGGAATGATTTCGTTGCAGGAAGCGTCGGACCTCGGCTGTCGCGCGTGTGCGTCGCCGGGCGGTGGCTGTCAGTTCCTCGGCACGGCCGCGACATCGCAGGTCGTGGGCGAAGCGCTGGGCATGTCGTTGCCGCACTCGGCGCTCGCGCCGTCGGGACAGCCGGTGTGGACGGATCTCGCGGTGCAATCGGCGAAGGCGCTCGTGGAGTTGGAGCAGCGCGGATTGAAGCTGAAGGACATCGTCACGGATGGAAGCATTCGGAACGCGATGGCGATTCACGCAGCGTTCGGTGGCTCGACGAATTTGTTGCTGCACGTTCCAGCCATCGCGCACGCCGCCGGGCTGCGCCGGCCGACGGTGGATGATTGGATTCACATCAACAGCCGCGTGCCGCGCATCGTGGATGTGCTGCCGAACGGGCCGCAGTTTCATCCCACGGTGCGTGTGTTCCTCGCGGGCGGCGTGCCGGAAGTGATGTTGCATCTGCGCAAGCTCGGCGTGCTCGATACCTCGGTGCTCACGGCGACGGGCGCGACACTCGACGCAGTGTTGAACGAATGGGAGAAGAGCGAACGTCGCCGGCGCTTCCGCGAGATCTTGCGCGAACAGGACGGCGTGGATGCGGATGAAGTCATCATGTCGCCAGAGCGCGCGAAGGAACGCGGGCTGACGAGCACGATCACGTTCCCGCGCGGCAATATCGCGCCGGAGGGTTCGGTCATCAAAAGCACGGCGATTGATCCGTCGGTGGTGGATGCAGACGGCGTGTATCGCAAGGAAGGTCCGGCGAAAGTTTTCGTGAGCGAGAAGGCGGCGATTGCGGCGATTAAGAACGGGCGCATCGAGTCGGGTGACGTGCTGGTGCTCGCGGGTTGTGGGCCGATGGGCACGGGCATGGAGGAGACGTATCAGCTGACGAGCGCGCTCAAGCATCTGCCATTCGGCAAGCACGTGGCGCTGGTCACGGACGCGCGGTTCAGCGGCGTGAGCACGGGCGCGTGCATCGGGCATGTCGGGCCGGAGGCGCTCGCGGGCGGACCGATTGGGAAGCTGCGCGATGGCGATGTGATCCGCATCGTGGTCAATCGCGCCACGCTGGAGGGCACGCTGGATTTGGTGGGTGAAGCGGGACGGAAGTTCAGCGCGGCGGAAGGCGCGAAAGTTCTCGCGACGCGGGAGTCGCGAACCGATCTCGCGCCTGCGGCGAATTTGCCGGATGACACTCGGTTGTGGGCGGCGTTGCAACAAGCGGGCGGCGGGACGTGGGGCGGTTGCGTGTATGACGTGGAATCGGTGTTGGCATTGCTCGCGGCGGGGAGTAAATCTGTAACGACATGAAACCAGCTTTTATTTTGATCCTTGGCGCAGTCGTGGCGTTGACCGGTTGTGGCGAGAAGCCCGCGGCGAAGGCTCCGGAGAGCGAGATTCGCGGCGCGCCCATTGCGCCCGTGGCGGCGAAGGTTTCCGAGCCAACCACACCCGCGCCGGCGACGAATGCCGTGGCGTCCTCAACGCCAGTTCCTGCGCCAGTCGCGCCTGCCGCCGCTGTCGCGGGCGAACCGGGATATGCAGCGGCGGGCTTCGATATTCTTTCCGGCTACAACATCGAGATCTCCGATGAGCTGCTCGGGCCGGTGACGAACAATCTCGCGGAGGTGACGGCGAAGACCGAGGCGTTGATTCCGGACAAGGTCCGCGCGTTGAATCAGAAGAAGGTTGCGCTGAAGGGCTTCATGCTGCCGCTGAAAGTGGAGGGCGGGCTCGTGACGGAGATGCTGGTGATGAAGGATCAGTCGATGTGCTGCTACGGCACGGTGCCGAAGATTCATGAGTGGGTGAGCGTGAAGATGTCCGAGAAAGGCGTGAAGCCGCTCATGGATCAGGCGGTCACGTTGATGGGCAAACTGCACGTCGGTGAGATGCGTGAGAACGGTTACCTGACGGGCATCTACCGCATGGACGGGGAGAAGATGGCGGCGGAGGGGAATTGACGCGTGCACTTCGAGCCGCACGCAACGCTCGGTTGGGTGATCGGCAATCTGAGTGGTGGTGATCGTCGGCTGAGAAATTACTGCGTCCTCGGCGCAATTCTTCCGGACATTGATGCGGCGGCGTATCTATTCGGGCCGGAGGCTTACCGCGACTGGCACCACACATTTGGGCACAATGTATTTCTCTGGGCGGCGTTCGTTGCCTGGGTGACGTGGAAATGTCGTTCCTACCGCGCGCTGGTGCTGAGCACGTTCGCCTTTGGCAGTCATCTCCTGACCGATGCGCTCTTGAGCGGGTGGCGGCTCTACCTTTTCTGGCCGTTCTCGGGGCAAGGCTACATTTTGCCCGGCGCAGTCGGACTGGAGGCGCCGATTAACCACTGGCTGGTTTATCTGTCGCCCGCCGTAATTTTGCTGGGAGCGCGGATTTGGAAGCGAACTCCCATCGATGTGTTCTCGCCGAAGTTCGATCGAATCCTTGTTTCATTTATCACTCGCGGAACTGCCGAGTGCAGTACGTGCCGGAAATCCAGTTCCCTTCAATGCGACGAGTGCGGTCAGCCGGTCTGCTTACGGCACGGCACGGTGCGGTCCGGATTTCGCGTCGAGTGCAGCGCCTGCACCAGTCGGAACGCGACTACCTCGCCCTGACTCGCAGCCCAAACTTCTCCGGCGTGTTCTTGAACGAGATGATTCCCTTCTCCGTCGCGCAGCCGAGGTAAGGATCGTTGTTGATGAGTATGTTCCCGTCGATGTCGAGATGGTTGGTCAGCTCGGCGAGATGCGCGGCGGCGGTGATGAGCACGCTCGTCTCGATCATGCAGCCGATCATCGTTTGCAGACCACGCTTGCGGGCGGCTTGGAGCGCGTCGTAAGCGCCGCTGATGCCGCCGGTCTTCACCAGCTTCACGTTCACGCCGTGGAAACATTCCTCGGCCACGTCGATGTCGCTGGCGTGATGATAGGATTCATCGGCGAAAATCGGCATCGGTGAGCGGGCCTTCAACCACGCCATGTCGGCGCGGCTGCTCGTGGCGGGCATGGGTTGCTCGATGAACTGGATGTTCCCGTGCGCGTGCAGCCACTCGATGTTGCGCAACGCCTCTTCCTTGGTCTTCCAGCCTTCGTTCGCGTCCACGCGCACCGGTTTGTCCGGCGCGGCCTCGCGCAGGGCATCGAAGTTCTCGCGATCCTTCGGGTCGCCGACCTTGAGCTTGAGCACCGGGTAAATGGCGGCTTCACGCACCTTCTCGCGGATGACCTCGGGCGAATCAATGCCGATGCTGAAGCTGGTGACGTGTTTGCCTTCGGTGAAGCCGAGCTTGAGATGATCGTAGATGGGTAGCTTCGCGGCCTTCGTTGCGCCGTCGAGCAGAGCGATGTTGATGCCGCATTTCGCGGCGTGGTTCCCGGCTGCCACGGTATCGAGATACTTCATGCTCCCGGCGATGTCGTCGAACGACAGCCGGCTCGCGTCCACCTTGCGCAGGAACGCCTCGATGACCTCCACCGGCTGGGCATAGCGCGACGTGGACGCGGCCTCGCCGATTCCGCTGCGACCCTGGGCATCCGACAGCTCGACGAGAACGACGCCGTAGGTGCTGGTGCCCGATCCGCCTGAGATGCGCCAGGGGCGGGTGAAGGTGAGTTCAAAGCGACGGAACTGAAGTTTCATTGAACTACAATTATCGAAGCAGCGACTGGATTGCAAAACTGATCCACCGCTCACGCATCCTACTTTGGTTCTATTGCCAGCCGAACCCGGCGCGCTTGCGCTGTTCCGTCGCAATCCAGTAGCCTGCGGCGAAATGCGTCTGCTCGACCGCTATTTACTGCGCGAGTTGCTCATCCCGTTCAGCTACTGCCTGATCGGGTTTCTCATTTTTTGGATCACTGCCGACATCTTCTCGCAACTTCCGGAGTTTCAAAAGCTGCGTCTGAAGCTCCCGGAGGTGCTGGAGTATTACGCGGTGAAGATGCCGGAGATGATGGTGACGGTGCTGCCGATCGCCTTTCTGCTGGCGCTGCTCTACGCGCTGACAAATCACGCCCGCCATCATGAGCTCACCGCCATTCGCGCCGCCGGAGTGAGCCTGGCGCGCATCGCCGTGCCTTACCTGGGAATCGGCGTGCTGCTCAGCCTCGCGGTGTTCGCCGTCAGCGAACTGTGGGCGCCACAAAGCACGGAGGCCGCCGAGGAGATTCTCTACCAGCATCAGGCGACCAAGAAGGACGCCACCCTCCGCGATTGGGAGATGAAGCTCGGCTTCCAAAATCACAAGGATCGACGTTCCTGGTTCATTGAGGCCTACAACACGGAAACGGCAGAGATGATCCGGCCGCACATTGTGTGGGCGCGACCGGACCACACGCGCATGGAGATCATGGCGGAACGAGGTTACTACGTGAACCAGGCGTGGACCTTCACCAACGTGAACGTGCTCGAATACTCCACCGAGCCAGGCGCCATCCCAATGTCGCGCCAGACTCCGACCATCTCGATGCCGGTGTTCACCGAGACGCCCGAACAGATCCGCAGCGAAATCAAGATCAACAAGCTCAGCAGCTTCAAAAGCGTTCGCAAGGTCCAGCTCTCCATTCGCGAGATTCTCGAATACGAACGGTTGCATCCCGGCGATGATTCCAAGTCCGCGATTCTCGACACCAAACTGCACGGGCGCCTGGCTGCGCCATGGACGTGTCTCGTGGTCGTGCTGATCGCGTTGCCATTCGGCGCGCAGACGGGACGCCGCAATGTCGCGGTCGGCGTCGCGAGCAGCATCGTGATCTGCTTTGTCTATTTCATCCTGCAACAGTTCGCGCTCGCCCTCGGCACCGGCGGTTACGTGCTGCCGTGGATTGCCGCCTGGACTCCGAACGCGTTCTTCGCCGTCATCGGCCTCGTGCTGACGTGGCGCGCGCGCTGAGCCGGCCGGACGGGGCGTTTCGACCTTGGAGTTTTACCGTCTCCTCCTAAACTCCCGCCGTGAGCAATGAACTGGACGAGCTGAAGGAGCGGAACGCCCGCCTGAGCTTGCTGATCGAGATCAGCAACGTCATCCACTCCACGCTCGATCCCGAGGAAGCGCTCAACCTCATCCTGCGCGAAGCCGTCCGCGTGATGCGCGCCTCCAGCGGTTCAGCCGTGCTGATCAACCCGACGAACGGGCTCCTCGAAATTCAGGCATCACAAGGTCTGCCGTCGAATGCCAGACAGCTCAAGCTGCGCGTCGGCGAAGGCATCACCGGCTGGGTGGCGCGCACGGGACAGGCCGCGCGCGTGAGCGATGTGCGCACCGATCCGCGCTACATCATCGCGAACACGAAGGTTCGTTCCGAACTGGCCGTCCCACTCGAAGTCGAAAGCGAAGTGCGCGGCGTGTTGAACGTCGATTCCGATCGGCTCGACGCCTTCAGCGCCGCCGATCAGGAGTTGCTGCAAGCCCTCGCCGTGCAGGCCGCGAAGGTCATTCACACCACCTGGCTTTACGAACAGCTCCGGCTCAAGGCGCGCTTGTTCGAATCGCTCGTCAGCGTCGGGCAGACCATCAATTCCACGCTGAACGTCGACGACGCATTGCAGGTCATCACTCGCGAAGGCGCGCAACTGATGGGCGCAACGATGTGTTCGCTGCTCTTGCTCGATGACAGTCACGAGTGGCTCGACTTGAAGGCCAGCTTCGGCGCGGGCGAGGCGTATTTGCAGAAGCCGCGCCTGAGCGTCGAGGAGAGTCTGCTTGGCATCGTCGTGCGCCGGAAGAAACCCGTGCAGGTGGAGAACGTCCAGACCTCGGGTCGTTACCAGAACGTCGACATCGCACGGAAGGAAGGACTCGTTTCCCTGCTCAGCGTGCCGCTTCTGTTCAGCGGCGAAGCGATCGGTACGCTCAGCGTTTACACGGACGAAGCACACAGTTTCTCGAACGAGGAGATCCGAATCCTGTCCGCGCTCGCCGAGCTGTCGGCCATCGCCATCGAGAAGGCGCGGCTCTACGAGCGCATTGTCGACGTCGAGGAACAGCTGCGCCAGAACGAGAAGTTGTCCGCGCTCGGCTTGCTGGCGGCGGAAGTCGCGCACGAGATCCGCAATCCGCTGACAGTGATGAAGATGTTGTATCACTCACTGGACCTGAAGTTCCCGCCGGGCGATCCGCGGACGAAGGACGCGGAGATCATGGGTGAGAAGATGGATCACCTGAACAAGATCGTGGAACAGATCCTCGACTTCGCCCGCAGCACGGAACCAAAGCTGAGCCTGCTGAACGTGAACGAGCTGCTCGACGATCTCGGCCTGCTCACGCGGCACAAGCTGAAGAACCAAAACATCACACTCGTGCGCAAGCTCGCGCCGGACCTGCCGCCGGTGATGGGTGACGCCATGCAACTCGAACAGGCGTTTCTCAATCTAATGCTCAACGCCGTGCAGGCGATGCCGCAAGGCGGGAAGTTAACGCTGACCACCCGGGCTATTCAGCCGAGCGACGCCGAGCGGCCGACGCACGTAGTGATCGAGTTCAAAGACACCGGCGAAGGCATGAGCGAGGATCAGTGCAACCGCGTGTTCACCTCGCTGCTCAGCACCACGAAGGCAAAGGGCACCGGCCTTGGGCTCGCGATTGTCAGCCGCGTGGTGGAGACGCATCGCGGGAAGATCCGGGTGAAATCCCGGCTCGCACATGGCACGACGATGAGCGTGACGTTGCCGGTGTGAACGGCAGTTCAAAGGACGCGTCAATCGGCGGTCTTCGCAGTGGGAGGCACGGCGAACCGCCTCACCCCTCACCCCGGCCCTCTCCCCGTTCAGGGGAGAGTCTTCCGGCTCATCAGGCTTTATGACGATCCCCGGTTGTTTCTTTCTGATCCATTCGAACAACCGAAACGTAACGAACGCGGTGATGGAACTCGCCACGTTCGAAACCAATCGTCGCTGCCCTCTCCCTCAACGGGAGAGGGGCGAGGAGAGAGCCTGTCTGAAAATGAGGTCGGATGCGCCCGTCCTCAGGCGGAAGGAGGCCAGGCCAACCGCGACGCTCATCATGTTGACTTGTTGATTGAGTTTTGAGCAATGCTCCTGCCCAGCGTTTTCCTTCCCTTGCCTCGTTGAGTTGTTACGCTGCATCCACGATCGTTATGCAACTCTCCAAAGAACAACTCTGGCACCGCTTCCAAAAACATTTCTCCGAGTTTCCGTCGCTCGGGCTCGCCATCGACCTGAGCCGTGTGAACTTCCCGGACGATTTCTTCGCCCAGATGGAGCCGCACATGCAAAAGTCCTTCGCCGCGATGGCGGAGCTGGAGAAAGGCGCGATCGCGAATCCCGACGAGAAGCGCATGGTCGGACATTACTGGCTGCGTAATGCCGCCCTCGCCCCGCAAGCCGAGCTGCGCACGGCCATTGAAGAAACGCTCGCGGCCATCAAGGCCTTCGCGACAGAGGTTCACAGTGGCAAGATTGCGGGCGCCAAGGGCACGTTCAAG
>JADJPG010000094.1 GCA_016713365.1 Verrucomicrobiota bacterium | reverse complement strand
GTGGATTGACGGACAGCTCCTGCCGACCAGCAAGACACCGGAAGATGTGGCGTGTGAAGTGTATGCGGCTTATTCGCGCGGAGACCGCAAGTTCAGTGCTGAAGCACCCATGTGGGTTCAGTTGAAAAGCGCAGTCAAGAGCGTGCTCTGGAACTTGCACCAGTTGAAAGAGGGCAAGCTGACTCGCGCCGAAGAACCGGAATTCTTCGAGCCGGTGGTGGACGGGAATCCTGGGCCAGAAGCTGCCCTTCACAGCGAGGAATTCTGCGGGCGTTTTTTTGAACTGCTCTATGCCGATTCGCGGGTGAAAAAGAACAACGAATTGAAAAAGACGATTCAGGCGTTGGAAAACGGCGCGCAGACCGTAGCGGAATTCGTAAAAGATACAGGACTCGCAACCGCGCGAGTGTATGAACTGCGTCGCCAGTTGAAAGCGGTGGCCGAATCAGTCCTGAACAAAATGAACCGTGATGGAGATAGCCATGAACAAACATTACCAAAACGCAGCACAGCGGCTGCATAAGTTTGCAGCAGAAGGTGCGGACTGCACCGAGACCGAACTCCGCACGGAATTGGAAGCCCAGGGTGTGAACGCAGAGGCTTTCCTTGCCCGGTTGGGAAAGGAGGCAGGCATTCAACCTTCAGTTGTGACGGCCAAAAAGCCAACGGCTTCGGAGCGCCTGCGTGCCCTTGCCAACCGCGCTGGAAACAAGGTGAAAGGTATCTTGGGCGAGTTGAATGCTGGTGACGCGCCGAATATGCCGGTTGCTGCTTATGGACGTTCCGGTCGCCGCAATAAACGCGCACGCGCATCTTCGCGGGGCAAGCGTGGCGGAAAAGCCAGCGGTTGAGGGACAGTGCTATGAAACGGAGCTTCTACACGAATTCCAATGGGCCGACTTGGTCGGTCAGCCGTGACCAGCAGCTCCAAGCCTGCGAGCGAAAGTATTTCTTCCAATATGTCGCGGAGGCAAAAATCAATAGTCCCGATCCCTGGTTGCGCGGTATCGCCCTGCTCAAGAAGTTGAAGAACATTCCCATGTGGCAGGGTGAGTGCGTCCATTTGGTGATTGCGGAATACCTGAATCAAGCCCACCAGAAACAAGCTCCTAAACTCGACAGCCTTCTTCTGTCTCTCCGTCAACGGATGCAACGTGAGTGGGATTTTTCAGAAAAACGCCGCTTCCGTGAAGAACCCACTGCGGTCGGCAAAACGGGGGTGGCCTTGTTCGAGCATGAATACGATGAAATGCCTCCCGAAACATCCGTCGAGGCCCTGATAGAGAAAGCCGCAAAAATGATCAGGGCTTTCCATTCATGGGCGGAAGGCGAGAGTGGTCTTGCCGAGAAAGTCCACACTGCCGACCGTATTTGGATTGAGCCGCCTGCCTGGGGCATTGAAGCACCGGGCTTCATGGCTGGAAATGTGCAGGTGATTACCAAGGTGGACCTGGCACTGCATCATCGCGGAGTTTCGTTCACTGTGTATGATTGGAAGACTGGAAAACCACCGCGCGAAAGCGCCGAGCCAAGTCAGAATGAATTGCAGGTCAGTGTCTATATGCTTTGGGCAAATCGCGGTTTGAAGTTGCCGCTCGAAGGAGTGACCAGCCGCTTGGTTTATCTTGGCGGCGATCAGGCGAAGGAACTTTGCTTTGATTTGGATGAAGAACGCGCTGTCGAAACATCTCGGATTATCGAGGACAGCGTGCGTTTAGCCCAGCAATGGGAAAGCTATTTTGAAAAGCGTCGGTTGAAGTTGAGCGACCTCGACTACGCGGCGTCGGTCGAAGAATGCCGCCGCTGCAACTTCAAACGAGTGTGCCGCGCGAATCTAACACCGGAGAATGAGCTATGAGCGAGAAACAACTTGGGGCAACACTTTTCCCGATTACCGGTCTTCCGGCACAGGCATTCCGTTTGCGCGTGCTGCGCGTGCGGGAAACCATTCCGATGGATACGCAGACTCCCGTGCGACTCAATCGTTGGGCGACTCAACTCTGGAAGGAACTCAAGCAGGCCGTTGTTCCAACTGGACGCTTTGAATGGCCGGCATTTCTGACGCCCGATGTGGAGTCGTTGACTGTGGGACGTGTGTTGACTGTTCAAGATGTTCCTGACCGCGAGTATTCCATCGAAGTTATCGGCGAGACTGTTGAGGTCAATCCTGCCTCGGCCAGCAGTGAGGAACTCCAACTTGCCGGAGAGATGATCAAGCGGGCAATCAGCGATGCTTTCGGACGAAACTCCGACAAGTATTGGCGCAAGCATTGGAATCTTTATTTCCGGCTTGAGCCGGAAAATTTGCAGGATAGGCGCGACCGGGTATTCGCGTATCGCGGGCTGAAATTCAGCGTTGTTTTCCTGGGCGATAAGCCGTGGCTGGCTGCCGACATTCTGACGACCTATCATGGACAACACGCGCTCTCGGAGTATTCGAGCGAGCAGCGCCAACGGGAACTTCACTTCCATGTGAGCGAGCGCATTGAGGCAGACGACCGCGCGATGTTTTTGCGTGATAACGGCAAGATCAAAATTCCTTGCCGCTTTGTTGGCTCAACCGGAAAGACGGTGACGCAATACACTTTCCCAATCAACGGCGGGCAGAAAAACGTTCGGGAGTATTACGAGCAGCGCTACGGCATCCGCGTTCCCGAAAACGACGAAGCCGTATTCGTGCGCGACCGTGAAGGATGCGATTCGTGGCCCGTTCCTGCGTCGCGGCTTTTTCCGCTGTTCACGACCGAATACGATGAAGTCAGAAACTGTTCTGTCGTGCCGCAGATGCCGCCAGATGAACGGGTGGAAACTATCCGGGCATTTCTGAACGATTTGCGCGATGTGAGTTTTGCTGGCAGCACGCTTGCCATTGGACACAGCCACTTTCAAACGGCGGAGCGGTCTGTTTTTCCCGCGCCAGCACTTGAATTTGGAAATGGCCAGACGCTTACCGTGGATGCGTCCCTACCGATTGAAGAAGGCTACAATCGGTATCGGCAGGGAAAAATGACGATGCTTTACGAGCACGGACCATTTTCGAGTCAAAGCCTTCCTGATTTGGTTTTGCTCTATCCCGACAACCTGGACCGGAACGCCCGTGAAAAACTTCGCCAGCGACTTGGCGAGGAAATCAAAGAACTTTGTGGCGTCGCTCCGCGAATCGCGCGACAGATTTCTTACCCGCTCGGCAAACAACCCCATGCCGGCGCGGGATTACTGGCAGCGGCAGACGAACTTGTTCGGAACAATGACGGAACATTTCTTCCGGTAATCGTGCTGGCCGACGCGCTCCGCGAACACATTTATGATTTGCTGAAACGGCGACTCAGTTCGCTTGCCTCACAATGCGTGCGCGAGCGAACGGTCGCGCGCGTGGCCCGCGATGAGCAGGCGGTCGGCGGAAGTCGGTTGCGAAATCTCGCGCTCGGCATTTTGACGGCGGCGGGGCTTCAACCGTGGGTGTTGGCGAAACCATTGCACTATGATTTCTACATGGGTGTGGATCTGCTGGCTAATCAAGTCATCTATGTTTTCGTGTGCGGCAAAGGCGGACGCAACGTGTGGGTGCAACGCGGCGACCAACTCCGCCGTCGCGGTATCACTGAAAAAATTGACCGCGTTCAGCTTGCCGACCAATTCAAGACTGGCGTGCGCGAAGCCAAGCGGCTGGGTGTGCCGTTGAACAGTCTTGTCGTTCACCGGGATGGCCGCTGGTGGTCGAACGAAGACCTCGCGATAACGGAAGCCGTTGCGGAGTTGCAGGGCGACGGCACGTTATCCAAGGACTGTCAGGTCGGCGTGGTGGAAGTTCGCAAAAGCCATCTTCCAGTCCGGCTGTTCAGTGTGTTGAACGCCACAAAGGGTTCGTTGGAAAACCCAATGCCCGGCAGCCATCTGATTCTGAATAACACTGAGGCGATCTTGACTCCCACGGGCCAGCCTGGGCGTTGGGATAAGCAAGGCCGAACTGCCGGCACGCTGCTGCTTCGCATTACGCGCAATCCGAATGGAAGCCCGCTGGACATTCGCAAAATTGCCGAAGACGCATACGGCCTCACGCATCTCAATTGGAACGCGCCCGACATCGAAATTTCGCTGCCCGTCACTATTCGGTGGAGCGACGAGCGGCTTCGTGAAATCGTTACCAACCCCAGCGCGACCGACGACACCGAGGTCGAGCCGCAGGAGACGTGCATTGTATGAGTTCACTAGGACCGCTTTCCACTCGTCTCGACCGCCGATTACAATTGGTGGGCGAACTTACTAGGGCGCTGCTTGCCTTGCGCGCCAATCTCACAACAAGCTTGATGTGCTTAAACTCACGACTGCTGATGTTGACAAAGCCCGGGCAACGATTACCGAATTTCTCGACCATCTGCTACCCGTGCTTGCAGGCCAGCCTCCAACGGCCGAAGAACATCGGGTCATCCTCGCGAAACTAAACCAAACGGATGAACCGCTTACAGATTGGTCGGATGATTTCCGCACGTTCAACGAGCAATTACGAAAGAATATCCCGATCGAATCGGCACAACTGGATCGAGTGATGCGCGTCGTCAGTTTTCTGCAAGGCGAAGTTGCCGAAGACGTTCGCCGACTTCGATCCCGTTGATGTAATACGCATGAATTCATACCGGGCGCTCAAGGCCAAAGAGGTCGAACTATCGCTTGCAGCATTGCAAGAGCGATTGGTGCAGTGCCCGCGTGTGAACGACCAACATGCCGGTGTGCTCGCACGACTCGAAGAGTTGCTTGCCGCGTTTGCAACCGAACTTCTCAACATCGAGCCGGTCATACATGATGCAGCGTTTCGCACAGAGGTGGATATAATCCTGAATCAAATCAGTATTTTCTTATCCATTGTAGAGACGCAATACCTCCGTGGCCTTGCAACACCTTCCAGCGATGAATTATTTCTCCGCACCATTTTTTTGAATTGCCTCAAACGACTCGGGGTGGACTGGATTGACGACATGGTGGTTCAGGGTTCGGGTGAACTCGCGATTTATCCTGAATTCTACGGTTCACCAGCAATGCCCGCATTTCATATCCCCACAGGCTTGCTCGATTTTTTTCTATCACTTCCGGGCGTATATCACGAATTCGGACACAGTGCTTTTGCCAAGTTCCCTTCGATACTGGCTGCCATGCAACAAACGTGTCATACGTTTTTTCATCAACTTCGCCAGCACCTTGGGCCGATGCAGCCCCATCTGCGCGCTGCTCAATTGGAACGCTTCCAAGAAGCGGAAGAATTTTGGACTGATCGCCGGTTGGAAGAATTGTTCTGCGATCTGTTTGCGCAATATATCTGCGGCTGCTCAAACATCGTTTCAATGATTGATCTTTCTATGGCAAAGGGCAGTGCCACCTACGACATGGATGACCTGGATTATCCGCCCGATGCCGCACGAGTGCGCGTCTGTATCTTGGCACTCACATCCGAACAGGCGAATGAGCCATCAACCAAACACCTCATTGCGGAATGGGAAGAATACGCTCAGCAGTTTAGCGACTCACAACCTTACCGTGAAGCGTGCCCGGAAAAGCTGTTGTTGAGGACGCACTCGTGGTCGCGGAGATTGCGGAGCTTGTGCGGTTTGATTTTGTGTTCTTCGGTTTCGGAGTAGTTCACGTTGCGCTTGCCGGCGCTGAATCCCCATGAGCGTTTCACGACGCGCTTTTTGCCGATGAAGTCGGCGGCTTGGACGGCATCGGCTTCGTCGGCGGCGCGGAAGATGAGGCGGTTGCGAAGATTCAAGGTTAGGACTTTTGATTTGTCGTTGCCGAGCGGTGGAATAAGCGAAGTCGTGCTTTGCGCGGCGGCGACGACGGTGGCGCCCGCCTCGCGGATCACGTCCACGCAGTTGTAATCGCTCGTGCCGTCTTCGCTGGCGGTCATAAACCGCTGCGCTTCGTCGGCCCAGAGGATGAGCAAATTGTTTTTGGCGCGGTCGGCTTTCGCTTTGTCGAAGCGACGCAGCGCGTGATTGTAGTAAAGCAGCTTGAGCAACGTGTTCACATACCGTCGCTCGGTCTGGAATTTCTGCGGCATGGTCGTGAGGATGATTTTGCCCTGGTCAATCGCGGCGAAGTCGAACGTGCTTTCGCCGGTGCAAAACACCTCGGCGACTTCGGGCGTCAGGAAGTATTGCAGGTAGTTGCTGATGGTTTCGCGGACGCCGCCAAGTTGTTCATCTGGTTGCGTGAGGAAACGGTTTCCGAAGTGCGCGTAAACGGCGGCGCGGCGCGGAGTTTCGAGCAGGCTCTCAAGGTTTTCCATTTCTTCTTCGAGAAGTTCACGGTCGGAGAGCAACTCGTAAGCGCCAATCAGCGTGACGGGGCGATTCAACTCGAACAACATTTCGAGCGCGTGGGCGATGTGCGTCTGCGCCTGGCTTTTGAAAAAGCCCTTGTCCCCGCCCTGGCCGAGACTCGTGGCGGTGTCCACGATGAACTTGGCGTAGGTCGTGAACGGGATGCTGCGGTCGCCGGTCAGGTTGTAGCGATTCGGCGGCGTCCACTGCGTGTCGGTGTCGTCCGCGCGGATTTGCAGGCGAATCAGGTCGTGCTCGCGGCCGTAGTGCCGCGCCATCGCCGAGAGGGTTTCCCAATAGACGCCCTTTTCGTCAATGCACAGGCCGCCCCACGTCGGTTCGTTCTGAAAAACTTGATGAACGAGTTGGTTGATACCGGAACTGGTTTTGCCAGAGCCGGTGTCGCCGGTGATGAGCCAGCCGCGACAAAACTGATTCCGCCTCCACCTCAAACCGCCGAGCTTTGCCACATGGTTTTTGCGTGGTGATTTCAACAAGAGCCAAGCCGCGATGAGCGCCAGAAGAATTCCGCCAGCCGCCAAGAAGTATTGCGGATGCTTCAACGCGAACAGGAGGTCCGGCGACGGCATGATCGGCCCGAACGGAATTAGGTCGAGTTTCACGGCCAGACCTTTCCAATCAGATAGCCGGCCAGCAACGCGGCGAGCGCAGCGAAGATCGCGGCAGCGCGGGTGATTCTCGCGGCGCGGGAAGCGGGCGATTGGCTACGCAGAGCTTCCAGCAAGGCGGCTGTCTGTTGCTGAAACGTCTGCGCCGCGCCGACGAGCTTCGTGATGTCGGCGCGGAACTGCTCAAAGGATGGGAATTTCGCGGCGGCGGAGTTCATCCCAATGCCGCTGGTGGATTCGGAACAACTCGACAAGGAGCATCACCGCGTCGTCTTCTCGCAGCCGATGTTTATCGCGCCACTCGGCAACGGCCTTGGCGAACTCCTCGTCGAAGTCGGGTTGTTCGTTGGTCGGCATGGGGATTATTTGGCGGGCAAGAGCAAGTCGGTGACGGATTCAATCTCAGTGTAAAGTTTCCGCTGCCACGTTTGAAGCCGCTGCCGGTCGAGCAGGCTGAACGCCGGATGCTTGGTCGCCGCCGTGATGGTCAGGTTTTCTGCGTTGAGTGATTCAACCAGCCAATCCTGCATCCGAGTCATGGTGATTTCCCGTCCGCCGAGTTTGTCTTTGAGTTGCGCCCGCACTTCGGACGATTCAAACAACGCGAAGCTCTCGCTGTGCGCGGCGTTGCGAACCACAACGTAACTGCACTTCTTCCCGAACTGGTCGGCGAGGCGCTGGATTTGATCCACGCTGTCCGACTCGTGGTTCACGGGCATGACGAGCGTGAGCGCCGCGCCCATTGCTGACAACACGGCTGGCAGGTCAATTTCGGTGAAGTAATCAATGAACAGGTCGGTGGACGCGGCGCGGCAATCCATGACGACGAGATTCGCCTTTTCCAGTGCGCTGAAGATTCCGTCGAGTTCACGCCGGTTATTCAAATCGAGAAACCGGGTGTCGGGATGAAACCGCTTCAACGTCGAGTTCTCGTTGTCGCTATCAATCGCGACGTGCGCGATGCCCCGGTCTTTGAGGAACTGCACGAAGTTGACGGCGAAGAAACTTTTGCCGACGCCGCCTTTGCCATTGAGGATGAGGTCGAGACGTTTCATGTGCTTTCAGGTTTGAGCATCCGCACTTGGGCGATGCGCGGGCCACGGCTGCGGGTTTGCGGAGTTCGCTGCCATTGGTATCTGCTGGTGATTCTTGCGACGGGTGGTCATTCGCCGTCTCTGATTGAGCCGGTGAAGCCACTCGACCATTTGGCTCTGCAAAAGAGGCCGGGCGTTTTCGTGCTGGCCGTCTGCGTGGGCGAATAATTTCAGTGAGCACTTGATGGCAGAACGTCGCGATGGCCGTCTTGCTCGTCGGCAGGCAATGTTGCGTGAGCAATTCGGCGATGGCGCGATAAGACGCCCGCCTTTGCCTCAATTCAGCGATGACATCCTTTGCCGGGAGCAAGTCCTGGAACTTCTGCGGACGGAGCGGAGTAAATTCCGCGACCGCTTGGCGGACTGTGGCTGGGTCAAACGAGGTCATAGGCGGGAGCGATGCGGATGTGAACCGGGAAAATGATCGGTGGCAGGATGGACACGGCGATGCAACGACGCGGACAATTCGTTGCCGGGCCATGCTCGCGGACAGATTCCGCCCGTGACCAGTTCGGGGACGTGGACAGTTCAGGGCTGCGGACTGTCTGCGGACAGTTTGAGTCCGTGGCCGCTGCCGATTCGCGGACTGTCGAGTCCGCTGCGTTGCCGAGAACGCGGCCTGTTCGCGGACGCGCCTGTTTGCGCGGACTGAACGCGGACACGGATTGTTCGCGGACACGGACAGTTTGTGTCCGCGTCTTGTTCTCGACCGAATCACGGTCGCGGATTTGCCGCGCTCGCGGCCATGAGCCGCTCACTTCGCGCGGATGCTCCGCGTGTTCACCGCGACTGCTTCGCGGACGCAGAAGCCTTGCGCCAGCAAGGGGTAAAGCGTGCCCTGTCTTAAACATGATGAGAAACACACTGCCTCCTTTGCTCCAACAATTCGTCGCGCCAGTTCTTCAACTGTGTGGCAACGGACTCAATGCGGGTGGTTTGTTCAATTGTCCCCACTTCGATGCGCCCGGCGTAGTGAGCGCCAAGTGGTGATTCCGCCAGTTGCATCACGGAATGTTCGGCGTGGGTATTGAGACGCTCGCCAAGTTTGTTCAGCACTTCGATTGCGGTGCGTAATTGAGCTGTGGTTGGTGTTTGCATAATCAGATACGGATGCCGTGTGATGGTTTGTGTGCGAGTTCTTGCCGATGGCCCGGATGTTTTTTGAGGACGAACCGTGTCAACCTGACAACTTCCGGTGCAATCGGGTGTGCCCACGGATTGCCAAAGCCGAGTTTGGCCGCCGCTTCTTCAGCGGCGAGTTTCGTCGGCGCTTCGATGGTGGTCCGAAGTGGATCACCCAACTCGCGGGCGTGTTCCCGGTCGGTGTGGTAAATGCCCCAGAGTTGACTGCCCGGCTTCGGAGTCACAGTTGTGCTCATGCCTGGCAGTTCACCAGAAACTGTCTGTGCGAAGATGTATCAGCTACACAAAATGCGCGGACAGTCCTGCATTATTATGAACGGTTTGGACTGTTGCCGAAACCAGACCGCTCCGCCTCGAATTATCGCCTTTATCGGACGGATGCCCTTGGCCGCGTTCAATTTATCAAGAAAGCCCAGGCGCTGGGTTTTGCTTTGGAAGAAATCAGAGAGATTCTCGATCTGCGCGAGCAAGGCCGCGCGCCCTGCCGGTGCGTGGCCGACGTGGGCAAGAAACACTTGCAGGAGTTGGACGCGCGAATCGCGGCCCTGCAGGAGTTTCGGCGAGAATTGGCCGCCGTCGTGCCGAAATGGGAGAAGGAAACGTCACGGCAACGGAAATGCGCGGGCGAGTTTTGCGATTTGATTGAGCGTCTGCCCCAGATTTCAAGCGGCTCTCCACCACTTGAAAAACGGGTGAAAAAGGCCCTTGACCTTGGACTTAGCTCCAAGGCGTAGAGTGCCGCAGTATGAAAAAGCAGACGATTGAAACTGCGGCGCTGGCCGAGGCCAAAAACAGGAACGCCGCCACTGGAAGCAAATGGCTGGGCGGAATCGCATCCGTTTTGACTTCGACGGCAGCAATCAAATGCCCGTTCTGCATTCCGGCCCTTGGAGCTTTGTTGACTTCCATCGGCTTGGGCGCGGTGGCCACTCAAGTAATGCACGGCGTCCTTATCGTCCTGCTTTTGGTGAGCGTTGGCTCGCTCGCGTGGGCGGCAAAATTCCATCGCCGCTGGTGGGTTCTGCCGGCATGGATGATCGGTGCGGCCGCTGTTTACGCCGGGCGCAACGTCTGGTTCGAGCCCGTGGTGATGTGGCTGGGCGTGGCGGTGTTGGTCGGAACTTCGCTCGTCAACCTGAGAATCAAACGCAACTGTTGCCGCTGTGCCGAAGCACCGGAGCGCAAAGTCTGAAGTTTCAAGCAAGACGAAAGGCAAATGATGAATCTCGCGATGACCGTTGAATCTGCTCCGCGTTTCTGGAGCGAAGAACCTTCCAAACTGCCGGGCCGACGCCGAATCCGCGCGCATATCGGCGGACTGCATTGTTCGTTATGCACCGGCACGATTGAAAAGGCGCTGCGTAAGCGGCCCGGCGTGGACAAAGTGGCAGTGAGCCTGACCCATGAACAGGCGCTCATCGAATACGACCCGAGTGTGGCACGAGCCGAGAACCTCCTGCAAACGCTCAAGGACATTGGCTACACCGTTTCCGACCCGCGCAAGGTGCGTCCGTTTGAGGAAGAAGAACGCGCGCTGGTGCGTGAGCGTGGACGCTTCCTGACGGCGCTCGCGATGAGCATTGCCGCGATGGGATTGGCCGGATACCCGGTCAGCAGCCCGTGGTTCTGGCTGTGCGTGTTTTCTATCGCGAGCCTTGTAGTGTTCTCGTTCGTCGTTCTGCGAAGCTATGGTCTTGGCTTGGCGTTTGCCGGCTCGGCTGTTCTCGCCGCGGCTGGCGCGGGCATCTACGCGCTTCAATTGAGCGGAGCATTCGGCGCGGCTACTCCGTGGTTCGCTGGCGGACTCGCCGTGCTGCTCATCTTCGGTGTGGGCGGGCATATCGTGAAAATGGCGGCAGCGGCGCTGTGGCGCGGCATCCTTAATCAGCATGTGCTAGTCGAGTTTGGTGCGTTCGCTGGACTTGTGGGCGGGATAGTCGGCCTGGCATTTCAGCCTCCGAATTATCCGACGACCGCCTTTTTCTCGGTCGCGGTGATGGTGCTCACCTATCACGTCTTTTCCGAGTGGCTGTCGCTGATTGTGAAAACTCGCAGTTCGCAGGCGGTCAAAAAGCTTTTGGATCTTGAGCCTGACGTTGCGCACGTCGTCAGGAACGGCCAAGAACAGGAAGTGCCGCTCGAAGAGGTGCGTGTCGGCGACTTGGTGCGCATCCGTCCCGGCGGGCGAGTGCCAGTGGACGGTGAAGTCGAGTCGGGAGAATCCGACGTGGACGAGTCGCTCATCACCGGCGAACCGATTCCAACCGAGAAGCGCAAGGGAGACCGGATTGTGAGCGGCTCGCTCAACGGTCACGGGACGCTGCTCGTGCGCGTCTCTGTCGTCGGTGAAGAAAGTTTTCTGAGGCAAGTAATCCGAAGCGTGGAAGATGCCCGCGCCTTGAAGCCCGGCCTGTTGCATCTTGTGGACCGCGTGCTTCGCGTTTACACGCCCATCGTGCTGCTCACGGCGGCCGGCGCGACCCTCTTCTGGCTCGTCTTTCCGCTCATCACTGGAGGCTCACCGGATTTGCAGCGGGCGATGTTTGCCGGCTTGAGCGTGCTCGTCATGGGCTATCCCTGTGCCGTCGGAATTTCCGCGCCTCTGTCCATCGTGCGTGGCGCGGGCGAAGCCGCTGAACGCGGCGTGCTCATGCGCACCGGCGAAGCCTTTCAAGCGCTACGCCGCGTGCAACGCGTGGTTTTCGACAAGACCGGAACGCTTACCGAAGGTCACCCGGCTTTGCGTGAGATTGTCCCTGTGCTCGGCACAGAGGCGGAATTACTCGCGCTCGCAGCATCCGCAGAAGCGGGTTCAGAACATCCGCTGGCCAGGGCGGTCGTGGAAGAGGCGTTCAAGCGCAGCATCGCGCTGACGGAAGTGGAGGGATTCGAGTCCGTGACGGGCCACGGTGTGAAAGCGCGTCTTGGTGACGCCAGTCTGATGGTCGGCAGTCCGACTTTTCTTGCCGCACAAAAAGTGAATCTGGCGACTCAGCAAAACCGAATCGGTGAGCTTGAAGCGCAAGGGCTGACGGTCATTGCCGTGGCACGGGACGGCGTGCTGCTCGGGCTTCTGGCGCTGGGCGATGCACTGCGGCCTGATGCGGCGGAGACGGTTCGCCGACTGCACGCGATGGGCATTCGCACCAGTCTTATCACTGGCGATAACGAGCGCGCGGCGCAACACTTCGCACGAGCCGCTGGTATCGAAGACGTTCATGCACGCGTATTGCCAGCCGAGAAAGCAGCGATGATCCGCAAGCTTCAGGAAAGCGCGCGCGTGGCCATGGTCGGCGACGGTATCAACGACGCCCCCGCCCTGATGCAAGCGGAGGTCGGCATCGCCTTTGGCAGCGGAGCGGACATCGCAATTGAATCCGCCGATGTGATTATTCTCAACAAGCGCGTGAGCGCCGTGCTCGATGCTTACGAGATCAGCCGCTATAGTTATGGAAAGATGCTGCAAAACGTAATCCTTGCATTCACGTTTAACGGCATCGGGATTCCGGCAGCCGCGACCGGATTGGTTTATCCGATCTGGGGGATGGTCGCGATGGCAGCGAGCGTGACTTCAATCTTCATCAATTCACTGTGGAGTCGCGGCACGTATTTCTTCCAGGCGCTCAAGACGGTTGGGCAAGCGCCGCAGATTGCCTCCAGAGCGCCAGAAGCAGATACTCAAGTGACGCGATTCGTTCGCTCAGGCGAAACATTAACGGGAGACTCAGGCCATGTTTAAGACTATTACATTCGAGGTTGTCGGCGACCAAAAGCTGGGTTGTGAAGGTTGCGAAAAGCGCGTCGAGCATGCGCTCAAGACGCTGCCGGGCGTCGGACAAGTTCGCGCAAGCGCCAGCAAACAACGCGTCGAGGTGCTGTTTGATGCAGCGAAGCAGGACGCCGCCGCGATTGCAGAACGCATTAGCAAGACCGGCTATCAGAGCAAAGTCGTCGCTTGATTTTCCCCTTGCTATGGAAAACGACAAACCGCTTCTCATCGGCCAGCTTGCGAAGCGGGCCGGAGTCAAGCCCGACTCGTTCGATTCTACGAGCGGAGCGGGCTGCTCCCCGCCCCGCGTCGCACGGACAGCGGCTATCGCGTCTATGATGAAGCGGCGCTGAAGCAGTTGTGTTTCATCAAGCGGGCGCAATCACTCGGCTTCACGCTCGACGAAGTGAAGCGCATTCTCAGCCTGCGCGGCGAAGGCAAGACCACTTGCCGCTGTGTCCTGGCGATTGCCGAAGCGACCCTGTCTGAAACCGCACAGAAGCTCCGGGAGTTGCAGGAATTTCATGACCGGCTCAAGCACGCGCTGACCGCCTGGAAAAAAAGCGCGGCCCGCCGCCGCAGCAGCCGCGCCGAGTTTTGCGATTTGATCGAGGGTTTGCCTGAAGCCCTGATTCCCCAAAAAAAGAAGGTAAAGAAAGCCCTTGACCCTCTAGTCAGGTAGAGGCCGCAGATTCGTCCAGAAATTGAACGTGAAAGAATTTATGGACAAATCGAAAGCTCTACAAAAGGCAACGCTCGGCGGCAGCATTCTCGCCGCCATCACCGCGTCTCTGTGTTGCATCGGTCCGCTACTTGCCGTGGCGCTGGGCGCAGGCGGGTTTGCCGCGTCGGCGGTGTTTGAAAAATGGCGGCCCGTGTTTTTGGGCGTCACGTTCGGGTTGCTCGCACTCGCTTGGTATCTCACATATCGGAAACCGAAAACCGCCTGCGAAGAAGGCTCGACCTGCGCAACCAAGCCCGTTGCCAAATGGAACAAGGTGGTTCTGTGGTTTGCCACGGGCGTAGTTTTGGTCACGGCGGCTTTCCCTAGTCTTTCGTCGGCGATACTCCGTGGAACGCAGTCGAACGCGCCCGTCGTTGTCACCGACGCGAACAGCGCCGTCTTGAAAGTGAAGATACCGAGCATGGATTGCGCGGCGTGCGCCCTCAATATCCAATCCGTTTTGAAGAAGCAGACTGGCGTTCAGCAAGCGCAGGTGAGCTTCGACACCAAAGAAGCCGTCGTGCGATACGACGCCACGAAACTTTCGCCGGAGAGAATCATCGCGGCGATTGACCAAACCGGGTTCAAAGCCGAACCCACAACAACAAACACAAAGGAACAGTAAAAAATGAAAACAATCCTGACCACACTCGCCATTGGCGGGCTATTGTGCTGCGCCTCGGCGCGGGCAGCAGACGGGTGCTGCCCGACCGCTCCTGCGAAAGACAGCAAGGTCACACTCAAACCTGCCTCCATCGCAGCCGGTAGCACGGTAACACTCAAGGTCACAGGCATGACTTGCGACAAGTGCGCTGCGGGCGTCCAGAAGGCGCTCAAGAAGGTTGACGGCGTGAAAGCCGCTGAAGTGAGCTTGGACAAAGAGCAGGCCGTCGTCACCGTGGACGCTGCCAAAGCAAAACCGAGCAACTCATTGCGGCGGTTGACAAGGCCGGCGGCGACCGCCACACCTTCAAAGCGGAGGAAGCGACCGAGCCAGCAAAGAAGTCGCCACAGATATTCTGTGAAGGGAAATCCGCCGGACAGCTTTGCGGCGGGGGCACGGTGGGTGCGCTCAAGCTGGACGGCGACAAAAAGGCCGCGTGGTCAGGGGCTGTAAAGCGCTACAACACGCCGGTCGAAGCGGCCACTCAGCAGCTTCTGAAAGAGGCAAAAGAAACTCTCTCGCCTGAAGAGTTCGCTTCGGTGGAGAAGTGGTTCGCCAAGGGAGTCAACTCGCAGATCAACCAACAATTGGTGAAGGAAGGAAAGTAAACGTGAACGTCGCGCTCTTGCTAATCCTGAAGTGGTGGAAAGTGGCGGCGCTGCTGGCAATGCTGTCCGCCTGCTGTCCGGGCTGTAACTAAGGGCATGCAGCGATGCCAGCGCCGCAGCGCAGCCACGAAATGCTTATGCGCCTTCTGGCCGACCCT
>JADJPG010000093.1 GCA_016713365.1 Verrucomicrobiota bacterium | reverse complement strand
ATGGTTCGCCTGTTCGGCGATCGCAGCGAAGGCCACCCGCAACTGTCGTCGCTGTTGCTGAGCCTTGCTTCCAGCCAGACCAATGTGGAAGTTCGCGCGCAGATCGCCAGCACCGCCCGCCGCCTGCCGGCCCCGACCGCGCTTGCCGTCATCGCGTCGCTGTCCCGCCGTGCTGAGGATGCGGACGATCCGCGCATTCCCCTGCTCTGCTGGTGGGCGGTGGAATCGAAATGCGATTCCAACCGCGAAGACGTCCTGAAGTTGTTCGGTAATTCGGCCATCTGGTTCCAGCCCGTGATCGAGAGGCATATTCTTTCCCGACTCATGCGCCGCTACGCCGCTGCAGGTTCACGGAAGGATCTGCTCACGTGCGCGAAACTGCTCGAACTCTCACCGACGCCGAAGCACACCAAACTGCTGATGACGGGATTTGAAGAAGCCTTCTCCGGCCGTTCTCTGACCGGACTGCCGGACGAACTGGTCGCCGCCATGGCCAGACACGATGTCGCATCCGATGCGTTAAAGCTCCGCACTGGCGACCCCACGGCGACTCGACGCGCGCTGGAAGCGATCAAGGATGAGCGAACGAACGCTAAACAGCGGCAGCAATTGATCAGTGTGCTGGGAGAAGTTCGCCCGGCGGCCGCCTTGGATGCGCTTCTTGCCATCGCGGACCGCGACGAGAACCGTGAAATCCGCAAGGCGGCGCTGACGGCCTTGATGGGTTATGACGACGCGCGTATTCCCGCGACCGTCCTCAAGGACTACAACGATTACCCGCCAGATGTTCGTTCCATCGCGCTCGGCTTGATCGCCAGCCGGGCGAACTGGTCGCTCGCGTTGGTTCAGGCGGTGGACAAAGGCCAGATCGAGGCCGACGCGGTGCCACTCGACGGTGTTCGCCGGATGAAACTTCACACGCAAACGGAACTGGCCACGCTCATCGCCAGGCTCTGGCCTCGCGCTGGAGCCGCCACGACAGCCGAGATGCAGCAGACGATTCAGCGATTGGGCGCCGTCCTTCAATCCGGCACCGGCAACCCATACGCCGGCCAGACGCTCTTCAACGCGAGCTGCGCGTCATGCCACACGCTGTTCGCTCGCGGCGGAAAGGTCGGCCCCGACCTCACGACCTATCAACGCGGTGATCTGGATACGATGCTCCTGCACATCGTGAATCCCAGCGCGGAGATTCGCGAAGGCTACGAGAACATCCTGATCGAAACGAAGGATGACCGTTCGCTCACCGGGTTTCTGGTCGAACGTGACGCGAAGGTCATCGTGCTGCGCACTCCCGACGGACAAAACGTCACGATTGAGCATTCGAACGTGGCCGAAATGCGCGCAGCCGGAATGAGCCTGATGCCGGAGGGTTTGCTCGACACGCTCAACGAACAGCAGGTACGCGATCTCTTCGCGTATCTCCGCAGCACCCAACCTCTCGCGAATTAGGCGGTCACAGTTTCAAGAGACGACCTTCGCGCCGAAGGTTGACGAATAACTCGTCCCAAGACTCGAGCGAGTTACCAGACTTGGAATGGATATCCGCCAGCGCGCTCCGTCGGAAAAAGATAATCGCATCGGCGCCGTTACTAAATGGCCGGAACTGGCGCAGCATCCAGCGGGGATCCATCGTTCCCAATAACCCCGCGCCAAGGTCGGTTGCAGCGATGCCTCCGACGACAGAGCGGTCCCTGAGCGCATCGAGCACACGACGCAACGTTTCGTCCGACAGCACAGCTCCGCTTCTCAATCCGAGAACGACCTCCCCGCGCCCTCGACTTGCGGGAGCGACCATTCCCGAAAGAACGTCCACTTGAGACTCCACGGTCACGTCGCAGACGCCCGGCAATGTTCGCAGCCGAGCCGCCTCCGTCTCAGTCGAGGAATCATCAGCGCCAGCGAGAACAATTGAAACATCTTCGGACGTCGCGACCGGCATCCACGCCTCTTGCACGGATTGCTCGCGCCAAAGGACGCCCGCGCCGACGCCAGCCCACATCAGTTTGTGAATCATGGTCAGCATCGACGCCACGACGCACTCCGCCGACGGCACCGCGTAGAGTCCCAGCAGCGTGATGGCGGCCATCTCCCGCACGCCAGCTCCAGCGACCGTAAATGGCAGGCAGCTGATCGTGGTGATCGCAGGAATGGTCCACGACAGCTGGCTCCACGGAAGTTGAGGTCCAGCCACCGCGTACAGGTTCAGGGCGAAAACCGCGCTTAAGCCCAAATGACCCGCCGTCGCAATGAACAATCCGCTCCCGGTCATCTTCGGCGATAGCAGCAATCGCCCGCCGCCCGAGCGCAATGCGCGAATGAGTCGCGCCAACGCACCTTCGCCTGCGGGTTGCCAGAAAGTGACCACCATCACGGTCACCGCGATCAGGACGATTCCCAGGACAACCCAGAAGCCAGGACTTTGGAACGGAACGTTGCCCAGCGAATCGAGTCCGCCGCTCACCGCGGCCAGCGCCCAGGTGAAGACCGCGAGGAGAAGCGCGCCCGCGAGGCTTAGCCCGCGGTCCAACGGCGCAGCGGCGAGAACTTCAGGCAAGGGAAAGCGAAACCAGCGTGAGTGAAACGCGGACTTCGCTGCGTCGCCCCCCGCCATTCCGAAGAAGACGGTGAAGAAGAAGTGGCCAACCATCGCGAGTCGCCAGCTGGCCATGGGATGAACCGCCCGATTCACCGCCAGAAGGGCCAGATGCCAGCGGTTTGCCTGGAGCGCGAGGGCCACTCCATAAACGAGGAACGCCAGCGAGCTCCACAGCAGGCTGGTTCTCTCGAGAGATTCGCCGAGGGTGCGAAATTCAATCTTGCGGAAGATCAGCCAGAGCAGCGCGACTGTGGCTGCGATGCACACAAGTCGCGTCCACGAAAACCAAGGGGCAGCGCCAGGCCGGTTCACCCGCTGAGAATTGGGATCCACCGCCGCAACATCAAGCCTTCTGGCACAGGAGGAAACGTGAATTTGACCAGCACACCGGGCGTCAGCAATCTTACGACAAATGCGACATCACGCTCCTAATCCCGAACACCTGGCGTTGACCCGACGGGAATTCCTGAATCGTTGCGGCATGGGAATGGGCGCGCTCGGTCTGGGCGGCCTCCTCGGCAATCTCGGCTTCCCCAACTCCGCGGCTGCCGACGGGTTTACGAATCCCATGCTGCCGAAAGGCTCGCACTTCCCCGGGAAAGCGAAGCGCGTGATTCACATCTTCGCCAACGGTGGCGCGTCGCACGTCGACACCTTCGACCCGAAGCCGTCGCTCGACAAATGGAACGGCAAAGAAATCCCGCTCCAGCTCAAGACGGAGCGCAAAACCGGCGCGGCCTTCAAGTCACCCTTCAAGTTTCGCAAGTACGGCAGAAGCGGCATCGAGGTCAGCGAGCTGTTTCCGCACGTCGCCGAGAGCATTGATGACATCGCGGTGATTCGCTCCATGCACGCGAACGTGCCGAATCACGAGCCGTCCCTGCTGCTGATGAACTGCGGCGAAGCCCGGCAGGTGCGACCCAGCATGGGCTCGTGGGTCACCTACGGGTTGGGCAGTGAGAACCAGAATCTTCCCGGCTTCATTTCCATGTGCCCGGGCGGTTATCCGATCCAGGAATCACAGAACTGGCAGTGCGGTTTCCTGCCGGGTGTTTTTCAGGGAACTTACATCAACACGGAGCACACGAAGATCGAGAAGCTGATCGAGCACATCAAGAACAACTACAGCTCCATGCCGGAGCAGCGCGCGCAACTTGACCTGTTGCAGACGCTCAATGCCCGCCACCGAAAGAAGCGCGCGGAAGACGCGCAGATCGAAGCGCGCATCCAATCGTTCGAACTCGCGTATCGCATGCAGATGGACGCGACGGATGCCTTCGACATATCTCGTGAGCCGGAACATATCCGCAAGATGTACGGCGAAGGAACCCAGGCGCGACAGATTCTCATCGCCCGCCGGCTCGTGGAACGCGGCGTGCGCTTCGTGCAGGTGTGGCACGGTGCCGGTCAACCGTGGGACAACCATGACGACATCGAAGTCGGCCATCGCGCCCTCGCCAAGCAATGCGATCAGGCGATGGGCGCGTTGCTGAAGGATCTCAAGCAGCGCGGCATGCTCGAGGACACGCTGGTCATCTGGGGTGGCGAATTCGGTCGCACGCCAACGGTGGAACTCCCCACGCCCGGCAGCAATGCCGGCAAGATCAACGGGCGCGACCACAATCACTACGGCTTCACGATGTGGATGGCCGGTGGCGGCGTCCGCGGCGGCTACGTTCATGGGGCGACGGATGAGTTTGGTTTCGCCGCGGTGGAAAAGAAAGTTCACGTCCACGATCTGCATGCAACGATCCTCGCCCTGCTGGGCTTTGACCACGAGAAGCTGACCTTCCATAGCGCCGGCCGCGATTACCGGTTGACGGATCTTTACGGCAACGTGGTGCGGGAACTCATCGCGTAGTCGCGAACCGCCATTCCAATCCTTTCTCGGCGGGAACTCTCGTCTCGAGCGCACTTCGGAATTTACCGTCTCTCCTACAAAGCAAAAGCGAGGACGAGCTTTCGCTCGTCCCCGCTGGTACGACGCTTCGTATCTCTTTAATCGAGTTGGACGATACGATAGAAGCGCTGTGGGTTGGCACCAAGATTGTCGGGCACCGTCAGAGTGTCGCTGTTGGCAAGGATTGCACTGCCCAGCGGAGTCCAGTTCGCGGCGCTGAGCGAATCCTTGAACTCCACGCGGTAGGTTTTTCCCGCCAGCGTGCCGAAGCCCAGACTGACATTCCCGCTGCCGTCATTCGCAATCACCGCGCGAGGCGGAGTGCGGACAACAATCGTGAACGAACGCGCCGCACTCAGGGCGGGCACACCGTTGTCAGTAACACGAACGGTAATGACGTTTGTGCTCGGCACCTGGGCAATGGTCGGCGTCCAGGCAAACTGGCCGGAAACGCCGTTGATGGTCGCACCGGCTGGCGCAACGGCATCGACGCTGTAGCTGAGCGTCTGCGCTGGGAAGTCGGAATCGCTGCCGACTGCCGTGAGCGTGACGGTCTGGCCAAGCGTGACCACGCGATCCGCGATTGCCGCCAGTGTGGGAGCCGCGTTGCCGAGGCCGATGGTGTTCGGTCCGCGTGGGGTTGGCGTGGTCATGTAGTAGCGAGTCTGAGCACCATCCGCGAAGCGACCTTCGCTGATCTCGTTGGTCTGCGAACCGAAGCTGACGCCATCGATGAGCGTGAAGCCGTTCGGAGCGAAGAGGCCGAGCTGCTCGCCGTCGCGTGACAACTGGAAGTTCACGTGCAGGTCGACGCGGTTGGTCGAGTTCTGCGACGCTTCATTGTCCGCCCAGACGAGGAGGAAACCGCCCGCCGGGATGACGTAGTGCCCGTTCGCCGGGATCTGGAATCCAGCTGGCGAAAGTAAACTGTCACTCAACCAGTATCCGCCGAGGTCGACTGCCGAAGTGCCGGCGTTGTAGAGCTCGAACCAGTCGTCGAAATCGGCATCGGCCGGGTCCGCGATGCTGTTGGTGTTCGATGCCATCCATTCATTAATGAACACGTTAACTTCGCGCGCCTCATTGGCCGCACCGGGGGTGACACTGAAGAAGACCTGGCGATCAAACGGCTGGCCGTTCGGGAAATCGCCGTAGGAAAGATCCGGCGCGATGCCCGCGTAGTTCAGGTAATCGGTCACCTGCGGCTTGCCGAGCACCAGTCGAACGAGCGCCACCGATCCCGTGGAAGCGCCCAAACGGAAGTTCGTATGAAGATCCGTGGCCGAACTTTGTCCCGGCTGACCGTCCGCCCAGATGATTCGAAATGCCCCCGGTGCAATCGTGCTGCCGGCCGGGAACTGCCATTGGGTGAGGTTCGTGTAGTTGTCCGCGAGATAGTAACCGCTGAGATCAATGGTCGTCCCACCGGCATTGTAGAGCTCAATCCACGGCTCGCGTTCGCCCTGATTGTCGACGATGCCGGTCAGGTTATTGACCTGAAGTTCGTTCACCCAGAGGTCGTCGTAGGCCGGGAGCGATTGGGCGACCGTGTTGGCCTTGCCCGGTGTCCACAAGGTCGGCCGGAATCCGTTCGTGCTGTTGAACAAACTTCCGGGCGTGGTGCGGATCGTGACGATCGATCCGTTGGTGCTCGGCTTGAACCAGAAGCTCAGTGTGCAAACAGTGTTCGAGGGCAGCGCAGGAAGGAACTGCCGCCATGCCGAGCTCGCACCGCCAACGCCGGCGGCAATGACGCGCGCGGCGGAATTGCCAGAGTGAGTCACCTCGGTGGTGACCACGGAGTTGCTGTGGTTGCCGAGAATCGACCAAGTGCCGGCCAGTGGTTCCTCGAAGCCACCGTTGGCGATGAGGTTCGGGCCAACTTCCGGCTGCGTGCCAGCGACCAGCTTGAGGTCATCCAGAACAACATCACCTGCTGAGTTCAGGAAAACCAGGAGGTTGGTGCCCGGCGAGGCGCCGCCCTGAATCGTTCCGGTGTAGGTGACATAGCGCCAGTCTTCACGATCCGCCCAGTTGCTGACGCGGCTGTTGTCCTCAGACGCATCAATCAGCTGGAGCGAGGGACCGAATCCGTCCGCGCCCGCTGGCCATGGCAAATCATCGTCGTACTTCACCTTGTCCACCGTGACGTAGACAAGGTTGGTGGAAATCGTCGTTCCGTTGGTGGAATAGACGAATGTCGGTCGTTGCAGCGTGATGGTCTCACCGCCCGCATCGAGATTGCCCTCGAATTGTCCGGCAGCCGCGGCCGCGCCGGGGAAGGCAGTCGTGTAAGCGGCGCGATTCTTGGCAATGACCATGTACTGACGGTTGGTGATCACGTCGCCAGTTTTGAAGGTGAAGTCGATTCCATTCACCCGCCAGCCCGTGAGGTCAAACGCGAAGGATGAGTTGTTGAAGATCTCGATATAGGAGGCATCCGGGACCTGCGGATTGTACATGACCTCGTTGATGACCAGAGAGGATTCCGGCGCGGCAATCGGACCCGTGTAGTTCACCGTGATATTGGTTTGCAGTCCCGGAATGGGAGTACCCGGCATTGAGATCGGTTCAATTCGCAAATTACTCGTTGGCTCACTGACCACGACTTGAACCACGAACGTCTTCACGTTCGACCAAGTGACCGGATACTCAATGCCGTTCACCCAGATGGTCCGCACCTGAACGGGAGCTTC
This sequence comes from Verrucomicrobiota bacterium, assembly GCA_016713365.1. Classification (GTDB taxonomy): domain Bacteria; phylum Verrucomicrobiota; class Verrucomicrobiia; order Limisphaerales; family JADJPG01; genus JADJPG01. Next base: position 13,802 of record JADJPG010000093.1, on the reverse strand, counting down.
ACCGGTGATCGTGACGAGGTTGTTCGTCGTGGTGATGTTGTTGGTGCTCGTGATCCTGAACACGGCAGCTTCTTCTGCAGCGACCGTGCCGAGAATGCTGCTGCGAGCAGTGGAAACGAACGTCTTGATGGAGGTCGGCGCCGTTGCGTTCACGCCGCTGGCTTGATACGCCGCAAACTTGGAGTCCAACACCGGGTCAAGGTTCGCCGGCAAGAACGCTCCATTGCACAGTTCCTTCAACGCCCGCAGATACATGCGGCGAAACTTCGGATTGTCGTAGAGCTTCGTCATGTTCGCCCCGCCACCGGAGCTGACAAACAGGTTCTGGCCGGCCGCCCACGACCCGCTGTTGCCGAGAACGATGTTCATGTCCCAGATCATCAGCTGCCATTTGCCGTTGGTCGGCTTGTAGCCACACATGTTCTGGGAGTTCTGACTTCCGAAGTGATCCCAGTCGCCGACGGAATGGTGAACCGCGAACGTTCGCATCCATTGCTCCACGTCGACGATGCCATCCATGTTGGCGGCGTGCGCCGGACCAGCCGGCGTTTCAGCGGCATCCACCAGCGCGAACACATCCGAGTAATCATTGGCCGAACCTTTGACGGCGCGGGCGAGGAAGTTGTTTCGATACGCCGCCAGCTTGTGAATGGTGACGCCATTGGAAACCGTGGTGAACTTGGAGAGCGTGCACCAGCGTGCATTCGCAAATCCCAGCGAACGACCGTTACCGTCGTCGACTTCAAACCACGGTTGCAGCTTGTAGAGATTACCGTCCGGGTCATCGGAGAAGCGCGACTCGACCACGCTGTTGCCCGGGGTCTCCGTATCTTCCATCAACTGATTCGCTCCACCTGCGCGAAGTCCGTTGAAATAAAAGTTCACCGCACGGCGATAATTCCACGGCAGGCCAAGCTGGCGCGCGAACCAATACGCCGTCTGCTCGCGCTGGATAAGCGCATCGTCGAACGGTCCGTTGCCGGGGGCATGAACCTTGTTGAGGTTATCAGTGCCGAGGAACAGATCGTCTGACGGAATGTCGATCGAGTAGTGACCCGTCGTGTTGGGATTCCCGGAGAACTGGTGATACGGACTGCCTGCCCATTTCACCGCGGCAAAGTGGATGGCCCGGAAATTTCCATAAACAAACGTAAGCGGCACGCGCTCGTTGCTCAGGGCCGGACGATTGTTATACGTCTGGAAATGGTAATCCGTCATCCATTGGCGGTAGGTGCCGAATCCCGACGAGATGACCGGATCGCCAAAGCGAACCAGGCATTCAAAGGTCGTTGCGGAAGCGCCCTTCGGGAAACTCACCGTCGCCGGAGAGGTCGCAGCATCCGTCGCCTGAACATAGAAAGGAACGAGCACACCGCCCGCCTGTCCGGGAATCGTCGCACTGTAAACTCCGTCGCCCGCAACCGCATCGCCGCCGGTGCCGGCATCGTTCATCGCCACCTGGGCGTAGGTCGTGGCAGGGTCGATGCGATAGCGGACGGCCACCGACTGAATCCCATCCGGATCGTTGACCCGGGCGGTCACTACGACCGCCTGTCCGGCAGCCGGAACGACGGGCTGATGTGTGACTTCATAGATCGCCGGCGCCGCATTGTTGACCGCGCGACTGTTCCGCGCCCCCGGCGTGCCGAGATTCGAAGGCAACGCAAGGCGGCCGGTCGCTTCGGCGTGATTTCCGTGCAAACGGAAAAGCATCTCGGGCCAGCCGCGAAGCCAGCGAACCTTCGCCCGCAAGGTGACCGTGCCCGTCGGAATTGGAATCGGAACCACGCAGCGATTGTGAATGGCATCACCACGGGCGCTGGCGCGGAGGTAGAGGCAACTGCCACCGCCAAACCCGCCGCTGTTTGTCACAGACGAACGGATGTGAGTGCCGCGGAATTGCCACGTCCCCTGCCCGTTGGAGAAGGTCGAGTTCGCCTGCGAGATGAAGTTCGAGCTGCTCGTGGCCGGAACCAGTTCGAGGTCGTCGACCAGATACTCGCCTTCACCCAGCGCCAGCACTTCGAACAGATTCGCCGTGCCACTGCCGTTGTTCATCAAGTCTGTGGCCTGAATAGTGGTCCACGGTGACTTGGCTGATTCATCGCTGTCCGCCCAGTTGGAGGCCAGCCGACGATCGGCCTCGGCGTCCACCAATTCCAAACTGCTGCCGCCTTCGTTGGCCCACGGGCTCCATTGCCCGCCGGGCGCGTAGGTAACTTCGTCGACCACGACGTAGACGGTGTTCGTCCGTACCTGGCCTTGGGAGTTGGTCGAGATGTTGAAATCGGGCATGGCCAGCGCCACACGTTCACCACGATTTCCGAGAGAACCACCGTAATTACCCAGCGTATTGGCCGAGTTGAGATTCGGATAGTTGGTGAGCATGCGCGACGCGTTCTTGGCAATCACCAGATAGCTGTCCGCCGCGAGCACGGTGTTGGAGGGGAATTGGAAATCAATTCCCGACGTGAACCGCCAGCCCGTGAGGTTAACCGGTCCGGCGCCGCGATTGTAGATCTCGACATACTCATCATCGTTCAAAGCAGAAATGGGCTTGTACATGATCTCGTTGATGACGATGTCGCGGTTGAGCGTGCCGGCATTCGCCGCACCGGGCGTCGGCGAAGCGAGCGGGTAAATCGAGTCAGCGCCGTTCGGGAAGCGGCCGGACGAAACGCCCAACGCCTGCGCTTCGAAGCGAATGGAGTCGATGACATGCGTGGCGTCCGCGGAACGGAGATAAATCGTCTCACCACCGGAGCTCAAGCCGAAGCCCAGTTCCGTTTGGCTGACCACGAGGAAGCCGCGCGCAGGGATCTTGGTATTCGCCGGGAAGGCAAACTTGTTCGTCGAGGGAGAATCGGAAAGTGTGCATCCAGAAATATCCACCTCGGCGTTTGAGTGATTGTAGAGCTCGACGAAATCCACCGTCTCGGAGTTCGCAAGGAATTCGTTGATCGTCACCGAACGCTGCGGCGAACCGCGATACGCATCGTAACCGCCCGGCGAGCCGCCCACGCGGGCGCTCTGTCCCCAAGCTTGCACGTAGCCTTCGCCGTACGACGGACGCGCCAGCACCAGGGAGTGCCCGGCGCCGTCAGCCGACGCGGGCCACGGCGCGACGTTGTCATACTCAATCTCCAGGAGAACCGCGTCCTCCTTGTTGCGGAGCCGGATGGTTCCAGTTTCCTTCAGTGAGTTGGTGTACGGCCCCCAGACGCCGCTGATTCCGTAATGCGCCTGCACATCGCCGGGCACCCGGGCGATGACGCGATATTCGCCAGCGCGAAGAATCGTGTTCGCCGGGAACGTGTAATCTATGTCGCCGGAAAGGCGCCAGCCGCTGATGTCTTCGAAGTACGGATTCGAGTTATAGACTTCGATGAATTCGAGGACGTTGCTGTTCGCGTTCGGCAACGGGTTATACATGATTTCGGTAATCGCGATCGGCGTCCGTCGGCTTGAAGGGCCGGCAGGTTCCACGTCGGGCAGAGAATTCTCCACGGTCGCTCCGGTGGTCTGCGTGAAGTCCCGGAATTGCGCCGTGGTCGTCGGCGTCGCGCTGCTGCTCGCCACGCCGGCGCTGACCGCCATGCCGAGGAAAACATTTGGCGCCATGGCATTCGTGACAATTCCCAGTTGATACCACGCCGTTCCGTCCATGCTGGCGTAGCCGGTGAAGATGTTTCCAGCACGCTTCAAGCGCAGCCACGTCTCCGGGTAATTCACAGGATAGGAACCCGACGTCAGCGTCGCGCCACCGATCGTGCTGCGCCATTGGAAGAAGGAACCGCTCACGCTGGGCGTCGCGAAAACGGAGGAGTGGCGGCTGTTGGGCTGCAAGGTTTCCCGTGCCATCAGGCCCGCGCGGCTCCAGGCGTCCGCCAGCGTTAATCCGGCGACCCGCACGCGATAATCGAAGTCACCCGAGACCTGTTGGTAGTTGAAGGTGAACTGATCGGATCCACCGACGATGTTGGTGCCGCCGGCCGTGATGTTATAGCCGCCGCTTGCTGCCGACACGCTTCCCACCTGACCCGGAGTGCCGATGTCCTGCGCGAGGAACTGACCGGAGGCGAGGGTGAACGCCACCTGGGAATTCGCGAGCACGGTATTGGGCGTCACCGCGCGATCGCGCACGTTGCTCACGGTCAGCGTGTAGTTCACCGACTGCGCGATCGGCGAGATGACCAGCGCAACGGTCCGGTCGTCATTCGTCATGTAGGCGCCAGAAATCACAATCCCACCGCTGACTTGATAATTGGCGACGTTGGTCGCGCTGGCCGGTTCCAAGCGTTCGGAGAAGGCCACGATCACCCGGTTGTTGGTCACCGATCCCGCCGAAATAATCGTGGGCCGAACATTGTCCGGTCCGCGGATCACTCCCAGCGAGGACATTGTCAACCCGAACGCCACATCGCTGCTGGTGGCGCCCGTTTGGTGGACTTCTGCCGCGAGGACGTTTTCGCCCACCACAAGGCTGCTCGCAGGGATCTCAATGCTTTCCGGAGTGCCCTCTGAACCTTGGTTTTCCGCGAGCGTCGCCGCATTCTGTCCCGCCGGAACGCGCAGGCGCGCCACTTCCGTGCCGTTCGCGTAGAGCACCATGCCGTCATCCACTGCCACAGTCGTCGAGAGCGAGCCAGCGACTTGATCAGCCGTCGCGGTGAATCGACCACGGAAATAGTAAGTGATTACTTGCGGACTGCCCAACGCCAGCGGCGTGCGAATCGTGTCCGGGTAGGCCGCCGTCTCAAGTCCCAGAATGCCGGGGCCGGACGGCCAAGCCGTATCATTGAAGCCGACATCCTTCCACGTCGTGCCCAAGTCTGTTCCGGACTGATTGTATTTCCACGTGGCGCCGTAGGAGACAAGCGTGTTGGTCGTCGTTCCCAACACCACTCCCGGATCCACGAGGAACTCAATGTCAGAACTGGTCGCGATCCCCAGGGCGTTGCTCACCACCACCGAATAGATCGCCTCGTCGGCGGTCTGGACGTTGTTCAACGTCAGCGCCGCCGCCGTCGCTCCGGAGATCGGCTGTCCCGCCTTTCGCCATTGATAGCTAAGCGGCGCGGTGCCATCGGCCACCACAGAAAACGTCGTGGTGCCGCCGATGAAAACCGTACGGCCAGCCGGCGTGGTGGTGATCGTTGCCGGGCCTTCCGCCGCGAACGAACTTGTCGCGACACCAGCAGCGAGGAAACAGACGGAAGCGAGGCATCCTGCCAGGAACTTAACGTGCATATTTTTCAGGGTGGTTGTGGGGTGGTTGAAACTCAGAACTCCGTCCTTCCGCGTGTGAGATGTTACATTCAGGTTACGCCCCTGAAGCACACGTTCACTGCGAAATGACAAGGGAGTCAGCACTTCAGACGGGGTGGTTTGTACCCTTGCCTCTTCGCGGCGATCCCAGCGCCACTACGACAAAGATACGGCTGGCAGAGTACAGCTCGAAACCAGAATGGTTCGGATACGACATACTGTTTGGGTTCGGGAGGAAAGTAATAATCCCCCCCTCAAAAGTCCAGAATATGTTCCGCGCCAGCACTGGAATCTCGGGGCACTGGACCCGCTTCACACGCCGCCGGAGCCGCAACGGCGCACCAATTCAGGCCGGTAATTTCCGTGACGTATCGAGGGCCCTCGGCCAAAGATGCGCCATGGCCATTCTATCCCCGAAACAACGTTCCGAAGCCCTGCGCCGCGTCCCGGATTGGAAGCGCCGGGCCCAAATCATCCGCCGCACCTTCGAGTTCAAGGACTTCCCGGCCGCGATCCGTTTCGTCGACGCCATCGCCAAGCTCGCCGAGAAAGCCTGGCACCATCCCGACATCGATATCCGCTGGAACAAGGTCACCCTCGCCCTGACCACCCACGACGAAGGCGGCCTTACCGCCAAAGATTTCGCCCTGGCTGAAAAGTTCGATGCGCTCGGAAAAAAGGCGCGTGCAAAATGAGTCAGCTGAGGCGTGACGCGTGATCTGTGATAGCCGCCCGACACCGAGCTTCGCCTTCACGCCTCACAAATCACCGGTCACCGCAACCATGCTCGAAGTCCACAGGCTCTTCCGGAACCGCTTCGGCTTCCCGCCCACCTATACTGTTGAGGCTCCGGGAACGGTCGAACTCCTCGGCAATTACGCAGACCTCCACCACGGAATTGCCCTGGCCATGTCCGTTGATAGATCTGTTTCCATCGCGGTGGCCGCTCGGACAGATGGAAAAGTGGAACTCGCTCCGAGCCGCTCTGAGTGCCTGGAATCATTCTCCGTCCTCGACACCGCTCCGGGACACGGTTCCCCTACAGCCAGCCAGCTCAAGTCAATGCTCAACGCCCTTCGCCAGCGTCAGGCGCATTGCAGCGGTTTCAGCACGGCCATTCACAGCACCATTCCCACAGGTTCCGGGCTCGGCAGTTCAAGCGCGCTCAAGATTGCCGCCGCGCTGGCGGTGCGACAGCTCCATCCGTTCACGCTCACCGCCACCGGCATCACCGTTCCGCCAAAACGCGCCGCAGACGGAGCGTTGCCGCCGCTCAGCAACATCGAGAAACTCGAAATCGCCCGCACCTGTCTGCTCACTGGAAACACCGCGACTCCGGAGCACTCGGGATTGCTCGCCCCAGTAGCCTCGCTCTTCTCCAAGGAGTTTCATGCCGTGGAGATCGATTGCCAATCCTTCACCATTGAACCCGCCCCGCTCATCGGCGAAATCGCTTGGGTGCTCTGCGACACCGGAATCCGCCACGCCGAAATCGACAAAACCATCAATGACCTCCGTGCCGAATGCGATGCCGCCACTCGCGCGCTCGGTGTGAAATCTCTTCGTTCCGTGGACGCCTCCTTCCTCAACGCCAACCGTCAGCGCCTCAACGATCGACAGTTTCAGTGCGCCAGCCATCTCGTCGGCGAAACCCAGCGCGTTGTCGCCGCGACCCACGCCTTGCGCGACGGGGACTTCGCCCAGTTCGGACAGTTCATGTATCAAAGCCACGAGAGCTCGCGCGATTTGTTCGGCAACAGCTGCGCTGAACTCGATGAACTCGTCGCCCTCGCGAAAATTCATCCCGGCTGTCTCGGCGCTCGACTCACCGGACGCGGCTTCGGCGGCTCGACGCTTAATCTCGTTCACCGCGCCCAGGCCGACAGCTTCGCCAAGGCCATCGCAACCGTTTACGAAAAACGCACAGGCCGCAGAATCACTCCGCTGATCTGCAAGCCCGCCGACGGCGCAAACTGAGGCGGCGAGACGCACGCGGAACGCCGAACTCCGATTCGGAGATCCGCGCTTTAGGTTTGCAGTCAGTTCTGACCTCACCCACTCACGACCGTCCGTTTGACCTCTTCGCTGCTTTCCCGCTAAGCTCGGCGCATGGCGAATTCTTTCGGGCAATTGTTCCGCATCACCACTTGGGGCGAATCTCACGGGGGCGGCGTCGGCGTGGTGGTGGACGGCTGTCCGCCCAAGCTCAAGCTCACCGAGGCCGACATCCAACCCGACCTCGACCGCCGTCGACCCGGCCAGTCGAAGATCGTCACGCCACGCAAAGAGAGCGATACCGTCAAGATTCTCTCCGGCACGTTCGAGGGCAAAACGCTCGGCACCCCGATCAGCATGTGGGTGAAGAACGAGGACCAACGCTCCGAGGCCTACAACGAGATGGCGTCGAAGTTCCGCCCGTCGCACGCCGACTACACTTACCACGCGAAGTTCGGCATCCGCGCGTGGCCCGGCGGCGGTCGCACCAGCGCACGCGAAACCATCGGCCGCGTCGCGGCGGGCGCGATTGCGAAGAAGATTCTCAAGGAACAGTTCGGCGTCGAAGTGCTCGCCTACGTGTCGCAGGTCCAGAAGCTCACCGCCGAGATCGACCACGAGCGCGTGACGATGAAACAGATCGAATCGAACATCGTGCGCTGCCCGGACGCGAAGATGGCGGAGAAGATGATCCGGCTCATCGAGAAGATGCGCAGCGCCGGCGACAGCGTCGGCGGCATCGTGGAAGGCGTGGCGCGCGGCGTGCCCGTCGGCTGGGGCGAACCGGTCTTCGATCGGCTCGAAGCGGATCTTGCGAAGGCGATGTTGAGCCTGCCCGCCTCGAAGGGTTTCGACATCGGCTCCGGCTTCGGCGGCATCGCGCTTACCGGACTTCAGCACAACGACGCCTTCCGCATGAAGGGCGGCAAGGTCCGAACGGTGACGAATCGCTCCGGCGGCATCCAGGGCGGCATCTCCAACGGCGAACCGATTTACTTCCGCGTCGCGTTCAAGCCCGTGGCCACCGTGATGCACGAGCAGGACACCGTGGACGTGACCAACAAGAACACCACGCTCAAAGGCCGTGGCCGCCATGATCCTTGCGTGCTTCCCCGCGCCGTCCCGATGGTGGAGGCGATGACCGCGCTGGTGCTCGTAGATCACGCGCTGCGGCACAAGGCGCAGTGCGGGTGAATACGCTGCGGACGGATAAACGCCAGAACCGGTATAATGCATGTAGACTTGGAAGCGCTCTTCAGGAAGGAAGGCTTGCCGCCAATGTGTTGAACGAGGTCGTTCCCCGTTTTCAAGGCAGGTTCGATGATCGAGTTAGGCCCGTATACGCAGCGATCCAGCATCATTGGTCATCACATCTCGGAGCAAACAAGGCCCGTTGGAAGGTGGCCAGTATTTCGAAGCCGAGCGATTTAGCGTAAGAGTTCCGATTCCTAACGGCTTTCACCGAACGAAATCCAGTCTGAGCTGAGCGATGCCGCGCAGATTGATCTCTGCCAAGGAACCTTTCGTCGTTGGCAACCCAACCATTGGTTGTTTGACAAAGATGAAATTGATCTCAGCGGAGCAATTTGCCGGTATTGAATTCAGATCGTCGCTTCACCGGGTGGGCTGTCCTCAGGTCATTGGGAAATCTGAGTTCCCAAGGTGAGTGCCAAAATGGTCATTACCAACCCAGTTCGAATTAGATCGGTCTGGGCAACTTCCGTAGGACTATTCGAACCCATCGTCATTTTGACCCGTGACAAAGAGCCCTGACAGACGCTGATTATCGAGCCTGCGAACAATTTGATGTCGCGACGTTTGAGAAATTCAAACGGACACTCGTTCTTCAACCCTTCCACCAACCCGCGAGAAGTTACGCCCTGCCTGTGCCGGAATGACGGCGAAACTCAGTCGGCTCGCCGACGCGGAAAGATGCTCATTCAAAATATCCGCCTCCTCACGTCGGCGGTTACGGCCCGGCCTTACTTCCTGAATCCCCGCGCTGCCGCCCTGCCCTTGCCGGAACGACGACGGGGCTTCTCATTTCTGCCGCCTTTCCCACCGCGACTTGGACCGGGCTTGGGTCCACCGGCCGGACTGGAGGTGGCAACTGGCTTCCCACCTTCCGGACGGCTCGAGCGACTGGACGTTCTCTCGCTCTTCTCGCCCGACCTTTGCCCACCACGAGTAGCTGTCGGCTTGCGGCCGGGGTTGAACTTCCGCACCGGCTCGATGGTTTTCGGACGCGCCTTGGGCACGATGATGATCGGGCAGCCTTCGTAGCCAAACGCCGCGCGCATCTGGTCTGCGAGATATTTCTTGTACTGGTCCGAGAGCATCTCGTCGCGATTGACGAAGAGTAGAAACGTCGGCGGCGCTTCGCGCACCTGCGTGGCGTAGTAGAACTTCAGACGATGCCCCATGTCGCTCACCGGCTGGCGGCGCTCGACGGCCGAGTGGAGAGTGCGATTGAGAATCGCGGTCGGAACCTTCTGCTGCAATTGCGCGGCGACGTAGCGCACGGCTTCGAGCAGGCGATCGAGATGAAAGCCCGTCTGCGCGGACGTGAAGATGACCGGCGCGTAATCGAGGAAGAACAGCCGTTCCTGCACCCACTGGCCGAACTCGCCCAGCGTGGTCATCATCTTGTCCTGGCCTTCGGTGCGCTTCTTCGCGACGCGCTTAGCGATTTCCTCCTCGCGCGCTTCCCGCACCGAATCCGCAACGAGGTCCCACTTGTTGATGACGACGATGCACGCGCGACGTTGCTCGACGATGATGTCGGCAATCTTCTTGTCCTGCTCGCCGATGCCCGCGACGGCGTCGATCACCAGCACCGCAATGTCGCAGCGTTCGATGGAATCTTCTGTGCGCTTGACGCTGAAGAACTCGACCGAGTCATCCACGCGTCGCGATTTCCGCAAGCCGGCGGTGTCGATCAAAATGTATTTCTGGCGCACGCCGTCCGTCTCGACCTCGAACGGCACATCGACGGAATCGCGCGTGGTGCCGGGAATCGGACTGACAATGACGCGCGTGGAATTCGTGAGCGAATTGATGATGGAGCTCTTGCCGACATTCGGCCGGCCGACGATGGCAATCTTCAACGGGCCATGGCGCCGCGGGCGCAACTTGGGCGCGTTTTCGTCGGCAGGTTCGCCACTGGTCTCGGGTACGAGTTCCGGTTCCGGCTCAGGCGTCGCTTCCGGCAGCGGCAGATACTTGGACGCTTCGTTCATCAACGTCTCGATACCTTCGCCGTGGATCGCGGTGACCGGGAACAGCTTTTCGAAGCCGAGCTCCGCGAACTCCGGCACGCCGGATTCGGCCTTGGCGGTATCCACCTTGTTCACGGCCACGAGCACGGGCTTGCCGCTCTGGCGCAGGCGCTGCGAGACTTCGCGGTCGAGCGGAACGATGCCTTCCTGCACATTCACGACGAGCACGATGACGTTCGCGGAGTCGATGGCGATTTGCACCTGGTCGAACGCGGCCCTGGTGATCACGTCGTCCGCCTTCTCGCCGCGGAGCAGCCCGATGCCGCCGGTATCCACGAGCGTGAAGGGCTTGCCGCGCCACTCGGCTTCGGCCGTGACGCGATCGCGCGTGACGCCCGGCATATCATGCACGATGGCAATGCGCTTCCGCACAATACGGTTGAACAAGGCCGACTTACCGACATTCGGGCGACCAACAATGGCAATCAAACCAGACATGCCACAAGCATGGGCGGAGAACGAAGCGGGTTAAAGGCAAAACATTGGCGAAGCGGTTGGAGCCACGGATGGAACACGGATTAAACACAGATAAGGGAGGAATGCGCAGGCGCGGCAATATACCCGAGAACGAGCCCAAACTTCTTATCCGTGTCTTGTCCGTGTTGAATCCGTGGCCAGAGGGTTTATTTATCATATCCTCAAATCCTGATTTGATGATTTGACTGATTCCTCAAGGCAGGACTATAGTCTCGCGTGGCACCGGAGCCGCCGATAACGGTCTGGCAGCCGAATGGAATTCGCATGAGCACGATACAGAATACAGGTCCGCAACTCGAAGCACTCCTTCGCCAACGCATCGCCATCATCGACGGCGCGATGGGCACGACCATCCGCACCTACGGGATGAAGGAGGCAGACATCCGCGGCACGCGCTTCGCCGACTCGAAGAAGGATCTGCTCAACAACGGCGACCTGTTCTCCATCACGCAGCCGGGAATGATCTGCGACATCCACCGGCGCTTTCTCGAAGCCGGCGCGGACATCATCGAGACCAACACCTTTTCCGCGACGAGCATCGGCCAGAGCGAGTTCTTCGTCGATGACCCGCGCGAACACGGCGGGCGCAAAGATCCTGCGTTCTACCAGAAGATCATCGAGGACAAGTTCCTCAACGAGCTCGCTTGGGAGATCAACGAAACCTCCGCTCGCCAGTGCCGCGAATGGGCCGACCGCGTGGCGAACAAGGACGGCAAACAACGCTTCGTCGCCGGCGCCATCGGGCCGCTGACCGTCTCGCTCTCGAACTCGCCCGACGCCGACGACGCCGGCTTCCGCGTCGTGACCTTCGATCAGGTCAAGGCGGCCTACCTCCAGCAGGTCCGCGCGCTGATCAAGGGCGGCTCCGACTTGTTGCTGGTCGAAACCATCTTCGATTCGCTCAACGCCAAGGCGGCGCTGGTGGCCATCGAGGAAGTCTTCGCGCAGGACAAGGTCCGCCTGCCCATCTCGATCTCCGCCGCCGTCGGCCGCGGTGGCGAGACGATGATCTCGGCGCAGACGATTGAGGCGTTCTGGAACTCGGTGAAGCACGTGAAGCCGCTCTCCATCGGCCTGAACTGCTCCCTCGGGCCCGACCTCATGCGACCGTTCCTCGCGGAGCTGTCCGAGAAGTCCACCGCCGCGATTTCCTGCTATCCGAACGCCGGGTTGCCGAATCCGCTTTCACCGACGGGCTTCGATCTGAAGCCGGAGGACATGGGCCGGTTCCTCGGCGAATTCGCCCAGAGCGGTCTGGTGAACATCGCCGGTGGCTGTTGCGGCAACACGCCCGAACACATCGCCGCCATCGCGAAGGCGCTCGAACGGCCGTCACCCGCGCGACCTGCCCGAATCCGGTGCGGCACGCCTCGGCCATCCGCGCCCCGCCCCCTCCCCCCCTCCGCCTGGCGGCCCCAGCCGTTCACGCAGCAGGTCGGCCAATACATCATGATCGGCGAGCGCACGAACGTCGCCGGTTCGCCGAAGTTCGCGAAGCTGATCAAGGAAGGGAAATACGACGAGGCCGTCGCGATCGCGCGCCAGCAGGTCGAGAATGGCGCCAACGTCATCGACGTCTGCATGGACGAAGGGATGATCGACGGTGTCGCCGCGATGACGCGCTTCCTCCAGTTGCTCGGCAGCGAGCCCGAGGTCGCCAAGGTGCCCTTCATGGTCGACTCCTCCAAGTGGGAGGTGATCGAGGCCGGCCTGAAATGTCTTCAGGGCAAGGGCATCGTGAACTCCATTTCGCTCAAGGAGGGCGAGGCGAAGTTCCGCGAACACGCGCGCAAGGTGCTCAAGTATGGCGCCGCCGTCGTGGTCATGGCCTTCGATGAACAGGGCCAGGCCGCGACTTACGCCGAGAAGATCCGCATCTGCGAGCGCGCCTACCGCCTGCTCGTCGACACCGTCGGCTTCCCGCCCGAGGACATCATTTTCGATCCGAACATCCTCACCGTCGCGACCGGCATCGAGGAGCACAACAACTACGCCGTGGACTTCATCGAGGCCACGCGTTGGATCAAACAGAACCTCCCGCACGCCAAGGTCAGCGGCGGCGTGTCGAACGTCTCCTTCAGCTTCCGCGGCAACAATCCTGTCCGCGAAGCGATGCACAGCGCGTTCCTCTTCCACGCCATCAAGGCCGGCATGGACATGGGCATCGTCAACGCCGGCATGCTCGAAGTGTATGAGGAGATCGAACCCGAGCTGAAGGAACTCGTCGAAGACGCGTTGCTCAACCGCCGCCCCGACGCCACCGAACGCCTGGTCGCCTTCGGCGAGCCCTTTTCGGCGCCGGGAAAATGTTCCTCCCGCAGGTCGTGAAATCCGCCCGCGTGATGAAGAAGGCCGTCGCCTACCTCACGCCGTTCATGGAAGCCGAGAAGGCCGCGGCCGCGCGCGGCGAAGCCGTGAAAGCCCAGGGCAAGATCGTGCTCGCGACCGTGAAGGGCGACGTCCACGACATCGGCAAGAACATCGTCGGCGTCGTGCTCGCCTGTAACAACTACGAGGTGATTGACATGGGCGTGATGGTGCCGTGCGAAAAGATCCTCGAACGCGCCAAGCAGGAAAACGCCGACATCATCGGCCTCTCCGGCCTCATCACGCCGTCGCTCGACGAGATGGTGCATGTCGCCGCGAGATGGAGCGCCTGGGCAGCACGTCCCCGTGCTCATCGGCGGCGCCACCACCAGCCGCGCGCACACGGCGGTGAAGATTGCGCCCAGCTACACCGAGCCGGTCGTCCACGTCCTCGACGCCAGCCGCGCCGTGCCCGTG
>JADJPG010000092.1 GCA_016713365.1 Verrucomicrobiota bacterium | reverse complement strand
GATCTCGCGATCCTCGCCGTTGACCTCGGACTCCAGTGTGCCTTTGATGGAATCGCCGGACACCTTGCCCTGGTGCTTGGTCAAAGTTCGCGTCTCAAAGAATGTGCGCTCGATCTCGAAGTAAATCACACCGTTGGTGAAGAACCCGTTGGTAATTGCCACGGAACCCATCGGCCCGCGCGAGGACACCGTCTTCCCGGTTATCCGCTCGCCCTCCTGCTCCAGTTCCACGCGACTTTCGAAACCGCGTCCGCGTCCGCCCGGCCCACGCCCGCCGCCACCCCCACCACCGCCGCCAAAGAACGAATTCGTCCAGCGCCAGACACCTTCCACGCCGTGATGCGCCCGGGTGGCTTCCCAGTCGAAGGCCTGCTTCTCCCCGGCCCAGTCGGACTCGATCTTGCCCTTGATGGCCTGGTCGTTCCACTTACCCGTGTAGGTCGTCACCACATCCCGGTCATTGCGGCGCCGCACCACCTGAAAGCTCACCTGATCTCCAGTCACGGCCAAATTTGTAACTGTCGTCTCAGTACCCGATCGAAAACTCGTCTTCCCGATTAATCGCCCGTCATCCACCGTGAACCTCAGCTTCGGCCGGTTCGTCGTGCCATCCGGCATCACGAAATTCCAACGCCACGTACCTTCAAGGGTCGGCGCCTTGCTCAAATCCGCAGCGTCAGCGGATTCCACGCGTTGATGCGTGAAGATGCCGATCGCCAGAGTGACCGCCATCCATCCAAGGGTTGCTTGTTTTTTCATGCTCCAATCACTTTCTGGCCTTGCCGGCCGGCACGCTGAACTTCAAGGAAATCTTCTCCTCGTTCTTGTTGTTTCGCCCGCTGTAGGTCACGTCAATTCGGTCGCCGCGATCATCCACCTTCATCCAGCCAAATCCTCCCTCGCCATTCTTCATCTTGTAAACGCCCTGACTATACGGCCCGCCTTTGAGCGATGGATTCTGATCCAGCGGTCCGCCGCACATCACCGGAATCGGCGCACCGCCACCCGTCGCGTAATCCGCGTTCGAGCCATCGTCCGCCGCGAGCATGTGCGAGTCACCATGGATGATGCACACGCCCTGGATGCCGTTGTCCTTGATGAAGTCCGCCATCTCACGGCGTTCGGTGGCGAAGACGCTCCAATGATCGTCGTCCGACCGCGGCGGCTGATTGCCCCGGCCGCGTCCGCCGCGATTGCTGTTCGTTCGAGAACCGGAAATCTCATTCGTGCCGCGGTTTTCGTTTCGGCCGAAACCCCCTCCTCCAAATCCACCCCGGCCCGACTGCGAATTCGTCCGCCCCACGAGATTCGTGTGATGGATGAATCCGAACTCGTTCGTGCGCACGTTGCGATAGACGACGTTCGTGGGATTGCCAATCCACGGCACGGTGCTCATCCAGACGATGAGCGGAAACTTTCCGTTTGACGTCAGCAACTCCTGCTTCAACCACGCCTTTTGATCCGCCCCGAGGATCGACTTGTTCGCGTCGTCCTTGTTCGTCACCGAGTCACGATCCGAACGCAGATCGGTCATGATAAATTTGACGCGTCCGACGGAAAACGTCTGCGTGATCGGGCCGGTTCCGTCGAACACCATCGGGTAATGCGGCACATACTCCTCGTAAATGCCGCGCACCGCCTCATGGGTCTTCGAACGGCGGTTCGCGTTGTTCCCGCCAAAGTCATGATCATCCCACACGTAGGTCATCGGGACATTGCGATAGAGGTCGGATTGCTGCGGCGAAGCCAGGACCTGATCATACGCGGCGCGGAAGAGCGCCCGGCTGTTTGTGCGGATGTCGAGATACTGGAAATCACCCAGATGCATGAAGAACAACGGATGACTCTCGCGAATGCGATCAAACGTATCAAGTGTCGAACCAGTCCGCGCACACGACGCGAAAGCGAACTCAAACGACGCCGGCCCGGGCTTTGGGAAGGTGTGAAACTGGCCGCGCCTGGCGATATCCAGCCGGCCATCCACCTCGATCGCATAGTGATACTGCGTGTCTGGATCCAGATTCTCCAACTTGAACTCGACCACATTGTTTTGCGCCAGCTCCGCGAAAACGCGGGACGAGGTCCGCCGCCACGTCAACAAAGGACTCTTGCTGTATATCAGTCTCGCTCCCAAACCCTCCCGTTCCAGTTTCGCCTTCACGACAATGGAGGTCGGCGTCACACCGCCGCTCCATGGACCGCGGTCCACCAGCGAATAACTCAAGCCCAGTTGTTCGAACAAAAACGCGTAGACATCCGTGAGCTCTTGAATCCGCGCGCTCAACGCCGTCCCCTGCCCGTGCCCGGTATTGGCGCTCGTGCGCAGCAGCACCGGATTCCTGGACGCCGTCGCGGCCTGCAAACGCGCCGTCATTTTTTTCGAGTGCGCCGGATTCACCCGCCCATCGTGCTCGCCCGTCAGCATCAAGACCGATGGATACTTCACGCGATCGGTGACCCGATGATACGGCGAGTAAGCATTCAGCGCGCGGAAGTGATCCGGATTCGTCACCGTTCCGAACTCCGTCACATTGAATGCGCCATTCGGATCACGCTCCACGCGCAGCATGTCGTAAACACCCACATGCGAAACCGCCGCGCGGAACAACTCCGGCCGTTGCGTGACCGCCGCAGCCATCAAGAGCCCGCCGTTGCTTCCGCCTTCGATCGCCAGCTTGCCGGAGCTCGTGAAGTTCGACCGGATCAGGAACTCCGCGCACGCAATGAAATCGTCGAACACGTTCTGCTTGCGCGTGAGCATGCCAGCCTGATGCCAGTCCTCGCCGAACTCTCCGCCGCCGCGCAAATTCGCGATGGCGTAAATGCCACCCTGATCCAACCACACGCGCCGCCACAGATCGAAGCGAGGCTCCATACTGATCCCGTAACCACCGTAGCCATACAAAATTGCCGGCGCTTCGCCGTTCAATCGCGTGCCTTTGCGCCGGATGATGTTCAACGGAACCTTCGTTCCGTCCTTGGAGGTCACGAGCTCGCGCACCAATTCCACGTCGTTGAAGGGCACCGGTGAACTGCCCGCCAGCGGCAAAGCCACCACCCGGTCCCGATCCTGCGAGCCGTTGTAACGCCACCATTGATACGGCGCCGTGTAGGAAACCGTGCGGAACAACACCTCATCGCCCTGCGTCACGAGAACCTGCTGCACCGCCGTGACGCCCGTGTCGCGCGGCGACCGAATGCGCCCGTCGTTGAAGTCGAGGAAGCCAAAGTCCGACGGACCGCCGTCGATGTAGGTCAATGCCAGGCCACTCGCCGCCGTGTGAAAGCTACTGATGACATTCGTCGTCTCGCGCAACACCACCGCGGCCTTCGCGAGATCAGTCTCGGCGAACGGCAGTCGCAGAATCCTTCCCTTCGGCGCGTCGCGTCGCGAGAGCAGATACAGCGCATCGTCCTTGCCCGCCTCGATGTAGAGCGGGTCGCGACCGAACTCCGCCTGCACCACACCATCGCTGAAGCGCGTCACCTGACGCCATTGACCCGACGGCTCACGAAGGAAGTGCGCGAACTCGCCGCCATCGCCATTCGCCACCGTCGCGAGGAAGCGTTTCCCATCCGGGCTCGCTGACAACTCAATCTCCGCAATGCGCGGAAACTCCTTCCCGACCTCATAACGATCCTGCGTCACCGGCGTTCCGAGCTGATGAAAATAAACCTGCTGATAAAAACTCAGGTCCGCGTCAGGTCGCTCGCCAGCATGCGGATAGCGGGTGTAGAAGATTCCGGAACCATCCGCGGTCCACACGGCACTCCCGCCCGCGGTCGGTCCCTGCACGCGCGGCACCACATCGGACAGCTTGCGACCCGTCGCCACCTCGTAGAAATACAACGTGCCCATCTCGCTGCCCTTCTCGGAGAGCGACACCCCCACCAGCTTTCCGTCCGGCGACGGCACATACCAATCGATCGCCGTCGTGCCGTTCGCATCGAGACGATTCACATCCAACACCACGCGCTCCGTGGCGAGATTGGTCGGTGAACTCAGCGTCACCAGCACCGGCTGCTGGGCCGGCGGCTGGAACTTCAGCATGAACAACGTCCCCTTGCGCGAGCTCAGCGAATAGTAATTCGTCGTCGGCTCCATCAACAGTCGGGTGAATCGATCCTCAATCCACTTTCGCTCCGGAACCTTATCCAAAGCCGCCCGGGCCTCGCGATTCTGCGCCGCCGTCCACTTCTGCACCGCCGGGTCAGCGGCATTCTCCAGCCACTGATAATCATCCGTGACCTTCACGCCGTGATACTCGTTCACCACCGGCTTGCGCGGCGTGCGCACCGCCGCGTCCGCCACGAACGTCCCCAACAGGACGGAGGCAAACGCCAGCGCGAGTAGCGCGCGACGGCGGTGGAGAAAGATTGTGGGTGCAAAAACCGACCACCTGGCGGCGGTCCTCGAGGCGTCCGTGCTGAATGCGCGCATGATATTGGACTCACTGACCTTTGTTACGCAAACCCGCCGCATCAAGACACAATGCGCCCGGGCAGCATGCAACGTCAGGTCAATGTCTTAATCGACACTTCATCTTGGTACATGGTTACGCGCAACCATGTTTAATCTCGTCACAAACATTTCACGGTCACGCGTTCCAGCGTCCGTGCAAGAGCTGCTCGGCGCCTTGATCATCATCCACGCTTGAACAAGGACGATTTGTTCCGCCGCAAAAGGCCTCGTCGGAACATCGCCGATTCGGCC
>JADJPG010000091.1 GCA_016713365.1 Verrucomicrobiota bacterium | reverse complement strand
GGCGCCGCCGTCTGGACGCTCGGCCAAACCCAACAACCGGGCGTTCTGTTCCTCGGTTTCGGTGCCGAAGAAGTCGGCGAAGGCGTTCTGCAGGATGATCAGTTCAAAGTCACCCTTACGGACTTCAGCGGTCCGGGCGACTTCTTCCTCTACACCATCGACGGCTTCGGCCAACCCCACATCGACATCAACACCGCCGACGGCGTCAACTCCAACGACACCCGCGTCGTGTTCGCAGGCAGTCACATTCATGTGAACTGGTCGTTCACCAGAGCCGGCATCTACCGAGTGACGCTCGAAGCACAGGGCAAACTGACCGACGGCACGCCCACTTCCAGCGGCCCTCGCACGTTCACGTTCGTAGTTCAACCCATCGAGACCCGGCTGAATATCGTCCGCGGCAGTAGCGGACCGAAGATCGTTTTCACCAGTCAGGCCGGTGTGAGCTACCAGCTCGAACGTGCACCCGAGGCCTCAGGTCCTTGGGAAGGTGTCGGCGAATCCTTTATTGGCGCGGGAACCCTGAAGGAGATCGCTCTACCGCTGGGCGATGCAAGCGCCTTCTTCCGCATCAGCGCCGGCGTGAGAAACTAAGAACCCCAAACACCCACCCCGCCCGCTCCTTCAACCGCGCGGGCGGGGATTTTTCTCCACCGAAGCAAATTCTCGATGAATCGCTCGATCCTGATCCCGGTTGTCGCCGTCGTTCTCGCTCTCGGCCTCACGGCCGGCTGTGATCGCAAGGGGCCGGAAGTCCGCGCCGACAACCCACAGATCGTCGCCAGCTTCTTTCCGCTTTACGACTTCGCGCGCGCGCTGGCTGGGACGAATTTCCATGTCGTCTGTCTCACGCCACCGGGCGGCGATCCTCACGCGATGGAGGCCAGCCCGCAGCTCGCCCGATCTGTTTCCGACGCCGAGCTCGTTCTGCTGCTCGGTCTCGGCATGGATGGCTGGGTGGAGAAGCTCGCCGCCAACGAACGAAAATCCCGGATCAGCGTGGCCAGCCTTGGCATTGCGCCGAAACGCGTCGGCAAGAGCGCGCTCGCCGAATTCGCCGAGGCGGATCACGGCCACAGTCACGCAGCCAGCGCCGACGAAATGGATCCCCACATCTGGCTCGACCCCGTCCTCGCACAGGACATCGTGCGGCGCATCGCGGACGAAATGATCGCCGTTGCTCCGCAACACCGCAAAGACGTCGAACGGCGACGCGACGCGTTTCTGCTGGAATTGAAAACGTTGCACGAGGAGTTCGTCAGCGGTCTCGCGAATGCAAAGCGTCGACAGCTCGTCACCTTCCACGGCGCCTTCGCGTATCTCTTCGCCCGCTACCAACTGGAAACCGTCGGCGTCATCGAACTCTTCCCCGGGGACGAACCGTCCGCTGCGTATCTGCGTAAGCTCGTAGACCTGATGCGCCAGCTGAAGATGAGAGTCATCTTCGCCGAGCCGCAACTGCCCGATCGCCCGGCCCAGGTCATCGCCAAGGAAATCGGCGGACGCGTCGAGCGCCTTGACCCGTGCGAAACCATTCTGCCGGATGCTCCCCAGTCCACCTATCTGGAACGTCAGCGTAGGACCCTGGAAACGCTCTGCCGCGTCTTGAACGAGCCGTGAAGAAAATGTCCCAACACGAAACTTCACTGCTGACCGTGGAACAGCTGTCGCTCGATCTCTCCGGGCGGCGGATTCTGGAGGACATCAATCTCTCCGTCGCACGCGGGGAATTCCTCGGGCTCATCGGCCCGAATGGCGGAGGCAAGACATCGCTGCTTCGCGTGTTGCTGGGCGTCATTCCCGCGACGGCAGGTCGCATCGTTTGGAGCGCTGCTCACGGAACCACGCCGCACCTTGGCTACGTACCTCAACGCAGCGGCATGGATCGAAACTACCCGTTAAGCAGCCGGGAGATTGTGCGACAAGGCCGCTCCGGTGCGTGGCCGTTATTCGGCGCAGCGGCCCGACAGACCGCGCGGCGTGCGGATGAACTACTGGAACGCGTCGGCCTCACCGCGCACGCGAGCACGCCGTTCGTCTATTTGTCCGGCGGCCAGCAACGTCGACTGTTGCTCGCGCGTTCGCTCATGGATTCCCCGACGGCGCTGTTGCTCGACGAACCAACCGCCGGTGTCGACACGGAAGGCCAGCAACAGTTCTGCGCGCTGCTGCGGGAACTCTCGGCGCAGGGCATCGCCATCATCCTGGTCAGTCACGACATCCCACTCATCACCCAGCACGCCCATCGCATCGCGTGCCTCGCCGTTACCCTGCACTGGCACGGTGCTGCCGACGCTCTCCAGCAAGACACGGTGTTCCACGCCTACCGCTGCGAACTCGAACGTTACCAGGTCAGCGACCGCCCGCCGGTTGCGCATCTTCACCATCACTAAACGCCATGTCTTCGCTGGAACACTTCTTCGACTACGCATTCCTCACCCGCGCGCTGATTGCCGGAGTGTTGATGAGCGTGACGTGCGGGCTGCTCTCGCCCTTCGTCGTGCTGCGGCGTCTGTCGTTCTCCGCCGACGGCCTGGCCCACGCGAGCCTCGGTGGTTTGGCGCTCGGGATGTTCCTTCTGGCGACTGGTCCCGCACCGACGCTCGCCAGCTACGCGATCAGCTTCGTCTTCACGTGCGTGGTCGCCGCGGGCATCGCCTACTTTTCCGGCAGTCAACGAGTCCACGCGGACACCGCGGTCGGCGCGTGTTACGTGGCGGCGTTCGCCCTCGGCATTCTGCTGCTCTCGATGCGGAAGCATTACACCGGGCATCTGGAACACTTCTTCTTCGGCAGCCTGCTCGCCGTAAACGCTCTCGAATGCTGGTTGCTGGCCGCGCTCAGCCTTGTGACCGCCGGGCTCACCTTCAGCTGCTGGCGCTGGCTTGCCCAATGGACTTTCGATGAAGAACTCGCCCGCGCGAGCGGCGTCGCGACAACAGGATTGCGCTACGCGCTCGTGCTTCTCATCGCGGCTACCGTCATTCTCTCGACCAAGGTCGTCGGCGTGCTGCTCGTCACGGCGATGCTCATTCTCCCCGGCGCCGTTGGAACCTTGCTCGGTCGGCAAATGAGCCAGATCGCCCTGCTCTCACTCGCCGTCGCGCTGGCCAGCACGTTCAGCGGTCTCGCCATCTCGAACGCCACCGACGCGCCTCCGGGTCCGACGATCGTGCTCGGCGCCTTCGCGCTTTTGTCGCCGCGTATTTCGCGCGGCGCCATCGCGACCGACAGCTTGCTCACGTCCATCTGCATCACACCCATCACCACTCGCATTGAACCAAACCATGCAAACCACGAACCAAATCCCCGTCACGGTCCTGACCGGCTTTCTCGGCTCGGGAAAAACCACGCTCCTCAATCGCATTCTTACCGAACAGCACGGCAAACGCATCGCGGTCATCGAAAATGAATTCGGCGAGATCGGCATCGACAACGAACTCGTCATCGGTGCGGACGAGGAGATCTTCGAGATGAACAACGGCTGCATCTGCTGCACCGTGCGCGGCGATCTCATCCGCATCCTCGGCAATCTGATGAAGCGCAAGGACAGGCTCGACGCCGTGCTCATCGAGACGACCGGTCTTGCCGATCCGGCGTCCGTGGCTCAGACGTTCTTCGTCGATGACGACATGCGCGCCGCGTTCCGCCTCGACGCCATCGTGACGATGGTCGACGCCAAGCACGTCTGGCAACACCTCGACAGCAGCTCTGAGTGTCAGGAGCAAATCGCCTTCGCGGACGTCACGTTGATCAACAAAACCGATCTGGTCGAAGCCGACGGGCTCGCCAAGCTCGAGGCGAAGATTCGCTCGATGAACGCCGTAGCTAGGATTCATCGCACCCAGGACGCCGCCATCGCGC
Source organism: Verrucomicrobiota bacterium (assembly GCA_016713365.1). Taxonomy (GTDB): domain Bacteria; phylum Verrucomicrobiota; class Verrucomicrobiia; order Limisphaerales; family JADJPG01; genus JADJPG01. The sequence continues at coordinate 13,358 of JADJPG010000091.1, read as the reverse complement.
TCGACCAGATTCTGAACATCCGCGCGTTCGACTTGCAGAACACGCTCGCCACCGCGCCGGACTTCCTGAAGCCGGAGATGCCGTTCGAGTGGGCGGGCGTGTATCAACTCGAAGCTGGTTCGCACGAGTTGAACTTCCAGCCCGGCCCCGACCCGGAGATGAACTTCATCGCCATGCCTCTCACGGACACCAGCGAGGCTTCATGGACAGCGGCCAAGGCCCAAGCGGTCCGGCTGTTCTCCGGCGAGAGCATCGAAAAGAAGGCGGGCACAATGGTGGTGCCGGGACCAAAGCTGCAGACGCTCGTCTTCGGCGAAGGCAAGGGCGGAACGTTCAAGCTGGAGAGTTTTCAGGCCGGGCCGGTGGCCGTGTTCACGCAGCATCACCCCGAGGAATTCCAGATGACGCTGACCCGCGGCGGCAAGATCCTGACCCCGTTGCGAAGTGAAGGCTTCGCTGCAAGCCACACGCATGACCAGAGCGTTACCTCCGTCGGAATTAGCGAACGCCGCGCGGTGGCCCCGGAGAAGTTCAACGGCTGGTTGAGCGAACTGCTCCGCGAGAAAAGCACAGATATCTACCGCATGAAAGGCATCGTTCACCTGCAAGGCTCCCCAAATCGATTCGTGTTCCAGGGCGTGCACATGCTCTTCGATGGCAAGCCGGATCGCCCTTGGAAGGACAGCAGCGAGCCGGGCAATCAACTTGTCTTCATCGGAAGGAATCTCAATCGCGCCGAGTTGGAGCAAGGCTTTCGCGCGTGCCTTGTCTGAACCGAATCCGCCGACCATGACCCAGCTCATCTTCGCTCTCGACGATCCGATCATCGCGCTCGATTGGTCTCCAGATGGACGGCGCGTGGTCGTCGCCGGCATCAGCGGCCCATGCGCCATCGTGGACACCGCCACGCTCCAGCCCGCCCATCGCTGGGACGCGCACAAGGGCGGAACGCTCGCCTTGTCGTGGTCACCGAAAGGCGACGTCATCGCCACCGGCGGACAGGATGGGACGCTGCGGTTGTGGATTCCGGAGTCGGGCGCTTTGCTGCGTGAATTCTCCTTCGACAACGCGGCGTGGGTGGAGCACGCCGCGTTTTCTCCGAGCGGCGACTACTTCGCAGCATCAGCCGGCAAGCGACTGCGAATCTGGAAAGCGTCCGGAGAACTGGCGCTCAGCTTCGACAATCACGAAAGCACTGTGTCTTCCCTGCAATGGCGCGCAGATAGCAAAGGAGTCGCGACGGCGTGCTATGGGAAGATCCGCTGCTTCCGGCTCGGCGAGACGAAGCCCTACGAAGTGCTCGACTGGAAGGCGTCGCTCATCGCGCTCGCGTGGAGCCCGAACGGGCGTCACGTCGCCAGCAGCACGCAGGAGAACACGATCCAGTTCTTCCGCCTGCCCTCGGCTGGTTGGGAACCGCTGCAAATGAGCGGCTATCCCGTGAAGGTGAAGAACCTGACGTGGGACCGAGCGGCGCGCTACCTCGCGTCGGGCGGCGGCGAGATGATCACCATCTGGGACGTATCCGGCAGCGGACCAGCGGGAACGATTCCGCTCCAGCTATCCGGCCACCCACAAAACATCACCGCGCTGGAATTTCAGCGGCACGGCGATCTGCTCGCATCCGGCTGCCAAGCCGGCGCGGTGTTTGTCTGGAATCCATCGCAATGTCCCTGGCCGAAGAACGAACCTGTCCCGACGGAGCAACGCATTTCGGCGCGCCGGCTGCATTCGACAATCAATCAGCTCCGATGGTCTCCCGACGAACGCACCCTCGCGCTGGGCTGTCAGGACGGAAACTTGGTTCTCTGGCAAGTCCCGCTGCCCCGACAGACAGTCGTAGTGGAAAACGCCCGTTGACCTTATGCTTCTGCGGGACCGACCGATGAATAGAACTGAAGCGCTCCCCGGGAGCGGCCTCTGGTCGGTACAGCAGCAGCATGAACTCAAATTCGTCAGCAACCTCAGATGACGCACGCCACCCGTCGTGGCGGCGGCTTCTGGGTTTCCTGCTGGCTCTAAACCTCCTCAGCGCACTCGCGCTCCAATTCGCTCCCGAGCTGCACCATGAGCTTCATGACAAGCACGCGCATGACCACGCGCATCACGACGGCACCGGCGCTCAAGGTCACGAGTGCCTCATCACTCTCCTCCAGACCGGATCGCTCGAGCTAACCTCCTTTGCACCCGCCGCGGGGATTCTCCTGCTGATTCTCCTTTTCGCGCAAGCTCTGCCGCCGTTGATTTTCCTTTCTCAAGTCGCGTATCGACTCCTCCCCGGACGCGCACCTCCCGCCGTCGCCTGAACCAGCGTCAGCTGGTTTCCTCGTCAGTCGCATCAAATGCCGCGCCTCTTGAAGCGCGTCGTTTCGAGCGTTCCCAAATCAATTCCAAAACCATAAATGTTCGCAGCCGTGACCGTTCAGGAAAAGGTCCGTCGTGAACAGGAAAGTCATGAACAATATGTCTCAGTCATCATCGGCCAATGGTCCGCAACCGATCCTGCGGACCGAGAAGCTCCGCGTGGAATTTCGTTCCCGTGAGATCGGCCAGGGCGTCAAAGTCGCGCTGCAAGGCCTCGACCTTGCGGTGTATCCCGGTGAAGTCTTCGGCTTCCTCGGGCCCAACGGCGCCGGAAAAACCACCACCATGAACGTGCTGCTCGGTTTCGCGAACGCGACCGGTGGCGCGGCGTATCTCTTCGGCACCGATGTGCGTCAACCCATCGCCCGCCAGCGCATCGGTTACCTGCCGGAGATGACGTACTACTACAAGTTCCTCACCGCCGAGGAACTCCTCCGCTTCTACGCGCGCATCTTCAAGATCCCGATGGCCGAGCGCGAACGGCGCATTGATGTGGTGCTCAAACTCGTCGAACTGGATCACGCACGGAAACGGCCCATTCGCACGTACTCGAAAGGAATGCAGCAGCGCGCCGGTCTCGCGCAGGCGCTCATCAATAATCCAGACCTGCTCATCCTCGACGAACCCACGAGCGGCCTAGATCCCATCGGGCGCATGAAAGTTCGTGAAATCATCCAGCGCCTGAAGAACGAGGGCAAAACCGTCTTCTTTTCCTCCCACGAAATGGGCGAGGTCGAGACGGTCTGCGACCGCGTCGCGATCCTTCACCAGGGCGAACTCAAGGCAGCGGGCACTGTCGCCAGCCTCCTCACCGGAAACGAAACCAACCTTGAACAGGCCTTCCTCCGCATCATCGACTTCAACCTCAACTCTTCCTCCATATGCACATCATCCTCGCTGTTGCTGGCGTCGTAATCCTCGAAATGATTCGGCGCAAGGACGTCTACGTCCTGCTGTTTCTCACCGCGCTCATCACTCTGCTGCTCGGCTCGGTGAATCTGTTTGGCGATCCGAACATCGCGCGTTACCTCAAGGAAGTCTGCCTCACGCTCATCTGGATCTCCTCCGTCGTCATCGCCATCGCCACCGCGGCGCGCCAGATTCCGGCGGAGAAGGAAAGCCGCACCATCTTCCCGCTCCTGGCCAAGCCGGTCACCCGCGCCCAGGTCATGCTCGGAAAGTTCTTTGGCTGCTGGACGGCGTGCGTGCTCTCGCTCGCACTGTTTTACGCGTTCTTCTGCCTCGTCAGCGGCACGAAGGAACACTACTGGCCCATCACAAACTACTTCCAGGCCTTCTGGCTGCACGCGGTGTTCTGCGCCGTCGTCGTCGCCATGACCCTCATGGGTTCCGTGCTCCTCGCGGCGCCGTCATCCACCATCACCATCGTCGGCGTGGTCGTGCTCGGAATCCTTCTGCTCGGCCGGCATCTGAACAAAGTCGCGGCCAAGACCGGCGGCCTTGCCGGTGATCTGTTGAGCGCGATCTACTTCGCAATTCCTCACCTCGAATGGTACGACGTGCGCGACCTCATCATCCACAACTGGCCGGCCATCAACTGGACCGTCATCGCCACCGACACGCTCTACGGCGCGGCGTTCGCCGGGCTGTTCCTCGTCGCCGCGTGGGCCCGCTTCCGCCGCATGGCGCTGAACTGAAAGGACGCCCATGAATGCCAACAACTCCGTGCTGGACGCCGCCGAATCCGTTTTCGGCCGGCCGTGGATTCACATTGTCATGCTCTTTGGACTGGCCTTCATCCTGAGCACGCTGATTCATCCCGAGATATCTGCCTTCCACGCGCGTCGGCCCGATTCCGGCGACCCTCTGGCCAGCATCCTCGGCGACGGACGGAAACTCTTCGCCAATCACTTCTACGTGAAGGCGGACGTGTACTTCCACAGCGGCTATTACCCGACCATCTTCGACAATCGCGAGTCGCATCAGACCGCGCACATGGCCGAAGACGCCGGCGTGGCCGAAGGCAAGAACACTGGCGATGAAGAGCACTTCCTCGGCAAATCCAGCGATTGGATCGACGCGCACAGCCGCAAGCACTTCCCCTCCGTGCACACTCATCTGGGCGAGGACAGTCCGGACGGACGAAAGAATGCGGAACGGGAAATTCTGCCGTGGCTGAAATTCTCGGCGAAGCTCGACCCGAACAAGATCGAGACCTACACCGTCGCCGCCTACTGGCTCCGCCGCACGGGCGCCGACGGCGAGGCGGAGGCATTCCTGCGCGAAGGACTGCGCGCGAATCCGGACAGCGTGGAGATCCTCTTCGAGCTGGGACGCTGCCGCTACGACGCGAAGGATGTCGAACATGCCCGCAACCTCTGGGCACTCGCCTGGCGACGCTGGCAGCAACAGGAAGTCGGCAAACCCGCGGAACAACAGAACCGTTTCATCGCCGCCGCGATCCTGATGCACCTTGCTCGACTCGAACACGCCGCTGGCGACATCAACCAGTGCATCCGCTGCCTGGAAACCCTGCTGCCGCTGAAACAAAACCCTGACGAGATCCTCAAGCGCATCGCCGACGTCAAAGCCGGCCTGCCGTTGACCGCCGAGTAATCGCAAGTCAGCGATCGATTCACACTGGCGGAGCCGGATCAATCACCCGGCTCCGCCAGCTTTTTTATTAGTTTCGGCGGTTGGTTGCTCCCCTCCCCGCCAACTTCCTTCCGCAAGTCGGAACCCGTAATCCAGATCAGTCTCCTCAGCCTTTAACCCGCATCGCCCCGCACAGTCGGGCTCGCACGACGCTCCCTCGTCCTTTGGTCGGACATGGAAGCCACCCGCCATCCACCCAAAGTCCGATACCCAAGATCGCGCCGATGCGCGATATCCATCCCGTCCGGGCGGACCACCGCTCCGCACAACGAACAGAAACATCGAACAACTGAATCACTCGCACATGAACACCACCGCCACTCCCCAGCTCATCGAAACGCCCGCCAACATTCCCGGCGGCGCGCAATACCAACACCTCGCCTACGTCGACGCCTACGACGCCGTCCTGAACTGCGACTACGCCTTCGTCGCCTACAAGGAGACCGACGGCTTCGGTTCCCGCGTGCGCATCAAATCCTCCCAAACCGCCGGTGCCGTATTCGAACCGGATGCGATGAAGAGCAACGCCCGCTCCACGAGCGCACAGGGCAAGACGTGGTTCCAATGGGGCTACAGCTTCGACCCCAGCGCGAGCGACCCGCGCTGCATTCAGTTCCGCGTCCACGTCGCGAACGGTCAGCCGAGCGAGATCGAAATCTTCGTCCAGCTTCGCAAGTTCGACGGCAGCGCCGACGCGCCCAAGTCCGTGAAGTTCCCCTGGCCCGCGTAACTCGCGCACGACATCGGAATCAGAAAACCCAAAATCGACAACACCGCCACCTGCCGCTTCCGTGAACGCTATCCGATTCCTGAAAACCCTGGCCCTCGTCGTATTCGCCATGGCGAGTCATGCATCGGTCAGCGCTGCTCCCGTCACCTATTGGTTTAGTGGCGTGGTGGATGATTTCGCAAACGCATCCAACGCGGCTCCCGCAGGTGTCACGGTGGGCACGCCGTTTGTCGGCCAAATCAGCTACGACCCGACTGACGTCTGGTACGCGTACACGAACAGCAGCGACGATGGAGGCTTTGCCTCTCAGTACGAGTACACAAATGCCGCGACCTTCACGTTCACGCTCTACATCGGAGGCCACACGATTACCAACACCGCGCTGCCGGGCCGAAGTGGCCTCATCGGCTTGGAGAACAATGTTTCAGAGCGGGACTACTACTATGCTGAAAGCAGTTCAGCCCTGAGGATGCATGGGACAAATCTGGTGACCGCCCCAAATCAGTCGAGCATGGGCTTGAGCCTGCTTGATCCCAACTCCGCCGCGCTGAACTCAACGGCTCTCCCACTCGCCGCGCCTGTACTCAGTCAGTTCGAGGAGGGAGGCTACTTCGTGCTCTCAGCGCGTAACTCAAACGGAACGAAGGAACTCTTCTACATCGGCGGGCCGGTCACTGAGATTCGCACGAACGAGATCATTCAGCTCGAGTTCCGCCGGATCAACTCCTCCACCGCTCAACTCTCCTGGCCGCTCTACGCGAACGGTTACACTCTTCAGGCCACCACCGACGTCGCTTCTCCAAACTGGCAGACCGTCGGCACTCCCGTGGTCAACACCGCGACTGAGCGCACGGTCAGCGTCTCCACCGTCGGCCCGCAGCGATTCTATCGACTCAAGAAATAGCCCAAGCACTGAGAACGCGCCGAATCGACGAATCAAACCGGCCTTGAGTCCCGAACCATGAACAACCCGCTCACTATCCCGACCCTGGCGACTTCGTTCAGCGTCATCGGCATCGCCCTCGGTGCGCCGTCGCTCACGGTCCTCGTGCTCTACATGATTAACGGCATCCGCCTCCGTCTCGCCTCGGGAACTTCCTCCAGCACCAACTTCGGCGACAATCCGGACGCGATTCTGCTGATGTTGAAGGGAATAGCGGAAACCGTCAGCGCGATCGGTCGCTTCGCCGGATCACTCGGACAATTCATCTTCAACGGCCTGGCCATCCTCTCCGTGATCGGGCTTCTGTTCGGAATCGCGTGCTGGCTCACCGGCCGCGGATTGAGTGCGAACGCAAGCTGGGCACGCGTCACTGCGATGGCGCTCATTCTACTCGCGATGCTTCCCTCACTCCTGATCGCACTTTCACTGCACAACGTCGGCCGCGTGTTGATGCTCGCCATCGTCACTCTCTGCGCTTTCGGAATCCACACTCTGTGGATGGGTTACACGCCGCAAACTCCTTAATTAACCGATCACCATGGCCACCACCATCGACCATCTCCGCGTGGATCATCGCATCACCGTGCTCCGCGATTTCGTGGATGCCAATGGCACGATGATGCGGGCGGGCGACTCCGGCGTGTTGACGAAGATCGAATGGGATCAGCTCCGCATGGAAATCATCCTCGAGATCAAGCGCGACTCCGGGAAGGTGAAGCTCGTGTTTGAACTCGCCGCCAAGACCGGTCCGCGGAACGGGCGCATGCGCGACTACTTCGAAATGGGCGAGGACGTCACTCCGCCGCGCGTCTCTCCGGCGTTTCACGATCAGTCCAAGCGCCAGATGATTGTTCCGCATTCGGAGAAGAAACCCGCACCGATTAACAAAACGGCGTGGGCACGCGCGGCGCAGAGCACCGATGGCCCGGATCGGCTCGAAGCTGTCGAAAAGGAAATGCTCGCCGCGTTCGACCACATCGGCGTCGCGGCGTCCATCGCGGAAATGTACGCGAACCGGATGCGCGCGTTTCAACGCGCCGGCAACGAAACGCGCGCCATCGCGGCCTTCAAGCTCGCCGTGGATTGGATGGACAACTACGCGAGTTATGCAACGAGCGGTGGCGAAGGTGCGGCGCTCTCGTTTGAACGCGACCAGTTCCGCAAAGCGCTCGCACTCGAGTTTGGTTACGACCCCACCGATGCCGGTCGCCCGCCGGAATCGTATTGCCAGCTACCATGAAGCTCATTCTCCCCATCGGCGCAATGATTTGCACTGCGCTCGCCACGCTGACCGCGCTGGTGTTCTGCATGGCGATGGGCGCGAACTCCACGCCCGCCCAACTTCGCGCGCTTAAACTTTGGATGGGCGGACTCTCGCTCCTCGGCGTCGCGGGCATCGTGGTTGGCATTTTCCTGATTCGCGCTGGGCAACCAAGCTGGGCTGCCATCGCCGCGTTTGCGCCGACCGTCATCTACGGAATCATCCTTTCCACCTCGCTCCTCAAATGAACACTCTGCGCTGGATTCTGGGAACGATCGCCGTCTTCTTCGGCGGCGGGTTTGCGCTGCTCGTCGTGCTGGGGAACGCCTTCCGCAAATCGTTCGGCGCATCGGAACATGGCCCGCTGTTCATCGGCCTGCCCGTGCTCGGCCTCGCGTTGCTGCTCGCGGCGATTCTGTTTCCTGCGAGCAAACCACTCCTGCACATCGCCGCTGTGGCTGGGCTCGGTCTGATTGGCTTTTGTCTCTGGCAAATCTTCAGCGAAAGCGCCGTGCCGCTTTGGTTCGCCATCGCGTATCTCGCGGCGTGGTTCGTTTACTATTGGCTCGCCGCATGGCGCGCCATCCCGCAGCCATGAACTCCTCCCCACTCGTCCAAATCACTGGCAATGTGTGCGTCGCGCTCGCCGCGTTTGTTTTCCTCCTGCCGCTGCAACGCGTGGTCTGGAACTACGCGTCGAAGTATTTGAGCGACGATCGCTGGGTGACGCCCGTCCTGTATAGTTTGATTCCGCTGTGGCTGCTGTTGATGGTCGGGCTGCTTTGCATGACCGCGATCGGCGGATTCGATTCGTTGCGCCTCGGTCGCCCCTTGCTCTACGCGCTCACCGTCGGCGCGAGTGTCGCGCTGGCGACGGTGACGTTTGTGTTCATCGCGCTGTATATCCGGCCCGGATTCACGCCGCGTGTGATTTACACTCCGGGAATTTATCTCATCCCGTCCGCCACCGGCTTGCTGGTCGTCTTGAGCCTGAATCAGAAACTCGCGCCCGGAATTCCCATTCATTGGCTGCGCTGGCCATGGACCATCTTCGCCGCGTTGAGCCTAGTCGCATGCTTGGGATTCTTTGGATACCGCTTCGTCACCACTGGTTTTGGTGGCATGGCCGACTTCGTCCACCGACTCCTTAATGCCCGGGATTATTCGGCGGAGCATCTCGCCAAAATCGCGACGCTCGATCCGCAAGCAGGACTTCACTGACCTTCTGCGTTACGCAGCCAGTATCAAAGTGACGCCGTGCGGGAAGCCGCCACGGCCCGGCTGCGCAGCCGCCGGATTTCGTCGACGCGCTGGCAGAACTAGCCAAAGTCACACAGCGCTGGGACCGGCGTTGAATTTTCCTGCCCAAGCGCCACGCTTTCGCCGGACGAACAGAAACACCTCGCCCTCCCGACCCGCACGGCCATTGAGCGATTCATCGACGACATCCCCGCGCCCAACTACACCACTCGCGAGCGTCAGAAACAGATCTTGAAGTGGGGACGCAAAGCCTTCCCGGTCATCATCGGAAAACTCACCGGAACGGACGTTGATTTCTCCAAGGTGATGCCCGCGTTTGAGCACGCCCTCCGCCCCGACGACACCCGCCGATGAACCGCCCACTCACCTATCTCCTTGGACCGGAAGCCGTGCTCGTGCTGTTCAGCGCGTTGCTGTTCTGGTTCTGCTCACGCCACAACTCCGGCGAAGGCCGCGATGTCGCGATCATGGAGAAACTCATCTGGGCAATCCCGTTCCTCATCACGCCCCTCGCGTTTGCCACCATCCTCGCGCCGGACGCGAAGAACTGGTGGTGGCTCGGCCGCGCCATCGTGTTCACCTACCTCGCGATCATGGTTTGTGGCTACCGGCTCATCGAAGGACTGGGCTCAGGCGCGAGAGGTCAGGACGCCGCGTTGATTCTGCTGCTCGTGCTCGGCGCAGTCGCCATCGCCATCGCGACATCAATCACCGCTGCGATGATCCTCGCAGCGACGAAGCCCGGCTTTGCGAACTGGTTTCAGGGAAACAAAGTTCTCGGCACATTCCTCACCGCCCTCGCGACCATTCCCATCGGCATCGTCCTCGGGCTGACCGCCACGTTTTTGGGAACAATCCTGCTCTCGTTCTATTGCGAGGTTTTCAAACGCTGAATCATCATGCTCCAACTCCTGCGCGCCAATATCGGACTCTCCATCAGCCTCGCCTTGCTTGGCGCTGGCTTTCTCGTCTGCACGTTGGTGGGCTTCATCATGGCCCGTTCCGGCGTGTCGCTGCGACCGATCTATTGGTTCGCCGGATTCTTCGCGTTGATCGTCATTCCGCAGATCGCAGGTCATTTCTACAAAGCGCTCCACACGACGCAGTCCGAAGCCCCGCGCACCGCCGCGTTGGAACAACTCGCCGCCCCAGCCAACGACAACACCGCACCGCCGCCAGGGCCATGGACGCCAAATCCCTGTTCGGTCCGGACGCCGATCCGCAACTCATCTCCGACGTGCGCGCTGCTTACGGTGAGGTTTTCGCTGACGCGGATTTCGCACAGTTCGCCGTGTTGCCGAGCGGTGAAACCGTTCTGCTTTCGCGCTTCAAGAATTCTTCCGCCGCCGAGAAAGCCTGGGTGAATTACCTGCGCGTCGCGGGTTTGCAGGCCGGGGGCAAAGGTGATTCGCATCGCGGCTATGCCATCACGCGCCCCGTCGGCGACCGCGTCTATGCACTTCCGTTCGGCACAATGCTTGGCGTTTGGACGGGCGCAGACGACGCCACGATTCGCGCGCGCATGTCGGCCGGCGGCTTTGAAGTTCCCGGCGTGCTCCGCTCGGCGAAGCTGATGCAACCAACCGCGAACGACTCCAGCGGCGCTGCGTCTGCGGCTCGGCAACCCAAGAGCCCGCTCCGCATCGCTTGCTGGCCGCTTCGGCCTCGCGGTCTACACGCTCATTGTCGTGGCCTACTTTTTTAAAGGCTCAGCCTGGTCAGGAACATATCGCGCCAAGCCCGAGGTTGCGCCCGTGACCGCCAGTGAACTCGCCAACCGGCTCGAAGCCATCAACCAGCTCGACGTGCCTTTTCAAATCGAGCGCGGTTCGCAGCCGAATGAATTTTTCGCCACGTGGCGTTACGCGGATGCCAAGTGGATTGACCTCGCCCGCGTGCGCGGCATGAAACGCTCGTTGCGCGTGCGCATGGTCATGGACGAAGCAACGCATAAAGTCCGCGCCACGGATTACGTCGCGAGTTACGACTGGTCGGCGGGACGCGGCGGCGCGAATCTGGAATGGAAGGCGGGCATGGGGCTCGTTCTGTTCCAACGCGAGCACCAGCGCGTGTTCGGATTGCAACTCGACGAACAGGGCCGGCTCAAACCGGAGCTGAGTTACGCCTACAATTTCAATCTCGAAGAAATGAAATCGCCGCTGATGGAAGCCGTGGCACACGCGGGCTGGGATTGGCGTCCCACCGTGTGGCAAGGACCGAAATGGCTGCGCTGGCTGACCGAATGACCCGCGCCGATTATCTCAAAGCTTCATGATCATTTCGGAAACATCTGCCTCTGCCTCGCGGCGCTCGTCTATTTCGTGCCGCTGGAGAAGATGCTGAACACGACGCCTAACCTGAACGGCACTTACGCTGGCGTGGGAATTCTCCTGAGCATCGTATTCGTCGCCGTTCCATTGTGGCTGTGCCTGACGTCCGCGTTGTTCGCCGCGACAGCGCGTGGCGGCTTCGACTGGTTGTTCGCCAACCGTCTGCCGCAATACGTTGTCGCAGCACTTGCAAGCGTCGCGATCATGGTCGCGACAGCATACAGTCTTCTGGGGAGATTCGTGACCGCGCCGGAAATGCCCGCGTCCGTCCGCTGGCTTTCGATCTGGGCCGCGCACGTGTTTCCGCTCGTGGTGATGATTTTCTGCGTGGTCGTGCTCAATGCGAGATTCTTCCCATGGCTGCCGATGAACGTCGTTCGCATTCCGTTGGTCATCGTCAGCGTCATTAGCGTACTCGTCTCGGGCGGCCTGCTTGTGGAACGAATGCTCGTTCGTCCACAGCGCCAACCGCCAGCCAGACGGCAACAAACAATCAAAAGTGATATGGAGTTGGCTTACTTCAATCAGCGCGCCGCCGTGATTTCCGGAATCGCGGGACTGTTCCTTGCGGGCTTCATCGCGAATGCCTGCGTGTCGTGGTATCACGTCTCAAGTCGCGAAGGCGCGTCGGGTTACTACGTCATCTTCATGGCCATCGGTGGCGGCATTGCCGGGCTGATCATCGGCTTGATTGCAGCGCGGATCGCCGTCGCACAACTTGGTGCAGGTTTCGCCAAGGAACTCAGTTGTGCGCTCGGTGTGGTGTTGGCAATCGCCGGAATTTCCGCGCTGCTGTGCCGCGTGTTCGCGGATGTTTCACCGCTCATCGACGGACGCCCGTTGAATCTCGAAGTGGAATTCCGCTTTCCCAATACCGCCCACGGCAAGCAACCGCCCACGGCGGAGGGCGATGATTGGGAATTCACGCTCGCCTCGCTGTCCGCAGGTCAAAACCGCCGAACTTATCGCTCCGGCGAAATTCAGACCCAAGCGGCGCGATTCGAGAACGGCCAATGGATTGTTCCCGCAGGTCGAGCTGTTCACCGAAAGCGCGGCAAACGCAACGTGATGCTCGCCCGACGCTCGGCGAAGGAGGTCGTGAGTTTTCTGCTCCCGTTGCCGTCCCGCCCCGACGCGACGTTCGAGGCATGGAGCGCGTGGACACCGCGCCAGCAGGCCAACGGTCAACCTTGGCCGGCGGACAAAATGTCCTGTCGCTTCCGCGTGCAGAAAATCCCGCTGCCGCCACCGCCCCAATCGGAAGCCGAATGGCGAGCGGAACAAGACGCCGAAAAGGAAAAGGTGTTTGCCGCCATTCCGAACGACGCCCCGGTGCAAGCGTGGTTCACCTATCTCGATTACCAACAGCCGCAGACGGAACGCGCCGTGAAACTCATCGCCAGTCGCTCGAATCTCGCGGCGGAGTTGGGTCAACTGGCCCTCGGCGAAGACGCGGAGCTGGCGGGAAATGCGTTGCGTTGTATCGAGAAGTTGCCCGCGCCGACGAAGGAATTCATCGCTCCGGTCGAAGCCGCCGGGCGCAATCTGATCGAACGGATTCGCCTGGTGAACGCGACGACTGCCGAGGCCGATCCCAGCTACGAAGGGGCGGCGAATGCCTCCATCCGCTTCACCGGTTGGATGTGTGCGGTGCGAGCGTTGCGCGAAAAGTGCGGTGGCGATTTCACGCCGGAGTTGAAGACGATCTTGGAATTATCGCGCGTCCGCGAAGACAGCCGGTGTATGCGGCAGGACATCTGTCGCGTGGCGAGTTATTATATGCGCGAGTGGACCGGTCTCGCGCCGCTGCCGACTGACCCGAAGCCAAAATGAACCTCACACCTCAACAACAAA
>JADJPG010000090.1 GCA_016713365.1 Verrucomicrobiota bacterium | reverse complement strand
CGTTCCCACGATGCTCACCAGTGCGGAAGGCGTCGATCGTCTCATCGAGACACTGGAGATCCATCATCTCGCCAACCGGGATCATCACCTTCACTTCGCGTTGCTGACGGATTTCCGTGACGCCGCCGAAGCAGTCCTGCCGGGAGACGACGTGCTGCAACAGCGGGCGCGCGCCGGAGTCGAGATGTTGAATGCGAAGTATCCCACCGCACACCACGATCTCTTTTTCCTGTTTCACCGGCCACGCCGCTGGAACGCCAGCGAAGGGTTGTGGATGGGTTACGAACGCAAGCGGGGAAAACTCACGGAGTTCAATGCGCTGCTGCGCGGAGGCGCCCGCGAATGCTTCTCCGAGATCGTGGGCGACCCCGCTATTCTCCCTTCGATCAAGTATGTCATCACGCTCGACACCGACACCCAATTGCCGCGCGAAGCGGCCCGGCAGCTTGTGGGCACGATGGCCCATCCGCTGAACCGCCCGGTGTTCGATGCCTCGCGCGAGATTGTTGCCGAGGGCTACAGCATCCTCCAACCGCGGGTCGGCGTGAGCCTGCCGAGCGCCCGACGTTCCTGGTTCGTGCGACTATTTGCCGGTGATGCCGGCATCGATCCCTACACGCGGGAAGTGTCCGACGTGTATCAGGACGTCTTTCGGGAAGGCTCGTTCATCGGAAAAGGAATCTACGACGTGGATGCGTTCCAGAGGGCCATGAAGGGACGCTTCCCCGAGAACACCGTGCTCAGCCACGATTTGCTGGAAGCATGTCATGCCCGCTCGGCCCTGGTCAGCGACGTGGAATTCTACGAAGAACATCCCTCCCGCTACAACGTGGACATCGACCGGCGACATCGCTGGATCCGCGGCGACTGGCAAATCACCCAATGGCTCCTGCCGCGAGTTCCCGGTTCCGATGCCCGCCGGATCGCCAATCCGCTCTCCGGACTTTCGCAGTGGAAGATTTTCGACAACCTCCGGCGCAGTCTCGTCCCCGCGGCCCTGCTGCTGTTGATGCTGGGGAACTGGCTGCTCTACCCGAGCTGGGCGGCGTGGGTTCGCTGCTGGTTCTCGCCATCATCACGCTTCCCGGATTGCTGGCGGCGCTGGTGGACGGGTTTCGCAAACCGTCTGATTTGCCGTGGATGATGCACCTTCGCACCGTCGCCGGGTCAGGCGGGCGGCAGCTCGGACAGATTTTTCTCACGCTCGCCTTTCTGCCCTACGACGCATTTGTCAGCCTCGACGCCATTGGCCGAACGCTGTTGCGCCTGCTGGTGACTCGCAAACGACTTCTCGAATGGCAGACGTCGGGTGATGCCGAACGAAACACCCGCGCCGACCTCGCCGGCTTCTATGCCACGATGTGGATCGCACCGTTCATTGCGACGGGCACGATCGTCGTCCTCGCGTTAACCCGCCCGGACCAATTGGCCCTGGCGCTTCCAATCCTCGGCACCTGGCTCGCCGCTCCGTGGATTGCCTGGTGGATCAGCCAGCCCATCGAAACGTCCACTCCGACGCTGACCGACGAACAGGCGTCCTTCCTCCGACTCATTGCGCGCAAGACCTGGCACTTTTTTGAAACCTTCGTCACCGCGCAGGAGAACTGGCTGCCGCCGGATAATTTTCAGGAAGCGCCCAACCCGGTGATCGCCACCCGCACTTCGCCGACCAACATGGGGCTGGCCTTGCTCGCCAATCTCGCCGCCCGCGACTTCGGTTATCTGTCCACCGGCGGCCTGATTCGCCGCACGCAAGCACCCTCGCCACGATGCAGCGACTCGAACGGCATCGCGGTCACTTCTACAACTGGTATGAGACGCGCACGCTCCAACCACTCCTCCCGCTCTACGTCTCCAGCGTCGACAGCGGCAATCTCGCGGGACACTTGCTGACGCTCGGCTCCGGACTTCGTGAAGTAACCGATGAAAGAATTCTTACTTCTCAGTCCCTGGCCGGACTGCGCGACACCGTGGCAGTCGTGAAATCTCTTGCAGGCGACAACGCGATTCTGACCCAGCTCGCCGCCGAGTTGGAAAAGGAGCCTTCAACTCTGCGCGCGGCGAATGACATTTTGGAGCGGGCGACGCGGCTCGCCAACCAGCTCGCCGCTTCGTTGGCGAACCGGGAGGAAGAACTGAAGGATTGAGTCAAACTCTCAAGCGGACTTGCGAAGAGCAGCGGGAGGAACTCCGGTTCATCGCACCGTGGCTGATGGCCAAATCAGCAATCTCTCGAGGTTCTCCAACTTCAATGGCAAACACGCCCGACGAGCGATTCACCCAGTCCGACCACTTCCCTACCCTTCGCGAAGTCGCCATGTGGAACCACTCATTCAGCGCGTCGGCGGACGACAGCGCTGGCGAGTCTGAATTCGTCCGCGCTCTGCGTGAAGGCAGCGACCACGCCCGTCAACGACTGCACGCCTTGGAATCCATCGCCACGCAATGCCACGACCTGGCTGCCGCGATGGACTTCACGTTTCTGTTCGACCCGGCGAGAGATCTTTTTTCCATCGGTTGCAACGTCACGGAGCGCCGGTGTGACGCGAGCTTCTACGATCTGCTCGCGTCCGAAGCGCGCCTCTGCAGCTACGTCGCCATCGCCCTGGGTCAGGTGCCGCAGGACCATTGGTTCTCCCTCGGCCGCCTGCTCATCGCCTCGCGGAGCGAGCCAATCCTCGTTTCGTGGAGCGGTTCGATGTTCGAATACCTGATGCCGCTGCTAGTCATGCCCAACTATGACAACACTCTGCTCGATCACACCTGCCGGGCGGCGGTCCAGCAACAGATCGAGTATGGCGAACTGCGCGGCGTGCCGTGGGGCATTTCCGAGTCCGGCTACAACCGCACTGACATTCACCTCAACTACCAGTACCGCGCCTTCGGTGTCCCGGGGCTGGGCTTGAAACGCGGACTTGCGGACGACCTGGTGATCGCTCCGTACGCGACGGCGATGGCGTTGATGGTGTCGCCAGCGGAAGCGTGCAGAAACTTGCAGCGATTGGCGGACGACGGACGCGAGGGCGCCTACGGCTTCTACGAGGCCGTCGACTACACTCCGGCGCGCCTGCCGCCCGACGAATCGAGCGCCACGATCCACTCGTTCATGGCGCATCATCAAGGGATGACCTTGTTGTCCGTCGTCAATCTCCTGCACGACTACCCCATGCAGCGGCGTTTCATGGCCTGCCCGTTGCTAAAGGCGGCGGACCTGCTATTGCAGGAGCGTGCCCCCAAGGCCGCCGCCAGCGTGCTCTCCGAGGATCTCAAGATGGAGGAATCACGAACCTTCTCCGCCGGCGGCGAAGCGGTGATGCGAGTCGCCACCGATCCGAAGTCGCCGGCCCCGGAGGTTCACCTGTTGTCCAACGGCCGCTATCACGTCGCCATCAGCAGCGCGGGCGGCGGCTACAGTCGATGGCGCGAACTCGCCGTCACCCGCTGGCGCGAGGATGCGACGCGCGATTGCTGGGGAACATTTGTTTATCTGCGCGATGCGGCGACCGGAGAGTTCTGGTCCACCGCCTACCAGCCGACGCTGCGCTCGACCAAGGGCTACGAAGCCATCTTCACCCAGGCGCGCGCGGAGTTCCGGCAGCGTCACAGCGGACTCGAGATCCACACCGAGATCAGCGTCTCGCCGGAGGACGACGTGGAACTGCGGCGTATCACGATCACGAATCGTTCCGCCGTGACACGCGTCATCGAATTGACCAGTTACGCCGAGGTGGTGCTCGCGAAGCCCGACGCAGACACGGCACATCCGGCCTTCAGCAACCTGTTTGTCCAAACGGAATTCGCGCGAAAGTCCTCCGCCATTCTCTGCACGCGCCGTGCTCGCTCAGCGGAAGAGAAACCGCCGTGGCTGCTGCATCTTATGGTCGGTCAGGGCGGTGAGCTGGGCACCGTCTCGTGTGAAACCGATCGCGCCAGATTCATGGGACGCGGTGGAAACCTCTCAAATCCCGCCGCGCTGAAAAGCATCTCTCCGCTGTCCAACACCGTCGGCTCCGTCCTTGATCCTATCATCTCCCTGCGGCGCTCGGTCACGCTGGCGCCGAACGAGACGGCGATCATTGACCTCGTTCTCGGAGTGACGGAGAACCGCGAGGCGGCGCTGGCGCTGGTCGAGAAGTACCAAAGTTCCCGCATGGCTGACCGCGCCTTTGACCTTGCCTGGACCCACAGTCAGGTGACGCTCCGCCACCTCAATGCCACGGAGATGGACGCTCAGCTTTACGGACGCCTCGCCAGCGCACTGATCTACGCCGACCCCGCCCGACGCGCCGCCCCTGGCCTGCTGCGCAACAACCGCCGGGGCCAGAGCGGTCTCTGGAGCTACGGCATTTCAGGCGATTCGCCCATCGTTCTCGTCCGCATCAGCGACGCGGAAAAAATCGAACTCGTCCGTCACCTGATCCGCGCTCACTCGTATTGGCGCATGAAGGGACTGACCGTCGAGCTCGTGATCGTGAACGAGGAAGTCTCGGTTTACCGCCAGTCACTGCACGACCAGATCACCAGCCTGATCTCGTCGGGAATTGAAGCGCAACTACTCGACAAACCGGGTGGCATCTTCGTCCGGCGTCTTGAACAAATCCCGAACGATGACCGAGTGCTGCTGCAATCCGCCGCACGCATCGTTCTCGATGACGAGAAGGGAACACTAGCGGAGCAGCTTGAACATCGCAGTGTCCTGGAGCTGCCGGTGCCGGCACTGAGGATCACGCGTTCGGAGTCAGAAGACGTGCCCGTGCCGCTCCCTCCGCGAGAGTTGATCTTTAAGAACGGCTTTGGCGGCTTCACCCGGGACGGCCACGAATACGTCATCACGCTTCAGCCCGGCCAGATGACGCCGGCACCGTGGGTCAATGTGATCGCCAACCCGTATTTCGGAACGTTGCTCTCCGAGAGCGGCGCCGCCTACACCTGGGTTGAGAACGCCCACGAGTTCCGTCTGACCCCGTGGAGCAACGATCCCGTCCAGGACACCACAGGCGAGGCGTTCTACATCCGAGACGAGCAGACCGGAGAGTTCTGGTCGCCCACGCCGCTGCCGGCGCGAGGCGAGACGCCGTATGTCATTCGCCATGGTTTCGGCTACACCGTATTCGAGCACACCGAACACGGGATCGCCTCCGAGCTGTGGGTCTACGTGGCGATGGATGCACCGGTGAAGTTCACGGTGCTGAAGCTACGCAATGTATCGGGGCGACCGCGTCGCCTGTCGGTCACAGGCTACTGGGAATGGGTGTTGGGCGACCTGCGGCACAAGAGCCTGCTCCATGTGCAAACCGAAGTGGACCTCAAGACCGGCGCGCTGCTGGCCCGCAACCACTACAACACCGAGTTCCCGGAACGCATCGCGTTCATTGACGTGAATGATGTCACGCGCACACTCACCGGCGATCGGAAGGAGTTCATCGGCCGCAACAGCAGCCTGGCGCACCCGTCGGCGATGAAACGCACGCGCTTGTCCGGCAAGGTCGGCGCGGGACTCGATCCCTGCGGTGCGATGCAGGTCAGCTTCAACTTGCACGATGGCGAGGAACGCGAAACGAGCTTCCGCCTCGGGGTCGGACGCAGCGCGCCGGAAGTGCAGCATTTGATCCGTCGTTTCCGAGGTGAAGGCGCCAGCCGCGTGGCGCTGGAAGGCGTCTGGGAATATTGGAACCGGACCCTCGGTGCCGTGAACGTGGATACCCCCGATCCCGCCGTGAACGTGATGGCTAATGGTTGGCTGTTGTATCAGACCTTGAGCTGCCGTGTGTGGGGCCGAACTGGATTCTATCAATCTGGTGGCGCCTACGGATTCCGCGATCAGCTGCAGGACGTGATGGCGTTGGTCCACGCGGAACCGGCGCTCACCCGCGGGCAGTTGCTCCGCGCCGCCTCGCGCCAGTTCCGTGAGGGCGACGTGCAGCATTGGTGGCATCCGCCGGCCGGCCGCGGCGTGCGCACGCACTTCTCCGACGACTATCTGTGGCTGCCTTACGTGACCTGCCGCTACGTCGCGTGTGTGGCGGATACCGGCGTGCTCGACGAGATCGTTCCTTTCCTCGACGCCCGACCGGTCAAGCCCGAAGAGGAGGCTTACTATGACTTGCCGAATCGCTCCGAGGAAACGGCGACGCTCTACCAGCACTGTGTGCGTGCCATCGAGCATGGACTGAAGTTCGGCGAACACGGGCTGCCGTTGATCGGCTGCGGCGATTGGAACGATGGCATGAACATGGTGGGCAAGGAAGGCCGCGGCGAAAGCGTCTGGCTCGCCTTCCTTTTGTATGACGTGCTGACTCAGTTCTCCGAACTTGCGCGCTCGCGTCAGGATGTCGCCTTTGCCGACCGCTGCATCACGCAAGCGCGTCAGCTGCAGGAGAACATCGAGCTTCACGCCTGGGATGGCGAATGGTATCGCCGCGCCTACTTCGACAACGGCGAGCCGCTCGGCTCTCAATCGAATCCGGAGTGCCAGATTGATTCGCTGCCACAGAGCTGGTCCGTGATCAGCGGGGCGGGCGCTCCCGAGCGTTCCCGTCAGGCGATGAACGCCGTGGACCGGCGACTGGTCCGCCGGAACGCGAAACTGATCCAGTTGTTCGATCCGCCCTTCGACAAATCCGCGCTCAACCCCGGTTACATCAAAGGCTACATTCCGGGCGTCCGCGAGAATGGCGGTCAATACACCCACGGCGCCATCTGGACCGCGATGGCTTTCGCCCTCATGGGAGAAAACGATCGGGCGTGGGAACTGTTCGGGCTGCTCAATCCCGTCCACCACGGCGGAACACCCAAGCAGATTGCCACCTACAAGGTGGAGCCTTATGTGGTCGCGGCAGATGTCTATGCGGTCGCGCCTCACACCGGCCGGGGCGGCTGGACTTGGTACACCGGCTCTGCCGGCTGGATGTATCGGCTGCTCATCGAGACGTTGCTCGGTGTTCACCGGGAAGGCGATCGTCTTCGTTTGATTCCCCGCCTGCCAAAGAAGTGGACAAGCTACAAGATCCACTACCGCTTTCGGCAGACCGTCTATCACATCACGATTGTTCAGCGGGACACCGTGGACACCGACTCCACCCAGCTCATCCTCGACGGCAATGAACTTCCCGGAGAAACGCTTCCACTCGTCGACGACCACCGTGAACACATTGTCGAACTGCGAGTCGCGAGACCTGTCATTGGCCATACAATCCCAAACGCAGATCGCCTGGACCCGGATCCGTGAAGGTGCTAGCGGCTGCCTACTGCGAATCTAATTTGGAATCGGATCTGATCGGTCTGGCGTGTTCGCCTCGAAAGACTCCTATCTGAGATCGGAAAGCACTTTTGGTGGAAACGCCGCGCGCAGGGCATTCAGCACCGCCAGCACGTCGATGACTTCCTGGGCGATCGCACCGCTGACCGGACTCAAGTTTCCCGTCGCGGCGAAGATCATCCCGATGACACTGAGCGCCATGCCGCCCACCGCACTTTGCAGCGCGATGATTCGCATCCGCCGGCTGATGTGCATGAACTCGTCCACCTTCCGGAGCGAATTGTCCATGATCACCACGCCCGCCGCCTCCGCCGTCACGTCGCTGTTCTGGCCGATCGCCATGCCGACGGTCGCAGCCATCATGGCCGGCGCGTCATTGATGCCGTCGCCGACGTAGAGCGTTTTGGACTTCACGGTTTCTGCACGGACGAGCTCGAGCTTCTGCTCCGGACTTTGCTCCGCATGAATTTCGGTGATACCCACCTGCTCGGCGAGATAGCGCACCTCCGACTCCCGATCACCCGACATAATCATAACGCGTGCGAAGTGGTGGCTTGGACCAAGGTGATGGATGAAGGAGCGGCTCTCGGCGCGCGGCGCATCACGAAATCGGAAAGCCGCCGCATAGCGCTGGTCCATCACCACCACACATTCGAGGCCTCCGGCCAGCGCCGGCAGTTGTTCCGCTCCCGGAATCTTGCCTGCGATCAGCTTGTTGCGACTGGTGATTTGCACTTCACGGCCGGAAACCTTTCCCCGCAATCCGAGGCCTGGCTGTTCACCGACTTCGGTCGCCTCCGGGAGTTGAAGGCCAGCTTCCGTCGCGGCCGCGAGAATGGCGCGCGCCAGCGGATGCTTCGAATAGCGCTCCAGGCTCGCCGCCAACGTGAGCACTTCCACTGAGTCAAAGCCCGGCGCAACCAACTGCTCCGTCAGTTTCGGTTCGCCATAGGTGAGCGTCCCCGTCTTGTCGAAAATCGCGGTTCGACATCCCGCGATTTGCTCCAGGACGACCGGGCTCTTCACAATGATCGCGCGGCGGACGCAAAGAGAAATCGAACCAATGATCGCGATGGGAATCGCCAGCAACAGCGGGCACGGCGTGGCGATGACCAGCACGGCGAGGAACCGGATGGACTCCCCGCTGATCACCCAGGCCAGCACCGCCACGAGCAGAGCGACGGGAGTGTAGATCGCGCCGAGTTGATCGCCGAGTCGCTGCAACTGAGGTCGCTTGCTCTCCGACTCGCGCATGACCTCCATGATTTTCGCGTAGCGCGAATCCGCGGCGGCCTTGGTGGTGCGAATGGTCAGCACCGATTCGCCATTGATGGCGCCGGAAATCACGCTGGAACCGGAAGTCTTCGTGATCTGGAACGGTTCACCCGTCAGGTAGGATTCATCCATCACGCCGTGGCCCTCGGTCACGACACCGTCCGCCGGACAGATCTCGTGAGGATGAATGACCAGCGAGTCACCCACCGCAATGTCCGCCAGCGCGACATCGACCATCTCCATGCCGCGCTTTCGATGAGCGACGGACGGCATCCGTTTCGCGAGCGCAGCCAGCACCGATGAGGCACTGCGCAACGCATAACTCTCCAGCGCCCCGCCACCCGCGAGCATCAACACAATGAGCGAGCCAGCCAGATATTCTCCGAGCAGAACGGACGTGATGATGGAAATGCCGCCCAGGAGATCGGACCCGAATTGCAGTTTCAGCAATTTGCGCAGCAGGTCATAGAGCATCGGAAGACCACCGAGAATCAGGGTGGCCAGCAGAGGAATCCGGTCAGTCTCCGGAGGCAGGCGGAGGCCGTAACGCATCACGAGATGCGCGACGATGCCCGCAATCGCGAGCGTCGCGACCACCGCTGACTTGTGTCGGCCGAATTTGCTCGTTGCCTTGCGCAGCCACCCCGCGGGTGGTGGAGTTCCTGACTGCGGTCGATTGGAAAACGGGTCTGTCATAGGGAAGTTGCTTTCATCGGAACTGCCGCCGAAATCGCCACAGGCCAAAACCAAAGACGATGCTGCCAAGCACCGTGATTCCCAGGATGGAACGCCACAGGTCTTGCAGCCGCGCCCCTTTCAGCAGGATGCCGAAGGCGGCGTCCATGTAGTAATGGAGCGGGGAAAGCTTCATGCCCATTTGCAGCCAGGACGGCATGGCTTCAGGCGGTGTCCACGCGCCGGAGAGAAAAATCATCGGCGCAAGGATCAGAATGGTCATCATGCCGGCTTGGGCAAGGTTGCGGGCGATGGTGGCGGCGAAAAGTCCCAGTCCGGCCGTCGTGGAAACGTAGAGAGTGGTCACGGCGATGAAGAGCACAAAGCTTCCTTTGAAAGGAACGTGAAACATCGGCTTCAGCACCACAGCAAGGCTGAGAAGGACGCCGCAAAGAATCACCGCCGTCATCGCGACGACCTTGGGGAACATGATTTGAAAGTTCGTCAGCGGCGACACCAGCAACTGCTCCACCGTGCCGCGCTCCTTCTCGCGCACCATCGCGGCGGCGGGGAGCAGAATGGCAAACAGCGTGACGACGGTGAGCAGTTCCGAAATGGACATGAACCAGCCATCGTTCTGATTCGGGTTGAACCAGACGCGATGACGGCTGTCGATCCGGGGCACATTCGCAATGTCCGTTGCGCTCAAACCCTCCCGCGCCAGCCCGGCTTCCAATCCGTATTGGCCGACAATCTGCGCCGCATAGCTCGACGCCAGAAATCCCAGCACGGAATGCGTCGCATCCACCTGAAGCTGGACGGCTGTCGCTTCACCGCGCAGGAGCGATTGCTCGAAGTTGGGCGGCGTATCGAGCACCATGATCGCCTTGCCGTCGTCGAGCAACTTCATGCCTTCCCGCGCCCCGGGAACCTCGCCGACAAGCCGGAAGTGCGGCGGCCGGAATCGATACACCAGTTCGCGCGAGGCGAAACTGTGGTCGGAATCGTGCACGGCGAACGCGGCGCGGTTCAATTGCAGGCTGACGCCTGAGCCGGCG
>JADJPG010000089.1 GCA_016713365.1 Verrucomicrobiota bacterium | reverse complement strand
GTCCGGTGCAAGACTGGCTTCGCCACTGGCTCACGCGGCGCACGCAGCCGGATGGTGCTTTGGTGATTCTGCTTCCGTTTGTGGCGGGGACGACACCGTCGCAGACGCTTGTGGAGCGCGACCTGCGCGAGACGGCCCGCATCAGCGGTCTGGCCTGCTTTGTGAACTACTATTTGTCAGGTCACGCGCTCCACCAAACAACCCGCACCTTTGAATTGTCAAAGCATGTTGGCGAGGACTTGGATGTAGTGCGCGCAGTCCAGCATGGCGCAAGCGTGGATCATTGGGGGATAAATGAGTGACGCGCCCTGTGAACCCGATGCAAACGAATCGAATTTGGACCGGCCCGAAAACACAAAACACGAACCAATGGAAAGGAAGTGATGCACATAGATTAAGACACAAACAAGGCGAAGCGCGCGGCCCGCAATAGCATACCGTTTCATGGGCCGCGCCTCGCCAACTCGTCTGCTCGGATCGGTATGAAAATATGCCAGAGCCACTAGCCAAGAAAACTGCTTCGACCGCGCCCGCCAATACTTCGGAGTCCTCGCGACAATGGTGGTCGAAGTTTGGCCCGCGCGACCGATGGTGGTTGATTGGCTTCGCGCTCTTCTCCTTAGTCGTCGTCCTCTGCTGGCAACCCGTGCGACACGAATTGGTCATAACCTTGGCTCTGCGCTCCGATGCGCCGTCCGGTGCAGTGCTATCAGAACTGGTCGAGGGAACGTCAGACCGAGCGCGGACATTGGAGCGAATGTGGCGAAGTGGCAGCCTCGTAACGCGGCAGTTTGTCATGGAACACCTCAAGACGCGCCTTCACGTAGAACCGGCGTTGGTCGGCGCAATGGAAGCAAACGTGAAAGAAGCGGCCAACGATCCCGATTTGAATGTGCGCGAACCGGCGATGAACATTTTAGCCGAAGCCCGGAGCGCGAACTCAATGATGTTGCTCCGACAACAGTTGAACGATGCCGACCCAGCCGTGCGCGTGCTCGCACTCCAGCAACTTCAGCGCGTTGCCAGTTCCAACGATGTGCCGCTGGCGATTCATCTTCTCGATGATCCCGATCCGCGTGTGACCGTGCAAGCGGCTTTGCTGTTGCGCAAGACAATCGGATTGGACTTCGGAATCCGTTCGAGCCACGCGCTGCCGAAGTTCACACGCTCAGACGAAGCTCAACTTCCGCCTTTCAATCTCGACGCGATCCGTCGCGGCGCGCAAGAGTGGCGCGAGTGGTGGACGCAGCATCGAACAGAATTTCCGCAGCCGTCCCCGCTGCCGCGTATCTTTCCCGGCAAACTGCCTGCCAAAGAATTTGCTCTCGAAGATTCGGACGGAAGATTGACCCATCTCTCCGACTTTCAGGGCAAGGCGGTTCTGCTTTGCTTTTGGAAAATCGGCAGTGCTGCGAGCTTCGATGATGTGGCAACGCTCAAGCAATTGCAGGAACAGGAGTCCCGGCGACTGACAGTCGTCGGCATCGTGTTTGACCCAGCCGTCGGCCCGCAAGACGACTGCGGCGGGGGACACGAGCATCAACACAATCACGCGCACCCTGCTGACTCCCACGCCGACGGTGCGGCGACCAAGCCCGCGCTCAGGGAGTTGGTCACGCGAATGAGCATCAATCATCCGGTGCTGTTGGACGCTAACGGCTCTCTCGTCTTCCGCTTCAACGTGCAAGAAGTTCCGACCTACGCTCTGATTGATGCGCAGGGAAATTTGCGCCGACGTTTCGCAGGGTCGCGCGAACTCTCCACCTGGACGGCGATGGTGGAAGAAATTTCCAGCCGTTGACTCCCTTCACCGGTTCAGTTTTCCCCCTCGTTTACTATCGAGCGCCCGTTACTTCTCAAAGGGCGAGAGTCGTGGGCGGCGTAGTCATGGGTAGAGTTATGCAACCGAACTACGCAACGGCGGACATTGATCTCGTGGAAGCTGAAACATCTCGGCGCTCACCGGGTTCATGCTTCCCGACAAACTGCTACTCCGCGAAGCGGATGAGGAAACCAGTCAGCTTGTTCCACCAATCCGCCCAAGCCGGAGCGGTATTTGTAACGGGCGATTTCAATGACTGGAATCACACCTCGCATCCGATGCAACGCCAGCCCGACGGCGGCTGGACGATTCAAATTCCGCTCCATCACGGCCACCATCGTTACCTGTTCCTCGTTGATGGCGTCCCGACACTTGATTCCCAAGCGCTGGGCACGGCGCGTGGCCCGCAAGGGGAAAAGGTTTCATTGATTGCAGTGAGTTAACACCGCTGCCCGCCCCCTCAATTTGCGGAGATGATTTCATCCCGTTCCCCGATTGCGACGCCGTGAGCAAAACATGTTCGACGAATAGCAAGGAATGGCAAAGGGGATTTCCACTCTGTGAACGTATTAAAGGGAGAACGGCAAAGACATCGCCGGAAATAACAAAAAATAACAGCAAACACTTTACTATGAAAACGACACAAACACTTCTGTTGGGAGCGGTCGCCGCTGCCCTCCTCACTGCAACCGCAACCGTCCAGGCTACCGTCTTCTCGGTCTCGGACTTGTCCAACAGCGCCATCGCCGCCAGCCCGCGTGCGAAGGAGCAGTTCCCCTGGCTGACACGTCAGTCGTCGGCAACGACGGCATCAAGCACACGCTTCGACAGCGTTCCAGTCAACATCAGGAACAACCGCGCGCTCGCCGCCAGCCCGCGCATGTTGGAGCAGTTCCCGCAGTTGGCCCGCGTCAACACCGTGAAGCCGGCGACCGCCCCCGCGTCCGCGAACAGTGAGGTTGCCAGGGTGCTCAAGAACCGCGCTTACGCGGCCAGCCCGAGGGCCATTGAACAGTTTCCGTGGCTCGCGCGAGGCTACAAACCCGCTTCCTTCGAAGTCGCGCCGCTCAAGTAGAGGGGGAATGAACTCACGACGAAAGACCACGAATATGAAAACAAATCGAATCACGGCGCTGCCCCGGCTCACAATCGTAATAGCCCTGCTCGTTACGAACGCGGGAATCGTTGCCGCCGGTGAAACCTCGACGGCCAAAGGCGGCGCAACCAGGCTGATCCATTTGCACGCACCGAATAACGCCACTCCATCAGTGACCGTCTGGATACCCAAGAAGGCGACTCGAAGCAGCGGGGAAGTTGCAACAGCCAAAGGTGGTGCAACCAAGCTAGTCTATCTGCACGCTCCGAATAACGCGACGCCCTCGGTCACTGTCTGGACCGGCAAATAGACAATTCACATCGGGCGAAAGGGATCACACCAACAAACAAACAACCACATAACGAAAGGAAAAATATGAAACGCACAAATAACATCCTGATCGCGGCGCTGGCAGGCATCGCCCTGTCCCTGTTCGCCGGTTCAGCGCAGGCCCAATACAAACCCACCGGCGATGACGGTATCACCGCCTCACCCAAACTGCGCCAGCAGCTCGACGAGTATCGTCGAAACCATTCGACTAATTCCGTCGCGTCCGAAATGCCGCAGATGGCGTGTCCGAAGTGCAAGGACGAAGTGCTCAAGACAAAGGACTGGACGGCGCGCGGCGCGAACAAGCCCTACGTGACCATCGTCCGTCATCTGTGTGAAGGTTGCGGCACGGAATGGAGCATCACGGGTCACGGCAAGGCCAAACAATCCGTTGCTACTCACACCTGCTCGTCATGCGGTGCGGAAAGTGCCGCCTGCTGCAATACGACCAAAGGCAGCACCGTCGCCACCAAAGGAATGGAGAAGGCGAAGAGCATTGAGGTAGCACCCCTCAAGTAACGCAACCCGTGTTGAGATACACGCGCACACAGGAGTCATTATGGGAATCTGGTTGAGCGTAACAATCTGGATGCTGTTGGCGGGCGCCTTTGTGCTGGCGATTTGTTCGGCAGCCGCCCGCCCGATTCCCAAACCTGTGGACGCAAATGTCGAGGAGCAAGAATCAGTGAACTCTAAAACCGAAATGCAAGCACCGCAGGCAATCAAACTGGCCCACATGACAGCGCTGGCCGCTCTGCTTGCGGTGCTCAACACCTCGTGCGCTGTGACGAGTCCGAACCATCCGGTCAGCAAGGGCAGCAGTGAGCCGGTCAAGGGCGCAACCTTGCTGATGGATCACTCCCGATGAAACCGCGATTCGCCCATAAACTGTTCGGCGCGCTTCTACTGCTCGGATTGCTGGCAGGCACATCCGCCAGTTACGCGCGGCCCCCGAGACAGCACGCGGAGCGCGGCACAATTGAAACGGTTGACCACGCTGCCAACTCGTTCACAATCATTTCTGAAAAGGACGCCACAAAGAAGACGTTCATTTGGAAAAGCGGCACAAGTTTTCGGCGGAAATCGCCGCAACCTGACGCCAGTTGGATTACCCGTTTGTTCTCACTCGGCGAAAAGACTACTGCCGAATCGCTCCAGCCCGGTCGCAGTGTGCGGTTTTATTATCGAAAGGAAGTCGGTCGCTATGTTGTTCGCAGTGTCACGATTCTTACCACGGAGGATCAAGCCTGTCGCTGCTGCGCAGGCAGCACATTAGCGATAACGCCGACTGAACGACTTTCACTATGATTGGCACAACCAGAAGGATTTTGTTGGCCGCCATCGCAGCGTGCGCGCTCGTGATCATCTTCTTTGCCGCCGGTTGCTCGACCGGCTCGTGGAAAACGCCGCATGGACCATCTTTCAACGGCACGATTCAATCCGTTGACCTCGCCAGTCATTTGCTGACCGTTGCTCCGTTAGAATCGGATTCAGCTCCAATCGTATTTCAGTGGGACGACCGCTCCCGCTTTTGGGCGAATGGTGGATTGCGAATCGAACCCCAGCTTTTGGAGACGCGAGACTCCGTCCGAATTCACTATCCCGCAGACACCACGCCGTGGATCGTTCAGCACCTTATTTGAGACATACCGGACAATCCACTGAACCGGGGCCGCGCAAAAAAGTTGGAGGGTCAGGCCAAAGTAGACGTATTAGACAGCGTGGAGCGAGAAATAAAAGCTCCCGAATCCGAAACGGACACTTAAACGGCTCCGCTGCGCGAAACAGTGGCGGAGCCGTTGCGATAGCAAAACAAAGTCAAAAATGACCACGATGAAACCGAAATCAACCCCCTCACGACTCAATTTCACCATTGTTGCGCTCATCGCTGCATTAGCGGCAACGCTCGTGTTTGCCGGATGCGCCAGCACGGGCCACGGCGGAGGCGGTGCATCTGATCACTCCAGCCACCAAGGTTCCTGTCACTAAGAACATGAATTCACCGGATACCATCACCTGCCGCCGCTGGATCGGATCTTCCGTGGGCCTGCTGTTCGTCGTGGCGGTTCTCGCTGGCTGCAAAGGCATCCCGACCCAGGGCGAGCGTTCCGCCCGGAAAGATTCGCGGGCCGTCGCGCAGGTTTTCCGTCCCGACGGCCAGCGCCCCGCGTTGCCGGAACTGAACACCAATTCCGCGCTCGGCGATTTTCTGCGCTATGCCATGCTCAACCAACCGCAGGTCGAGGCCGCGTATTTCAATTGGGCGGCATCGGTCGAGCGCATCACCGTCGAACGGTCGCTGCCTGATCCGCAGCTCACTTTTGAGTCGGACATCAGTGACATCGTGATGACGGTGATGCCGGGATTCATGCAGATGTTTCCCGGCCCGGGCAAGCTCAAGGCCGCCGCACGCGTGGCCACTGCCGAAAGCCAGGCGAAATACTTCAGCTTTGAGTCCGCCGCGCTCCAGACCGCATTCGAGGTCAAGCGCGCTTATTACAATCTCCATTTCCTTGATGAGCGCATCCGCATCAACCGCCAGACGCTCGATTTGAACGCTGACCTGGAAAAGATCGCCCGCGCGCAAAACGACGTGGGCAAGGTGACGCTGCAAGATGTCTATCGCGCTCAGATTGAGCAGGACCAACTGACGACTGAAATCGTCAATCTTGAAGATTCTCGCAATCCATTGCTCGCGCAGTTCAAGGGAGCGTTGGGACTGACGCGGGAGCAATCTGACCCACCCGTGCCCGCCGCATTTGAAACCACGCCGCTGGATTTGAACGCGGACGACGTGTTGGCCGCGGCGTTCGCTCGCAACCCGCGTCTCAAAGCGATGGAAGCCGACGTGCGTCTGGCGGAGGCGAACATCACGCTGGCGGCCAAATCCAAAGTGCCGGATTTCAGCCTGGGCTTGATGGCGGACGCGAAAGCCTCACCTACGATGTTCCGTCCGCTCGCGGGTATGACGCTCCCTCTTTGGCGCGATAAAATCGCGGCTCAGATCGCCGCCGCCCAAGCCAGTAAGCGCGCGGCGGAAGCCCGGCTGACCTCCGAGCAAATCATGCTCACGGTGGACTTCGCGATGAAGAGCTACGACTACCGTGAAGTTACCCGCACGCTGGCCTTGCTGCAAAATCAACTCATGCCGAAAGCGCGACAATCGCTCGAAATAGCGCGGGCTGGTTACTTATCCGGCCAGATTGATTTCTTCAACCTGCTGGATGCCGAGCGCACCCTGCTGAATTTCCAACTTTCTGAAGTCGAAGCGCGCGTGCGCCGGGAGATTCTTCTGGCGGACGTGTCCTTGCTGATCGCGGGCGTCCCACCAACAGGCGCTCCAGTATTGGCCGCGCCGCCAGAAGTTCCTTCTCTCTCAGTCAAACACTCCAACAAGCACCAACCATGAAATTCATCGGCAAACACCTACCCCTGATTGGCATTCTGCTTCTGACCATTTTCGTCGGAGCCGCCGCCGGACTCTATTTCGACGTGCCGGCTCGTCTCCAGAACGCGACCAAAAAGGTAAGCGCCAGCCAGCCCTATACCTGTCCCATGCACCCCGAAGTTGTGAGTCACAAACCCGGTAGTTGCCCAAAGTGTGGCATGGCGCTGACCGTCGCTTCTGGCGACAAAAACACGAACCCGCACGCCGGATGTGGAGTCCCCGAACATGCAGCCCCCGAACAGCCGCACGGTTGCTGCCCGAAGCCGGATGCAACAAAATTAACCCTGCCGCCCGGGCATCCGCCGATTGACACGCCACAAGCTCACGCCGGTTGTGGTGCTGCTGCTGAAACGGCTTCGTCCCCGGCGACTCCTGCAAAGTAAACTTTATGATCGCGAAAAAACTCCTCGTATTTCCGTTGCTTGCCCTGGCGCTCGCGTTGGTTTTCGTCGGCTGCAAGAAATCCGATTCCGCCAACGCCGGGCAGAAGTATCACTGCCCGATGCACCCCACTTACGTGAGCGACAGGCCAGGCGACTGCCCCATCTGCAACATGAAGCTCGTCCCCATCAAGGACGACAAAGCCGCCGCCAAGCCTGTCGCCCCGGCACCGGATGACAAGATTGCGCAGGTTAAGCCCGGCCAATTCTACTGCCCAATGGGGGCTGAGTATGTGCAGGATAAACCCGGCGATTGCCCCAAGTGCGGCATGAAGCTGGTCGAGAAGAAAGAGTCGCCTCCCGGTCACGAAGGACACGCGACAGCCACATCCGCGCCTCCCGTCCCCGGTCGCATCGCCATTTCGCTGTCACCCGACAAGCAGCAATTGATCGGGCTGACGACCGGGGTCGTGGAGAAACGCGAGTTGTCGCGATTGATCCGCACGACCGCCACGTTCGAGCATGACGAAACCAAGCTGGCCAGGATCGCCCCGCGTTTTGGCGGTTGGGTGCGCGAACTCAAAGTCAATTTCACCGGTCAACAAGTCGAAAAGGGTGATCCCTTGCTCACGGTTTACAGCCCGGAACTGTATTCCGCCGGGAATGAATACTTGCTGGCCTTTCAGCACTTCGAGAAGTTGAAGAACAGCACCGCTGACCCGCAATACGATTCGGCCCGCCGTCTTCTCGAATCCGCGCGGCGAAAATTATCACTCTGGCAGATCGGCGAACAGGAAGTCCGCGCGCTTGAACAAAACGGCCAGCCCACCGATGAAGTATTGTTGCGTTCTCCGGCGTCCGGGCATGTCGTGGCCAAAACCGCCGTGGCGGGCAAAGCGTTCATGGCGGGTGACACGCTCTATGAGATTGCCGACCTTTCGCATCTCTGGCTGCGGGCCTACGTGTATGAATACGAATTGCCGTTGATCAAAGTGGACCAAAAGGCGCGGGTCGTTCTTCCGTATCTGGGCAACAAGACCTACGAAGCACGATCACGTTCATCTATCCACACATTGATCCGCAGACGCGACGCGCGGAAATCCGGCTGGGGGTGGATAATCCGAAATCTGAACTGCGTCCGCAGATGTGGGGCAACGTGGAAGTGAACGCTTCGTTTGGCGAGGTGCTGACCGTGCCGGCGAGCGCCGTCATAGACACAGGAGTGCGCTTTGTCGCCTTCGTGCAACGCGCCGACGAACATCTGGAGCCGCGCGAACTCAAGATCGGGTTCAAGACGGACGACTACTACGAAGTGCTCGACGGTGTGAGTGCCGGCGAAAAAGTCGTCATGCGCGCATTGTTCCTGGTGGATTCCGAAAGCCAATTGAAGGCGTCCATCTCTGGCATGGGCGCAGCCGGGGGACATCAACATTGAAAGCGGGAGAACACGCATGTCTGACACGCCCATGAACACACCAGAACCAGCCCCGGATCATACGCCGCGCAAGGACGCGTTGATCGAGCGGATCATCGAGTGGAGCGCACGTAACAAGTTCACCGTCTTCATGCTGATTGGAGCGCTGTTAGCGGGCGGCATCTACTGCATGCGCAATACGCCGCTGGACGCGCTGCCTGATTTGTCCGATGCGCAGGTCATTATCTTTACGCAGTGGGAAGGGCGCAGCCCAAACCTCGTTGAAGACCAGATCACTTACCCCATCGTCACCAAACTCATCAGCGCGCCCAACGTGCGCGTCGTGCGCGGCTATTCCTTCTTTGGTTATTCGTTCGTCTATGTTGTGTTTAAGGACGGCACGGACATCTACTGGGCGCGGTCCCGAGTGTTGGAATACATGCAGGCGTTGACCGGATCACTGCCGTCCGGGGTTACGCCCACTCTTGGCCCCGACGCGACGGGCGTGGGTTGGGGATTTCAATACGCGCTGGTGGACAAATCGGGCACGAACGATCTGGCCCAACTTCGCTCGTTCCAGGACTGGCACTTGCGCTATTGGATTCAAAGCGTGGAAGGCGTCGCGGAAGTGGCGACCTTCGGCGGATTCCAGAAACAGTATCAGGTTGAAATTGATCCTAACAAACTGCTCGCCTACAACGTCCCGATCACCAAGGTCGTTTCCGCCATCCGCAGTTCCAACAACGACGTGGGCGGACGCGAGATGGAGCGATTTGGCACGACTTACCTCGTGCGCGGTCACGGCTACATCAAGTCGCTTGATGACTTGCGGCTCGTCGTGGTGGGCAATGATGCGAAGGGCAACCCCGTCTTGTTGCGCGACGTGGCCGAAAACATTCAACTCGGGCCGGAAATGCGGCGCGGCGCAGCGGACTTGAATGGCGAGGGCGAAACGGTGGGCGGCATTGTCGTGGTGCGTTATGGGCAGAATGTTCTTCAAGTCATTGACCGGATCAAAGCCAAGTTGGCCGACGTCAAATCCTCGCTCCCGCCCGGAGTGGAAATTGTCACCACCTATGACCGCTCCGATTTGATCAATCGGGCCATCCAGACGCTGACCCGGACGATCATCGAGGAATCCATCATCGTCGCGATTGTGATCATCGTGTTCCTGCTTGATTTCGGCGGTGCGGCGCGGGCCATCGTCACACTGCCCATCGCCGTGGCGCTGGCGTTCATCCCAATGTATTTCATGGGACTTACTGCCAACATCATGTCGTTGGCCGGTATTGCGATCTCCATCGGCGTCATCACGGACGAAGCCGTCGTGATGGTGGAAAACGTCCACAAGAAACTAGAACATGCACCATCAGGATTAAACCGGAGGCAGCGCCAAGAAATCATCATCATGGCGTGCAAACAATTGGGCAAACCGCTGTTCTTCGCGTTGCTCGTCATCACGGTCAGCTTCATGCCGGTGTTCACGCTGGAAGCCCAGGAAGGCCGTTTGTTCAAGCCGCTCGCATTCACCAAGACGTTCACGATGGCTTGGGCCGCTTTCCTCTCCATCACCATCGGCCCGGCGCTCATCGTGCTGATGACGGGCGCGAAGGTAATTCCCGAACACAGGCATCCCATCAGCCGCTTCATTCACCGGTTGTATTATCCGTGGGTCAGCGCGCTGATGACCCGACGTGTCCTTTCCATCGCTATCGCTCTCGTGGCCGTGGCATCCTCTGTTCCGATCTTCAAGAAGCTGGGCACCGAGTTCATGCCGCCCAATAACGAGGGAACGATTCTCTACATGCCCACCACGCTGCCCACTGTCTCCATCACGGAGGCCACGCGGCTCATGCAAATTCAGGATCGCATCATCAAGCAGTTTCCCGAAGTGATCAGTGTTCACGGCAAAGCGGGTCGCGCGGAAACCGCCACCGACCCTGCGCCGCTGGAAATGTTTGAAAGCGTTGTGCAACTCAAGCCGGAGAAGGAGTGGCGCAAAGTCTCGCAAAAGCGGTGGTATTCAAGCTGGACGCCGGAATGGATCAGAAAAGGATTGGGCAAGATTTGGCCGGAGATTCGCCCTATCACTTGGGATGAACTCGTGCAGGAAATGGACGAAGCCTTGCAGATTCCCGGCCAGGTCAATGCCTGGACCATGCCGATCAAGGCGCGCATTGATATGCTTTCCACCGGGGTCCGCACTCCCATCGGCATCAAGATTTTCGGCTCGGACCTCACCGTCATTGGCAAGCTCGGCGAACATTTGGAATCGGTCATGCGCCAGGTGCCCGGCACGCGTAGCGTCTATTCAGAACGCACCACCGGCGGCTTGTATCTCGACATCACCCCCAACCGCGAGGAAATCGCCCGCTATGGGCTGAACGTGGAGGAGGTGTTGATGCTGGTGGAAAATGCCATCGGCGGTATGGCCATTGACCGCACCATTGAGGGACGCGAACGCTACACGATCAACGTCCGTTACAGCCGGGAATTGCGCGACGATGTGGACAAGTTAAAGCGCGTGTTGGTGCCCATGGCACAGGGCGGTATGAGTCCCGATGTCGGCAGCGGAGATTCCGAAACGATGGCCGCAGCGAGCGCTCCGGTGCGCGGCCAGCAAATCGCGCAAATTCCGCTTGGTCAGTTGGTGGAGTTTAAGACCACCATTGGCCCGCCGCTCATCAAGAACGAAGACGGCTCGCTAACCGGCTGGGTCTATGTGGATATGACGGGCCGCGACATCGGCGGCTACGTGGCCGACGCCAAAAAAGCCGTGGCGGAGAAAATCGAGAAAGCCGGCCTGTTGCCAGCGGGCTACCGCATCGAATGGACCGGGCAATATGAATATATGCTCCGTGTCAAAGAGCGCCTCAAGGTGGTCATTCCCATCACGCTGGCGCTGATCTTCGTGTTGCTCTACATGAACTTCAAGAGCATCCCCGAGACGTTCATCATCCTGTTGTCCATTCCGTTCGCCATGACCGGCAGCATCTGGTTTCTCTGGATCATGAATTACAATCTGAGCATCGCGGTGTGGGTCGGCATCATCGCGCTCTCTGGTCTCGCCGCCCAAACGGGCACCGTGATGATCATCTATTTCGACGAGGCGTTCCACGCCTACCAGAAGGCGGGCAAGATGAAAACCCAGCACGACCTGTTTGAAGCGATTACTTATGGCGCGGTGCAGCGTGTCTGTCCCAAGCTGATGACCGTGTGCATGATTACTTTTGGCCTTGTCCCAGCTTTGTGGGCACATGGTGCTGGTGCCGAAGCCATCCAGC
Source organism: Verrucomicrobiota bacterium (assembly GCA_016713365.1). GTDB lineage: Bacteria > Verrucomicrobiota > Verrucomicrobiia > Limisphaerales > JADJPG01 > JADJPG01. The sequence continues at coordinate 5,884 of JADJPG010000089.1, read as the reverse complement.
GCATCGCTGCGCCGATGATCGGCGGACTCGTGACCTCAACCATCCTGACGCTTGAAATCGTTCCGGCCATCTATTCCCTCTGGCGTGGTCGTCAGGTGGAATGGATCAAAGGCCCGAAGCCGAAGAAAAAGACCTGGGCGGAACTGAGTGAGATTTTCGTCGAGATCGAGAAAAAGGAACATGAAGTGGAACTCGCGAAAGTGTCTGCGCTCAAATAACGGCCGCCGCGAACCTATGAGCATCGAAGACACCATTGGCTATCAAAACAACGTGGAAGCTTGCGTGGTGTGCGGCAAGAACGTCGAACACGGCGGCGGATTCGCCAAGATCAACCATCGCGGCATCATGGTGAACCTGTGTTGTCCGCACTGCATGGAGACGTTTGAGAAAGACCCCGGGCCGCACATGGCGCGGCTGGCAAAGATTGAAAGTTACCGCGTGCTCAAGGGCATCACCAAGAACTAAGAAGTGTGTCGCGGTGGGCTTTAGCCTCTACCGCATGTGATGGCTAAGGCCACCGCTTGCGAGGTGCTTGATAAGAACGAAAGCCGCGAGGGCAACGAAGAGGATTATGCCGGACAGGCGCACCCAACGTGGCACGCCGGTTTGCTCAAACGTGTCCGGGCGCATACTCTGGTTGCGTCCGAATGGAGTCAACCCTTGCGGCTTGAACACTGAAAGCACCGTCGCGATCAGTAACACAACGAGGGCTGCGACCGCATCACCCACAAGTTGGATGCGCATGTTATGAAAATCGGACGCGCCAAATGATGCTCCCGTGACGACGCTTGCCATGCGACTCGCCACCTGCATGTGAACCAGGAGCAGGGCGCTGGCGAAAACCGTTATCAACAGCTTCGCTACGATCCAATAATGCCGAAACAAACCCCACGATGTTCCGAGCGATTGAACCAATCCCGTCAGAAGCGAAGCAATGCTGAATGGGACAATGACACCCCAACCAATCAACTCCATCGCGAGATAGGCAGCGCGAACGGTTTGATCGTTCTTGCTGGTGAGCCCGGCGAGGGCCAAAGCCAGGAATGCGACGACTGCACCAATCCAACCAAGCGATGAAGTGACATGCGCCGTGAGCGCGACTTTACTGACGCGAGGAGTCATCATGGTGATTCATCAGTTGTGTTTTTCGGCTGGAAGCAGTTTGAAAGAGGATGCGACAAAACGACCGTTTACGATCTCACCGGTGACTTTGGCTTGGCGGGTGGCTTTGCACATGCCGTCATCGGCGTGCGCATCGCCAAAATCGTTCATTTTGAACCCGTCCACAAAGTAACTCTTACCTTCAATTCGCACGGCTAGGTCGCAGCCTTTTTTCTCACCTTTAAGTCCAAGCAAGCATTGGCCGCAACCGGCCTCCACTACCATGGGCTTTTCCACTTTCCCCGTCGCACGACTCGTAGCAGGTCCAGAAGCGCAGGCGGAAAGAAAAATCAGTCCAACAACTGGAATCAGAGAGAGCATTGTTTTCATGTGGATAGTAAATGCGATTTGCGAGCGTGAACTCAAGTCTCCTTATCATCACAAGTGCAGTCCAAGCAACCGTGTTTGCTGCACGCCCGACAGGTGTGCGACAGTTGTTCGCGAAGATGTTTGCGTGCGCGGTGCAGGCACACGGTGAGATTATTTTTGGTCAACCCAAGTGAAGCGGCAACGGCGGCGGGATCGTCCCCGTTCAAATCAACACGCTGGAGCAAATCGCGGTATTGCTCCGGCACGGCGGGAAGCAGTCGCTTGAAACATTGGCAAAGCAACCGTTCGACGTTCCCCGTCGCAGCGTCTGGAAGTTCCTGTTCAAACTGCTCCATTGCACGCTTCCGCGCATCGCGACGGCGATAGAGGTCAATGATGGAGCGGCGCAAAATGCGATAGAACCATGCCACCGTATCCTCCTCGTTCGTCGGTTGCTTGGTGGAAGCCAGCGCCTTGACGAGGCTTTCCTGCACCACGTCTTCGGCGAGATGCGGATCGCCCACGCGCTTGCGCGCAAATCCCACAAACGTGTGCAGGTTTTTTAGCACGGATTCTTCCATCGATTTCACTCTGAAATCCTAGCTGCTGGCCGATAACCGGGTAAAGCCTATCGCTGCTGCGAACAAATTGGAAAATATCTTAAAATAGACGTGTTATGCTTGGGTGAATGGAGCGATTGCCAATTTGAAATCCCGGTGCAAAAGGCAAAGTTATGACCAAAGACCCGATCTGCGGAATGAAGGTGGATGAAACGACGGCGCTCCGTGCCGAGCGCGAGGGAAAGACGTTTTACTTTTGCAGCGAGCACTGCCGGAAGAAGTTCCTTTCGCAAAGCGCGCCCGCCAAAACGGACGGCGGTTGTTGCGGCGGCAAAAGCGAACACGCCGACCACGACATCCACGAACACAAGCACAGGGCGGAAGACATTCCTGTTGCGGCGGCAAGGCAAGCGCCGGCACTCACGCGCACCACGACCATTCTCATCACGGTCACGATACACGCAGCGGTGACGCCTTCCGCCGCCGCAAAATACTTTTGCCCGATGTGTCCCGGCGTGGAGTCGGACATGCCGGGTGATTGTCCGAAATGCGGCATGGCGTTGGAACGAAATCCCGCGTGGAAGCCGACCGCGAAAACCATCTACACCTGCCCGATGCACCCGGAGATCGAGCAGGACCATCCCGGTGACTGCCCCAAGTGCGGCATGGCGCTCGAACCAAAAACCGTCGCCGCCGAGAGCGATGTGGAGGAAGACAACTCCGAGTTGCGGAACATGACGCGCCGCTTCTGGATCGGCACAGCGTTGACCTTGCCGGTGTTCATCGTGGCGATGGCGCATATTGTGCCCGCGTGGAGTCATGCCGAATGGCTGAACGGCGAAGCGTCGCGTTGGGGACAATTCATTCTCAGCACGCCGGTCGTCTTGTGGGCGGGCTGGCCTTTCTTCGTGCGCGGCGCTCGCTCACTGGTGAACCGCAGTTTGAATATGTTCACGCTCATCGCGCTGGGCGTGGGTGCGGCGTATGTCTTCAGTGCCGTGGCCATGTTCTTTCCGCAGGCATTTCCGCCCGCGTCGGGTCACAGTGGCAAGCCAGCGATTTACTTTGAAGCCGCTGCCGTCATCACCGTGCTCGTGTTGCTCGGCCAGGTGTTGGAACTGCGCGCCCGCCAGCGCACCAGCGGCGCGATCAAAGCGTTGCTCGGCCTCGCGCCAAAAACCGCCCGCCGCGTCACGCCGCAAGGCGACGAAGACGTGCCGCTTGATGCCGTGCATCCGGGCGACCGTTTGCGCGTCCGCCCCGGCGAGAAAATTCCCGTGGACGGCGAAGTTGTGGAAGGCCGCACATCCGTGGATGAATCCATGCTCACCGGCGAACCGTTGCCAGTGGAGAAAGCCCTTGGCGCAAAAGTTTCCGGCGGCACGGTGAACACCACCGGCGGCATCGTGATGAAGGCCGAGCGCGTCGGCAGCGAAACGATGCTCGCGCAAATCGTGAATCTGGTCGCACAAGCCCAACGCAGTCGCGCGCCGATTCAGGCGTTGGCGGACAAAGTTGCTGGTTGGTTTGTTCCGACCGTGCTTGCCATTGCCGCAATCACGTTTGTCGCTTGGTTTGCTTTTGGGCCAGAGCCGCGACTCGCCTTTGCTATCACCAATGCCGTCGCCGTGCTCATCATCGCTTGTCCATGCGCGCTCGGACTCGCCACGCCCATGAGCGTGATGGTCGGCATCGGTCGCGGCGCTCAAATTGGCGTGCTCATTCGCAACGCCGAGGCCATCGAGAAGCTCGCTCAACTCGACACACTCGCCGTGGACAAAACCGGCACGCTCACCGAGGGCAAGCCGAAGCTGGCGCAGGTGTTGCCAGTCGGCGGGTTTGACGAGAAGGAATTGCTGCGCCTCACCGCCTCGCTCGAACAGGGCAGCGAACATCCGCTGGCGCACGCCGTTGTCGCCGCCGCCAACGAGCAAAAACTTCCGCTGGAATCCGTGAAGGATTTTCAGTCCACGACCGCAGGCGGTGTGGCGGGCACTGTGACTGGACGCCGCGTGCTGGTTGGCAAACCCGACTTCCTGCGCGAGAACGGAGTGACCGACATCGCGGCACTCGAAACGCTCGCCGCTCCCCGCCAGGCCGAAGGTGCGACCGCGATATTCGTCGCCGTTGATGGCCGCGCCGCCGGAGTTCTGACCGTGGCCGATCCGGTGAAAGCCACCACTTCGCAGGCGCTCGCCGAATTGCGCGAACTCGGCGTGAACGTCCTCATGCTCACCGGCGACAATCCGCGCACCGCCGAAGCCGTCGCCCGCAAACTCGGCATCGCCGATTTCCAAGCGGGCGTCACGCCGCACGACAAACATGAGAAAGTAAAAACGCTCAAGGCGGCGGGTCGCATCGTCGGCATGGCTGGCGATGGCATCAATGACGCGCCCGCGCTCGCCGCCGCCGATGTGGGCATCGCGATGGGCACGGGCACGGACATCGCAATGGAGAGCGCCGGGGTCACGCTCGTCAAAGGCGACCTGCGCGGCATCGTGCGCGCGATCAAACTTGGCCGCGCCATGATGCGCAACATCCGGCAGAACCTGTTCTTCGCGTTCGTCTATAACGCGCTCGGAATTCCCGTCGCAGCGGGTTTGCTTTATCCATTCTTGGGCGTGCTGCTCAGTCCCATCATCGCGGGCGCGGCCATGAGCTTGAGTTCGGTTTCGGTCATCACCAACGCGCTGCGACTGCGAAAGGTAAACTTGTAAAAATCTGCGGGCACTGAATTGACCGTCCGACATCCCGAGGGAATTGCGTCGAAGGAAGTTTCGTGGCCGTCACGAATCAATAGCATCCGCCTCTAGCCCAAGGTTGCGAGGCACAAGCTATCTTGGGTCACAGTTCGTAAATGGAAACCAATCCCTACGTGGTTGTGACCAAACCCGAATTAGAGTAAACCAAAGCAAGCGACAATGGCCTTTTGCTACCACTGCGGTGAGGAAATCGAATTTATTAACAATGGATTCGGCGCAATCCCCATTCATCCGTCGGGTTCTTGCAGCGGTCGTGGCGGCGGTTACGGTGGCGGTCGTGGTTATTCCTCATTTCGTTCAACGAGCGAGGGAGAGGTTTTCGAGTTCCCATTCATCACGTATCCGAGCTACGTCAACCCAAATGCGCGTTGTCCTGTCTGTGGCGCGAGCGTCTATTTCTACCAGTCTCCTTATGGCGGCAGAGTGTTCTTCGATGAGCTTGGCCCACCGTGGCCAAAGCATCCATGCACTGACAATCCCGTCGTTCAGCATCATTTCTCATCCGCCGAAAGCCGAGCACGTTTCCTTGTCGGTGCGACAACCCAACCGGGCGAGCCGGATTCGGAGGCAGGCGAACGCAATGAGCCAGCGGCGGGTGGGATACCCGCGCTCGTCACAGCACAGCCACGCCTCGCGGCGTGGATTGAGGCTGGCTGGATGCCGTTCGTTGTCACGCGGATTGTTTCGCGACCGATAGGCATTGAAGCGGAGGGCAAGTTGTTCGTGTCAGCCGGAAACGAATCGGTCGCCTTCCGAATCGTTCAGGCATCTGCCGATGCACGATTCTCCCGAACACAAGGCCAACTTCGGATTGGCTTCTCGCTGGTTCAGAATACGAGTCCGATTCTTTCTGCTCTGAACGAGTGCCCCATTCTGCTTAAGAAAGACCCAGACTTGCAGCACCTCACCTTGAGCACATTCATTCTGACTCGCGATGGAGAGGTCGAGGAGATTACGCTTGCTGTGTTGGGAACTGAAAACAATGAATCACCCGCCTGAGCATGTAGCTGCGTTTGTAGAGTCGCTCACGAACGAAATGCTGGCTTTCTGCGGCCCAATCTTCATCACGCCCGGACTCAGAACGTATCCTGA
>JADJPG010000088.1 GCA_016713365.1 Verrucomicrobiota bacterium | reverse complement strand
CGCCATTCACGATGGCAATGCGCGCCGTGGCCGCATCGGAATGCTTGAGGATATTGTTCAGACTCTCCTGCACGATGCGGTAGAAATGAATCTCGCCTTCCGCGCTGAACAACCCGTCGATGTTCGCAAGTTCGCTCTCGATGCGCAGCAAGGCCGAGTCGGCGACTTTCTTCACGACCGCCTGCACGGCCTTCGACAAACCGAGCCGGTCGAGTTGGTAGGGACGAAGGTTATGAGAAATCTCCCGCACCTCATTGATCGTTTGCGTGACCAATTGTGAAATCTCCTCCAGCGATCCGTCGGGAGAAGCGACAGCGGCGTCACGCTGCGACAGATACAACCTGTTTTTGATGATCAACAAATTCTGACCCAGGCTGTCATGCAATTCGGCGGCGATTCTTTTGCGCTCCGCTTCCTGGGACTGGAGCAGTTGCCGCGAGAACGCTTCCTGGGCGCGTCGGCGGCGTTCCGCATTCCAACCGCGCCAAAGCGAGATTCCCACCAGCGCCGCGAGCGCCGTGATCGCGCTGTAGAACCAGGCGTTCTTGTAGGGATAGCGATGCCACCAGAGCGCGAAGTTTTTCGGAGCGAGTTGCGGCGACGGGCCGGCAAGAGCGGCGAGCAGATTCGTCGTACAACGAAGTTCCTTGCGATACAGCTCGAGCGGATAGACCGGATTCAGTTGGCCTTCGAACCGGACGCGGGCGTGTTCATCGCCGCGCGGCGAGGATTGATAAAACGGTTTCGAGGGATTGTAGGCCAGCCATTCGCCATCGGGAAACTGAACTCTTTGGAAGAACACTTCGCCGGTATCGACGCGTGCGAACCACCATGTCGTCTCGCTGGGCAAACGCCAGAACGGGCTGTCCGGGCAGGAACGCCAGCGGCAAATATTGCGACGTCACGTTGGTGAATCGGTGGACTTCCGTTCCGGAATTCCAGTCCCACACCGCGACGGTTTGATCGCCACCCGCCGTCGCCAGCCAGCGTCTGTCGGCGCTGAAGGCGAGTGATTGCACGAAGCGCTGGTGAGCGCGCCATTTGCGACTGACCGCCAGCGTGTTCGTATTCAGCACGCGCAAGGTTCCGTCGGACATTCCCGCCGCGAGCCATTTCGAGCCGGGACTGAACTCCAGAACCTTCATCGGCGCGTCATTCGTATGCGTGCGCAGACAATCTCCGTTCACTGAGTTCCAGAGTTTGATCGTGCCGTCATCGCTGAGGCTCGCGAGCAGGTCAGACCGTGGACCGTAGGCCACCGAACGGACTTCGGCCCGATGCCCCTGAAGCACACGGACGGGGCGATCGAACATCACCAACCAGAGCTTGATGCTACTGTCAGACTCAGCGCCGCCCCACGGGCCGGTGGCCGTGGCCACCCAGCTTTTGCTTCCACCAACCGCCAGCGTTCCCATCCCGTCCCCGCGATCAAAGTTTGGATACACAGCGGACAGCGAGCCGTTCCCCGGCTGCCAGACGCGCATCTTGCGATCCGCACCGCCTGAACAAAGCCAGGTGTTGTCCGTTGTGAAGGCCAGGCTGGAAATGGCTCCCTCGTGCCCCAATCGCTCATGGACAAACGTCCCCTCCTGGGCGTTCCACACGCGCAACCGGCCGTTGGCGGTGCCCTGCGCCTCGTATCGTCCGTCGGGACTGAAGGCGAGACTCGTCACGGGCATGCCAGGCGGGCGCTGGCCAATTAGGCGCTTCAATTTCCCATCGCGAACGCGCCACTGCCGGATCGCCGCATCGGCGCTGCCACTGGCGAGTTCTTCTCCGTCCGGACTGAACGCCAACGAGTTCACCGATTCATTGATGCCCGTCAGTCGGTGCAATAATCGCCCGCTCGCGCGCTCCCAGAGGTAGACAATATTGTTCACGGCGGCCGCCAGAATCCGTCCGTCCGGACTGAACGCGACCGCTTCGACTATCCCCTTCTTCTCGGTCGCCTGGAGCAGCCGGACCAGACGCCCGGCGGGCAGTTCCCACAAACGGACTTCGCCACCACCTTTGCCCGAGGCCAGCCAGCGTCCATCCCTTGTGATGGCAATGTCCGCCAACATATTTGAATGGTTTAGCGCCAGTCCCACCCGGCCGGTCTCGAAATCAATGAAGCGAATCAGTGGAGCATCATCTTCACGCGACGCGGCCACGATGGAACGGCCGTCCGGAGTAAAAAGAACATCCGCCGTGCGACCGGGCATGGGAATGGTGCGAACCACCTTTCCGCTCGCCAAATCCCAGACGCTCAACTTGCCATTGTAAGCCGCCGGTACCAGAAAACGCCCATCAGGGCTGAACGCCACATCGCGCGTCCACTTGCCGACATGATTGGTAAAGGTGTGCAGCAACCGCCCGGCGCGATAATCCCAAACCTTCACGGAGCCGTCGGTGCCAGAAGAGGCAATCAACTTGCCATCGGGACTCATCGCCAGTCCGCGCACGCGTTCCGGGTGCCCCGGCAACAGCCTCACCAGCTCGCCTGTCTCTGCATCCCACACCCGGATCGCCTCGCTCTCGCCGGAGGAAACCAACGTCCGTCCATCCGGGCTGTAAACCAAACCAAGCACCTCCTGCTCCTGAGAACTCTGCAAAACAATTTCCACGGGCGCCGCGCGGTCCGAACTCAGCAGCCATCCCAAGACAACCAAAAACTGCAATCGTCTGACGACGCACGATCGGAGTTTGAACGGACTGGTGCGGCCGGATGGTGTGGTGGTTGGCAAAGGTTAGTATGAAGTGTGCGGTAGCGCGGCAACGTAAAGCTAGGTAGAAATCGCAACGAGTCGCTCGACCTTCTGCGTCGCTGCATCAGCCTCAGAACGACTGGTGGATGACCAAGGACCTATGCCATCCGCGACCACTTCGGGTTAATCGGCTTATTGGGAGAACCGAGCAAGGTGCGCGCACGGCGGCCAATCGGGAGGGACCCCAGCCACGGCGATCGAATGGCTGGACGCGCAGAAGTCCATCTGAGAGCGTCAGCAACAGTCACAAAGCATAGCACCCGAACAATTATTTCAGATCCAAACCAGAAAATAGTTCCGACAAAAGCTGGCCAACGACCGGGGTCCACCTCAGAGCACGCTTGCCAAATGCAAACTCCCTTTAAGTGAACAATTATTTTTGCCATTGGTCAAAATCGACGGTTTTGGAATGAAGAGTCATACCTGCGACTTCTCGCCGCGAGCCTTGCTCCCGCTCGCGCTCGGACCGCTCTTGCCGCTCGTGGTCTTCGCCGTGGCGATGCAGGTCGGGGCGCGGTCCAACCTGCTTCCCGCGCCGCGTCCGACGCTGGATACCGAGCGCACGGTTTTGATTCATCAGGCCGAGGCGGCGTGCTCCCCGCAGGACGCGGAGGTGATTCTCCTCGGAGATTCCTCGTGCTTGATGAATGTCTCCGCGCGTCAGCTCGGTGAGTCGCTACGTCGGCCGGTACTTAATCTCGGAACCTTCAGTTTCCTCGACGTGAATTCGCATGCGGCCATGGTGCGGGAATATACCCGAGCCAATCCGGGTCGCCTGCGCGCAGTGGTGCTACTGATGCACGCGGAGACCTTGCGACGACTCGGTGCCGAAACGTTCTACGCGGACGCTCTGGAGAACTTCTGGGCTGGGCGCGATCACGCCGCGAGCGGTTTCTGGGATGGCCAACTCAACCAAGCGCTCGGCGTCGACATCTTCAAAGGCCGCCTGCTGGCCCGTGCCCTGCCCTTGCCGCTGGGCGGCGCGTATGGCCGACGCTACGGTTTTACCACGGATCTTGAGCACTACCTTTCGGCTCATCGCGGGAGCGCAGTCGATCCCGATCCTCAGCCGTTGACGGGCAGCCCGGAGTATCGATTGGCGAGGACGCTTGAAAAGGCATCCAAGAACTTTCGCGCCGCGGTTCCTGACGGCGTAAAGCTTTTCGTCGGCATCACGCCCGCGCCCGAGCGCTTTGCAGGCGTGAAATATCCAGCACTCCGCGATGCGATGCTGGCGGAATGGTCCGGCTGGATTGACGGTGCGGCGCTCACCAATCTTCCAGCGACCATGCCCGACGGGAGTTTCGTCCGGACCACGCATTTGACTGAGCCTGCGATCTCGAACTACACGGCGGCATTGTCCGCAGCATTGAGTTCTCTGCGACGGTGACTTTCGGTGGGGATCAGAATTTCTGCCACGCGTCGGCCTTGAAACTTCTGCTACGACTTGTCATCAAGGCGCCATGCAAACTCCCGATTCCCATCTCTCACGTCGTGACGCCCTGAAATCCACGCTCGTCGCCGCGTCCGCCCTGACCGCGGGCGCACTCGCACCAGACAGCGTCGGCGCCGCAGAAGCCGCCCGTCCACCGGATGCTCGACGCGCTTCGCTCAAACGTCACGACATGAAAAAGTCGATCAACCTTTGGGCGTTCCCCTACCCTGACCGCATGAACCTGCGGGAGTGTCTGCAACTCGCGAAGGATGCGGGCTTCGATGGCATCGAGCTGAACTACGACCTCGACAATGATCTTTCGCCGAAGTTCGGCACGAAGGACTACGAGAAGATTCGCAAGATGGCAGACGAGATCGGCATTGCGATCAGCGGACTCTGCTCGTTCCTCTTCTGGCCGTATCCACTCTCCAGCAACGACGCAACGAAACGCGAACGCGGGATCGAACTGGCCGGGAAGATTGCCCAATGCGCGCATGATCTGGGCGTGCAGAATGTCCTGGTGGTTCCCGGCGCCGTGCATATCCCGTGGCGCACGGACCACGAGCCGGTGCCCAACGATGTTTGCGACAAACGCGCCCGTGAAGCTGTCGCCCGACTGCTGCCGCAAGCCGAGAAGTTGAACGTCTTCCTCAACATCGAGAACATCTTCTTCAACGGCTACTTGATGACGCCAATGGAGATGAACAGTTTCGTCGACAGCTTCAACAGCCCACACATCCGCGTTCACTTCGACACGGGAAACATCTCCATGTTCCAGCACGCGGAGCATTGGGTGCCGATTCTCGGGAAGCGGATCCAGAACATCCACTTCAAGGAATACACGAAGAAGGGCACGGACTATTCGCTGGAAACGTTCCGCCCACTGCTCGACGGCACCACAAACTGGCCGGCAGTGATGGACGCTCTCGATGCGACGGGTTACCGCGGTTATCTGACGTTCGAGTATTTCCATCCTTACCTGCACTACCCCGAAGCGCTCGTCTACCAGACGTCTGATTCGCTAAACCGCATGCTGGGGCGGAAGGTTTAATGTAGATTCACCGACCGCACCATTTCATGGCATAACCACACGGTAGAAACGCACGGGAAACAGCGGATTGCCAGCCTCACCCAGCGCATCCACGAATTCGTAGATCCCACTCCCATTCGCGGCGTTGGTCGCAATCGGTGTCCAGGGGATTGGCGCGGCGAGAGTAGTTGTGGCTTCGAGGATGTAGGTAACGAACGGAATGCCTTGACCGGTGATCTGCAACTTCTCGGGTGTCACAGCGGAGATGCCGGTAATGTTTGATGCCGCTGCACCGGCGCGCGTCAGGACGACGTCGTTGCCGTTGCCACCGACGTAGGTGATCTGGAACGGGACTCCGTCTGCTAGGAATGTTGCGCCTTCCGGCAGACCATTGAACGTTCCGCTGATGGCTCCAGGGCCGGTCTTGTTGAGGATGGTGAAACTGTTCCCAACGGTGGACGCGAATCCCAGCGAGACTTGCAGGTTGCCACCGAGTGTCACAGAGCCGGAGACGGTCAATTGGTCGTAGTCAACACCGGGCGTTGTCCCGTTGAGCTCCACTGAAAGCGTGCCCAAGGGCATCAGCACCAAACTCGCCTTAAGATTTCCCGGACTGGCGCCCGGACTCACGGTGCCGTTGACGAACACGCTGACGGCTTGCACCTGCCCGGTGCCACCAAGGACGCTGCCCGGCCGCACTTGCACCGCAGAACTCGAGCTAAGCACTCCGTGAACGAGGAGCGTGCCGTTGAGGTTCGAAGTGACGCCCGAGTAGGTGTTGGTTCCCGTCAGCGTCAGTGTTCCTGTTCCTGATTTCGTGAAGGTTCCGCTTCCGCTGATGACGCCCGAGAAGAGCGTCGAAGAATCGTTGTCGCCGGCCTGAAGCGCGCCGCTACCCAGTAGAACTTTCCCTGTGCCTTCGAGCGAGCCAATCGTGTCGCTGAATCCATTGAGCGCGAGTTCGCCAGTTTCACGGACGGTCACCGCCACTCCGTCGCCGATTTGGTGCTGCTTGATGTACGACACCGCCTGGCTGCCTACCGGATGGGACGCACCAATGATCAGCGGCCCCGAGGGAATCACCGGCTGATTCAACACGCCGTCGAGAATCATGTCGCCCTCCAGCACGAGCGTACTGCCAGCGTAGGTGTTGGTGTAGGGAGTCTTGAGGGTCAGTGTGCCGGGACCATACTTGCGGAAACCAGCCGGGCCGGAGATCTGCCCGACGAAGGTGAGCGATTTGTTCGTAGCGATCTGGATATCGAGATCATCGTTCAACAGCACGGGACCGAGCCAAGAGACCGAACCGTTGCGCGCCTGCAAGAGACCGGCCGGCCCAGGCACGATGAGATGCTCAGGGACTCCAATCGCGCCCGGCTCGTCCGTCGCTAGGAAGCCGCTGAGCAATCGCGTCTGTCCGTTGGTATTTCCGAGTGCCGAGCCGTGGAGGATCGACAACGTGCCACCTTTGATTTCCACGTCGCCGCTAAAGGTGTTCGAAGCCACGAGGACAAGTTCACCGCGGTTGGTCTTGATCAATGTCGCGGGGGCGGGACCACTAATCTGGGCAGTGATGTTGAGCTGAACGCCTTGCGCTATGTCGAAAAGCTGCGGGCCATCGCCTCGGGAGCCGAGCGAAAGACGGCCGGCAATGACTGAATCTTTGCTGACGTTGATCGGGAGCGACGCGTAGATGCCGCCGTCCACCGCCAACAAGCCCGAGCCGGTCGTCACTGTGCCGCCGCGCAATCGGAGTTCGCCGACAGTTTCGTTCTCGTCGCTCAGTTCCAGACTGCCGGTCGGATATACCGAAACCGTCGAGGAGTTGGCGATTTGATTATCCCGATCCAGCACCACGATGTCGCCGATGAGCGTGCTGACGAAGTCGCCGATCGCGAGATCGCCTGCGATGGCAGTTGCGCTGGTGAACACCAAACCTCCGCCGCCCGCTCCGAGATTGTAGCGATTCAGCCGCAGGACGCCGCCGCTGACGACGGTCAAGCCCGAGTATGTGTTCGCACCCAGTCCCGTGTAGGAAAGCGTGCCTGAGCCAAGCTTGTAGACCCCGCCCGCACCGCTAATGACTCCGGCGACGGTGACATCTCCTGCGCCATCGATTAAGAGCGTGTGTGTACCTAGATGCACGTCGCCGTTGATTGTGAGGCTCGAGGCCCCAGCAAAGACGTCAATGGACGGACTACCCTCGATCGGCGCGAACGTGATGTCGAAATCGACGATGTGGCTGCCCGCCGGATTGCCGACGTTCAAGGAATTGGTGATCGTGACTGAATTGCCGCGGAGCCGATAGCTGCCAGCCCCAAAGCAATTAATCACGGAGAACGACGTTCCGGCTGGAAAATTGTTCGTGTTACTCGTCTTGCGCGCCCCGGTGTCAACGAACTGCAACACATCGCCCGCCACCGGCACGACGTTGCCCTGCCAGTTCGCCGCGGTGGTCCAGTTGCCGCTCGTGGCTGAAGCACCGGTCCAGACGCGGGTTGCAGGCGATGCTGTCAGCGAAATCAAAGTTAGGACCGCGGCGAGGACTGGCCACCGGAGCAATAATACGGATTGAGCAGAAAAGCGGTTCATACGAATGAGCGAACAGGTTTCAAGTTCGGTTTCTATAGCTTCACAGAAGAATCTGGATGACGGCGATTACAGCGTTTTTTTGGCACGCGCTAATCCAGACAAGCCCAATCAGTGGTCCTTGAGACAAGCCCACGAAACGCCTCCGTGCGTCTCGAATCACTCGGGCACGCCACTCGTTTGAGGTGCGTTAAAAAGACGATGCACCGGAATGAATCGCTTGGAGCAGTAACAAAGACGTCTCGGACCCTCAATCCCATTATCATAATGCCCCCAGGTCAGCACCGCCAGCCGCGATGCACTAGCATTCCCACGCTGCGAGTTTGCAATTACGCCTTATCCGGCGTGAAAGGTTGCCGAGAACACTGGGGATGACTATGTTCCGCGCGAACGATTCCTCCCTCGGGCCCGCTGGGTTCCCTCGGGCTGAATACCATGGTCGCGAGCCCGTCAGATTCGCCGCCGGACTGTTGCCGTAAATTATGTCGAACATCACAGACGCAGTGAAGAAGCAGGTCACCGAAGCCGCCGAGCATCTCGGCGCCGTGCGCAAGGAAGTGCAGAAACAGATCGTCGGCCAGCAATCGCTCATCGATCGCCTGCTCATCTGCCTCGTTGCCCGTGGCCACGTGCTGCTTGAAGGCCTGCCCGGTCTCGCGAAGACGTCCACCATCAACGCCCTCGCGCGCAGTTCGCACTGCTCGTTCGCACGCATTCAGTTCACGCCGGATCTCTTGCCCGCGGACATCACCGGCACGCTGATCTACGATCCCGTCAAAGGAGTTTACTCGACGCGCACCGGCCCGATCTTCGCGAACCTCGTGCTCGCCGATGAAATCAACCGCGCGCCGAGCAAAGTCCAGAGTGCGCTCCTCGAAGCGATGCAGGAACATCAGGTCACGATTGGCGACCAAACGTTTCGTCTCCCGGAGCCGTTCCTCGTTCTCGCCACGCAAAATCCAATTGAACAGGAAGGCACTTATCCCCTGCCCGAGGCGCAGATGGACCGCTTCATGTTGAAGGTCGTCGTCGGCTATCCGAGCGAGAGCGAGGAGCGCGTCATCCTCGACCGCATGTCCACCACGAAGCCGAACTTCACGCTGAACTCCGTCGTGACGCCCGAGGAAATCCTCCGCATGCAGGAGCTCGTGAACCAGGTTTACGTCGACGACCAGATCAAGAACTACGTCATCAAACTCGTGCTCGCGACCCGACGCGGCGAAAAGCTGCTGCCGGAACTCCAGCGCATGGTCCGCTGCGGCGCCAGCCCGCGCGCCACGATCAATCTCACGCTCGCCGCCCGCGCTCATGCGTTGTTGCAAGGGCAGGCATTCGTCTCGCCCGATGATGTGAAAGCCATCGCCTTCGACGTGCTGCGCCACCGCATCCTGCTCACCTACGAAGCCGAGGCCGAGGAAGTCACCACCGACTCGCTGGTGCAGACCATCCTCAGCAAAGTCCCGGTGCCGTAAGTTTTTTCCGCACACGCCGCATATGGTCCCACTGGATTTCCTGAAGCGCCTGCGCCGCGTGGAGGTGCGCTCGCGGCTGGTTTCGCAGGAACTCATGGCCGGCCAGTGCGATTCCATCTTCAAGGGTCGCGGCATGGATTTCGTGGATGTGCGCGAGTATTGCCCGGGCGACGACGTACGCCGCATCGATTGGAATGTCAGCGCCCGCCTGCGCAAGACCTACATCAAGCGCCTCGTCGAGGAACGCGAACTCACCGTCCTGCTCATCGTGGATCTGAGCGCCAGCGGACACTTCGGCACGAGCGGCATCACCAAGCGCGAACTCGCGGCAGAACTCGCCGGCACGTTGGCAATGAGTGCGATTCGCAACAACGACCGCGTCGGGCTCATTCTCTTCACGGGCGAGGTCGAACACTACCTGCCTCCGCGCAAGACGCGTCAGCATGTCCAGCGTCTGCTGCGCGACCTTCTCACCCACACGCCGCGCTCTGAGGGAACAAATCTCAGACACGCGTTAGACTTCGCCGGACGCGTGACGCATCGCCCCGCGCTGATCTTTCTGCTCACCGACCTTCATGACGAAGGCTACGAAGCCGCGTTGAAGTCCGCCAATCAACGCCACGATCTGCTCGTCCTGCAGCTCACCGATCCGCGCGAGCAGGCTTTACCTGATGTCGGACTCGCGCTGGTGCAAGACGCCGAAACCGGCGACGTGCTCGAAGTCGACACCGGCGATCCAGCCGTCCGCGCCGCCTACGAACAAGCCGCCGCCCAGCGCCAGGAAGCCGCACAGGAATTCTTCCGCCGCTCGCGCATCGGCCATCTCGAACTGCGCACGGACAAGCCGTGGAACAACTCCCTGCGCACCTTCCTCACGCTCCAGGCGCGCCGACGCGTCGCCTGACCTTCGATGACAAACTCCACCACCATCATCGAGGACCTGACGCTCGTCCCCGTCCCGGCGTGGTGGGAGAATCCCTGGATCTGGGCGCTGGCGTTGTTCACGGTTGCTCTCATCACCTACCTCGTCTTCCGCTGGCTGAAGTCACGGCCCGCACCGGTCGTCACCGCTCCACCGCTTCCACCCGGACCGCCCCCGCATCTCGAAGCGTTACGTCGCCTCACTGAATTGCGCGCGCGCCAGGAGAAGCTCACGCCCTACGACGTCGCGCTGGAATGCTCCGACATCCTCCGCGCCTACATCGAAGGTCGATTCGCGCTGCCGATTCGCTACCAAACCACGCGCGAATTCCTCGGCGCCGCCCAGGCCCATCCAGAACTGGGGACTGAACCGCGACGCGAGCTCGGCGAGTTCCTCGCGTTCTTCGACGGCATCAAGTTCGCCGCCGGTTCGGCGGAACCGCAGCAGATGCGCGAAACGATCGATGGCGCGGAACGTTTCGTCCGGCGCTGCATTCCGACCGAGCAACAAGGTGGTTCCACACCATGACCTTTCTCCCCGAGTCATGGCAGGGATTCGAGTTCGCCTACCCATGGCTCCTGCTTTTGTTGCTGCTCGTCCCGTTCATCGCGTGGTGGCTGGGCCGGACCGGCCCCCTGCCCTCGGTCGTCGTTCCAACCCTGCGACCACTCCGAGCGCTCGGCACAACACCGAGACGGCACCGCGGTCGCTGGCGTTGGACGCTGATTCTCACCGCGCTCACGCTGCTCATTATCGCGCTTGCGCGTCCGCGGGTTCAACGCGGTGATTTGCCGGACCCAACCAAGGGCATCGATATCATGCTCGCGCTCGACTACAGCCGATCGATGGCGGAGCAGGATTTTCACTTGAATGGCCAGCGCATCTCGCGCCGCGCGGCCTTGCTGCACGTCGTGGATGACTTCGTGAAGAAGCGCCCGAACGATCGCGTAGGCATTGTTTGTTTCGCGCGCAGCCCGTTTCTCGTCAGCCCGCTCACCCTCGACCATGAATGGGCGATGAACTCGTTGCGCGAAACCGATTACTCCACCGGCACCGCCATCGGTGAAGGCCTCGCCGCGGCCTGGCAGTTCATCAAGAAGAACAGCGAACGCAGCAAGGTCATCATTCTCGTCACGGACGGCCAGAACATGCAGGGCCGCCCGCCGCTGCAGATCGCGCCGTTCATTCTCCGCGACCAGATTCGTCTCTACAGCATCATCATCGGGCCCGAGATCGTCACGCCCACCGCCGCCGCGAATCATGAACTCCACAAGTCCAGTCGCATGACCGGCGGCCAGTTCTTTCAGGCTCGCGACACGGAGACGTTGCAGAAGATTTACGAGCTGATTGATCAGCTGGAGAAGAAGGCTCTTCTCCAAAAACGATTCGTCACCTGGCGCGAACTCTTTCCGTGGTTCGCTGGAACAGCCCTGCTCCTCCTGCTCGGCGAGTTTGCGTGGAACGGAATTATCCGGAGGCGCATCCCATGAGATTCGCCGCCCCGGAGTTCCTCTACGCGCTGCCAGTCATCTGGGCTTTGCTCGGTTTCGGCATGTGGTTCAGCCGAAAGCGTCGGCGCGAGTTGCTTCAGCGTTTCGTCGGCAAAGACGCAGTCGGCGCCGAGACAGGCCATTCGCCTGCTCGAAAGCGTTGGGATGCCGTCCTCGTCTTTGTCGCGTTCACTGGACTGATGCTCGCCCTGGCGCGCCCTCTCTATTTCCAGTTCGATGAGCGGAACGAACTCAACGGCGCTCCGTATCTCATCGCGCTCGACGCCTCGCGCTCCATGCTTGCCGCCGACGTCCGCCCCACCCGCTACAGCGCGACGACGAACGCGCTCGATCGCTTCTTTGCCGAGACCAAGGGCGACCGCATCGGCATCGTGACCTTTGCCGGCGTTGGTTATCTCAACGCGCCGCTCACGTTCGACACCACCGCGCTTCGGACAATCCTCAGCTACATCAATCCCTACACGTTGACCGATCCCGGCAGCTCCATCTCCTCCGCGCTCGACCGCGCGGCCCGTTACTTCACTAGCAACAATCTTCCGCAACGCACCTTGATCGTGATTTCCGATGGCGAGGATCTGGACGGCAAAGCGCTCGGTCTCGCCCGGAAACTGCATCACGAACATGAGATTACAATTCACACCATTGGCGTGGGCACCGCCACGGGCGCCCGCATTCCGTCCCAGCGCGGCGGTGCAATCACGAACGCAACCGGTTTCGCCGTAACGACCAAACTGGACGAGAACAATCTCCGCCGCATCGCCAACGCCGGCGGAGGGCGCTATTACCGGCTGGGAGTCGACGGCGAAGGGCTGAGGGAACTGCGCGCGGAAGTGCTCCGTCCACTGGCGGAAAAGGCGGCGCGAAACGACATGGAGAACTATCGGGAAGGATTCTTTATCCCGCTGGCCTTTGCAATCGCCGCAATGCTGGCGAGATTAGTCCTCGGCGCCGACCGCGTGGTGCGGCGAAAACCGTTGCCGGGCATTCTTCAAGAAAGCAAATGAATCTGGGTGCTGACATGAAATTGAAAGCGGGCACGTTCCTGTTTCTCCTTGTCGCCATCGCGTGCCACGCCGGTCTTGACATCGCCCCGCTGCAGCAGCGGTTGAATCAAGGTCAGGCGCTGGAGGTTCGTGCAGAGTTTGAGCGTGCATTGACCAATGCCCCCACGAATCCCCACCTGCTCTACAATCGCGCGATTGCCTCCTACGCCGCGGGGCTTTACGAGGAAGCGTTGCTCGATCTCGATTTGGTGGAGAGCGCCCGCCCGCGGGCTCTCGCAAACAAGGCACGCTTCCAGAAAGGCAATGCGGAGTTTCGCCTCGGACTGAACACAAGCACCAACGATATCGAGGCGACCATTTCGCGGTGGAAACAGTCCGTCTCCAGCTACGACTCCGTCTTGAAAGTGCAGCCTGACCACGCGGACGCGAAGAAGAACCACGACACCGTTCGCAAACTCCTGATCGATCTCGAAAAGAAGACCGCGCAACAAAATCTTGAACGCGGCCAGCAGCGAAATCAGCCCACCGAGAAACGCATTCAGCAACTCCGAAGCGCGATGGAACAATTCCACGACGTGACGGAGATGGCTCCTTCCGATCAGGAAGCCAAGGATGGCGAGCAGAAGGCGAAGGATTTACTCGCTCAGGTGCTGGACGAAGAAGGCACGCGCAAGACCATGGCAAACCAGATGGTGATGCCGGCGCCGAATGAGCCCATGATCATGCGGCCCGACGTGAAGCAGGTGCAGGAAGGCGTGAACATGCTGGAGGATGCGCACGCGTTGAAGCCGGAGGACAAGCAGATCGAGCAGCATTTGGATCAAGGTCGTGAACGACTCGCCAACGCGCTCACCATGCAGGCGCAGATGTACATGGCCATCGAGCCGCGCATTCCCCGCGTGGATGACAAGCTCGGCATCCTACGCATGGCGATGGAACAAGTGGAGAAGGCGCTCGAACAGAAACCGAATCACCAGCAGGCCCAACAGACGCTCGAACAAATCAAACAACGGCTGGCGCAGCTTCACGAACAACAGGGCGACCAGCTCGCGCAGCAGTCCGAGAACGCGCCGCTCGAACAGCAGGCGCAGAATCTCAGCACGGCGCTCGATCATTTCCAGCAGGCCAGCGCTCTCCAGCCACAGCAGCAGCAACTCCCGCAGAAGGCTCAGCAGACGCAGGAGAAGTTGGAGCAGGCGCTCGAACAACTCGGCGACAAGTTGATGAAGAGCCCGAAGGACGGCGAATCGCTGGACGAACAGGCGATGCGCTTGCAGGGCGCCGAGCAGGCGCTCAATGAACTTCAGTCGCTGAAGCCTTCGCAAAAGACGGCGAAGAAGGCGCAGCAAGTCGGCGAAGAACTGGCCGAAGTCCGGCGTCAGCTCGGCGAAAAAGGCCAGCCCGAACTTCCACAACCAGGGGGTCCCGGTCAGCCGCCGATACCGACGCAGCCGCAAAACGATCCGCAGGCCATGCCGATGGATTCTCCGCCGAAGCTCGACACGCCGGGCGTCAAGGGCCCTTACCAATCGCCCGCGATGAATCGCAATCTGCGCGATTACTAAATCCGCAGCGGGCTTTACCACGGACGAAACAGACCGCACTCTGTTCTCCATGTCCGACGCACCTTCCGAGAAGCCCAAACGTCGTCCGCGCTACCACGGCACGCACCCGCGGCAGTTCCACGAGAAATACAAGGAGCTTAACCCGCAGCGCTACTCCGACGACGTCGCGAAGATTCTGGCATCAGGAAAAACCCCGGCCGGAATGCATCGCTCAATCATGGTGCAGGAGATCTTGGAAGTGCTCGCGCCCAAGCCCGGAGAGATCGCCGTCGACGCGACGCTTGGCTACGGGGGGCATTCCGCGGAATTGCTCAAGGCGGTCCTACCCGGTGGAAAACTCATCGCGCTCGACATCGATCCACTCGAACTGCCGAAGACGGAAGCGCGCCTGCGCGGGATGAGCTTTCCGCCGGAGTCCCTGCTGATACGCCGGAGCAACTTCGCCGGACTCGCGAAGGTTCTTACCGCCGAAGGAATCCCGGCCGCGGACGTGATTCTTGCCGATCTGGGTCTATCCTCGATGCAGATCGACGATCCGACGCGCGGCTTCACCTTCAAGCGACCTGGGCCGCTGGACCTCCGCATGAACCCGCAACGCGGCCAGCCGGCATCGACTTTTCTGCAATCGCTCAAAGCCCCCGAGCTGGCGCAATTGCTCGAAGCCAACGCGGATGAGCCATACGCGCAGGTGCTCGCGCGAGCCATCGTGGAGCACCAGCAACGCACGCCCATCGCCACCACGACGCAGCTGGCGGATCTCGTGACGAACACCCTGCGCGCGCAGCCGAATGCTCACGGCAAACAGGATTTTGACTTGTCCGTCCGGCGCGTCTTCCAAGCCCTTCGTATCGCGGTGAACGACGAGTTCGGTGCGCTCGATACATTCCTGCGTCTCCTGCCCAACTGCCTGAAGCCCGGCGGACGGGTGGCGATCCTCACCTTCCATTCCGGCGAAGATCGCCGCGTGAAGCAGGCGTTCAAGGACGGCGCGCGCGCGGGGAGCTATTCCAGCATCGCCGACGAAGTGATCCGCCCTAGCTCCTCCGAGCTCCGGGATAACCCGCGTTCCGGCCCCGCCAAGCTCCGTTGGGCTGTCCGAAGTTGAGTTTTGTTTGCAATTAAAACGATTCCCGGCAATCTCTGCCGCCAGAACATGATGTCTGATCCAGATTCAACCCCTTCTGGCGCACCCTCCCAAGGTCCGTCCTCCGCTCGTCGTCGTCGGTCCCGCGGCGGACGTGGTCGTGGACGCGGTGCTCGCCGAGGGCCACGCCCAAACCCCACCGGTGAAGCGCCTGCCAACGCGGCTGCTCCCGACAACGAAAACGAAGATCTTTCTCCCGAATCCGCTGTTGACGCTCCCGAAAACGGGTCTCCGTCCAACGAAGCTGATTCGGATAATGATTCTGACACCGTGCAGCAGCCGGACGAGGAACGTTACTTCTCCGACTCGCCTGATTCCGGAGAGCAGCCTGCCGAACCACCCGAGGCCGCTTCCCGCGAGCCAGAGCAACGGCCTGAGCCGCCGCGCGAAGAACGTCATGCGCCGCCTCCGCCGCAACGCCCGTTTCACCCCGCCCAACCCGCGACCATCCGCAAGGCCGTCGACGAGGTGATGGATATCATCCGTTCACTACGCGAATCCCTCGATCAACTCGACGAATTGCTCGAACTGCTCGAAGAAGTTGAACGCCAGAAGACGGCAGACGAACGCGAAATCGAGGCCCTCCATCAGCAGTTGCGCCGGTTTCAGCGTCCCGTGGATGAAATCCCCCGCCAGCGTCTGCCTCAGCAGCCGCTGCAGCCCCAGCATGGCGGTCAACGCGACCAGCGCCGGGACCAGCGGGACAACAGGGATAACCGCGACAATCGTGACCAACGCAATCCGCAGCGCGACCGCGGTCCGCGGGATCAACGTGATCAACGAGGCCCTCGCGACCGCCGCGACCAGCGCGATCAACGCGGCCCGCGTCCTGACGCGCCGCAAGGCCAGGTTCCAGCGGCGGCTTCGAATCCCGCTCCCGCTCCGGACGTTGAACCTCGGACCGAATCCACCGCATCGGCGCCACCAGTGCCGACTTCTCCTTCTACGGAACCCTTGCCACCCACGGCTCATGGAAGCGACATCGGGGGTCCGAGCTGATCGCTGGCTCTGGGCGGTCCGACTCTACAAAACCCGCAGCGTGGCGGGAGCCGCTTGCGATGCGGGCCACGTGAAGATCAACGGTCACCCTTGCAAACCGGCGCGGACTGTCCGCGTCGGCGATGTCCTTACCGCATTGACGGGCGACATCCACCGGACCGTCAAGGTCACTGGCGTGCTCGAGAACCGGATTGGCGCGAAGCTCGTCGCCAAATACCTCGAGGACCTCACCCCGGCTTCGGAATACGAAAAGCCGCGGGAGAAACAGTTCGCTACTATCGGGCTTCGCGCAAAAGGCGCCGGCCGGCCGACCAAGAAAGATCGAAGAATGCTCGGCAGCTTCTTCGGCCTTGAAGAATAGCGCGGTCCAGAATTCCAGTGTCCAGACCCAACCACATTGAACTCGGAGACGGGACCATCATCCCGATTCTCCACGAAGACCGATCCGTCATCGCGATCGACAAGCCTCCCGGCTGGATGCTCGTTCCACATTCGTGGCAGAAGACGAACCGAAATCTTCAGGCCGCCATCGTTTCCTCCATTGGCGCCGGGGATTTCTGGGCGCGTTCGCGGAGCCTGAAATTCCTCCGCTACGTTCACCGACTCGATGCGGAAACCAGCGGCGTGTTGCTCTTCGCCCGCAGTTACGGCGCAGTCGAGACCTTCAGCCGCCTGTTCGAATCCCGCCAGATGGCCAAGGCCTACCTCGTCGTCGCCCACGGCGTTCCGCGCGAGGACGAATGGATCTGCGAAGAGCCGATCGGCCAGGACACGCGGCGGATCGGACGGATGAAAGTCGACCGACTCGAAGGCAAGCCCGCTGAAACTCGTTTTCGCGTGCTCGAACGCGGCACCAAAACCTGCCTGCTCGAAGCACAGCCCATCACTGGTCGCACCCACCAGATTCGCGTTCACCTGCTCGCCACCGGTCACCCGGTCGTCGGCGACGATCTCTACGGTCCGGGCGCCAGGGCCGCCGCGCGCGACCGGGCCAGTCTCGGCCTGCGCTCCATCTTTCTCGGCTACAAAGATCCCTTCACGCAAAAGCCGGTGCGCATCGAAGCGCCCGCTGGAGAGTTCGTGAAGGAGTTCGGCTTCTCGCCACCACCGGCAAACTAGCCGCGTTTGCATTCCGTAGTGCGCGGCTCCACACTCTCCGCGTGTCGTCCCTGCCGTTCGCCTACGTCCGCGGCGCGATTCATCTTCCCGAACTCGCGCTCTGGCTGGATGCCCACGAAGCCCGTCCTCACGGCGAACGCGTCTTCGTCAGCCACGCCCATTCCGATCACACCGCCTCGCACCGCGAAATCATCGCCACCGAAGCCACGCGTCGCCTGATGCAAACCCGCCTCGGCGGCAAACGCGTCGAACACATCCTGCCGTTCGGTGAAACGCGCTCCTTCGACGAACCCGGATCGCGTTACGAGATCACCCTGCTGCCCGCCGGTCACATTCTTGGCAGCGCCATGTCGCTCGTGAAATGGCACGCCGGTTCCCTGCTCTACACCGGAGACTTCAAGCTCCGGCCCGGACTGTCCGCGGAAGTCTGTGATCCCACGCTCGCGCACGGCTGCGACTGGTTGATCATGGAAACCACCTTCGGCCGGCCGCAGTATTCGTTTCCGCCGTCCACCGAAACGCGGTGCGACATCGTGCAATTCTGCCGCGAGACGCTCGCTGCCGGAGACACCTCGGTGTTGCTCGGCTATTCGCTCGGACGCGCGCAGGAACTCCTGCGAACGTTGAGCGATGCGAATCTGCCCATCGTCGTCCACCGCACCGTCCAGCAAATGACCCGAACCTACCAGGAACTGGGTTGGGAATTTCCCGCCCACGAACTGCTGACCGACGAACCGATCACCCAGAAAGTTGTCATCTGTCCCTCCAACGGACTCAAGACCGTGCGCCCAAGAATCGTCGGCAACGCCCGCATCGCCGTCATCACCGGCTGGGCCATGGATCGCAACTGTCGCTTCCGCTACCAGGCCGACGCTGCGTTCCCACTGAGCGACCACGCGGATCATCCTGAGCTGATCGAATTCGTCCGCCGCGTGAATCCCAAGCAGGTGTTCACCGTGCACGGATTCGCTTCGGAGTTTGCGCAAACCCTCCGCGACCTTGGCTACGATGCGCGCGCGTTAAGCGAGAACGATCAGCTCCAGTTGGCTCTCGGCGATCGCAGCCACCAGCTAGGACTGGACGACAGCCGGTGAACTGGAGTTTGATTCGCCCATCAATCCATTCATCGCATGAATCGCCTTTCGATCTTCAGTCTCCTGCGCCACCTCGCGTGTCTCTTCGCAGTCACTACCTCCATCCATGCCGCGGAGGAAAACCCACTTTTGCGGAACGCCTCGGATGGAAGGCGGATCAAGTCGTCGTCATTCTTCACGTGGACGACGTCGGCATGTCGCGTCCGTCGAATCTCGGCGCCATCGAATCCGTGGAGCAAGGCGTCGCCACCTCATGGGCCGTCATGATGCCCTGCCCTTGGGTGCCAGATATCGGGCACTACTTGAAGAAACATCCGGAGATCGACAGCGGACTGCATCTCACGCTGACCTCGGAATGGGCCCCCTATCGCTGGGGGCCAGTCGCCGGCAAGTCGCGGGTGCCCGGACTCGTCGACCCGGAAGGTTGCCTCTGGCGCAATGTCGCTGGCGTCATGGCCAAAGGCACTGCGGACGAAATTGAAATCGAGATTCGCGCGCAGATCGATCGAGCGCAAACCATGGGCCTTCCGATCACACATCTCGATTCCCACATGGGAACTTTGTTCGCGCGAGCCGACTACTTCGAACGCTTCGTGAAGGTCGGAATCGAGTTCAAGATTCCCATTCTCGCCATCGGCGGCCACGCCACGTATGCCAAAGAGGAGAACGGTGACGGCCTGAAAAAGCTGGGCGCCTGGATTCCGAAGATTTGGAACTCCGGCCTCCCGGTGCTGGACGATCTGCATACGGGTTCCTACGGCTGGAAGCCCGACGAAAAGCCGGAACGATTGCTGGCGCTGCTCAAGGATTTGAAACCGGGCGTCACCGAAATCCTGTTCCATGCGTCGCGGCCCACTGAAGACTTCCCCATCATCACCGGCTCCAGCGAATCACGCCGCGGCGACCTGAAGGCCCTCACCGATCCGCGCGTGAAAGCCCTGATTCAGGAACGCGCCATCGTGCTCACGACCTGGAAAGAACTGATGGCGCGTCGGCAAAAGGCCGCGCCAATGGCCGAAGCCGCCCGTTAAAAAAGAGAAGCGGCCCGACATGGTCGCCGGGCCGCCATAAACTCTTTCTGCAAATCGCTGCCGGCTTACCGGCGTCGGCGATTGTCAGCCCGGTCGTCGTCGCGATCGTCATCGTCCCGATCATCATCGTCGTCGCAATCGCGAGAGTCATTCTCCGCCGCGGGCGCGCAAAGCCGCCCGTCGTTGTAATCCGCGAGACGCTTCACCGCGGGGAAGACGCGCTTCCATTGGGGACTCGATGCTTTCAGCACGCTATTGATCGTCAGGCGCGACAGATACATATCCACGGCATCAATCGTCTGGATGATGCAGCTGTCGTCATTACCCGCGGCGACATTGAGCTTCGCCGCCAGCAGTTCACGGAAAAGATGCCGGGTCTTGTCACCCCTCTCCGGCAGGCGCATCAGGAAGAGAATCTGCGCTTTGGAGAACGTGCGTCCGCCAATGGTCAGTGACTCGACCGGCCACTCGTTCAGATGGGTCTTCCAGAAACCGTGACCATGCACTCCGGGCGCCTCGGGTTCCTCGGGCTCATCGCCGCACGTCATGTCGAAGTTCACCGTTGCCTTCCCATCCGCCACGGTAATCTCCCCGCAGTTCACAAACGCGCGACATTGGTCGGCAAACGGCGTCCCCGGCACATCGGTGTAATAAAGCTCCAGCCGGACGTTATCCATCGGAACACTCATCGCGAAGTTCACCGGCGTGCCGGCGCTGTTGTCCGTCGCACCTGAGTAGACGAGACCCAGGTAGGTGCTGTCTGCACAATCGTAAGCGGCGATGGTCACGCCCGACATCTCTGTTCCGTTCACCTTGATCAGCCCCGAGATTTCCAGGGCTTCAGCGGAATGGCTGGCAAAGCCGACGGTGGCGACAGCGCAAAGCGCTGCGGCCTTCGAGAAACGTTTGGTCAGTGTGAGTGGATTCGTCATGGTCATTGGTTAATGTTGTTCACGCGAACCTTTCCCGGTTCGCAGGCGGACCGTTCCGCCGATGGACACCCCGGTCAACGGAGGGCGGTGCGAACTGGTAGTTCTACGGAGCAACGAGCTGCGGGATTCCACGGCATGACCGCGTCGGGAAAGGGATTTGCCGCCTCATGTCCCAAAAAGAAATTGTCGTTAAAGCTGATTGTCGGCAATCTACCCACTCTTTTATGCGGCAAGTGAACTTGGGAATCATCGGTGGCGGCACGGTCGGCGGCGGCGTTTATCAAGCCGTCGGTCGCAATGGCGCCCTGATGGCCTCACGCCTGGGCATCGGCCTGCGCGTGGTGGGCATGGCGGTGCGCGATCTGAAGAAAAAACGCGCCGTCGTGATTCCCCGCAGCATCCTCACCACTGATTGGGCCGCGGTCGTCAACAACCCCAAGGTTGACCTCGTCGTCGAATTGATGGGCGGCACCACCATCGCACGGCAAGTCGTGCTCGCGGCGCTTCGCCTTGGCAAGCCGGTGGTGACGGCGAACAAGGCGTTGCTCTCCGCGCACGGTGAGGAACTCTTCGAAGCCGCGCAACGTCACGGCACGAATCTCTATTACGAAGCGAGCGTCGCCGGTGGCATTCCGATCATCAAAGTGCTTCGCGAAGGTCTGATCGGTAACCGAATCACACGGCTCTACGGAATCGTCAACGGCACCTGCAATTATATCCTCACGCGCATGAAGCAGGAGGGCGCGGACTTTGCGGATGTGCTCGCGGACGCCCAGCGGCTTGGTTACGCCGAGACTCCGCCGGACCTCGACATCGACGGCCATGACGCCGCTCACAAGATCGGGATTCTCGCCTCGCTCGCACACGGCTTCTGGGTGAATCCAAAAAAGATCTACGTCGAAGGCATCCGTAGCGTCAGCGCGCAGGACATCGCCATAGCCTCGCATCTCGGTTACACGATCAAACTCCTCGGCATCGTAAAACGGGCTGCCTCTGCGCGAAGCATCCAAGTTTCCGTATATCCTTCGCTCGTTCCGAACTCGCACGTCCTCGCCAGCGTCAACGGAGTCTTCAATGCCGTCTACGTCCGCGGCGACGTTGTCGGCGACACGCTTTACTACGGACGCGGCGCAGGCCAGGACGCCACCGCCAGCGCCGTACTCAGCGATCTCGCGGACGCCGCGCTTGACTTGAAGTGCGGCACGCGCAGCCGCATTCCTCCTTTCGTCCCACACGAACGCGATGGCGATGTATCGCCGATTGCTGAAGTCTGCTGCCGCTATTACCTGCGCCTCAGTGTCGTCGATCGGCCCGGCACCCTGGCCAAGATCGCGGCGATTCTGGCCGAGGCGAAGATTGGTATTTCGTCCGTCGTCCAGCCCGAGAATCGCGATGGCGACAGCGTGCCGCTGATTCTCATGACCCATGACGCGACCAACGCCGCAATGTCGAAGGCGCTGGCCAAGATTGCGAAACTCAACGTCGTCAAAGCGGCGCCGGTGATGGTTCGCGTGGAAAATTTCGAATGAACGCAACAAGCTCCCCCTGGCCCGGCGTGATTCGCCGTTACGCCGAATATCTTCCCGTCACCGCGGAGACGCCCATCGTCACGCTGCTCGAAGGCAACACGCCGCTGATTCCCGCGACGAACTTCGTCGAGGCCATCGGCGGCAAGTT
Source organism: Verrucomicrobiota bacterium (assembly GCA_016713365.1). GTDB lineage: Bacteria > Verrucomicrobiota > Verrucomicrobiia > Limisphaerales > JADJPG01 > JADJPG01. The sequence continues at coordinate 13,818 of JADJPG010000088.1, read as the reverse complement.
CCAGCTCTTCCTCAAATACGAGGCGCTGAACCCGACGTGCTCGTTCAAGGATCGCGGCATGACCATGGCCGTCTCCAAGGCCAAGGAACGCGGCGCCGAAGTCGTCATCTGCGCCAGCACCGGCAACACCTCCGCCAGCGCCGCCGCGTACGCCGCCCGCGCGAAGATGAAGTGCGTGGTCCTGCTGCCCCACGGCAAGATCGCCCAGGGTAAACTCGCACAGGCGCTCATGTACGGCGCGACGACGATCTCCATCGAAGGCAATTTCGACGAAGCGCTGCGCATCGTTCGCGAGCTCGGCGAGGCTGGTAAGGTCGAAGTCGTCAACAGCGTGAACCCTGTGCGCATTGAAGGTCAGAAGACCGCGGCGTTCGAGATCTGCGACGCGCTCGGTGACGCGCCGGACTTTCATTTCCTCCCGGTCGGGAACGCCGGCAACATCACAGCGTACTGGCGCGGCTACAAGGAATACCACGCCGCCGAAAAGTCCGACACGCTCCCGAAGATGTTCGGCTTCCAGGCCGCCGGTGCCGCACCGATCGTCGATGGCCATCCGATCGACAATCCGCAAACCGTTGCGACCGCGATTCGCATCGGCAACCCGGCCAGCTGGCAGGGCGCGACCGACGCCGTGAAAGAATCCGAGGGCCACATCGGCAAGGTCACCGACGAAGAAATTCTCGCCGCCTACAAGATGATCGCGCGCACAGAAGGCGTCTTCGTGGAACCCGCGTGCGCCGCGCCGCTGGCTGGATTGATCAAGGCCGTCCATGCCGGGCTCATTCCTGAAGGCAGCTTGATCACTGCGACGATGACCGGCCACGGCTTGAAGGATCCGGACACCGCCATCAGCACCGCTGGTTTCTCTCCCACCGTCGTCCCCGCGACAAAGGAAGCGGTGATGAAGGTTATCGGGCTGTAACGAATGGAAGTGACACAGTAGGGCAGTAATCAGTAAACAGTCCTTCAGTTCGCAGCCCACTGACCTACTGAACACTGATTCACTGTTTACTTCTCCCCGTGCCAGCCAATCGCCAGCACCCCCAGTCGCAACACAGCCGCTGGCGCGCGTTGTTGACCTCCGCCCACGCCCGGACGCACGCCACGCCGTTCTACCTGTTCTCCATCGCTCCGATTCAGGACGCGCTGCGGGAGCTCGATCAGCACTTCGGCGCACTCCCCATCCGACACTGGCTTTCATTCAAGACGCAGCCGTTGCGCCCGCTTGTCCAGTGGTGGCAGCAACAAGGTCGCGACATCGAGGTCGTCAGTGAGTTTGAGTTCCTGGCCGCGCGCGCCGAAGGTTTCGCGCCGGAACGCATCCTGATTAACGGCCCGGCGAAACACCGCTGGCTGCCCAAGCACGCCGTCGCCGGGCTGAATGTGAATTTCGATTCCGTCAGTGAAGCTCGCGCCCTCGCGCCGCTGGCGAAGGAACTCAACTGGCGTTGCGGCATTCGCTTCCTCACCAGCGAAGAATTCGATCCGGAGAAGCCGGAGTTCGCCACGCAGTTCGGACTCACGCCCGCGGAAGCCGTGATCGTCATTCGTCTGCTCCGCCGCGCGAAAGTTCGTCTTGAGACTGCTCACTTCCACCTGCGCACCAACGTGGCCTCAGCCCAGATTTACGAGCGCGCCGTCAGCGAAGTAGCCGCCACCTGCCGCACTGCAAACTTCAGTCCACGCTTTGTGGATTTCGGCGGAGGCTTTCCGCCGGAGAATGTCCGCACGCGCGGCAGCAAACCCGTCAACGGACAGTTCAAGCTCGAGGACATGGCCGGCGTTTACGAACGTACGCTGAAGCTCTTCCCGGGCGCCGAGGAAATCTGGCTCGAGAATGGCCGCTGGATGAGCGCGCGCTCCGGCGTGCTTGTCGTCTCGATCCTCGACATCAAGGAACGCGGTAACGTCCGGACGTTGATCTGCGACAGCGGCCGCACGATGAACGCGCTGATCTCGAACTGGGAACTGCACGATCTCTTCACGCTCCCCGACCGTCGCGGACCCACCGCGCTCACCGCGATTCACGGCCCGACCTGCATGGCCTTCGATCAACTCGCCCGCCTTCCCCTGCCCCGCGGTCTGCGCGCCGGCGACCGAATCGTGTGGATGGAAGCTGGCGCGTATCATCTGCCTTGGGAAACCCGCTTCTCGCACGGCCTCGCCGCCGTTCTCTGGCACGACGGCACGAGCGTTACTGAAGTTCGCCCTCGGGAATCGTTCGAAACGTGGTGGAACCAGTGGCGCTGAGCGGCCGCAAAGGCGCTTGCCCGTCTTGAACCCCATGCAGTAGCTTCGGCGCGTTATGGAAAACGATGTTCCCCCGCCCAATCCGCCCGCCTCACCCGCGACGCCGCCTCCTCCTCCACCGCTGCCGCCGCGTCCAGCGGTCAATCCGGCGCCGATCATTCTTGAGCGCAAACCGGCCGGGCGCGGCTGGATCATCGCGACCATCGTGCTGGCGATCATTCTCGCGTTCACGCTGGTCAGCAAGATGGTGGGCACCGTGATGGAGTCGATTGCCAGCGCGGAAGGCATGGGCGGCTCGCCGCATTTGCTTGAAGTCTCACTCGAGAACAACGCTTCGAGCGACAAGATCGCCGTGATCCCGATTGAAGGGATCATCAGCAGCGCGAGTTTCGATGGCAACGGATACAGCATGGCGGAGCTGGTCGAGGATCAGCTCAAACTTGCTGGCGAGGACGACCAGGTGAAGGCCGTCCTCTTGAAGGTAAACTCCCCGGGCGGCGAAGTCCTCGCATCGGACGACATCTACAACGCCATCATGAAATTCCAGAACGAGCACAACAAGCCGGTGATCGCGAGCATGGGAAACCTGGCGGCATCCGGCGGTTACTATGTCTCCGCGCCCTGTCGCTGGATTATCGCCAACGAACTGACCATCACCGGGAGCATTGGCGTGATCATGCACACCTACAATTACCGCGGCTTGATGAACAAGGTCGGCATGAAACCGATGGTCTACAAGAGCGGCAAGTTTAAGGACATGCTCAGCGGCGAGAAAGATCTCGAGAACGCGTCTCCGTCGGAGAAGGAGGAGATCCTCGAAGAAACCGCGATGGTGAACAAGATGGTGAACGAGACGTTCGAGAAGTTTAAGACGGTGATCGCGGACGGCCGCAAATTTTCCAGCAACCGCAACCAGCTCAATGCGGATGGCGAGACCGGACGCGCGCTCGCCACGAACTGGACTGGACTGGCCGATGGGCGGATTCTCTCCGGCAAGGAGGCCCTCGAACACGGCTTCGTGGATGAACTCGGGAACTGGCGGGCTGCGATCCGTCGCACTGAAAAGCTGGCGGGAATCGAGGACGCCGATTTGATCACCTACCAGGTGCCGTTCAATCTCGGCAGCTTGTTCAGCCTCTTCGGCAAGTCGCAAACCAAGAGCATCAAGGTGGACTTGGGCTTCGACCTTCCGAAACTCAGCTCCGGCCTTTACTTCCTCGCCCCTTCCTTCGCCCGCTAACGTGAACTGCGTCACCGTCATTGCGCACCCGTTGGTGCAGCACAACCTCACCAAACTTCGCGACGCCCGAACTGAGCCGGAAGCATTTCGTCGCGGCCTCGCCGAGGTCGCCAGCCTGATGGTCTACGAAGCCACGCGATCGTTTCAAACGAAGTCGGTGTCCGTGAAGACGCCGCTGACCAAAACGCGCGGTGCGCAATTGAAGCGCGAAGTGATCCTGGTGCCCGTTCTCCGTGCCGGGCTGGGAATGTTGCCTTCCATCCTCCAGCTGATTCCCCACGCGCGCGTAGGCTTCGTGGGGTTGAAGCGACATGAGAAAACGCTCGAAGCCAGCGTGTATCATAAAAGCTTGCCAGCGGATTTGAGCTCGTTTGAAATCATCCTCATCGATCCCATGCTGGCCACTGGGGGCAGCGCTGTGGCCGCGTTGAAATTGCTGGATGAACGCGGTGCGCAGCGGGTGCGGCTGGTCAGCCTGGTGGCGGCGCCGGAAGGCATCGCCCACGTCCACGAACACTCCCCGCAGTTGCCGATATTCACGGCCGCGATCGACGAGAAGCTCAACGCCAAAGGGTACATCGTGCCGGGTCTGGGTGACGCCGGCGACCGGCTGTTTGGCGTGTAGGGATGTTTTGCAGTGGTTCCAGACAACTCTTCCTCTGATGAAGCGCGAGAATCTATTGATGGTGGCGGACAGTGAACACTGTGCCGACATGCTCTACGCCGTGGGCATGTTCGTGCCGGATCCGTTCATCTACCTTCGCATCAAGGGACAGCCGCACATTGTGGTCAGCGATCTGGAGATCGACCGAGCCCGCCGGGAAGCCCCGCATTGCCGGGTCGTTTCCCTGAGCCAGTTGCAGCGCAAGCTTCGGGAAACCGGCACGAAGAAAGTCAATCTGGCGCAAGTCATCAAGCTTCTGTTCCGAACCAAAGGCATTACCAAGGCTCTGGTTCCACCTTCGTTTCCCTTTGGACTGGCCTGTGCGCTGAAAGATCTCGGAGTCAAAGTAAAGCCCGTCGAGGAACGCTGCTTCCCGGAGCGCGCAATCAAATCCGCCGCCGAAGTGAAGAAGATCAGCGCGGCCTTGATGATGGCTGAGGTCGGCCTGGCCGAAGGCATTCAGGCGTTGAAGTCATCGAAGATCGATCGCAAGCGACGCCTCATCTACCGGAACAATCCTCTCACCGCTGAAAAGCTTCGGGCCATCATCGATACGGCGATCGTGCAGTCCGGAGGATTGCCGGCCAACACCATCGTGGCCGGCGGTCGCCAGGGTTGTGATCCACACGAGCGCGGATTCGGTCCGCTGCGCGCGAACGAGCCGATCATTCTCGACGTCTTCCCGCGCTCGCAAAAGACCGGTTACTTCGGAGACATTACCCGCACCGTGGTCCGCGGTCGCGCCACCGAGGCCATCCGCAAGCTGTACCACACGATTGAGCGCGCGCAGGAGATTGGATTCGAGAACATCCGTCACGGCGCCTCGGGACGCGATGTGCATGTGAAGATCCGCGAGTTCTTCGACCGCGAAGGTTACAAGACCGGAAAGATCAACGGTCGCATGCAGGGCTTCTTCCACGGCACGGGTCACGGCGTGGGGTTGGAAATCCACGAATCTCCGGGCATGGGACCAAACTCCACCGACACCCTGAAAACCAATCAGGTCGTCACCATGGAACCCGGATTGTATTACTGGGATCTCGGCGGCGGGGTGCGACTCGAAGACATGGCGCAGATCAACCGGAACGGCATCCGGAACATCACGAAGTTCGAGAAGGTGCTGGAAGTCTAGGCCGGCCACCGATTGGTTGCCTCTCGACTCTGCCGAAGTGTTGGAGAAACACATTTTACGCGGCCAGCGTCGATGTAGCCTCCCAGAAATCACCCGCATCGTTCGAGCAGGAACCCGCGTGACCCGCCACCTCAACGCGAATCCAATCCACCCACCGATCCCTCGATCATTTGAATCGTCGCTCATAACGAAAGCAGGAGCACGCGCGTTCGGACGAATGCCCTGCGGGCGTTTCCGCCAGTTACCCCACCCCATTTGGTGCCCGGCGCGACCACCGGGCATCCGCCATCTTCACCGCCACCCACGCAACCGAATCAACGGGCTGCACTCAACCATCCACGTTCATATCGATCATCTACAATTCCACGGCAGGTTTATACGGCTCCGCAAAATCGCCATCGCCGCCGCCTTTACACTCTGAGAATGCCCACCTAATCTCTGGCACAATGTCGGAAACACGAAAGACGCGCGTGGTCGTGGGAATGAGCGGAGGAGTCGATTCCTCCGCGGCGGCAGTCTTGCTGTTGGAACAGGGCTACGAGGTCATCGGCATCACCCTGAAGCTGTGGCCGCAGGACTGTGTCAACCGCGCCGAGGACAAATGCTGCGGCCCGCAGGCCGTCACAGATGCGCGTTCTGTTTCCCACAAGCTGAACATCCCCTACTACCTCGTGGACGAGGCCGAGGAGTTTCAGAAACATGTAATCAACTACTTCGCTGAAGAATATCGCGCCGGCCGCACGCCGAACCCGTGCGTGATGTGCAACGACCGCTTCCAAGTTCGGCACGCTCATCAGCCGCGCACAAACTCGGCGCAGAAAAGATCGCCACCGGCCATTTCGCCCGCGTGGAACCGAGCGCGGACGGAACCCGTTACCTGCTTAAGCGCGGACGCGATCCGCGCAAGGACCAAAGCTACTTTCTCTTCACGCTGAAACAGGACCAGCTCGCGCGCACGATCTTCCCGCTCGGCGAACTGACCAAAAGCGACACCCGCGAGATCGCGCGCGAGTGCGAGCTCAAGACCGCGGACAAGGAGGAGAGCATGGAAATCTGTTTCGTGCCGGACAAGGACTACGGGAAGTTTCTCCAGCAATCGAATCTCGTTCACAAACACCAGGGCGACGTGGTGGACGTTCACGGACGTGTCCTCGGCAAGCACGACGGCATTGAGTTCTACACCATCGGCCAGCGCAAGGGCCTCGGCATCTCCTCGCCCAAGCCCATCTACGTCATCGAACTCGATGCGAAGAACAACCGCGTCGTGGTAGGCGATGATTCCGCGCTCGATCGCGACACCTTCACCGTGCAGCGCTGCAACTGGATTCCGTGGGAAACACCGCCATCGAGCATCGAGGCTACGGCGAAGATCCGCTACAACCATCCCGGCACACCCGCGACAATCACTCCATTGCCCAACGGCGAGGCAACAGTGAAGTTGCACACACCACAACGCGCCATCACTCCGGGACAAGCCTGCGTCTTCTACCAGGACGACTCGTCCTCGGCGGCGGGTGGATCGCCCGTTAACAAGTTACGTTTCTCCATTCAGTCACCGTGCGCACGTCCAGCGGTGAAAGACGTTGCTGGGAGCCCGCCGAGCAAACTTCCGGACTGCTTCCTCCAACCAAAATCCCTACCCAGCTGGCGACCATGGCTACTCATCCAGAGTCTCCGCTGCGTTGCATCCGTCCCTTGCTCTCCGAGGCACCGGTCGCGGCGCAGCGAACGATTATCTGCGGGAGGTGAAGCCAATGCTGGCCGAGCATTGCTATCGATGCCACGGCGCCTCGCAGCAGAAGGGTGGACTGCGGCTGGACACGGCCTTGCGGCGCTGAAAGGCGGCGAGCATGGGCCCAGCCCTGAAACCCGGCGCGAGAGCGCCGATGCCTCCTGATGAAAGCCGTGCGTGGTGAGCATGACAGCATCTCCTGGATGCCTTACAAGAAGCCGCCGCTTAGCGAACCGGCCATTGACGCTCTTCGCGCGATGGATCGACGCCGGTGCGCATCGCCCCCGCCAACGAAGCTCCGGATCGAAATCTTCACTGGGCATTCGTCGCTCCGCTCCGCCCGAACGTGCCGCCGCTCGCCAATCCTAAAACCATAACGTCAATCAGATCGACTCCTTCGTTCGCGCGCGACTCGTGCAGGAGAACATCCGCCCTTCGCCGGAGGCCGATCGCGTCACGCTTCTTCGCCGGCTCAGCCTCGACCTCACCGGTCTTCCGCCGACTCCGGCCGATGTAGACGCCTTCGTGAAGGACCGCACCCGACGCCTACGAGCGAATCATCGAGAAGCTCCTCGCCTCACCTCATCACGGGGAGCGCTGGGCTCGCTGGTGGCTGGATGCCGCGCGCTACGCGGACTCGAACGGCTACAGCATCGATGCCCCACGATCGATTTGGAAGTATCGCGACTGGGTGATTCAGGCGCTGAACCGCGACATGCCGTTCGATCAATTCACGGTCTGGCAGCTCGCCGGCGACCTCATCGCCACCAACTCAATGGTTGAAGTGCCCGGCGAATTGGAGGGAGCCGCCAGCACTCCGGCTGAACTCGCCGAAGCGGAAGCTGAATTGGAGCGCTATCTGAACACCAAGGGCAGCGAACTCGCGCGCTGGGAACAATCCTTGAACGCCGAAGCGCGGTCGAAACTGAAAGGCGATGTTCGCAAGGCGATCGACAAACCCTTTGCCGAACGAACCGTCCGCCAGAAGCGCGCGACGTACGCCGCGTTCAAGCCCGAAGATCCGGACTTCAAGCAACGCGCCGGAAAACTCACCCAACTGGAGCGGAACCAGCCCAAGCCTGTCACCACGCTCGTCATGCGCGAGCTGCCCCAACCGCGCGAAACGCGAGTCTTCACCAAAGGCGATTTCACCCGGCCCGCGGCGAAAGTTCTTCCGGACGTTCCCGGCATTCTCCATCCGTTCAACGGCGGCACCAACGCCACCCGGGCCGACCTCGCGCGATGGCTGGTCGATCAACGCAATCCACTCCTGGCCCGCGTCATCGTGAATCGCGTCTGGCAACAATACTTTGGCCGCGGCCTCGTCGAGACTGAGAACGACTTCGGCACTCAAGGTTCCCTGCCCTCGCACCCCGAACTGCTCGACTGGCTGGCGTGCGAGTTCATGCAACCTACGTTCACCAACTCGGCCCCCGCGTCCCCCTGGTCGTTGAAGCATCTCCATCGGCTCATCGTCACCTCGGCGACCTACCGCCAGTCTTCCAAAGTTCGATCCGATCTCGCCCAACTGGATCCCAACAACAAGCTGCTCGCCCGCCAAAGCCGACTTCGCCTCGATGCCGAGATCGTTCGCGATGTCGCCCTCTCCGCCAGCGGCTTGTTGAATCCTAAGGTGGGCGGCCCAGGCGTCTTTCCGCCGCAGCCCGATGGAGTCATGAACCTCGGTCAGTCCCGACGCGAATGGAAGACTAGCACCGGTCTCGATCGCCATCGCCGCGGCATGTACACGTTCTTCTGGCGCGCCACGCCGCATCCCACACTCACTGTCTTCGACAGCGCCGATGGCTTCAGTGCCTGCACCCGGCGCATCCGTTCAAACACTCCTCTGCAGGCGCTCACGCTTCTCAACGACGAAGCGTTCTTCGAGTTCGCTCAGGCGCTCGGCCGCCGTATCGAAGGCTCAGCCCTGCGCACGGACGCCGCGCGCATCGACCACGCCTTTCAACTGTGCGTCGCGCGCAAGCCATCCGCGGCGGAACGTCGGAGCCTTCTCGCCCTGCTGGAATCCGAGCGCGCCAGCGCCAACGCCGCAGACGCCTGGACTGCGGTCGCCCGCGTGTTGTTGAACCTCGACGAAACCATCACACGCGAATGAATCCCCACGACGAGGCGCCCATTCTTCAGCACCTGACGCGAAGACACTTCTTCAGCCGCTGCGCGCTCGGCCTTGGGTCCGTCGCGCTGGGCTCGCTCCTGAATCCTTCCCGCAACATGGCCGCGCCCACGTTGCACTCGACAATCCGATGGCGCCCCGCCAGCCCATGTTCACGCCGCGGGCGAAGAACATCATCTACCTTTTCATGGCCGGCGGCCCCTCGCAACTGGAGTTGTTCGACTACAAACCGCGGCTCGTCGAACTCAACGGCCAGCCCATTCCGCAGTCGTACATCGAGGGAAAACGTTTTGCGTTCATGGACAGCAGCCACGGCACCAAGCTGCTCGGCACGCGACGTCAGTTCAAGCAACACGGCCAGTCCGGCCGGTGGGTTTCGAATCTCTTCCCGCACACGGCAGGCATCGTCGATGACGCCACGTTCGTCACCACCTGCGCTGCCAGTTTGTTCAACCACGCTCCCGCGAAACTGTTCATGAACACTGGCTCCGGCCAGTTCGGACGTCCGAGCATGGGCTCATGGGTGACCTACGGTCTGGGCAGTGAATCGTCGGATCTTCCCGGCTTCGTCGTCCTCCAGAGCGGTCCGCGCGGTCCACGCGGCGGCGCCGTGAATTGGGCCAGCGGCTTTCTGCCCACGTCGTTTCAAGGCGTGCCTCTTCGCAGCACCGGGGATCCAATCCTGAACATTTCGAGTCCGAAAGGAATCTCCGCCGCACGCCAGCGCCAGTGCATCGACACCGTGCGTGAACTGAATCTCAAACGTCTCGTCGAAACCGGCGACCAGGAAATCTCCACGCGCATCGCCGCCTACGAAATGGCGTACCGCATGCAATCGAGCGCGCCGGAACTCATCGATTTATCCGGCGAATCCGAGGCGACGCTGAAGCTCTACGGCGTGGACAAGGATAAACCGTCCTTCGCCCGCAACTGCCTGCTCGCGCGGCGCCTGATCGAGCGCGGCACGCGTTTCGTCCAGCTCTATCACACGAACTGGGACAGCCACGGTGGTCCCGGCGAGAATCTGGAGAACGATTTCGAGAAGGTCTGTCGCGATGTCGATCAAGGCCAGGCCGCCCTCGTTCACGATCTCAAAGCGCGCGGACTGCTCGACGACACGCTGGTCATCTGGGGCGGTGAATTCGGCCGCACGCCGATGGGTGAGAACCGCGACACCACCGGTCGCAACCATCACATCGACGCCTTCACCATGTGGTTCGCCGGCGGCGGCGTGAAACGCGGCGGCATCATTGGGCAGACGGATGAACTGGGCTTCAATCCCGTTGAGGATCGCTGTCACGTTCACGACATCCACGCGACGATTCTTCACCTGCTGGGCATCCACCACGAGAAGCTCACCTTCAAGTTCCAAGGCCGCGACTTCCGCCTCACCGATGTCCACGGCGACATCATCCACAAGCTGTTGGCGTAGTTTCACCGCGTCACCGCCGACGCGCGAAGGCTTTGTTCCCTCCCTGCAGCGGAAATAAAAAGCGGCAGGCACCGTTGCCTGCCGCTTTTTCGTAAGAACTCGATCGGCTACGCCGCCTTCGGCACTGCGATCACCGGCTCTGCCGTGGAACTGGTCGCGGTCGCTCCGCTGACGACTGAGCGCGCCACCTGGTAACGCTGGTAGAAATCCGCATCCGACGCGCGGAACTGCCAGATCAATTTGTCCACACGCTGGCTCAGCAGCCGTTCCACCTTCGGGAACGTTTCCTCCAGCTGACGCGTCGCCGCGGCCGAGGCCGCTCGCGTCTGGCGCGGCAGCCCACGCACCGTGTCATACGCCTTCAACTTTTGTTTCGCTGCCGTCAGCTTCGCCTGGGTCACGCCATGCTCCGCGAGCGAGGCGAGATTCTCCGTTGCCGTGTCGATGACGTCCTGACACCGCGCCACGATCGCATTGCTGCTCCCGGCGACCACGCCGCTACGCGAGAACCGCACGCGCCCGGCCAGCGTGAAATCCGCTCCGGCCTCGGCGAAGGACACCACCGCGCCGGCGAGTTCATACACCGCGTCGCCGAGGTCCGTGAGCGCGCTGGCCTTCGCCTCCGCCGCGCCGTTGGCGGAAGATTGCACCTGCGCGAGTGCGTTGATGTCGGTGATGAATTCCGTGAGCGCATCCGCCGCCTCATCGAGCGCGGGCAAGGTGCCAACTTTCTCCTCGTTCGCTGTGAGCAACGTCTGCACCGCCAGATACGCATTCAACTTCGCTGACTGCTGTTTGTTCATAATGATCCTGTGCTGTTCTTGATGATTGATCTGTCGTTCGTGTGAACCCACCTCCTGGGGACATTTGCGCCAACCTTGGCTGCTGGCGGTGATGCAACCACCATGCCAGCGCCTGCATTGTTGATTTCGCGAACCTTCGTGAGCCGCAGCGTCGCGGGAATGGGCAGATCCCGTCCCATCTCGTTCCCGCCTGTCTCGAACTGTGACAACTTCCCTGCGCCCGAAGCCCAACCATCGATGGGGCGAAACTCCGTTGAGCCCTGATCAACCCGGAACGCCGAACTCCGTTTCCGCGCGTTCCGTAAGCCATCGGCAGCGGTTCAAACGACCAATCGACACGAATTTGGAAACCGGCCACCGAATGGCGAACGCCCTCCGCCCCGACGGGGTGTTTCGCAGATGGGGCTCTTCGCGAGGTAGCGCAGGCGTCCCCGCCTGCGAGTTCCGGCGACGTCTCGTCGCGAGGCCAACGGGGCGGGACGCCCCGCGGACCCGCAGCCGGGACGGCCGCGCTACGCTCCCGCCACACTGTTCCATCGATCACCACCAGCCGCCCGCCTTCGTGCTGGAAAACGTGAAACACCTCGTCCGCCACGACCAAGGCCGCGTGGAGCACCGGAGGTGCGCCATCTTTGTAGAACCAACGGGATAAATATTTTCAAGCTCCGTCAGGAGCGGCATCCTCTGCGCATGGCCAACACCTACTCCCAAATCTACATCCAGGTCGTGTTTGCCGTCGAAGGCAGGCAGAATCTCATCAAACCGGAATACAACGACGAGTTGCAGAAATACATCACCGGCATTGTATCCGCTCAGAGGCACAAACTGATCGCCGTAAACAACATGCCGGATCATCTGCACTTGCTTGTTGGCCTGCGACCCGATGCGGCGCTCTCCGAACTTGTGCGAGACATCAAGGCGAACTCGTCCCGTTTCATCAGCGAAAAGTGCTGGGTGCCGGGCCGGTTTTCGTGGCAGGAAGGTTTCGGTGCGTTCTCCTATTCGCGTTCGCAACTCAGCACGGTGATTCGCTACATCGAGAACCAGCAGAAGCATCATGCCAGGAAATCGTTTCTCGAAGAATACACCGCGCTGCTCGAGAAGTTCGAGGTGGAATACGACCAGCGCTACATCTTCAAACCGATTGAAGGGTGAAGGCGCGACAGCCCCGTCAGGGGCGACATCTATGTAGTAATCGACGCAGATATTGCTCAAGGAGCGGCATCATCGGGCGGCGCGTGAGGCAGCCACCTTGCGCCGGGGCTTGGGGCTTCATTGGGACGGTTTTCTGCAAAGATGCCAGCCTACGGCGCTCTCGATGAATCCCGCCCTTGTAGCGCCGTAGGTGCGCCATCTTTGTAGAACCAACGGGATATAAATTCTCAAGCTCCGTCAGGAGCGACATCGTACGGTGATGCGGAAGGTGCCGCCCCCTACGGGGCTGGGGATTTATTTGGGAGGGTTCTTCTACAACGATGCCGCGCCTACGGCGCTCTCGATGAATCCCGCCCTTGTGGCGCCGTAGGTGCGCCATCTTTGTAGAACCAACAGGATATAGATTTTCAAGCTCCGGAAGGGCGGCCCTACCCTCAACCTGGCTGATCGTCCATAGACCTTTCCCGCCCGGCGTATGGACTATCAGTCATGCCGAAACGTGACACCGTCCTTGCCGCCCTCGGGCAAAACGTCCGCCGCCGCCGTGAGGCGCGCGAGCTGACGCAGGAGAAGCTGGCTGAGAAAGCCGGGCTTGATCCCACCTACATCTCCGGCATCGAACGCGGGTTGCGGAATCCCGGCATCAAGAACGTTGCGAAACTCGCCAAGGCCCTCGGCTTCAGCACCGCGGAACTCTGCAAAGGGGTGGACGCGTGAGCGGGAAATCCAAATCTCGTAGCAGCGGACGTGAGTCCGCTCAAACATCCCGCGGAAAGCGCCGGGCAAGGTCGGCGCCGGCTCACGTCGGCTCCAACAGGGAAGACGCCCGGCCGCCCAACGCCGGTTCTTTTCCCTCTCCGCTCCGCTTCATCGATCTCTTCTGCGGCATCGGCGAGTTCCGGATTGCCTTCGAGCGCGCGGGCGCGCAATGCGTCTTCTCCAGCGACTGGGACAAGTTCAGCCGCCAGACCTACGCCGCCAACTTCGGCGAGACGCCGCATGGGGACATCCATTCAGTGGCCGTGGCCGACATCCCGAAGTTCGACATTCTCTGCGGCGGCTTTCCCTGCCAGCCCTTCAGCCTCGCGGGCGTCTCCAAGAAGAACAGCCTCGGCCGCAAGCACGGCTTCGCGGACTAGAAACAGGGCAACCTCTTCTTCTCCATCGCCGACATCCTCGACCACCACCAGCCGCCCGCCTTCGTGCTGGAGAACGTGAAGCACCTCGTCCGGCACGACCAGGGCCGCACTTTCAGAATCATCCACGACACTCTGAC
>JADJPG010000087.1 GCA_016713365.1 Verrucomicrobiota bacterium | reverse complement strand
GAGATATTGGTCAGTTTCTCACCCGTTTCGACATAGCTTTTGTTCCCGTCGAAATAGACAGAGTTGTTGTTGGTTTCAAACGATGGGAATGCCGGAGGCACGGGCTCGTTCACTCCCAGGGTTACGCCGTTGGTATAGACGGAGTCCCACGCGCTTCCGTAGCTGCCGCTGTTGGTCGCCACGGCACCTTTTCCTTCGAGGAATTTGAAGTGGACGACGGGAGGCCCGGCGTTTGTGACTTCGAATTCATAGCCAACGTCGGAGGTTATCCGCCGCGCCTGGGCGAATGTGCCGTTGGTCTCGTAAATCTTCAGCAGGGTGCCGTCGAGCACCTTCATTTCGGTAGGCGTCGTGATGAGCTGGGTGACTTGTTCGAGAGGCCCCTTGAGTCCACCGAGAATTTCCTTCAGAGCGCTGAGGTCCGCCTTGGCCTGAATGGGCAGTGAGACTCGATTGGTCTCCACGACGAGAAGCAGGTTGTTCATCCGGACGGTGTGGAAGAGATTCGCGAAATTGATCCGGGCGACATGTAACTCCTCGCCAAAACCCTTCCACGTGGAGGGCCATCCGGACGGCGGCGCCTTGGTGGCGGGATCGAAACTCCAGTTCCAAATCGCATCGAACTCCGACGTGCTGTTGGCCAGTCCCGTCGATACCGGCAGGCTCAATCCCCGCCGGGTGCTGCTGATGAGTAGTCCCCGGGAGCCTGGTCCCGCCAGATTCGTCAGCGCTCCCTCCAATCCCACCACTCCCTGCGCATAGGGGAGAGCGCCTTTGCCAATTGCCGGATCCAGCAACATCACCCGCCGCGTGGTCGTGTCTGATGGGAACTCGGGATAGACCTGCTCGATTGCCGTCTGGCTCTGGCCGGTGTACTCCGCGAGCGTGACGCTCCAGTTTGTTGGGCCTGGAATATATTGTTTAGACCGGATGGATCGAATCAGTTGATCCGCGATCTGCTCAAGCTGTCGAGTCTCGCTGAACTGGCGCGCCTGGACGCGGGATTTGATCAGGTTCGGCGCGAGCAGGACGCCGACGGTGGTGAGGGCGGCCAGGACGACGATTATCGCCAGCCCCGCATAACCGCCGCGATTTTCTCGATCAAGGCATGCGCCACACTGGGAGCCTTCATAAATGAAATTGGCGGTGCCAGTCAGGCTGTGACTGATGTCGAGGTCGTTGTTGTTGTCGTCGTCCTTGTAGAATCGGAGAAGCGTGTTCGCGATGAAGTAGGCATCCATCGCCGCATCGGAATCGAGCGCTGCTTTTCCGACAGAACCGACGGAGTAAATCGGCACGGAGTCTGGGAATTCCGAGTTGTTGATCGTCACCCGATGGAAAAGAGGCGTCAGATTAATCCGCTCGACGTGCAGAAATTCGCCATTGCCCGTCCATGATGATGACCAACCGGAGGGAGGCGCTTCCGTTGACGGGTCCAGAACCCAGTCCCAAATCGCATCAAATGCGGACGCGCTGGAGGCCTTGCCGCTGGTCACTGGAAGTGTGAGTCCCGGTTTATGCACGCTGATGATCAGGATGCGTGGACTGGTCACGGCGCTTGCGCCAGCGACCACCTGGCTCCACAGCGGATCGGCGAACGTCCCGCCCGATGTGCTGCTGGGCGTGAAGGATGGATGAATCAGATAGACCCGCGCGGTCGACGAATCGGCGGGCATCACACGACGCACTTCGTTGGTCGTGAGTCCAGTCACGGAAGCGACGCTTGAGATCCACGTGTTGGCTCCCGGGATAACCTGGTAGGTCTGAACGTATCGGGTCAATCCTTCCCCAAGGACATCGAGCATCTTGTCCTCCTTTTCCCCGTTCTGCCGGCTCATGCGCTGCGCGAGGTTCGGCATGATGACGGCCGCTGCAATGGCCATGATGGCGATGACGCCGATCATTTCGATCATGCTGAACGCAGATCGGTCGGTCGCCAGTGTGTGACGTGGAGATGGACGGAATGAATTCATGGCGTGACTCCCGTGGAGAGGACTAGAACTTCCGCAGCGCTGAGCGCTCGATCGTAGGCGATGGCGTCGTCAAGTTTTCCGTCGAATTTGGCGCTCGAGACTGGGGCGTCGAAAACCACGGCGCCACCGACATGGAAGGTGTAGGAGGAGGAACCGTAGTTGGAAGTCGTGCCGGAAGCTGAACCGACTTGAACCCCATCGAAGTACAGCCGGATCGCCTTGCCATCGCCCGTGGCGGCAATGTGATGCCAGGTCTTTTCAGCAAAGGGCCACGAAACGGTAACGGACCCGCTCCCACTGGTCCAAATCTGAACCGATCCGGTGGTGATGAACCCGAGTTCGATGGCGTCGTTCTGTCCAATCAGACCGGTCCTGTTATCGTCCAGATTGTCGATGTAGACCCAGATTGCGAGAGTGAAGGCCGGAAGATTATTCAAAGCTCCGCTGGTGGTGGAGATGTATTCGCCGTCGTCATTGAAATCGAGAGCGTAGTTGCTGGAGCTAAAGAGAGGGTAGAGGGGCGATCGTGGTCCGCTCTGGCGATAGCTCACCCCCGAGGTGATGGTGCCTCGCGCTGCGGCGCCCAAGGTTCCGCTGTTGGTGGCATAGGTGCCACTGGCTTCCTCCATCTTGAACCAGATGATCGGCGATGAAGCGCTGGTGCCAAAATTGAAGGACGCATCTCCGCTCACAATGTGGCGCTGTTTGATGATTCCGAGGGTGTTCGCCAAGGTGACGGGCGCACCGTTGAGAAAGTAGTAATCGGTGGGGCTGCTGGGAGTGACGGAGAGGAGGCCGGAGAGTCCAAGCCCGAACGACGCGTTCTGGACCGAGATCTTCGAAAACAGACTCGGCAGGTAGATGTGTTTCACGTGAAGAAACTCGGCATTGCCTGACCAGGACGAAGACCAGCCGGAGGGCGGTGATTGACTGGCGGGATCGTAGACCCAGTTCCAGATGGCGTCGAAGTCCGTTTGGGAAAGAAACCCGGTGCCCACGGGAAGGGATAGCCCCCGCTTGGTGCTGCTGAGAATCATCGCGCGCGACCGCGGATTCAACAGATTGGTCAATGAGCCAGTCAGTCCGCTGCTAGATTGATTGTAGGGAAGCAGCGGGCTGGCTCCGCCGAGGATGTTGTCGACCACAAAGACGCGGCGCGTGGACTGGTCATCCGGAAACTCAGGGAAGACGCTATTCACCTCGGTGACGTTGGCCCTGCCGATCTCGGCCAGCGCTGTATGCCATGTTCCTGTTCCCGGGATGATTTGGTTCAGTCGGACATACTCGCGAAAGTTTCCCTCCAGCCGGGCCAGTCGAGCTTCTTCGATCACACGGTTCCGCTGCGTCGTCTTCGAGACGAGCGTTGGCAGGAGAAGCACGCCGGTGATGGCGAGACCGGCCAGTACAACAACGGTGGCGAGTCCCGCGGCGGCGCGCTGCTTATGGGATGCGCCAGCGGCTGCTCTCATAGACAAAATTCACCCCGTCGGACAGCGTGTGAGTCATCTGCAACGTGGTGCCATTCGTGAAGTAGAGGCGCATCATCGTCCCACTGAGATAGTAGGCGCTCAGCACGTTTGTGGTGGTCATGGAAGCGGCACTTGCGCTCCCGATCTGGTAGTAAGGATAATTTGTCCCGTGATGCGCGTTGTTGAATGTTGCCATCTGGAACAGCGACGCAAGATTGACCCGTTGCACGTGGAGGTATTCGCCATTCTCCGTCCAGGTGCTGCTCCAGCCGGAAGGTGGTGCCTCAGTCGTGGCATTGTAACTCCAATCCCAAATCGCGTCGAAGACGGCGGCGCTGGCGGCCCGGCCGCTGGAAACGGGCAGGGTGAGGTTGCTCTTGTGAGTGCTGATGAGCAGGAGGCGGGCATTTGTGATGGAAGAAGCACCACTGTTGCCTTGGGTCCACAACGGCTCGGCGGTCGATGAGTTCGTGGGGACGAACGACGGATGGATGAGATAAACGCGAGCGCTGGCCGTGTCAGACGGATTCACATAGCGGACATCATTGACCGACAGCCCAACTTGCGCTGCGATGTTGGTGGTCCACGAGTTTGCGCCCGGAATAGTCTGGGTCGTGCGGACGGATCGGACCAAGCCGTCCCCGAGCATTGCCAGCGCCTGATCTTCCTTTTCCCCATTAACCCGGCTGATGCGACGGGCAAGGTTCGGGGTGATCAACGCCGCCGCGATGGACATGATGGCGATGACTCCAACCATTTCGATCAGGCTAAAGCCCTGCATCGGCAATGAAAGGTGTCGACAACGTCTCATGTTCAATCAGCGGGCTTCGAGCATGTTGGCGATCGGGAGAAACACGGCGAGCGCGACGGTGCCCACCATGATGATGAGGCCCACGATCATCACGGGTTCGAGAATCGAGAGAAGTTTCTTCACCTGGCGCGGCACGATCTCGTTGTAGTAATCCGCGACGTGCTGAAGCGAGTCGCCGAGGGTGCCGGTGGTTTCCCCGACGGCGACCATCTGCACCATGAGCCGGGAGAAGAGCGGGTTCGACTTCATGGCCTCGTTCATCTGGCGGCCGGAGTTGACGCTGACCTCGAGATCGCCAACCGCGTCCTCGAGAATGCGGTTGCCGACCAGTGAGCGGCAGAGCCCAAGAGCGTTCAGCAACGGAATGCCGGCTTGGTACAGGGTTGAAAGATTCTGGGCGACGCGTGAGAGGCAGATGAGGTGATGAATGGTTCCAAAGATGGGCAGCGACAGCTTGATGCGATCAAACGCGCGCGCGATTCGCACGGAACAACGCGGGCCCATTACAATAGCGGATCCAATCGCGAGCATGCCGAGTCCAACGAGCCAGCCGTGAGCCGTCATGAACTGGCTGATGTCGAGGAAGAGTCGCGTGATCCAGGGCAGGGGAACTTTGATCTCCGTCAGCACCTGGGCGAAGCGCGGGATCAGGAACGTGAAGACAAGAAAGAAGAACGCAATCGTCGCCACGAGGACGAACGAGGGATAAAGCATCGCCTGGCGAATGTCCGCCATCAGTCGATCCACCCATTCGTAGTAGCGGCGGAGCTCAGCGCAGGTCTCCGCGACTTTGCCGCTGGCTTCGCCCGCGCGAATGAGGCTGATGACCAGCGGTGGGAAGGTTCGCGGATGCGCCGCCATCGCTTCGCTGAAGGAGGCGCCGGCTTTGACCCGTTCGAGAACGTCCGTCTGGATTTCCCGAAATCCCAGATGAGTCTGCTCCTCCAATCCGAAGGCAAGTGCGTCGACGATTCCGATTCCCGAGCGGAGCTGCAGGCTGGTTTGAAGGAAGAACTCAATGAGCACCCGCCGCGAGACGGGACGATTCCCGCGGACCTTTGCGGTGGCGCCGGTGATGGAGGCGCGTTCCCTCGCCTCGGCGAGCCATTGGCCTTGCTTGCGCAGGACCAGTTCGAGCGCGGATTCGCTGGAGGCTTCCATCTGGCCGCGCAGGGTCTGCCCTGAGTCGTTGACCGCGGTGTATTGGTAGATGGGCATCGGAATTCCTAGGGCTGGCTGACGCGCAGCACTTCTTCCAGCGTGGTGAGTCCCCTCAGCGATTTATTGAGGCCGTCGTAGAACATGGTGGCGAACCCCCGTTCTTTTGCGAGCGCCTGGAGCTTCGCCATGTCCAGGCCGTTCACGATCGCAGCGTGGTAGGAAACGTCCATGGGAAAGAACTCGTGGATGCCCACGCGGCCGCGATATCCCGTCTGCGAGCACTCCGGGCAACCGCCCGACTCCCACAGCGTCGGCGGCAAATCGCCTCCTGGAAGCGTGACCTTCAGGCCTTGGAGCTTCGCGAGCGGATCGGCGACGACGATCCGGCATTTCGGGCACAGGCGTCGAACGAGACGCTGGGCCAACACGCCGATGAGTGTCGGTGCGAGGAGATAGGGTTCCACGCCGAGATCGATCAAGCGCGGGATGGCGCCGATCGCGTCGTTGGTGTGCAGAGTCGAGAAGACCAGGTGACCGGTGAGCGCTGCGCGAACCATCAATTGCGCGGTTTCGGTATCGCGAGTTTCGCCGACCAGAATGACGTCCGGGTCCTGGCGCAGCAGCGTTCTCAACCCTTCCGCAAAGGTAAGGCCGACCGCTTCGTTCACCTGAGTCTGGCGGACCAGCGGGAGTTGATACTCCACCGGATCCTCGAGGGTGAAGATGCTGTTCTCCGTGCCATCGATCAAACTCAGCGCGGTGTAGAGCGTGGTGGTCTTTCCGCTGCCGGTGGGGCCGGTCACGAGGATGACGCCATGCGGCTTGTCGAGAACTGATCGGAAACCAGTCTCGATCTCGGGCGAGAACCCCAGCGCTTTCAGGTTCAGTGAGATGCTATTTCGATCGAGGATGCGGATAACAATGCTCTCGCCGTAGGCGGTAGGCAGCGTCGAGAAGCGAAGTCCCACTTCACGACTCGCAACGGTCACGTTCGCGCGGCCGCCTTGGGGACGGCGGTTTTCGGCGATGTCCATGCCGCCGATGATTTTCAATCGGGCGATGAGCGCGGGCTGAATTTCCTTCGGTGCGAGATAGCCGGAAGTGAGCACGCCGTCGCGGCGCAACCGAACGCGAAGAATCTTCTCTTCCGGGTGAATGTGGATGTCGCTCGACCCGCCGTTGACTCCCTCGGCGATTATGCGATCCACGAGCCGAATCATCGGCGCATCCTGTTCCGTCGTGGTAGCAAGCCGATCGGAACCGAGCTTCATCAGCTCGTCGATGATCTCCTCGATCGTCTGGCCGCTCGCATAAAGTCGCTCGATGGCGAGCAGGATGTCACCTTCGGGCGCGGCGACTAGATTGACCTGAAGACGTGTGGCCTGCTCGAGGACGTCGAAGGCGGTGACGTTCAGCGGATCAGAGATCGCCACCGTGAGGGTTGCATCCTCGCGCGAAACGGGAACCGCAACCAATCGTCGCGCCAATGCTTCGGGCACGATCTTCACCATCTCCGGTGAGATGACGATCGCAGCGAGATCAATGGACTCGGTTTGAGTCTTCTGGGCGAGGAACTGCGAAAGAGTTTCCTGCGTGACGAAGCCCAGCTGGGTCAATGATTCGCCGAGGAGCCAGCCCTTGCGTTTCTGTTCGCGGAGGGCGAGGTCGAGCTGGGTCTGGGTAACGAGACCGCGATCGAGCAGCCAGTCACCGAGACGTATTGCTTTCTGGGCTTGCGGCATATTGTCAGGAGGAGATCTGGCCCGGAATACGTTCCGGCTTTAGGACGGAACCTTCGAGGCTGCAGTCTTTAAGCAGAAGCGGCCGCCTCTTTTGCAGGGGCGGCCGCTCCAGAGTATGAAGAGTTCGAAGCGCGCCTCAGTAGTGAGCGATGTAGACGTAGACGGTGACGGTGTTGTCGCTCGCCGCCGCGCTGTAGATGCAGCGTCCGGTCGTGTCCGCACCGGTGCCGGTGTTGTCGTCGCCGTCCAGAATCTTGTTCAAAGCGATCGCGTCCGTCAGGGCGACGCCGGGAAGGAAGGCCGAAACCACCATCTGCCCAGTGGTGAAGTCCGCACTGGAGGCGCTGCGATCAAGATCGAAGTTCACCCCGCCAACTGTGGCGGTGGGCGCCGTTACCGAACCGGCGCTCGTGGCGGTTTGAGAACGTACGTGGATTCGGCCGGTGAGGGCCGAGGAATCAAAAGTTTGGGTGCCGATGGACGCCGAGAACAGCTTCTCGGTGAAACCGCCAGTGACCAGGTCTGAGTCGAAACGGCCGGTGGAAACGGCGGCATTGGTCGAGCCGGTGCCATCGCGGGTCGGAAGTGTTCCGTATTTTCCCACGTAGTCTGCGGTGGCGGTTTTGAGGCTGCCCAACGACTGGGCGGTGGCGCTGACTTTTCCGCGTGCAATGACGCTGACGACGCGCGGAGTGAGGACTGCGGCGAGAATCGCGATGACTGCGACCACGCCGATGATTTCGATGAGCGTAAAGGCCGCGCTCGCTCGTTGCATTCTGTTCTGATTATTTTTCTGATGATTTGTCTTCATACTCTTGCCCTGCCGATTCTGGTTCTGGTGTAGTGCTAAACCGACCAAGCCTGGAACATTCCAGCCCATTTTTACTAGAAGTCGGTCTAACCGATGACAAAATGCTAAGCGGCATCTGCCGGAGAATCTTTAGCAGGAATCTTCACCCGAAATTAGATAGGGAGCGATTTCGCATGGGTCCTATCGCGGTCTCGGACGAGAATCGGTTCATCGATATCCGGCTCATCGCGGCCGTGTTGGCAGGAACGTTACAGCGACCAGGCTCTGCGATCTCGATTGCTCGATGCCGGACGCCCTGGGTTGTGGACGACGAAGCAGATATCAATCGGGAACGTCTCAGTGCATCGGGGGATCGAAATTGTGTCCTTCGGTAAACTTAGTTTCCAAGTCGACGGAAGGGGGGAAGGTGTTCGAAACTGGAGCCAGTGGTGGGGATTGAACCCACGACCTACGGTTTACGAAACCGTTGCTCTGCCACTGAGCTACACTGGCGACCAAGTCCGGAAAGGTTATCGGCGCGGAATCTTGTCAGGCAAGCAAATTTCCGGACGAGCCGGGTGCGTGGACGAACGCTTGCCACACCCATGAACTTGGATCGGGGATTTGAAATGCACAGGGACTGAACGGAGAATGGAAATCTCCATGCGCCCTCAAATCCCGGGTTTCTCGACCGGGATGAAAAGATCCGTCGTCCTTCGCCCTAATGGTGGCGCGTCGGTCAATGCTTCCGCCACTCGGTCTTCGGCGGTTCGGGCAGTCCTTGGGCGCGGAGCGCGGTGCGGAAATGCATCTTCGCCACCTTCGGCAGATTCTCCACACCGTGTCTGGCGATGAAATCCTTCGCGGCGGCATCCACGGCGGCGGAAGCGCCCTTCGGCAGTTTCATCCCGAACTGTTTCTCCAATCCGGCCAGGCGCGAAACGAATTCGTGTCGGGCGAGAATGGAAGCGGCGGCGACGGCGAGGTCTTCTTCCGCCTTGTGGCGCTGCACGAGCTCGATCTCGCGTCCCATGCTCATCAGCGCCTTGGCCACAGTGTCCTTGCTCGATGCAAATTGATCGCTGATCGCGCGGACGGGCAGGGGATTCATGCGATGCCGCTGGCCCATCAGGTTCTCAATGACGCGGGCGTGGCCCCAGGCGAGCAGCGTGTTCACGCTGCGCATGGAACCGTAGAGCCGGTTGTAAGCCTCGTTTCCCACCGGCACGACGCTGGTCACGCAGCCGGGCGTTTCGCGAATGACTTCAGCGAGTTCAGCGATGCGTTTGTCGCTCCCGATGTTCTTCGAGTCCTTGATGCCGGCTTCCTTCCACGCAGTGATGACCGATTCGTTCACATAGACGCCGGCGATGCAGAGCGGGCCGAAGAAATCGCCCTTGCCGGATTCGTCCACGCCGAATCGCGGCAGCATCAGCTCCGGATTCAAGACCGCCTCATAGCCGAGCTTCGCCTGCTTGAGAATCTCCGGTTCCAGCACAAACTCGACGAACTCCTGCGTGCCCTTGCCTTGCACGACCAGTTTGCCGCTGTCGTAGAAGACGACGTTGAGTTTGTCCTTCTCTCCCGCGAAACGCGCGTAGGGAACTTCACGTGGCTTGAAGCTGCTTTCCTTGAGATGCGCCTGAAGCGCAGTGGCCTGCTCATCGGTGAGCTTGCAGGTGTATAGAGTCAATGGTTTCACGAATGTCGGCGGGCAGGCTAGGGGTTCGACCGCCGGGAAGCAACTGGACAGGAAACGATGTTGACCGCTGAGGTTTTGCGGGACGTGATGGATGGCGACACGAGTTAAGTTTCGGCGGCTCAATCATCGCCAGAACGGGTCGCCCTCTGAAAACTCTGTCGCAATGAGAAACACCTGGCTTCAAAGCAGGGCGAAGCGAGTCGCTGCGATTGTTGTCGCGGCGCTGGTGGGCCTTGCCTTTTTTCGGCCAGCCAGGGAGGCGATGAGATTCGGTGCGCCTACAATGGCCGGGCGCGATTACGAGCTGGTCTTCTCCAATCAGACCGATCGGATCATCCGGTATCGCAAGCTGGGTTTCCAAATGAAATGCAACGGCATGTGGGTGGGACATCTTCCCGTGGCTGGCCAGGCGCGAACGGACGGTCTGCGCTCCGTGCAGAACATTGGATTCCAAACCACGCCGCCATCGACCTCGAAGCTGGCGGCAAAGCGAGGGGCAAACTTTCTCGGCCGGCTGCCATTGCATGTCGAGACGCCGCCGGAAGCCACGGCATGGCGGGTGGGAATCGAATGGTCGTACGCAGAGCCATCGATGGCGCAGAAATGGATCTCCGCGGTCGTGCGCTTTGCTTCCGGCGAGAAGCTGACTTGGGATTTGCCGCTGACCACGACGTTCTCGCCGGAAGTTCCCTTCTGAAGGCGCGCGGCTGTGCCGGGCAGGACAAGCAATCCTTCAAAACCCGCGTTGACCGATCTGGCCGCGTGTGGTCCCATGATTGCCAATCACAAAGTCAAAGGAGGTTGTATGAATCACTTTCCATTTTCTCAAAACCTGAAGAGGTTTGTTTCCGCGGTGTCGCTGGTTGCCGCGGTTACCGCTTTTGGCGCGGTCGGACCCGATGCTAATGTCCATCGCGACGGCACCAATGTCGTCGTGAGGTTTACCGGGCGGCTCCAATCCAGTCCGGCGGCCAACGGGCCGTTCTCCAGCGTGGCGGGAGCGCGCAGTCCGTTTCTCGTCGAGGCGGCTCGGAGTACGAATGAATTCTGGCGCTCAGTGCTGACCGATGTCCGGTCCATTGCAGCCGGGGACGGTTTTTCGATGGCGATTCGCAACGACGGAACATTGTGGACCTGGGGCGCGAACAATTACGGTCAACTGGGGCTTGGTCACACCAATTACTCCGTCGAACCAGCGCAGGTTGGGACGAACACAAACTGGCGGACGGTTTCTGTCGGCGCTGGTGCGTATCACGCGCTGGCGATTCGAGACGACGGCTCGCTGTGGGCGTGGGGCGATAATCGATTTGGACAACTTGGTCTCGGTCACACGAATGGCGTCACAGTACCGACGCAAGTGGGCACGGAGACGATTTGGGAATCGGTATCTGCGGGATGGCTGGAAACCTTCAGCCCTCCTGCACCGGACGCAAACTTTGTGGGCTTGGGGCGACAATCGTCTGGCCAGTTGGGAACTGGTTAGCACGAATAATTCGTCCGTGCTGCCAATAGTGGGGAGTGAATCAAACTGGGAAATGGTGTCGCAAGTCTGGGTGATGGTCCAAGGCGAGACGATTACTACGATTTTCGCACACCTGGCAGAAGACAATGACGGTGGCTTTGCGGAATCAACGGGGCAGTCTGGGCATGAAACAATGAGAGCGGGCCACTTGGTGTTTGGCAGCCGGAGGCGAGGTAATCTGCCACCAACCGCGCAAACGATTGCATCGGGGACAGGGCCACAGTGTGGGCATCTGCGGCAGGATTGAGATACCGTGGCGGAGCAAATCTCGGCGGAGCTCGGAATGAATCGGGTCCCTCCAGCAATGGGACTATCCAACCAATGGGCCTGCTTGGTGGCCGCCAACAGTTGGCGAGTCGCTTCGCAGGCTCGATGCATTTCAATGGCGATCACGACTGACGGCTCCCTCTGGGGATGGGGAGACAGTCAATATGGCAAATGGGCATTCCACCTCGGCCAATGAGTATGGCAGTCGCTATCCCGCAGATGCGGGCCGTCGCCCCGGGCAGGTTGGAACACAATGGCGGGTGACGCCGTGGTTGCTGGCCATTCCACACCATTGCGTTGGGTGAAATGGACGGCAGTTTGGTCTTGGGGCGGCGGTGGTTTAGGAAGCGAGGTTGTAAGATCCACCTCCGATATTCAGATTGGCGTCGAGACAAACTGGCGAACCAGTCGATGTCGGTTGTGATTTCTCGGTTGCTCTGAGCCGACGGGACCTTGTGGGCTTGGGGCTGGAATGAAGGCGGGCTTGGGGATTAGGTGAGGCTGGCGACAGGAATGATCCAACTCAGAGTTGGGTCCGCGACCAACTGGTAGGTACTCGCTGGGAGCAGCATCGTCACGGCGATTCGCAACCGACGGAACTGGATGTGGGCAAGGGCCGGCCAGTGCCGACCAGGTGGCGAGGAGACCAACTGATTGCAGCGTCGGCAGGCGGGCAGTCCCAACTCCGTCTACTACTCGGGCATGCACTTCATGGCGCTGCGTCGTGATGGCACGCTGGTGGGGATGGGGGAGAACGAGGGCAACTGGGGCTTGGTGATGGAGCGACCCATTTTACAGGGAATCCGATCAAACTTTCCCAAGTGGGAACCAACTCCGACTGGCGAAACGGTGTCCGCAGGGTGGTTTCACACCTTGGCAATTTCGACAGGATGGCACACTTTGGGGATGGGGGACTGATGGGCCTGGTTCCCTTGGCCTGGGGGCTCAAGTTCAAAGCACGAATCGCCCGGTCCTGGTCTGGGACGGGATCGAATTCGGTCGCAGTGTCGGCCCGCCGACTGGTGACCACGGGTCTTCGGGCAGACGGCACGCTGTGGCGATGGGGTATCTCTGGAGCCAACGGCTTTCCGACCAACGCCTACGTTCCGGTCCAAGTCGGCAGTGAAAGTGACTGGCGTCACGTCGCGACGGATGACGATCCATTTCTTATCGCGAAGGGGGCCCGGTGTCGCCATGGAAATCTGGTTGCTTCAGGATCGCGGCACTTCGTCGGCATTCGCCAGGACGGAACGTTGTGGGCCTCGGCATGAACAACTGTGGGGTCAGCTCAATTGGGGCAGCCGACTCCCTGGCGCCCGCTCCCGCATTGCGGACCAACTGGGGTTCCTCGCTTCAGAGACCATAGTCTACGGCTAAGTTTTGCCAAAAACGGCATTGCAGATCCTGCCCGACAGCGCTTAATCGAAGATGAATCACAACCACGTCCCGACTGGACATCCGTCTGGGCGGCAGGCGGGTCAACGTTCGTAACCGTGATGTTGTTATGAAAATCTTTTCCATGCTGCGTTTCCTTACCGTTCCACTCGCGTTCGCATTATTCGGAATAACGCTCCCGACGTCTGTCGCGGCTCAGGGCGGCGTTATCTTGCCGACGGTTCCCACCATCAGCATCAAGGCGACGGTGGCGGAAACCCGGGAACCGTTCTGCGATCCGGCCATTTGCGATGCTGCGCCGCCTCCGCCAGCGGTGATTCGGGTAACGCGAACCGGTGGCGATCTGACTATGGGAGTGTCCGTGTTTGTGGCTTACGAGGGGAGCGCCAGCAACGGCGTCGACTACGCCAAGCTTCCGGACGTACTCCGATTTCCTGCGGGCGCGGAGTCCGTCGATCTATACGTGGAAGGCTTGTTCGATCAGCTGGCTGAAGGAGATGAAATCGTCGTCGCCAAACTGTTGCCGGATCCCAGCATGGGCCCTATCGGTTTCTACAGATTGGACACGCTTCAGAGCGCGGCGCGCGTGTTGATTCATGATCGTGAGATGTCGATTGAACCCATGGTCAGCATCGTGGCGAGCAGCGAGATCGCCGAGGAGACGTCGTATCCGTATCGCCGGCTCGCGTTCCGTGGCGTGTTCACCATCGCGCGAAGCGGCCCAACGAACCACGCGGTGTCTGTTTTCGTTCACTACAGCGGAAGCGCTCAACCGGGCGTCGATTTTCCGGCGTTACCCTGGCTGGTGACGATTCCGGCCGGCGCGGAGAAAGTGGAACTCGTGGTGGAGCCGACGGTGGACAACGTTTCGGAACCGATTGAATTCCTCGACGCCAAACTCGATCAATGTCCGCCGCTCACGAATCCGCCCATGGGCATTCCGTGTTACGCCGCGAATATCGATCCTGCGCGATCGACGGCGCGGGTTTTCCTGCGGGATGACGGTATAACCACGGCCAGCCTGGAGCTGACGTCGCCGCGTGACGGCTCGGAATTTCGCGCAGGTCAGCCCATCCGCCTTGCGGCGACGGCGATCGATTTGGAAGGGGCAATCACTTACGTCGAATTCTATGACGGCCCGACCAAGGTGGGAGAATCTTCAATCTTCTTCATTCGTCAGCCCGATCCAGGCACGCCGATCCATCACGAGATAGAATGGACTGGAGCCGCGATCGGCTCGCATGAATTGACGGCGCGCGCCGTCAACGCCGCCGGATCCAAGGTCAGTTCTCCGCCGGTCAAAATCAGAGTGAGCGACGGGCTGCCCGTTGTTTCAATTGAAGCGACGGTGCCCGAAACGATGGAGCCATCTCCCACCTCCAGAATTCGTCCGGGCGTATTCACCTTACGTCGCACGGGCGACACCGCGAGGGCGTTGCGCGTGTGGGTCAGTTACGGAGGAACTGCAAGCCCGGAACGCGACTACTCCGAGCTGCCCGGCATCGTGGAATTCCCTGCGGGCTCGTCGAGCGTTGACCTGCAAGTGGTGCCACTGGATGACGGGTTGGCTGAGACCGACGAGTCGGTGGTGGCGGAGTTGGTGCCATCGCCGCTTGCCGTGCGTCCCGACTACGAGATTGATCCGATCAACCGACGTGCGGTGGTGGTGATTCACGACAACGAAATGGCAGTTCCCTTAGTGAGCGTTCGGGCCACACAACCGATCACCTCCGAGCCGTGCCCGGTATGTCTCGTGGTACCCGGCGTATTCACCATTACGCGAACCGGCAGCACCGATGCGCCTCTGGGCGTCTGGTATCGTCTGTCTGGCACTGCTGTCATCGGCCTCCCTTACCCTCGGCTTCCCCGCCTCCGCGACGATTCCGGCCGGACAACCTTCGGTGGACATTCGGGTGCTCGGCGTGACGGACAACCTCGCGGAGGGATGAGACGGTGTGATGACATTGGTCGTTCCCGAGGTGGTAATCATGATCTATCCGCCACCGCCGCCGCCGTATCGAGTGGATGTCGCGAACTCCTCCGCCACAATTACGATTCGCAATTTCCCTTACACGCCGGCGCTCCCCGTGGTGACGGTTATCGCCACGGATCCGTTCGCGAGAGAAGGCGCGTCAGGTGGAGCCGGTCGCAACACCGCCGAGTTCACGGTGATTCGTTCCGGGGAAACCAACCTGCCGCTCTCAGTGCATTTCGAGCTGAGCGGCACCGCAGTCGCCGGAAGCGACTTCCGGATTCCAACCAGTCCATTGGTCATCCCGGCTGGTCAACGCCGAGCGGGATTGGTCCTTGAGCCGATGGACGATTCGCAGTCAGAGCCGATTGAATCTGCAGTGATCACTCTGATTCCAGACGCGACCTTGCCTGGCAACTACAGCGTCGGATCACCAAGGCGCGCCGCTGCAATCATTGTCGACAACGATCGCCTGCGTCCACCGTGCCTGCGTTTGCCGGATGGTCTATTCAATCTGTGCCTGCCCGCAGGAACCAACTCCTGTTTCCGCATCGAAGTGACGCGGGATTTCAAGGAGTGGACGCCCCTCTGCATCATTCCTGCGAACGAAGAACGCGCTCACTACGTCGACCCGGACGCGTCCGGTGCGCCGCAGCGGTTCTATCGCGCGCACCGGTGCCTTGCGAATAGCCGGGCGCTGCGAGGAAGTTCGTGATGGCGTCGCCAGTTTCCGTGTTCCAGACGCGTACCTCGCCATCGAAACTTCCGCTGGCGAGTCGGCGCGAGTCGGCGTGAACCGAAAGCGAATAAATCGTGTCGCGATGACCGGCGAAAGTTCGCATCAGGTCAGCTTTCTTGTCCTGCAGGCGATGTTGACGGACAACTTTGTCTGCTCCCGCGCTAAAAAGTTGGTCCCCCGCCACGGCGATTCGCAAGACGTCACCGTCGAATCCGCGAGCAGCAAAAACGCGGCGGGCGTCCTTCGCAGTCCAGCTGTGAATTTCGCGATCGCGTCCGCCGCTGAGAATCCGTTTGCTGTCCGAAATGAACGCCACTGCGAACACGATTTGGCCGTGGCCATCATAAGTTTCCTCGAGCTCGCCGGTCTTCGCATCGAAAAGGCGCGCGGTCTTGTCGCGGCTCGCCGACGCGAAATGACTTCCGTCCGGCGCGTATGCCAGGGCCATCACCCAGTCCGCATGTTGCTCGATCCGCTGCAACTCGTTCCCCGTGACTGTTTCCAAAACGCGAATCGTATTGTCCGATCCACCTCCAACGAGGCGCTGACCGTCCGGGCTAAAGGCTAAGCTGAGGAAAACATCGCCCGCCGTTGCCAAGGCGCGGACGGAAGTGCCCTTGGAGAGATCGATGATTCGGATTTCACCGGAGCGACCCGGAGTGCCGCCAGCGACCGCGAGAAATTCCCCGCCCGGACTGAAGGCTAGGGCATGGATCTGTTGCGGCACATTTCTCAGACGCTGAAGCAGCGATCCGTGGGTTGGATTCCAGAGTGTTACCTCGTGGTACCCGCCGGCGGCCAGCTGTGCTCCGTCGGGCCGAAACGCCAGCGCCAGGATCGGTTCCGGACGGAGATAGCGATCGGGTGGATCCGGATGGCGGGCGGCGGTGGTGAGTGCTGAAAGTGTGGCGTTCGGGTCGCCGCCGTCAAACTTTGCCCCCTGCTTGATCCAGCTGGCGAACAACTCGATCTGCGCGGCGGGAAGCGGGTCGTCCTTCTGGGGCATCCGGTCGTCAGCATCGCTGGTGATCAGCAGCGAGTGGAGTTTGCTCGCTTTCAATTGGCCGGGGACAACGGGCGGTTCCTTGCTTTCGCCGGGCTTCAGCAGTTCGGTGAAAGTTGTGGAGGCGATAACCGCCCTTGGCTTTTTCGGCATTGTGGCAAGTGACACATTTCGCCTGAAGAATCGGTGCAATCTCGGCGCGAAAACTGACCGCCTTTTCCGCGGCGGCGGACGCAGGGGTGTCGAACAACATCGCGACGACGCCGACCATCCACAGCATCGCGAACGAACACGAACGCGGGGAGCGAAGGCAAATTGAGGTTTGACGTGGCATTGCCCGACGCTGACGATTCGTCGCATGAAAACATTCATTGCGACCACGGTCCTCGCTGCGTTCGCGATTCTGGCGCAGGGGGAGATCAAGCTGGAAACCATCGAATACAAGCAGGGCGATGTTGTTTGCGAAGGCGTTGTTGCCTACGACACAGCGGTGCAGGGGAAACGTCCCGGCGTGCTGATTGTTCATCAATGGAAGGGCCTCACCGCCTACGAACGGAAGCGCGCCGAAATGCTCGCGCAACTCGGCTACGCGGTGTTGTGCGCGGACATTTATGGCAAGGGCGTCCGCGCGGACAACCCGAAGGACGCGTCCGCGCTCGCCGGAAAATACAAAGGCGACCGCGCCTTGCTTCGCGCCCGGGTCAACGCGGGCTTGGAACAATTGAAGAAGCTGGCCGTGGTCGACGCGAAGCGGACCGCTGCGATGGGTTATTGCTTCGGCGGCACCACAGTCCTCGAGCTCGCGCGCAGCGGTGCCGACGTGAGTGCAGTCGTGAGCTTTCACGGTGGTTTGAATACTCCCAACGTCGCGGATGCAAAGGCCATCAAAGGCCGCGTTCTCGCGTTGCATGGCGCGGATGATCCGTTCGTGCCGCCGACGGAAGTCGCGACGTTTGAGGAAGAGATGCGAAAGGCTGGTGTGGACTGGCAGCTCGTTTCCTACGGTGGTGCCGTGCACAGTTTTACCGACTGGAATGCGGGCGGTGATAATTCGAAAGGTGCGGCGTACAACGAGAAGGCGGACAAGCGTTCGTGGGAAGCCATGAAGTCGTTCTTCGCCGAGGTGTTGAAGTAAACGTATGACGCTGCGGAATTTGTTCCTCACACGTTCGCTGGTCGCGATCGTGTTGCTTGCGCTGTTCGTGGTGACAGGGTGTCAGAATTTGCCGCGACCCGGCACATTTGCGCCGCGGCGTGGAGACGAGATCGTGGTCGCAGGACAATTTGTCCACACCGGCACGCCGGTCGTCTTGTGGCTCGACCCGGGCGGATACGATGCTTATCGGGTGGAGCGGCGGTTCAGTCCTTACGACGAATCGTCCTGGGAAACCTCCAAAGTCGTGGTGAAGGATCTCTCTTCGCCGAACCGCTACGGCCTGCGGAAGAGCGTGCTGAACTCCAACGAGGTCGAGCGCGTGCGCGGAGGCGGCTGGGATCTTCCCTTGTTGCAGGAGAAGGTTGACCAGTTCGTAATGCACTTCGATGTAACGGGAACGAGCCGGCAGTGTTTCAAGGTGCTTCACGATCATCGCTGCCTGAGCATCCATTTCATGCTCGATCTCGACGGAACGATTTACCAGACGCTGGACTTGAAAGAACGCGCATGGCACGCGACGACTTCGAACAGTCGCTCGATCGGAATCGAGATCGCAAATGTCGGCGCCTACGGATCGCCCGACGCAGCGCCCCTCAAGGAGTGGTATCAAGCCGATGGCGGCAGCGCGCCGCGCATTGTGGTGCCCGCGCGACTCGGTGAAACCGGCATTCGCACGCCGGATTTTGTGGGACGGCCGTCGCGGCCCGAGCCTGTGCAGGGAGCAGTCCAGGGGCGGACGCTGTATCAGTATGACCTCACGCCCCAACAATACGAGGCGCTGATCAAGCTCACCGCGGCCGTCTGCAAAGTGTTTCCAAAAGTGAAGTGCGATTTTCCGCGAGACGCGTCGGGCAACTTGGTGCCGGGAAAACTTTCGGATGACGTGCTCTCGGAGTTTCAAGGTGTGCTTGGGCATTATCACATCCAGAGCAACAAGGTGGATCCCGGCCCGGCGTTTCAGTGGGAGAAGGTGATCAATGGTGCGCGAGGGCTGATGATGCCCAGTGAAGCGACTGTGTTGAAGAAGCCGGCGGAACGAATGATGGAGACTCGCCCGCAGTCGCCATGAAGTCCGCCTCTGAGACTCTGCGTGCTCGCGGCCGCCTATTCGGATGGCGTGCAATGCTCGTGGCGTTGCTTGGCTTCGCGGTCTCGATTCAAGCCGCAGAATCCACGAAGCGCGATGCGGTGGTGGTGGACGAAAAGACGGAGACGATCATTCGTGGCGCCTTGAAATGGCTGGCGTCGAAGCAATTGGCCAATGGCGCGTGGGGTTCTACCGGCGAAGAACAGCGATACGTCGTAGCCATGACGGGCTACACGCTCATGGCGTTTCAGGCCGCCGGTCAATTGCCGGGCGAGGGCGAGTTCGGGAAGAACGTTACGCTCGGCATGCAGTATCTCCTCGATCAGATTTCTCCGGAAGGCCTCATTGGAAACCGCAACGGCGGTCAATACATGTATACACACGGCATCACCGCGATTGCGCTTGGAGAGCTTTACGGCCAGACCAAA
>JADJPG010000086.1 GCA_016713365.1 Verrucomicrobiota bacterium | reverse complement strand
GGTAGTCGAGATTGTAGTTCAGGCCGCGGCTTTCCGGGCGGGAGAGGGCGGAGGCCACGATGAGCTCGGCCACGGTGGCGATGTTGCGGAGCTCGAGGAGGTCGCTGGTGACGATGAAGTCCCAGTAGTACTCGTGGATTTCCTCGTTCAGGTTCGCGATGCGTTTCTGGGCGCGCTGGAGGCGTTTGTTCGTGCGGACGATGCCGACGTAATCCCACATCAGGGCGGATCTCATCCCAGTTGTGCGAAACGACAACGAGTTCGTCCGCGTTGTGCGCCTTGCCGGATTGCCACGGCGGGAGTTCCCCCATGTGCCGGCTGGGTCGCGTCTCGCCCAATAACGTCGCCGCCCGATGGGCGCAGACGAGGGCTTCGAGCAGGGAATTGCTCGCGAGACGGTTCGCGCCGTGGAGTCCGGTGCAGGCCACTTCGCCGACGGCATACAAGCCTTGAATCTCGGTGGCACCGTCGACATTGGTCACGACGCCGCCGCATTGGTAATGCGCGGCGGGTACGACAGGAATCGGTTCCTTCGTCATATCGATGCCGAATTGGAGGCAGGTGTTTGCGATGTTCGGGAAGCGATCGATCAGGAAGCGGCAGGCTTGTGGGTGATGTCGAGCCAGACGTGTTCCGCGCCGCTCTTTTTCATCTCGCTGTCGATGGCGCGGGCGACGACATCGCGGGGCGCGAGCGACTTGAGCGGATGATACGCGTCCATGAATTCCTCCCTCGACGGTGCGCAGCACGCCGCCTTCGCCGCGGACGGCTTCGGTAATTAGGAACGACTTCGCCTTCGGATGGTAGAGGCAGGTGGGATGGAACTGGATGAACTCCATGTTCGCCACGGGCGCGCCGGCACGGTAGGCCATGGCCACACCATCGCCCGTCGCGATGTCTGGGTTCGTGGTGTAGAGATACACCTTTCCGCAACCGCCGGTGGCGAGCAGCGTGACGGGCGCGGCGAAGGTCTCGACTCGCTCAGCGCGTTTGTCGAGCGCGTAGACGCCGACGCAGCGATTGGGCGCGACCATGCCGAGCTTCTGCGTGGTGATGAGATCGATGGCGAAATGGTTTTCGAAAATCTCGATGTTCGGCTGACGCGCGATCGCGGAGAGCAGGGCGCGTTCGATCTCGCGGCCGGTGACGTCTTTCGCGTGGAGGATGCGGCGTTTGGAATGTCCGCCTTCCTTGCCGAGGTCGAGCTGGCGACCGCCGTCCTCGCCGGGCGCGTCGCGTTCCGAGAATTTCATTCCAAGATCGATGAGCTCCGCGATGCAGTCCGGGCCTTCCTCCACAATGGTGCGAACGACGGTTTCCTTGCAGAGCCCGGCACCGGCATCAAGCGTGTCGCGCACGTGCATCTCGAAGGAATCTTCCTTGCTCGTCACGGCTGCGATGCCGCCTTGCGCGTAGTTGGTGTTCGATTCCGCGCGGTTCTTCTTCGTGATGATGGCGACGCGACCGTGAGCGGCGACTTTGAGGGCGAAGGAAAGTCCAGCGATGCCGCTGCCGAGAACGAGATAATCAAAATGCTTCATGAACGGTCGTGACTGCAATCTCCACGGGGCAGGGCAGTCGTGTGGAAAGGATGAGAGCGTTTAGAGACGCGCATTGTCAATCAACCGTGTCGTGCCCACGAAAACTGCGAGCGCGAGGTGAGCGCCCCGGGAGACTTTCGTCACCGCTCGCAGGGTTGATGGCTCGAAGAATTCGATGTAGTCAACGCGCGCGTCTGGACGTTGCTCGATGAGACGCTGAAGTTGTTTGCGCAAGGTGGCGGCGGAGAGAGGTTGCTTCGCGGTGCTGACGCGCTGTTGTGCGGTCTGAATGGCGTCCCACAGGGCGATGGCCTGTGGACGTAGGTTGCCGACGAGATTTTTGTTCCGGGAACTCATTGCCAACCCGTCGCTCTCGCGGTGAGTGGGCGCGACGTCGATGGTCAGCGGGAAGTTCAAGTCGTGGACCATGCGCTGAATGATGGCGGCCTGTTGCCAGTCTTTGGCGCCGAACACCGCGACATCCGGGAGGACGATGTTGAAGAGCTTGGCGACGACTGTGGTGACGCCGCGAAAGTGAGTGGGGCGGGAACGACCTTCCATCTCGCGGGACAGTTGCTCTTCGATGACCCAGGTGCTGTAGGCTGCGGTCTCGGTGTGCGGATACATTCCGGCGTCCGTGGGAGCGAAGACGGTGTCAACGCCGGCGGCGCGGCAGAGTTGCAGGTCGCGGCGGAGGTCGCGCGGATATTTGCTGAGATCTTCCTTCGGTCCGAATTGCGTTGGGTTGACGTAGATGCTGACTGCGACTCGACCGCGCTTCCCGACCAGCTTCCGGGCGCGGTGAACGAGGCTGATGTGGCCCTCGTGCAGGTAACCCATGGTGGGCACGAAACCAATGCGGCGGCCCTCGCGTTTCCACTGGAGCGCGAGATTTTGCATGGTGGCGATGGAACTGATATTTCGCATCCGCAAACGGTGGGCGATGGCCTCCGGGCGCTCAAGTTTATTTGATGTCGCGCGCGCCGGCGGACGAACGGCGGCGTGATATCCGGCTTGGCGGAGAGCCAAAATTACGGTTACTTCGGCGCGACGGTTGAATCCGAATCAAATGACACCGCAAGAACTCTTCCAGCATTGTCCGCGCTGCGGCGCGCGTCGGGCCGCCGGTGCCGCGCAGCAACCGTTTGTGTGTACGCGTGCGATTTCCATTACTACTTCAATCCATGTCTTGCGGTCGCCGCTATTCTCCTCGGGCCGGATGATCGAGCGTTGTTCATTCGTCGGGCTCACGAGCCGGCGAAGGGCAAGCTGGCGATTCCGGGCGGATTTGTCGACATCGGCGAAACGGCGGAGACGGCGATGCGGCGCGAGATTAAGGAAGAGGTGAATCTGGAGGTCGGGCCCCTGGAGTTCCTGATCAGCGCCACCAACCAGTATGACTATCGTGGCGTGGTGTATCCGGTGCTCGATCTGGCGTTCGTGTGCCGGGCGGTGTCGCTCGAGCCAATCGCCGCGCTGGATGGTGTGGAAAGCTATTGCTGGCTGCGCCCGTCCGAGGTGGACTTCGACGAGATTGCGTTTCCGTCCATCCGGGCGGCATTGACCGCTTACAATGCCCGGTGATTAGCCGGAGGCTGCGCGCGGCGAACTTCTCATCAGTGCGCACCCGTTAAGAAATGTTTCGAGGTTGCCAAAGCAGTGTGGGCGGCGAAGGCTGCGACAGGCGTAGGTTTCGCCTGTGCATAAAGCATCTATGAATCTCGGAAACTGCAATACATCGAACGAAGCGGTCAAATCGTGGGTGGAGGAAATGATCCACCTGGTCCAGCCGGACCGCGTGCATTGGTGCGACGGCAGCGAAGCGGAGAAGGAAGCGCTGACAGCTGAGGCGGTGAAGACCGGAGTGTTGATCAAGCTCGATCAATCCAAGTGGCCGGGCTGCTACTATCATCGCTCGAATCCGAATGACGTCGCGCGCGTGGAGCAATGCACGTTCATCTGCACGCCGACCGGCGACGAAGCGGGGCCGACCAACAACTGGTGCGAGCCCGAGGAGATGTATCTCAAGCTTCATGAGCTCGCGAAAGGTGCGATGAAGGGGCGGACGATGTACGTGATTCCGTACCTGATGGGTCCGCCGGGTTCGCGGCTCGCGAAGGTCGGGATCGAGATTACGGACTCCATTTATGTCGTGCTGAACATGCGCATCATGACGCGCATGGGATTGCAGGCCTACGAGCATCTGGGAGTGCGGCGCGATTTCAATCGCGGCCTTCATTGCCTGCTCGATTTGAATCCCGAGCGCCGTTATATCGCGCATTTTCCGCAGGACAACACGATCATTTCCCTTGGCTCCGGCTACGGCGGAAACGTGTTGCTTGGGAAGAAGTGCCTGGCGCTGCGCATCGGCTCGTATCTCGCCAAGCAGGAAGGATGGTTCGCCGAGCACATGCTGATTCTCGGGGTGGAATCTCCCGCCGGCGAAAAAGAAGTATGTGGCGGCGGCGTTTCCGAGCGCGTGCGGCAAGACGAACTTCGCGATGATGGTTCCGCCGAAGCATTTCGCGGGATGGAAGATCTGGACGGTCGGCGACGACATTGCGTGGATGCGGCCCGGAGCAGACGGACGGCTCTACGCGATTAATCCGGAAGCGGGTTACTTCGGGGTCGTGCCGGGCACGAACACGAAATCGAATCCGAACGCGATGAAGATGATCAGTCACGACACGATCTTCACGAATGTCGGGCTGACGGCCGATGGCGATGTCTGGTGGGAAGGCAAGGACGGTGAACCGCCGGCGGAATGTCTCGATTGGCGCGGCGAAAAGTGGACGCCGGCCTCGAAGGAAAAGTGCGCGCATCCCAACAGCCGTTTCACCACGCCCATGCGCAACAATCCTGCGCTGGCACCCGAGGCGGAAGATCCGAATGGCGTTCCCATCTCGGCGATCATCTTCGGCGGCCGACGGGCGACGACGCTGCCGCTGGTGTTTCAGGCGTTCAATTGGATCCATGGCGTTTACGTCGGCGCAATGATGGGATCCGAGATGACCGCGGCGGCGGTGGGTGGAAAAGGTCAGGTGCGCCGCGACCCGATGGCCATGCTGCCATTCTGCGGTTACAACATGGGCGACTATTTCCGGCATTGGATCCGGATGCGGAAACACATCCGGCAGATCCCCCGCATCTTCGCGGTGAACTGGTTCCGAAAGGACAAGGACGGTAATTTCCTGTGGCCAGGTTTCAGCGAGAACATGCGTGTGCTGAAATGGATCATCGATCGTTGCTCGGGCCGCGCCGGTGCGGAGGAAACGCCGCTCGGCTGGGTACCTCGCGCGGAGGACTTCGATCTCGTCGGCATGGAAGGCTTCTCGCCAGAGAAGTTGAACGAGGCGCAAACCATTTCCGTGGACGAATGGAAGAAGGAGATTCTGGAAGAGGACGAACTGATGTTCCAACTGCACGACTCCATGCCGAAGGAACTTATCTTCCAGCGGGAACTTCTCGTCGCGCGATTGTAGTTGTCGCTCTTCGGTCACTTGAGTTTGCCGCGGCGCATGAGTAGCGTCCCGCCGTGCCGCTGCGTGCAGACTCAACCTTGACCGCCCCGCGTCCCGCCATGCGGGGCGACACCGAGCGCATTGAGGTGATTGTTCCCGAGGTGGAGTTCTGGCAAAAGCCCGTCTTCATCACGTTCCTGCTCGTCTGGCTGGCCAACGTCATCATCTCTGGCTTCGGGATCAAACTGCCCGCCGATGGATTGTGGGTGGAGGGTTTGCTTCCTGTCACAGCACTGGCGACGACATTGTTAAGTCAGCGACGAGTGTTGCCGTGGCAGAACATTCTCGCGATGGCGGCGATTATTGGAGTCTTCGGTTACAGCGTGATGGCGGTGTGCGTGCGCACGGGACTGCCATTCGGTCCGCTGGTCTTTCTGGATGCTGAGGCGAATCCGCTGTTTGATGCCGTGCCGTGGTGGATTCCTGCGGTGTGGGTGGTGCTGCTCGTGAATGCCCGTGGTGTCGCGTTTAGTGCTGCTGATTGCCACAGTGGTTTGGAGCATCAACAAGCGCCCGGTTCCCGTGGTGCCATACTTTCAGCCGCTGGCGGTCTGGGGCTTGCTGACCATCTGGCTGGGGATTTCCAACTGGGTTGAACAACGTTGGGCGGCCGTCGGGGTGTTGTCCGCGCAATGGCTGATCGTCATTGCGCTGGCGTGGATGTCCAAGGGCAAGCCGGCTCCGGCAGTTTTTCGAAACCGACCCGGGGCTCGCGTTTAGAAAGCGACGGAATTGGTGCGAACGGCTGGGTTGATCGCCCAGAGATTGTAAGGCGCGAACGCCTGACCGAAGCGGAGGAAGCGGGCGCTGCCATCAGCAAAAGCGTAGTCCGAACCGCCGCGGCCACCGCCGACTTTGTGCCGGCTCTGCTCAAGCGCGCTCAAGTCGTCGTAGTCGACGTAGTCCATCCAGAAATGACCGCCCTTGGCATCGCTGCCGTCCTTCTCCCCGAAGATGATCGTATCCGTCGGCTCCTGAATCGCGGACTCCAGTACTCCAGCACCGATGGGTTTGCCCTGAAAGAAGTCGTTAAAACCATTGAAGATAAAACTGCGCGGCGCCCGGTCGGCTTCCGTGGCGGTTCCCAAGGTTGCGGGAGTGAGATCGGTCGGGCAAACAAGCACCTTCAGGTTCTTGTAATCGTCATACATCAGCGTGGTCCAGTGCTGGCCGGAGGCGCGGGTCGGAAACTTGCCTTCGTTGTCGTCGGCGAACATTTGCGCGGCGAGACCGAGTTGCTTGAGATTGTTGACGCACGCGATTCGCTTGGCGGTTTCCTTCGCCTTGCCGAGTGCCGGCAGAAGCATCCCGGCGAGAATCGCGATGATGGCGATCACCACCAGCAATTCGATCAGGGTGAAGGCGCGGCGTGAATCGTTAACCGTGTTGTGCATTGGACTTCTCATAAATCTCTTCGTCGTGTGGCGGTCTGTGCCAGCGTTCCCAATTCGCAGTGAGTTCGACTTAGGATCGCGGAAGGGCATTCGAGGAATCTTTAGTCCCTCGCGCTTCTGCCGTTAAGCGTTGTGGAGAGATCCGGTGCGTCGTAAAGCGTTGCTCCTATCGCGCGAGATGGCACGCGACGAAATGGCCGGCGGCAATCTCGCGGAGTGCCGGCTTCTCAGAGTGACAGCGAGGTTCGGCGATCGGACAGCGGGTGTGGAAGGGGCAGCCGGAAGGCGGATCGATGGGGGAGGGGACATCGCCGGGCAGCATGATGCGTTGACGCTTCGCTTCCGGGTCGACCACAGGCACGGCGGAGATGAGCGCCTGCGTGTAGGGATGCTTCGGCTCGCGCACGATGGCTTTCGCATCCGCGAGTTCAGCGACTTGTCCGAGATACATCACCATCACGCGATGGCTGATGTGTTCCACCACGGCGAGATCGTGCGCGACGAAGAGATATGCGATACCGCGCTCGCGCTGGAGGTCTTGCAGCAAGTTGATGATCTGCGCCTGCACGGAGACGTCGAGCGCGCTCACGGGTTCGTCACAGACGATCAACTTAGGTTCCACGGCGAGCGCGCGGGCGATGCCGATGCGCTGACGTTGCCCGCCGCTGAACTCATGTGGGTAACGTTGCGCGTGGTTGGCGCTCAAGCCGACGCTGTCGAGCAATCCCGTGATGCGTTTCGACCGTTCGCCATCACCGGTGGCGAGGCTGTGGATATCGAGGGCCTCACCGATGATCTGCTCGACGGTCATGCGCGGGTTCAACGAGCCGAACGGATCCTGAAAGATCATCTGGAAGCCGCGACGACGGGAACGTAGGTCCGCACCGTCGAGCTTCGTGATGTCCTCGCCGTTGAAGAGCACGCTGCCGGAAGTGGGTTCAATCAGCCGGACGACCGCGCGTCCAAGTGTTGTCTTGCCGCAACCGCTTTCACCGACGAGTCCGAGCGTTTCGCCCGGCGCGAGCGAGAAGCTGATGCCATCCACAGCCTTCACATGCGCCTTCACGCGGCTGAGCAAACCGTGCTGGACGGGAAAGTGGACTTTGAGGTCGCGGACTTGGAGGAGAGAGTCGGGAGTCATCTCGGCGGATAATGGTGGTCGACACCGGCCCTCTCCCCACCCCCGGCCCCCCCCCCCGGGGGGGGGGCTCCCCCCGGGCCCCCCGGCGAGGCCCCCCCCCAACGTCCCAGTTCCACTTCCTTCCACTCCGGCTCTTGCCGCGAGCACTCGGGCTGAGCTTTTGGGCAGCGGGGATGAAAGCGGCAGCCGCTGGGAAACGCACCGAGTTGTGGGACGTTACCGCCGATGGCGGTAAGTCGGTCGGCGTTGGAGCCTAGTTGCGGCACGGAGTTCATCAACGCGCGCGTGTAGGGATGTAGCGGGCGCGTCAGCAATTCGTTCGCTGGTCCGGACTCGACCATCTGCCCGGCATACATCACGGCGACGCGATCCGCGATGTCGCTGACAATGCCGAGGTTGTGCGTGATCAACAGGATGCTCATGCCGAGCCGTTGCTTCAATTCGCGGAGAAGCTCGATGATTTGGGCCTGGATGGTGACATCGAGCGCGGTGGTGGGTTCGTCGGCAATGAGCAGCTTCGGTTGTGACGCCAGCGCCATCGCGATCATCACGCGTTGTTGCATGCCGCCGGACATCTGGTGCGGATAATCTTTCAGCCGAGAATCTGGCGCCGGAATGCCGACGAGCTTGAGCAGGCGAATGACTTCGCCATCTTTGGCGGCATCGGGTCGATGGAGGTGGAGTGATTCGAGAATCTGGCGTCCGACGGGAAAGACGGGGTTCAGCGACGCGCTCGGTTCCTGGAAAACGTAGCTGACCACGCCGCCGCGAATTTGTCGCAGCTCCGTCTTGCTCATGCGCAGGACATCGCGGCCGTTCAGGAGGATCTCGCCACTCGGATAACGCGCTGGCGGAGCGGGGAGAAGTTGTGCGATGGAGAGCGCGGTGACGCTTTTGCCGGAGCCGCTCTCACCGACGAGGCAGAGCGTTTCGCCGGCGGCGATGTCGAACGAGACGTTCTCGACGGCGGAGAGCACCTTGCCGTCCTTGTGGAATTCAAGGCAGAGATTCCGCACGGAAAGCAGCGGCGCTTTCGGTGAGGCGGCGGGCGGGGTGGTCCCCGGCTGGCTCAAGATTGACGGCATTGCGGGCCTGCGGAGTCGGTCAGAAAGTGGCTTGCTCAAGGGCCGCTTCCGCCGCTACGTTGCGGTCACTATGCGCGCATCCATCCTGATGATTCCAGTTTGTTTTCTCGCTGCCTGCAGCACGCCTGAGCCGAAGAATCCCGTCGAGAAGCGGGCCGCTGCCGCGAACAAGGTGCCGCACGATTTTCATCCGACCGACATCGCCGGTTTCCAGAAGCTCGCAGCCAAGTTCAACTCCGCGATCAGCATTCCGACGCTGGAAACCGCTCCGGCCGACATTCATCGTGCAGTCTCGAACACGATCACCCGGGCGGAGGCGGCGTTCGACGAGATCGCTGCCTGCAGCCACGAGAAGTTGACGTTCCAGAACACGATTGCTGCGCTCGACGACATTGCTTACGACATCGGGCTGACTGCGAACCGCCTGAATCTGATCAAGGAGACGAGCACGAACGCGCCGTTGCGCGAGGCGGCGACGGACGCCATCAAGAAGCTCTCGGAGTGGTCGGTGGGATTGGATTATCGCGAGGACGTTTATCGCACCGTGAACGCGTATGCGCGGAAGTTGCCGAAGCTGGTGGGCGAGGAGGACAAGCTCTTGCGTGAAGTATTGCGGGATTATCGTCGAGCGGGACTCGAGTTGCCGAAGCCGCAGCGCGATGAGGTGGAACGATTGCGGAAGGAGCTGACCCAGCTGACGACGGATTTCGAATCGAACATCAACAAGACGCAGCGCCCGGTGAAGTTCACCAAGGCGGAGCTGGAAGGTGTGCCGGAGAGTTTTCTCAGTCAGCCCGGCGTGAAAACCGGTGACGACGAATACACGGTGCTGGCGAACGTGACGTTTCACTACCTGACGGTCCTGGAGAATGCGAAGAGCGAATCCACCCGGCAGAAGCTGGCTACGATTCAGAACAATCTCGCGCGGGAGGAGAACGTTCCGCTGCTCCAGAAGATTCTCGCGTTACGCGATCGGATCGCGCGCAAGCTCGGGTATCAGAGCTGGGCGGATTATGTCATCGAGCCGAAGATGGCGAAGACGGCGGCAAACGCGCGCGGTTTTCTGGAGCGCTTGAATGAAGGATTGCAGCCAAAGTTCAACGCTGAGCTTGCGGAGTATCGCGCATTGAAGGTGAAGGAAACTGGCGACGCTGGAGCGGAGATTCGCGTTTGGGACTGGCGTTACTACAGCAACCTGCTGAAGAAGGAAAAATACACGGTCGATGCCGAGCAGTTGCGCGTCTACTTCCCATATGACAAGACGCTGCAGGGGATGTTCGACATCTACCAGTCGATCTTCGGGCTGAAGTTCCAGAAGCTCGAAGCTTCCGCGAAGTGGGTGGATGAGCTGCAGCTGTTCGGCGTGACCGATTCGGAAACGGGCGAGCCGCTTGGATTGTTCTACCTCGACATGTTTCCGCGCGAGGGGAAGTTCAATCACTTCGCG
Source organism: Verrucomicrobiota bacterium (assembly GCA_016713365.1). Taxonomy (GTDB): domain Bacteria; phylum Verrucomicrobiota; class Verrucomicrobiia; order Limisphaerales; family JADJPG01; genus JADJPG01. The sequence goes on along the minus strand of JADJPG010000086.1, from coordinate 11,934 downwards.
CAGTTCGGCATCATCGAAGGCAAACGCCTGCCGGGCGGAAAGTATCAGCGGCCGACGGTGGCTCTGGTCTGCAACTTCCCGCCTCCCACGAAGGACGCGCCGGCACTGCTGTCGCACTCGGATGTGGAGACATTGTTCCACGAGTTTGGCCACGCGCTCCATTCGATCCTGACACGCGCACGATTCTCGCGCTTCGCAGGCACGAGTGTTCCGAGGGATTTCGTGGAGGCGCCATCGCAGATGTTGGAGAACTGGGTTTGGGACAAGAAGGTGCTCGACAGCTTCGCGGCGGATTACCGTGATCCCTCGAAGAAGATCCCGAAGGAGATTCTCGCGAAGCTCAAGGAGACGAAGCTGGCCACGGTGGCCACGTTTTATCGTCGGCAACTTTCGTTCGCGCTGCTCGACCTCGCGCTGCACACCGAGGTGAAGGATGGCGGCAACCAGGACGCGGTGAAAATCTCGAATGAGATTCTCTCCAAAGTTTTCCTGCCGGTCCCAGAGGACACGGCGTTCGTGGGTTACTTCGGTCATCTGATGGGCTACGACGCCGGGTACTATGGCTATGCCTGGGCGGATGCGATCGCGGCGGACATGGCGACGGTGTTCGAGAAGTCGCCGAATGGGCTCTACGACACCAAGACGGGGCGCCGGCTGAGGAACGAGATTTATGCGCCGGGCGATTCGCGGGATGTCACGGTGTCGATCGAGAAGTTCCTCGGCCGGAAGCAAAGCATTCAGCCGTTCCTCAAGACGATTGGAATTGATGTCCGTTGAGCGCCTTGTTCAGCGGCTTTAAACCTTATGGGTAACAAGCCCACAACTCGCGACCTTGTGCTGGCGGTCTGGGGAGGTGAGCGTGTTCGGGTGCACGCGGCTGGAGTCTCAGGGGGCGGCCCGGGGCCCCCCCCCCCGGCCGCCGGCCCCCGGGCCCCCCCCCGGGGCCCCCCCCGGGGGGCTCCCCCCCCCCCCGCCGGGCGGCGCCCAGGGGCCGCGGCCCCCCCCCCCCCGCCCCCGGCCCGCGCCCCCCCCGGGGGGGGGGGGGGGGGCGGGGCGGGGGCCCCCCCCCCCGCGGGGCCGGGGGCGGCCCCCCCCCCCCCCCCGGGCCGGGGGGGGGGGGGGGGGGGCCGGCCGGGGGGGGGGGGGGGGGGGGCGGGGGGCCGCCGGCGCCGGCCCCCGGGCCCGCGGGCCGGGGCCTGGGGGGGGCCCCTCCTCTCTTTGCTGCCGGGGCTGCCCCCCCCGGCGCCGGGGGGCCCGGCCCCCGGCAAGTTGCTGAGCGCCGTGTTCAGTGGCCAAGGTAATCGAGCAGGATTTCAAACTCCGTCTGCTGAATCTGGCGCAGCGTATCGTGCGCTGGGCTCGAAGGTGACGCGGCGGCCTCGCAGGCATCGACGAAGGCGAACGAATCCCACTGACCGCCGGGCATCAATTTTTTGGCGAGGTTGGTGAGGTTGTGTTCCTCCAGGATAACGGCGGTGCGTTTCGCCAGTTCCGGGAAGCAAGAGTGCTGTCCGACGCGGCGAAACCAATACTTGGCATTGAAGTAATCCGGCTCGCGCCGGTGGAGGATCGCATGGATGTAACTGCCGTCCTGCGTTTCCAAATCCTGCACGATCGTGTGCGCCGGATCGTGATGATCGTTCCAGAGCAGGAGGAGCGCGCGGACGAGGCTCTTCTGGTTATCCCGCACTCCAGCCCCATCGAGGGCGTCGTCGATTTCCGATACCGAAGCGGTGCCGGTTCTCGGACCGGGACCGAGATCGGGTGGGCTCGTTCGAGTGAGAAATGTTTGGAGGACTGATGAGTTCATCGCGCGGCAAAAGGGTAGCCCGCTGCGCACCGTGGTCCATCCTGATTTTCCGTTGAGGGCGTAAAAGCAAAAGGCCGGGCATTGCTGCCCGGCCAGTGCGCGCTGCGTGTGGCGCGGGGTGGTTACGGAGTGATGACGCGGTAGAAGCGATGGCCGGCGGCGCTGTCGCTGAACGATTTCACGGTGCCGTCTCCGGCGATCGTGGTGAGGTCGGTCCAATTGGCGGCGTTGAGGTCTTCCTTGTATTGGATGCGATACGCAATGCCGTTCTGCGTTTGGAGCGACGCGCTAAACGAACCCCCGGTGTAGGCGGAGTTTGCCAGCGTGGGCGGGTTCACGTTCGAGGCGAATTGAAAATCGCTGAACGTCGCTGTGGCGAACACGCCGTTGCGGTGTGAGTTCACACCCGCGCCGACGAGAACGGGGCTGCCCATCGGGATGCTGATGCTGCTGAGCTGGCTCCAGTCGGTGCCGTTGGAGCTGGTGAAGCTGGTGAAGTTATCTCCCTCTCGTTTGATGCGCAGCCAGGCATTCGGGAAGCTGGCGGGCCTCGAATTCAGGCTGTAGGCCACAGCCACATGATTGCTGACGGTGGGACCACCGGCGGTCACGCGGGCGGTTGAACCGTACGTGCTATCCCCGGGCAAAGCTGGTGTTACGAATGCGTTGACAGCCGGTGAGTTGCCGTCGGTGGTGGCGCGAGCGGTGAGGATGGCCTTGGCGACGGACTCCAGACGATTCGTACTGGTGATGGAGTGAACCCGGATGCGGGCGTCGAAATCGCCGTCCACGGTCTTGTAAACGAGGCGCATCTGCTCCGCCGTTGGCTGGAAGTCCAGACCGCCGCCGGACACTTGGAACTTGCCGGCGTCGATCCCCGCTTCTCCACCGCCCGGGTTCAGCGCTCCGACGGATGCCGCGGTGAGTCCGAAATTCGCGCCGCTCACGGTGACGCCTACTGAAGGAATTGCGTTGCCCAGCAGGTCGGCGACTTCAGAAATGGTCATGGAGAAGGTGGGTGACAGTGGCAGATCGACGGCGAGATCCACGGTCTTGCCATCAGGGCGTAAAACCGCGGAGATGGGCGTCGAGCCGCTGTCGGCGGTAATCACATAGCTGAACGGAAGCTGCGAGGCGTTCGGTTCCACCACTTCGTCGAAATACACGGTCACATTCAGGCCATCGAGGCTGACCGCTGCAACTGGCACGGGCGGGGGCGTTGTCGGGGGTGACAGTGATGGTCGCGGCATCGCTGACGACCGTTCCGTTGGGGCCGGTGGCCGAGAGGCGGAATTGCACCCCGTCATCGAACACGTTTACCGGGATCGTAATCTCTGAACGCGTAAACGGCGTGCTTCCTTCCGGAATCGCCGTGAAAGTGACGCCGTCACCGCGTTCCCATGTCAACGTGCGAGGCCCGGGACCGGACACCGCCGCGCGCAAGGTGACTTTGGCGCCATCCTTCACCGTCACGGAGGCGGGTTGCTGGGTGAAAGTCAGCGGAGCTTGCGGATCAACTGCCGGCGCCACGCCATTGTTGGCAGCGAGTTGGACAGCACGGAGGAAAATGTCCTCGCCTGCGGGCGTCAGATTCTCCCGGCCGGTGTAGAGCGGAATGGCGTTGGGGAACGTGGCGCCTTCACGGCTGCCGCCGGCGAAGAACATGCGGTAACCCGCGAGGACTTCACGTCCGGAGGCCACCGATGTGCCGGCCGGAAAACCGACAATCGCATAGGCGGTGGTGGCGGCACCGTTCCCTTCGGCAGCGAAATTCGCCCGCGCATAGACAATGGCACCCGCCTCGGGATCATTTTGAATGAGGCTGGTGTTTCGATCGATTAGTTCATCGAAGTTGGAGACCATCGCCGAGCCATCCATGGATACCCCGCTGAAGAGGTAGTCCACGGCGGAATCATTGGCATCACCCGCGGCCAGAGGAGTCGGTGTGGTATCGGGCAGGGTGCCGCCGGTGAACCAGCCGAAGCGCCCGCCGTCGGGCCGCACGAAATACGGGCTCATGCAGATCAGAGGTTTTGTGATCGCGGTATTCCACTGCGGACCTTGCGGGCTCTGATGCTGGCCGCTGGCGCCGGCGCGCCCCATGATGATCAGGTCGTAGCCATTGACCGTGTCGATTTCGCTCTGGCTGAGCAGGGTGTTCTGACTGTCAGGGCTGTTCCAGCGACTCACCGTGTGTCCCGCAGTTTCGAGAAGACGAATGAACGCGGCGTCGGTGATGTTGTCTCCACCGGGACCCGAGAACCCCAGCGGGGTGGTGTCGCTGACCCAAAGGATGTTTGCGGCCTTCGCTGGCACCATCGCCGCGGTGAGGCACATCGCCACGGCGAAGGGCAGGGAGCCACGCTTAAACGCTCTGGCGGTTGAGGGAAGGAGTTTATTGCTGGTTTTCATAGTTGTTGGGGTTGAGATGAGGAAAAAAATCCATGTGAGTGCTCTGGACTGGAACTACATAAGTCGAGTCTGTGTTTGTCTGGGTTCGGACCACGTTCGCTGAAAATGGATTTGCGGACAACTGGACGTTTGCGCAAAATGTTGCATCATTGCGCAGCTTGAATTGCGCAAGACGGAGCGGTGAGCGGCGGTTCACCGCAACCCGACGGCTGAGATGGGTTGATTCGGAGAAACTGTGTATGCCAGCGACGAGACGTATTGCCTTAGCGCTTCCCTTGGGTGTTCCTCATTTGGAGGAAGTGGTTCATAGCATTCATTCCTACGGGCAGCTGCACGCGGAGTGGGACTTCATGACGAGCCCTGAGACGCACTCGATTCCTGTCGGTTCGCTCGCGGGGTAGGATAGCGATGGTGTCATTGGCATGGTCAGCGCGCCGGCGGATCTCGGGGTGGTAAAGAATCTGTCGTGTCCCGTGGTGAATCTCTCCGGGGCGATTCCCGATCCCGGCCTGCCACGCGTGCGAGTCGACTATGAACGCGCTGGCGAACTCGCGGCTGAGCATCTCTTGAATCGTGGTTTCGAACGATTCGCGTTTTACGGGCTGAAGGACACCTTCTTCGCACGCTCGTGTTTGGAAGGCTTTCGTTCCCGCGTGGAACGTCACGGCGCCCGCTGCCGCGTGTATGAAGACGCGGCGACCTTCGGTGTGGCGCGTCCGTGGCAGCATGATCGGGATGCGCTCGCGAAGTGGTTGAAATCCCTCGAACTGCCCGTGGGCATCATGGCGTCGCATGATCCAAGAGCGGTGATGGTTGTTCAGGCCTGCCGGCGCATTGGCCTCCGGGTGCCGGAAGATGTCGCGGTGATTGGTTTCAACAACGACATCCAGAGCTGCGAGTTTTGTGACCCGCCGCTCACCAGCGTCGCGCGGCCCGGGGAGAAGATTGGATTTGAAGCCGCTGCTTTGCTCGACCGGTTGATTCAAGGAGAGCCGCCTCCGCAGAAGGACATTCTCTTCCCGCCCGAAGGCGTGGTGGAACGTGCTTCGACGAACACCGTGGCCGTGGCGGACAACGAAGTCCTTGGGCAGGCCGTCCGTTACATTCACCAGCACATCGGCCAATCCATCGGTGTGGAGGATATTCTCAGCCACATCGATGTCTCGCGTCGTTGGTTGGAAATGGCGTTCAAGAAGAAGCTGCACACCTCGCCCCACGCTTACATCAGCCAGGCGCGCGTGAAGAAGGCCAAGGGCCTGCTCGCCGAGCCACGCAAGCTGCGCCTGAAGCAGGTCGCCCACGATTGTGGATTCAGCAGCACGCGACAGATGAGCGCGATTTTCGAGCGCTACGCCGGAGTTTCCCTGCGCGAATACGCCGCCAAATTTCATGCACCACGAGGTGGTGCCGTCGAATCTCGCTGAGTCGTGAATGACTCCGCCGCAGACTTCTCCGCTTGCCCCATGCTAAAGAACTGCGCAACTCTCTCCGTCCTAGAGTCGAAGAGCATGAATCGATTAGAGATGATCGGGAAGGCTGACTGGCATCGTCCGCGTTGGACGATGTTCTTCGTCACGATTTTCGCGGCGCTGATTGCCGTCGCGTCAACGGCGGCTCCGTCGTTCACGGCGGCGCTGGATCGCAATGTCGTTCCCGTCGGCGAGACGGTGACGCTCAGTTTGATTTTCGAGGGCGGCGGTCCGGGCGGAGCTCCGCAGTTGCCTCAGATTCGGAACGTCGCCGTCGCCCCGGGCGTGAACCAATCATCTTCGTATACGTTTGCCAACGGACAGCAGACCGCCCGGCAAACTTACAGCTACACGCTCATCGCGCAGACGGTGGGCGACGTGACGATTCCGCCGATGGCCGTTCCGATCGGTGGGAAGTCCGTCACCTCGCAGCCACTGACGTTGAAGATTATTCCCACGAGCGCCGCAGCGCAGAACCAGGCGAACACAATTTCCAACCTCGCGTTTCTGCGGCTGATTGTGCCGAAAACCGAAGTCTTCGTCGGCGAGCCGTTCCCGGTGGAGATTCATCTCTACTGGCAGAACGCTCAGGACATTCGCATGCCGCAGTTGCAGGCGGAGGGCTTCTCGATGGGCGCGATGCCGAAGCCGGCGCAGACCAGAACTCAGATTGGTGGAACGATCTACAACCTCGCCGTGTTCAAGCTTGCCGCGTCCGCCGCGCGCAGTGGCGACCTCACCCTTGGCCCGGTCGAAGACAATCTTACGGTCCTTATTCCGATCACGAACCGGCGGCAGAGCCGCGATCCGTTTGAATCGTTCTTTGGTGGACCACAGTTTCAACAGCGGCCGACCACCATAACCAGCGACGTGGTGCGGATGAAGGTTCTGCCGCTACCGACCCAGAACGTGCCGGAAGGTTTCAATGGCGCCATCGGCAACTACCAGCTGTCGGTCACCGCTGGTCCGACCAATCTCGGCGTCGGCGATCCGATTACCATCCGCGCAAAGATCACCGGTCGTGGACCGATCGATTCCATCCTTTTCCCAGCCCAGACGCATTGGCGCGACTTCAACACCTACCCGCCGACCTCCACGGTCGAAACCACCGATGAACTCGGGCTCGTCGGATCGAAGAGCTTCGAGCAGGTGGTCATTCCGCAGAATCATGAAGTGAACGTGCTTCCGCCGTTCAAGTTCAGCTTTTTCGATACCACGACGCGGAGCTACCGGACCTTGACCGGCCCGACGATCCCGCTGAGCGTTCGCGCCACCGGCGTGGCCGCTCCGCCGTTACCGACGTTGACCAATTCAGCCGCTGGCGAACAAGCGCCGGTCGCGGACGACATCGTTCACATTCGCCCGCGCCTCGACGACTCGGCGGGTTCGCTCACTCCGCTCTACCTGCGTCCCGCGTTTCTTGGATTGCAGGGGATTCCATTGGTCCTCTGGCTCGCACTGTTGATTAAGCGCAAACGCACCGAGTCGCTCGCGAACAATCCGCGCCTCCGGCGTCAACGAGAGGTTGCGCAGCGGATGCGCGATGGCTTGAGGGATCTGCGCGCTCACGCCGAAGCGCGACGTTCGATCGAGTTTTTCGCGCTGCTCTTCCGCTTGATGCAGGAACAGATGGGTGAGCGCCTTGATTTGCCGGCGTCGGCGATTACCGAAGCGGTGATCGATGAGCGTTTGCGGGGACGGGGAATGTCGGATGCGGGCGTGCACACGCTTCATGAGCTGTTCCAGACCTGTAATGCCGCCCGCTACGCTCCAACCCAAAGCAGTCATGAGCTGGCGGCGCTGATTCCGAAACTCGAAGCCGTGCTGGCTGAACTTCAGAAGGTGTCCGCATGAACTGCCTGGCGCGAAAAGTTGTGTGGGCTCTGTCGTTCTTTGCGCTCTGCATCGCGACGTTGCACGGTGCGGACGTCGCCGTCTCCTTTGACGGTGCGAACAAATTGTACGAGCAAGGACGATTCGCCGAAGCAGCCGCCGCTTACGCAAAACAGATTGAAGCTGCTCCGGGTTCGCCAACCCTTCGCTACAATCTCGGGAACGCGTGGTTCAAAGCCGGACAGACTGGCCGGGCAATCGCGGCGTATCGCGAAGCGGAACGGCTCGCCCCGCGCGATCCGAATGTCCGCTTCAACCTTCAGTTTGCCCGGAAGAAAGTGACGGGCAGCGAGGCGGCGCCGGGTTCCCTATGGGGGCGTGCGCTTTCGGCGTTGACGGTGAACGAGTGGACGATGCTGGCGGCGATTGCGTTCTGGATCTGGATGCTCCTTCTCGCCGCGCGTGAATGGCGCCCGACGTGGCACGGCGCGGTGAGCGGCTACACGGCGACTGCCGGGGTGGTTACTGTCGTCCTTGCTGGTTGTGTCGCCGCCGCAGCATCTCAACTAAATCGCGCTGAGGCCGTAGTGTGCGTGCCGGAGGTGATCGTGCGCAGCGGTCCGCTTGAGGAAGCCAAGGTGTTACACCAATGGCGCGACGGCGTGGAAGTTGAGATTCTTGACCGCAAGGAACTTTCCATAGGTGACGCTAGGCAATCCTGGGTTCAAGTTCGCGATTCGTCTGGCCGCGCAGGCTGGTTGAAGAACGATCAGATTGTTCAATTGGGGCAGACGCACAGCGGCAAGTCGGGTTCGTGAATCTTCAGCCTCGGCTTCGTTTGCGTAATGCTCGCTGGACTTGATGCCGGCACAACTCCTTCGCCATACTTGGCCCATGAAATCCATTCTTTCGCTGCTGGTCGCATTTGCGTTCATCGCCAACTTCCCCGTCTCCGGCGCAGAGTGGCGTTCGCTGTGGGATGGGAAATCGTTCAATGGCTGGCATGTGATTGGGAAAGGCCAGTGGAAGATCGAGGGCGGCGCGATTCGTGCCACAAACGTGAAATCGGAGAAGGAGTTCGGCCACCTTGTCAGTGATCGCGACTACACGAATTTCACCATACGCGTGAAATATAAAACGGTTGCGGGCAACAGCGGACTCTACTTTCGCGTCGCCGAAAAAGGCTTCAGCGGCGTGACGGGCTTTCAAGCGGAGATTGATCCAGACAAAGATGCAGGCGGGCTCTACGAAACGAACGGACGTTCCTGGGTCTCGCAGCCGAAACCGGCGGACGTGAAGAAGTGGTTCAAGCCCGGCGAGTGGAACGAGATGACGGTCACTGCGCGTGGGGGCGACATCGAAGTGAAGGTGAACGGCATCACGAGCGCGAAGCTCACCAACGATCCCGGTCGCGCGGCGGGCAAGTTCGCGCTGCAGGTTCACGGCAGTCAGGATGTCGGTGTCTGGTTTAAGGGCATCGAGATTCAGGAACACTGAGCGGGCGCGAGCGTTTGCGATTCAGATCGCGCCTGCTAACTTCCGCGCGTGAAGAAAGTTATCCACTGGTTCCGGCGCGATCTGCGCGTCACGGACAACACCGCGTTGTCCGAAGCAGTCCGTCGCGCCGAGCAGGTGATTCCCGTTTTCGTGCTGGAGGACGCGATGCAGACCGGGCCGGACGTCGGTGCCGCGCGGGCTGCGTTTCTCCTGCGCTCGGTGGATTCGCTGCGTAAGAATCTGGAAGCGCTCGGCTATCCGCTCGTCATTCGCCGAGGCAAGTCGGTGGACGTGATTCCGGCGCTTGCCAGGGAACTCGGCGTGCAGGCGGTTTTCGCGAATCGTCGTTACGAGCCCTATGCGTTGCGGCGTGATGACAAGATCTTCAATGCGCTGAACGGAATCGGCGTGGGCTTCGAGGTGTTCAAGGACGCCGTGGCTTGGGAGGAACGCGAGATTCTGACGCAGGCGGGTAATCCATTCACGGTCTTCACGCCATATTCGAAAGCGTGGAAGGCGCGCGCGGTCGCTCCAGCTCATCCCAAGTTGTCACCGGCGAAGGGAAAGCTTCCGCAGATTCCGTCCGACGAGTTGCCGCTGGATCCAGCAGCTCTCGGACATCCGTTGACGCAATCGGTTCAGGAACCGGGCGAGCACGCAGCGCTGGAAACGTTGAAACAGTTCCTCGCGGGCCCGGTGTTCCGCTATGCCGAGTCGCGGAATTTTCCGTCGGAGCAGGGGACGTCACTGCTTTCGGCGCACCTGCGTTGCGGCACCATCGGGCCGCGCACGATCTACAATCGACTTAAGGCTGCACGCGAGAAGGCGACGCCGGATCAGCAGCGCAATTGCGACGTCTGGCTCAGCGAACTGATCTGGCGCGAGTTCTATCTTCAGATTCTCGTGAACTTCCCGCACGTCACCAAGGGCGCGTTTCGGCCGGAATATGATCGTTTGGAATGGAGCACCAACGAAGACCACTTTAAGGCGTGGTGCGCGGGTATGACGGGCTACCCGATCGTGGACGCCGCGATGCGTTGCCTCAATGCGACGGGCAATATGCACAACCGTCTGCGCATGATTGTGGCGATGTTTCTGACGAAGGATTTGCTCATCAGCTGGCAGCGCGGGGAGATGTATTTCATGAAGCAGCTGATCGATGGCGACATGGCGGCGAACAACGGCGGCTGGCAGTGGAGCGCCGGGACGGGCACGGATGCCGCGCCGTACTTCCGCATCTTCAATCCGGTGTCGCAGGGCGAAAAGTTTGATGCGCAGGGGAAGTTCGTCCGGCAATGGGTGCCTGAGCTCGCGGCGTTCCCCGATGATTTGATTCACCAGCCGTGGGAGAATCCGCTGATGGCGTCCCGGGCGAAGTATCCGCCGCGCATCGTTCTGCACGAAGAGCAGCGGCCGAAATGCCTGGCGATGTTCAAGGCGGTGAAAGGCGGCGGTGGCGCGGAGTGAGCTCGATCCATCGTCGCTGAGTCCGCTGCCGGCGCGTTTCTATTCGCCCAGCGCGCAGGTGGTGGCGCCGAAACTTCTCGGTCATTATCTGGTCCGCCGCACTGGGGATGGCTGGAGTGGGGGAGTCATCGTCGAGACCGAAGCGTATCTGGCGAACGATCCCGCGTGTCACGGCTTCAAAGGGAAGAGCGGCGCGCAACGCGGCGATGTTCGGGCCGGCAGGGCGCGCCTATGTTTACTTCATCTACGGCAATCATTGGTGCTTCAACGCGGTGTGTCATCGCGAAGGCGTGGCGGAGGCGGTGTTGATTCGTGCGATTGAACCTGTTCTTCGGCGTGGACCGCATGCAGGCATTGCGGCCCGTCGGGAAACTCCGCGAGTTGACGAATGGGCCGGCGAAACTCTGCGCGGCGCTGGGGATTGATCGTCAGCTGGATGGCGCTGATCTGTCCTCGGTGGGTTCTCCGGTTTTTGTGGCGGGGAATCCACGCCGGGCCCGGGAAGTTTCCGCTAGCGGCCCGATCGTTGAAACCACCCGGATTGGCCTTACCAAAGCTGCGGACTTGAAGTTGAGATTCTACCTGGCGGGAAACGAATTCGTCTCGCGACGGTAGATCCGTGATTCGATTGAGCGGGAAGGGGAGGGCGCAGAAACTGTCTCCCCGGGATCGCGATCGCGAGGAGACAGTGTGGGAGAGCCGGATTACTTCTTCTTGGTCTGGCTTTGCTTGGCAACCACGGCCTGCTGCTTCTTTTGCGCAACGCTGCTGGTCTTGGTCTGCTTCTGCGTGGACTTTTTCTGATTAGCTTTCGGGGACTTGTCGCCCATGGATGTATCTTTCTGCTCCGAGTTGACTGGCCCGCCGAATCGTTGTTTCTCTGCGGACAGCTCACCCTGCTTGGGGGCGGGCCGGATGTAAATGACAGACCCGCCTCGCGCTGTCTGGGGATTTTCGATTGGACATCAGGCGGGCCTTGCGGTGCAGTTCGGTCTTTCCGCGGTCTGTCTGTTCCATGATTTCTGCTGGAAACATGGACTGAATGGCCGCGGGACGAGTGCCGTCTAGTGACTCACTTAAACACGTTCCAATGGCTGGCTGACATGTTTCTTGCGATGAAAATATCCGGAGTTTCCTTGGGCCGATCGCTCTGCGGTCTGCTGTTACTGATTCAATCGTCTGCTTCACTCCAGGCTGCTCCGGCAGATGGCGTGGATCGCGGACCGACGTTCTCGGGCACCATTCGCGCGAAGTTCCCTGAGGGAAACACGACCATGAAAGGCGTCGTCGTCGCGCTCGGCAAGGACACGAACGCGTTCATCTGCTACGACACCGACCTGATGCGCGTGTCGTTGGCGTGGACCGGTGATTACCTGAAGTTTGGCAATTACATGAAGGAGATCGTGCATCCTCAGCCGCCCGAGGTGGCCGGCACGCCGGTCTTCG
>JADJPG010000085.1 GCA_016713365.1 Verrucomicrobiota bacterium | reverse complement strand
AAGCCGCGCTGAATGCCTTCAAGACTGACCGCGCCGTATTCCTGAAAGATCCGATGTGAAGTCGAGCCGCCGGAAACTTCCAGAAGGTAGACGAGGACGTTGATGATCAGGATGAGAATAGTCGGCGAAATCACCCTCCCAGGTTCTTCGTCCCGCATGTATGTCCGATCAGCCAACGACATTGTGATGAAAACGTAGTCGCGCGAGATCTGATTCGCAACGGGCTTCTTCGAACGCACCCGCTGTCAGTGGCTAACGCGATCTGCTGGTGTCTTCGGCAGGTTCCGGAAGCGGCTTGAACCGCAGCAACCTCGAAAAGGAATCGTCGCGGCATGAATCCCGGAGCTTCGCCCACCGAAACGCTGCCGTGTTTTACAACAACGGCGTGGATTTCGGCGTTCGGACGACGACCGTGCCGGCAATCTTGTCGTGCCACGACTGGCGGTCTTGCGACCATCCCGCCCAAAAGAAGCCAAGGAAGAACAGCGCGGCTGAGAAGAAGCCACCCAGCAAACGCACCACGGCGACCGGCAGATTGATGGGATTGCCATCGATTCGCACAATGCGGAGGCCAAGGATGATTCCACCCACCGTGGTCCCTTTCCACGTCCAGAACACGAGGTGATAAAGCGCCCAAGCGAGCAGGAACCATCGGGGCGGATCCTTGTGAAACACGGCCACCATGAGGATGCCGATGAGGGCGAAATCAAGCAGGGTGGCCAGAAAACGCATCCAGAATCCGATGCGCGGGAGCAACACTGGCGGGGTGGAGGATGTCCCGAGCGGCACATCCGATGGCACCGCCCCCGCGGTTGTTCCCGTCGCAGTAGAACGATTCCGGCCGAGGGCGGCCATCACGACGGCGCCAATTCCGAGCGGCACCACCATCAGCCAGACGACCGCTCCCAGCACTGGCACGGTGTAAAAGAGATAGAACAGAAGAGTGCCGACGATCAGCGCGATGAGAGGGTTCTGGAGAAAGCGCATGCCCGTTTGCGTTCCCAAGACTTGCCCGGCGTAGCGATAGACGGCGACTTTCCCGACGACGAAGAACGCTGCGAGCGCACAAATGACGAACGGCAGGAGCACCCAACCCACAAGTGAGATAAAGAGCAGCAGCAACAGAAGCACTGAGAAGAATCCAGTGAGCAATCCAGCCAGGAGCGCACTACCTGGCTTCTCATCAAGGATGGCCACGGTTGCTGACACTGGGCGCTGGAAGATCAGGCCAATGAGCACGAAGAACCCCAGCACGAATGCAGAGACAATCCACGCCAGCGGAAGCGCATGGGGAATCGGACGAATGCGGAACGCTCCCTCCGCGACCCAGCGCTTGCTCGCGTTTACCAGCGACGGTGTGAGGATGTTCGTCATTCCACCGAAAGTTCCGAGGCCAATGACAGTCGGGTTCAATCCCAGCTTGGCACCCGGCTCTGTCTGCAATCCGCCACCAACGATCACCGGGCCCTCCGTCACCCGTCCGTTCGGACCGATTCTCACATTGCCGAGCACGACCACCAGCTCACCCTGCACTGAACCGTCAATGTCCACATCGCTGCCGACCACCACTACGTCGCGGGCGGACTCGCCTGCCTTGATCGAAACCGGCGCACCGCCAACCATCACAATGTCATCATAAGTCGTGCGTGAACTGCCTCGCCGCTTGGAACTCCTCTTTGAAATTGGCGGCGAGGTTGTAGGGGCTTCCTTTTCGATGACCGGCGTCGCCAACGCCTCGTTCGTCAGCGGTGCCGGCGTGGTTTCCGCGTCCTGCGCGAACGGGGGCAGCACGAAAAACATCGTGCAGAGCACTGACGCGGCGAGATGGTTGAAAAGTCGGTTCATGCGGGAGAGTCAAATGCGTTTCAAAGCGAAGCGGAAACAGGCGGTGCCGACGCCGATAAACATCAAGTAAACCGCGCCTGCAGCGATGGCGCCATAGATTAGGAAGGGCTGGGCCAACTCTTCCCAGAGCCGGTGAAAGGCGCTCAACAGCGGGGTAAAATTTCCCAGAATGCTCTCGCTGAAATCCAGGCGACCCGCGACATCAAGCGAATACTCACTGACGCCATCCCCAAGGATCAGGCTCCCGCCACCAAACGCGCCGGCGACGATCAAGGCGACCACCACAAACGCCGTCTTCGCCGCCACCGGCCAGTCCCACCAAGAACGTTGCCACCACGGAACGCGGCTGCGCGCCGCCAGGATCGCCATGACACCCGGCGCGAGCGATGACGGCGCCTTCAGCGGCGGAAGCTGTTTGAGCTCCCGGTGCAGGAGCGCTTCCAGTTTTGGATCCATTTCGGGTTCCATAAAATCAATTGGGTCAGGCCGACGAGGCTTCATCCGCCTCGTCCAGCCGATACTTCAGAAAACGTTTCAGGCTGTGCCGTCCACGAAAGATGTCCGTCTTCACCTTGGACAGCGAGATCCCGAGCTTCTCCGCGATGGCGTCATACGGCATGTCCTCAAAGTGAAACAACACCAGCGGGACGCGCTGGGAATCCGGCAGCTTGCACAAGGCCTCGTGGAGCAGCTTGCGACGTTGCTCGTCATCGAGAGCGCAATCCAGCTGCTCCGGGGCCGCGAGCGAATCGACGAATTCCGAATCGTCATCACCGGAGCGCATATCCGAAAAGAACCGCCATCGGTTCCGGTAACGATTCAGGTGATTGATGCACAAATTCGTCGTCACCGTCTTCAGCCATCCGCCCGGCGTCTTACTCGTCGCGAGGTTGCCAAAGGCCTCATACGCCTTCAGGAACACCGTCTGGGCAATGTCCTGGGCATCAGTCTGGTTTCCCAGCAACCGCATCGCGGTGCCGTAAACCATGTCCTGGTAGTTCTTCATGAACACCTCAAACTCTCTGAGTTCAGTCATCGTTGCCCCGACCGGTTCTGGAGCATTCTATGGGGAGAACACAACCGGCGACGAGAAAGTTGCGGATATTTTTGCAAGCGGGCGTTCCAACGGTGAAGATTCTTTCCCGCGAAGATAAAGGTGATTTCACGCTCGAGAAGTTCGAGTTCGATAACCTCGCCGGCTCCACCGTGCCCGGTTACCTGCTCCTGCCAAAGAATTCTCCCGGAAAAGTCCCGGCGATTCTCTACTGCCACTGGCACGGTGGACAGTATGACATCGGGAAAGAGGAACTTTTCCGCACCAATGCCACTCCTGTCGCCGCGGGTCCGGCTTTGGTCAAGCAAGGCTACGCCGTGATCGCCATCGACGCGTATTGCTTCGGGGAACGCAACGGCGCGGGTCCGGGCGGTCCTGCCGAGAAAGGCTCGGCGGGAGAAATGACCGCGAGCAAGTTCAACCTTTGGGTCGGTCGTTCGCTGTGGGGTATGATCGTCCGCGACGATTTGATGGCACTCGATTACCTCTGCTCGCGTCCCGAGATCGACGCCACCCGCGTTGGCGTCACCGGCATCAGCATGGGAGCCACCCGCACCTGGTGGGCCATGGCACTGGACGAACGGTTGAAAGCGGGAAGCGCGGTCTGTTGCCTGACGCGGTATCAGGATCTAACCACCTCCGAAGGACTGAAGTATCACGGGATCTATTACTTCGTCCCCGGGATGTTGAACTACCACGACACTGAAGCCGTGGTCGCCCTTGCTGCGCCGCGTCCCCTGCTCTTTCAATCAGGTGAAACGGACGCTGGCTCACCCGTCGAAGGCATTCGCACGATCGAGAGCGTCGTCCAAAAAGCCTACAAACTCTTCGAGCGTGATGCGGACTTCCAGAGCAAGATTTATCCCGCCGTCGGACACGTGTATCTGCCGGAAATGTGGGAGCAAACCGTGCAATGGCTCAACGCGAAGTTGAAGCAGTAACCGGTTTCTCGATCGGGCGAATCACATCGCCCACAACCACGGTGCCCGACTGCACGACAAACGCCAGCACGCCTTGCCGGCCGTTCTCCATCGCTTCGCGTAATCCGGGAATCAGCGCATCCATCTTCGCACAAGGCGTCCGCGGCTCGTAGAAGTGGACAATGGCCTCGCCTACTTGCACATCGTGTCCAACCAGCGCCAGCAAATCGACTCCCGTCGTCTCGATGTTCGACCGCACGTCCCCCGCGCCGATCATTTCGACGCCAAACGTCGTCGCGTGATCGGCGATCATCTCGCGTTCGATCAGCGTCACTTGCCGACGGCTCGGTTGACCCGTGCTGCGACTCTTCCGGCCGAAGTATCGCTTGTCCTCCTGAATGCCCTTCCCGGCGATGAGACGAATCTGCGCCACCTCAGTCAGTGGAAGCCCACCTTTCGGACCATGAATGTGGAGCGAGGCGACCCGCCCAGATGACGTCTGCGAAGCGGTCACAACTTCACGGTGCCGGCGGCGACTGCGCGGAAAGTTTCCGGAACTTGTCGGTCACATACCACATGTTCACCGGCGAAAGGTACTCGGGCCACTTCATCTGCCTCACACTCCCGTCACCCATTGCGTAGTTCGAACGTCCTCCGCGCTGAACACGTCGGGAGTTCCCGTGGCGCGCGTCTTCAATCTGCTTCTCGGGTGGTTGCATCGGGTCCAGCAGGTCCATGTGCTTGTTAAAATCGCTGCTCGGCTTTTCCCCAAGTACGATCGTATCCGAAGGGTCTCTCATAGAGGACTCCGGAAAACCAAACGGCCACTTCCGACTGAGATACTGCTCCCACTGCGACTGGCTGTTCGTTCCTTTCACGCTGCTTAGCGACTCCTGAAAATGATCGTTGAACCCGTTCAGGATGTAGCTCCGCGGCGCGTAATCCGGATCATTCACCATATCGCCGGCCGGGTCGCCTTCGGGACGATCCGTGGGGCAAACCAGAATCCTGAGATCCTCATATCCCTTCCAAGTGCGCTTCGGCCAGAACGGCGAACTGCGTGGTGGAAACTGTCCGTCGTTATCATCCGCATAAAACGTGAAGGCCAGTCGAAGCTGCTTGAGATTGTTGGCGCAGGCAATACGGCGGGCCGTCTCCTTCGCCCCGCCCAGCGCCGGCAAGAGCATGGCGGCGAGAATTCCAATGATGGCAATCACCACCAGCAATTCGATCAGGGTAAAGCCACCGACAACCACGGCTTGGCGCGGAACATTCCGCCGCTTCTCGACCAGCCCAACGTTCATGCGTTCCTTCACAAGTATGGATGACATCATGCGCCACCGGGCCATTCAAAGCGATTTTTGTAAATATCCCGGCATTTCCGCTTCCGAACCCCGCTCCAATTCGGTAAACAATCGCCATGCTGCTCTGGCGCGAAAAGATTCCCGACGACTGGCTGCCGCGGATGCTCGACAACCTGCCGGCAGTTCTCGTTGACCACGCCCATCTCGAACGCAAGGCGGCCACCACCGCCATCAACCTCGAAAAGTATCGCGATCTGTTTCCGCATGTTGATGAGCTGAACACAATTGCCATCGAGGAGTTGCAACATTTCCAGCTCGTTCTTGCCCTTCTGAAACGCCGCAGTATCCCCTTCGGCCAGCCTTTCCCCAGTCCCTGGATCAGCGGATTGATGCGCTCCATTCGCAACGGCTCGCGGCAGCAGGTCATCGATCATCTCATCTGCTGCGCGTTCATTGAGGGACGCAGCTGCGAGAAGTTCCAAGTGCTCGCGGCCGCCCTGCCCTCGATCGATCCTGAGCTCGCCCAATTTTATGCGAGCCTCGTCGAGTCGGAAGGCAATCACTACGCCACCTATCTCATCATGGCCCGGCACATCGACGAGGCCGAGACGGAACGTCGCATGGACTACTATCTCGACATTGAAGCGAAGCTCATTCGCGAACGTCACGACGAGCCAATCCTCCACTGAACCATCGCCGTAAAACTGAGATTTCCGGCAGCGCTTGAATTCGCTGAGATGCCGCCCCGGGCCGCTGAATTGTTACGGTGAGGTTTAGCCATGGTGACGGGAGAGCAACAAATGCGCGAAAAGCCGTTTCCATTTTGACTCCAGTGTCCGCCATGTGGAATAGGGTGGGCATGAAAAATCTTTGCGCGTTGCTTGCGCTCACTTTTTTGGTCGGCTGCACCGGCGCTCACAAGGAAGGCGTTTCCCGCTACGATGACTTTGACGCGGTGAAGGTGGATCAGATGGTCGGCAACAGCATCTCAGGAACGACCTTCGAAAAGACCATCATCTGTTTGAACGCCCGGCGCGAAACGCGACGCGTCAACGCGGCGACCAACGTCCACATCGTCACCGTCACCAACGCCGTGGTCACCGCCGTGACCAACCAGACGATTTCGCTCTCCACCAACCTGCTCTACACGGTGATGACCAATCTCGCCGCGCAAACGCCAGCGCCGGGCGCCACCACACCGGAAGCGGAAGCTGTTGCCGTAGCCACCATCGAAACAAATACCATCGTCGCGGTGACACCTGCCGGTGCTTCGCTGAGCACCAACATCACAGTCTCCGTCGCAAACAATCAAACCGGCACCGCCTCGCCGAACCAGACCGCTGCGAACGCCCAGCAGGTCCGCACCTTCAACAGCCAGATCACCACCGCCTCGAACAACCTCAGCATCTCCCTGCTCACCAATCTGGTGATTACTGGCGAAACCAACATCGTCATCGCCTACGTCACGAACTACACGATCGGTCAGATCACCAACACCCTCGTCACTCCCACCAACTTTCTGGCGCGCGACTACTTCCTCTACACCGAGATGACTCCCCCAGCGGATTTCACGCTGCAATCCGGTGAATCGCTCGTCCTGCTTGTGGACGGCGTGCGCTACGGGCTGACTCAAACGCCATCGGCAGGAACATTTTTCGGCCGCAAACGTTTCACCTCCGGACTCTACCGAGTCTCTCCCGAGACCTTGGTCGCGATCGGTAATGCGAAGGAAGTTCGCGTGCGCTTCAAAGGCGTGAACGGAACGATCGAGCGCAGCATGAACGCGGGCAGCCGGCAGAACTTCAAGGATTTCCTCGTGAAGTATTTCGCGCCTGAGCCTGTCATCGTCCTGCCCGCCAAGAAAGTCGCCGCCGCACAATAAGCCGTCACGATTCCATCCCTCTTCCCACGACATGAAAGCCCCCGTCATCATCCTCGGCCTCATCTGCGCCGCGCTCGCCTTTGGACTCTACAAACGGAACAGCAGCGCGAGCACCGAAGCCGAACAAGCGCTGAAGCAATACGAGACGATGTCCAATCAAGTCGCCGAGCTGCGCACCAAGCTCGCACTCGAGCAGGGCACGACCGCTCAACACTCCAGCAACGCCAACTACATTGTGACCAAGCGCACCAGCGATCTGCTGCAGCTATCCAATCGCCTCGTTCAAACAGCCCTCCTGCTCAAGTCCGCCGAAACTTCGGCCCGCGAGGCGAATGTCAGCTTGCAGACGAAAGCCGCTCAGATTGCGCTCCTCGAGTCCGAGCGAACAGAACTCCAACGCCAGCTGGAAATTATCCCTGAACTCCGTCGCCAGGTCGCGGAAGCCAGCACGAAAGCCACACCAATTGCGACGGAACGTGACGCGCTGACTCAAGAGAACCGCCGGCTCGTACTCGAAGTGGCGGACTACTTTCGGAAGCTGAATGATCCTTCATTCCTCAAGCTCCAGCTGGAGCGCGCGGAGCAGGACATGGAAACGCGGGTTCGCCTCGCCAAGGCCGGCGCCGGGGTCACCGTTGACAAGAAATCGCGACTGGAACTTCAGCCCGACGGCACCGTTCGCGCCATCGTCGCACCAAAGGCCAACTAACCTCGGCGAGCCTGTTCTGCGTCGAGCAGACTGCCGGCGAGCTCTCGGGCGCGTTCGATGAGCGGCCGGTCCCGAAGCAGATCTCCAAAGCGGAGCGACGGCATTCCGCTTTGATTTTGGCCGAGGAACTCGCCCGGCCCGCGCAAGCGCATGTCCGCTTCGGCGATTTCAAAACCATCGTTCGACTGGGCCAACACTTCGAGCCGATGGCGCGATTCTTCCGACTTCGCTTCCGCCACCAGCACGCAATAGGATTCGTGGGCACCCCGCCCTATGCGTCCGCGCAATTGATGCAGCTGCGCCAGGCCAAATCGGTCCGCATTCTCGATGACCATCACGGTCGCGTTCGGCACATCCACTCCCACCTCGATGACTGAGGTCGCCAGCAGCACTTGAATCTCGTTCGCGCGAAACGCAGTCATCACACGTTCTTTTTCCTCAGCGCTCAACCGGCCGTGCAGCAAGGCGACTTTGCTCGGCGCAAACTCCTTTTGCAGCTGTTCGAACTCCTGCGTGACCGCTTTGATCCCAGCCTGAGAATCGCCTTCATCAACTCGCGGAAAGACAATGTAGGCTTGCCGGCCTTCCGCGATTTTCTGGCGGATGAACTCGTGGACCTTGGGTAGCAGCACTCTACTGCGGACGAAGGTGCGAACACGCCCGCGACCAGTGGGCATCTGATCGATAACCGAGCTGTCGAGATCGCCGTAAATCGTCAAGCCAAGCGTTCGCGGGATCGGCGTGGCCGTCATCACGAGCAGATGCGGATACCGACCTTTGCGCACAAGCTTCTCGCGTTGGGCGACCCCGAACTTGTGCTGCTCATCGATGATCACCAGTCCCAAGCGCTCGACCGAGTAGCCGGATTCAATGAGCGCGTGAGTGCCAATGGTGAGCGAAACAGCCGGTGGTTTCTGCACCGTGGCGTCTGGCTTTTGGCGGGGCTCCACCTGCCGTTCATCTCGTGTCTTGCGGCTACCGGTTTGCAGCTCAACCGGCACACCCAGCTCCCCAAACCATCGTTTGAAATTTCGATAATGCTGCTCGGCGAGAATCTCTGTCGGCGCCATCAACGCCACGCTGTATCCGCTTTCAATCGCCATCAATGCGCAGCATGCCGCCACCACGGTTTTGCCCGCGCCGACGTCGCCCTGCACAAGACGACGCATCGGATACGCGCCGCCCATATCGCGTCGCAACTCGCGCAGCACCTTGGTCTGCGCCGCAGTCAGCTCAAACCCCAGCAACTTGAGGAAAGGCTTGATCAAGCGATTGTCTCCAGCGCACGGCAGTCCTGAAGCCTGCGCCTGGAGCTTTCGGCGCCGCCGCTGGATCGCGAGTTGGAGATCGATGAATTCATCCAGCGCAAGGCGGTGGCGGGCGATCTCGACATCCGGCAACTCTTGCGGGAAATGCAACATGTGGATCGCGTTCGCGCGGGACGGCAAGTCGGGCAGCAGCAGTCCTGGATGAGGTTTCGACACCGCTTCTTCAAAACGGGCCAAGGTCCGCCAGATCAGCCCACGCAAGAAACGCTGCGGCAATCCTTCGGTGAGAGGATACACCGGCGCGATGCGATCGATGTGAATGAGAAGCTCTTCCCCGCCTTCGATCACCTCGGTCTCAGGATGATCGATGGTCCGCGGTTTCAGTGACTTCACCTTGCCATACACCATGACTTCATCACCGACGGCGAAATAGTTCTCCATGTACGGCAGGTTCCACCAGCGGCAGTGAAGCCGCCCTGTCGCATCCTCCAGCACAAACTCAAAAACCGACTTGGTGCGTTTGGCAAACGTCTTCAGCCCTTGGGCGACGATTCGCCCGCGGGTGGTCGCGGAACGCCCCTCTTCCAGTTCACGAATCTTCAGCAAGTGTCGGCGATCTTCGTGCCGGTTTGGCCGGTGAAGCAGAAGGTCGTTCACCGTGAACAAACCCAAGCGCGCCAGCTGAGCCGCACGCTCTGGCCCGACGCCGAAGAGCTCCGTGACCGGAGTTTCGAGAGGAGGCAGTGACGCTGTCGGCATGGACGGTTTATAGGAGAAGCGGTCGAGGGCGGGAAGCGGGAACGCCGCCGCGATTGCAATTTTGCAACCGCACCAAGCGCGAGCTAGTTCCAGGACAAGTCATCCGGCGCATCCGCGATCAGGCGATATTTCCAGCCCTTTTCGGCGAGAATCAGTTTCCAAAGCTCGTCCGGCTTCGGATAGAAGACATGCTCGACCGTGGCCGGATGCGTCAGCCAGGTGTCACGCTTCATCTCGTCGTCGAGCTGGCCCGGACTCCATCCCGCGTATCCCGCGAAAACCTTGATCTGCCGGGTGGGAGAAAACGAGTCCGACACTTCCATGAGGTTATCCAGCGAGTGATCAAGATGGAGATTCGGCATCACGTTCGCCTCGGGGATGAACGAATCGTTGTGCAGGAAACTGAGCGCCTGCGGCTGAACCGGGCCACCAAGGAAAAGCGGCAGCTGCTTCAGAGTCGCCGGCAGTTTCGCGACGACCGCTTCGCCGACCTCGTTGCCGGTGACGCGATTTAGGACGAGACCAAACGCCCCCTCAGCGTCGTGCTGGCAGATGAGGATTACACTGCGGTGAAAGAAGGATCCCTGAAGCCTGCCGTTATCGAGCAGAAGCTTGCCTTTGAGAGACTGGAGTTTGGACGGCATGATTACCCGTGCGAACGCAGAAAGCATGTTCAACTTTCACCCGCTTCGCAACTCCGTTCCTAAAACGTGCTCCTTTCGCGGACCGTTCCGCACCCAAACCCGGCTACTCAGCCACCATCAACTTCTCCCACAACTTTTCGTTGATCAGAACTTTGTCGAGAAGTTTGGAACTGTCATCCGACCGCACGGATTGTTCGCAGTTGATGGGAACGGTTATACGGAACGTCGTCCCTTTGCCTTCCGTGCTTTCCGCTTCAATGCGGCCACCGTGATGATGCACGATGAAGTAAACTGCCATCAAATTGATGCCGTACTCGAGAGGACTGTCGCTGCGGAGCGCAAAGGGATCGAACACCAGCCGGAGCGCCTCCTGCGGCAATCCCGGACCGTTGTCGCGCACCTCAATGACGATTGAAGGCGCTTCGGTACCCACCACCGGCTTGGCGCTGGCGGAAATGGTAATCGCTGAACCGGGCGGAAGACTTGCGATCTCATCCTTCAACAGCAATTCGAAGAGCCGGCCAAACTTCATTCGATCCACCGTCAGCACTGGCAGAACTTCGGAAACGGAATTCTCAACTTCCAACTGGCGGCTGCCCAGACTGGATTGCAATTCAGCAACCACCTCCCGAATCAGGTGATTCAAGTTCACCTGATCCTTGAACACATTGGTGCGCTGCTCTGACGCGGCCCATAAATCGCGCAGCATCGTGTTGATGCGGTCAATCTGGCTCTGCGCCTTCTGATAATAATCCTTCCAGAACTCAGGATTTCGCAGACCGTTCAAATCGAGATTCTCTTCTTTCAGTTTGGTCGGAGCCAAATCTAGGAAGGTCTTTACGGCCACCAAAGAATTCCGGACGTGATGACTCAAGCCCGCCGCCAGCAGGCCAAGGCTCATGATCCGGTCTGCGATCATTACGCGATGCAGGACAGACATTTTCTCCTGCAACAGCTGATCTCGCTCGCGTTGGACAATGAAGAACTCCAGGCCGCGCTTGAGCGTCGTCTCCAACTGCGGAGGATCCCACGGCTTGGTGACATACTTGTAAATCGAGCCCGTGTTTACCGCCGCAATGGCGGCATCCATGTCCGCATACGCCGTCGCGAGGATTCGCACGATGTTCGGACGAAGCTGCCGCGCTTTCTCCAGCAGCCAGGTTCCTTTCTCACCCGGCATCCGCTGATCGGTCATCAGGATTGCAATGTCGTCCTGATGCTTCTGCAGGAGTGCGTAACCTTCCTGCGCATTTGGGGCGGTGAGAATGCGGAAATGTTCCTCGAAGGCGCGCGCGAAGTACTTCAACGACTTCTCCTCGTCGTCCACATACAGTATCGCGAACTTCTTGTAGTCGTAAGTATGTTCCATGACCTGTTGCCTTATTACGGCTGCAAAGCAGTCTGTTGCTGGACCGCCGGAAACTCCAGCGTGAACTCGCAGAATGCTCCGGGTTCACTTCTGGCGGTGATGCGGCCGCCAAAATCCTTCATGATGCGATAGCAGATGCTGAGGCCCAGCCCCATTCCTTCACCCACATCCTTCGTCGTGAAGAATGGATCGAAGATCTTGTCCATCACCTCGGGCGTGATTCCCTCGCCGTTGTCGCGAATCGTCAGCCGGCTAGTCTCCCGCACGACTTCACCCGAGATGACAATCTCTGGTTTGCCCGACTCGAACTTCTTGGTGCGAATCGCATCAAGCGAGTTCTGAAGCAGGTTGATCAACACCTGGATCACTTTGTTTTTATCGGCCCACACGACTTGGGCATCGGATAGATCGACCCTGAGCTCAACCTTGTTTTTCCATTCCTGGCTCAGGAACCTCAGCGCAGAGGCCACCGCCTCCTGCGCATTCACTTCCTCCATTCCCCGTGAGCCCGGGTGAGTAAACGTGCGAAGGTCCGACACAATCGACTTCACTCGATGAATGCCTTCCTCGACATCCTTCAATACCTCCGCATACCCGTCGCGGTCCGTATCCGGAATCAACTTCGCCTTGCTCCTCAGCGTATAAAGTCCCGTCGCGGCGAAGTTGAGCGGGTTGTTGATCTCATGAATAATGCCCGCGCTGAGCCGACCCAACGCGGCGATTTTTTCAGTCTGCACCAACTGGGTCTCGGTGTCCTTCAACTGCTCGATGGTCGTTTCCAGTTTGTAATTCTGATCGGCGAGCTTGCGTTGGAAATCGTAGGACTCGACGAGATTTTTCACCCTGACATGAAGCTCCGTAGTCGAGAACGGTTTGGGGAGAAAATCGCTCGCCCCGGCGCGTAGCGCGTTCAGCTTGGTATCCTCGTCGACATGGGCAGTGATGAGCACAATTGGGGTGTTGCGGGTGGCAGACTCTGATCGAATCTCGCGGCACGCCTGAATGCCATCCTTCCCCGGCATCATCATGTCGAGAAGGATAATGTCCGGGTGATACTCTGCGGCCTTGTCCACCGCCTGCTGCCCGTTGGCGACCGTGATGACATTGTAATGCGGAGCCAACTCCGACTTGAGGAACACCAACATGTCCGGCTGATCGTCCGCGATGAGAACCGTCGAGGCATGCTCGTTGCCCGGCGAGTCCCCTGATCCCTTCGCCGGCGCCACGCGATCGAGAACCGGCGCGCCAAAAAGATTCGCCCGCTGATAGAGATTTGTCAGCCACTCCTGGCTCGAAACAGTGGCTTCCGCCTTTCCGTCCGCAGCCGACGTCGTTCCACCTTGAGAAGCAGGTGCCGGAGACAAATCCAGCTCTGGCGCGGTTGCTGGCTCCACACCAGGTTCCGGCGCGATAAACGGCATTCTTGCAGTAAACGTCGTTCCCTTCCCTTCAACGCTCTGGACGGAAACGTTGCCGCCATGCAGCTCCGCCAACTCCTTCACCAGAGCGAGACCAATTCCTACACCCTGGTATTTCCGACGCGCGGAACTATCCACTTGGAAAAAGCGTCCAAAAACATTGGGTAGATCTTTCTCGGGAATTCCAATGCCAGTATCCGCGACTCGCAAAACCAACTCCTCACCCTCTTTATCCGCGCGAAGCTCAACGCGTCCGCCGACGGGTGTGAACTTGAGCGCGTTGAACTGGAGGTTGAGAACTATCTTCTCCATCTTATCCCGATCGAGCATGGCAACGCCGACATCGGGCGCAATCGTAGCGACTAGATCAATCTTCTTATCCTCAGCCACCTGACGGGCAGCGCTCGCCATTCCATTGAGGAACTGCTCCAAAGCCACCGGTTCACGACGCGCCTCCATGACACCCGAGTCGAGGCGCACCAAATCCAGAAGGTCATTAATCAACTTCAGCAGCCGGAGGCCATTCCCGTGCATCGTTTTGAGAAGACCCACCGCATCAGACCCCAGTGCATTGGAATAGCGTCCCATGATCGTCTCGAGCGGAGAAATCATCAGCGTCAACGGCGTTCGCAACTCGTGGCTGATGTTGGCGAAGAACCGGCCCTTGATTTGATCGAGTTCCGTCAGCTTCTGGTTGCTCTCCTCCAGTTGCCGTTTGTTGGCGTCGAGTTCGAATCGAAGGGCGAATTCCCGGAAGCGCTGCTTCTGGGCAAAGTAAGTCCCCACAATCACGATGACATCCATCAGCGTGATGAAATAGAAGTTGTTAACAAAAATCCGACTCTCGGGGACGCTTCCCTGAAGAAGTCCGGCACATACGTATATCACAACGACCAACGCACAAGCGATAACGCTTTCCAGCACGGTCCAGTGAAGAACCGCGCCCACCGCAAGCAAGACCAAGTTCAGGCCGGCGTAATATGGAGAGGCAAATCCTTCCTCCACCGCGATCATTCCCGCAATCGCAACAACTGGGATTAGAGGCACCACGACCCCGAGGAAGCGCACCATCTTCTGGCCCACGGATGTCTTCAAAAAGCCCAGAATCAACAACGCGGTGATAGACGCGGCAATGCGCAGGAAGAGAAACGGCACGACATGTTTGTCGTAAACAAACCAGTCAAGCAATGTCCCCGCAGGCATCAGAAAAATGACGAGCAGACAGCCAACCCTTGTATTGGCAAGACGCTGGGTTCGTTCGTAGGAACGATATGAAGCCAGCAATTCTGCGTTGACGTTGTTCCGGCCCACGTTACGGAGTTTCCACCTGCGGTTTGAAGATTTCGCTGTAGATGTTCACGCCCGTGCAATCGGACGAAACCTTCATGTCCTCAACGTTTGCACCGACAGGATTCGTCGCCAGCATTTCATCGGCAGTACGGTAGATCAAATGCCAGTCCATGATGAAATCCATGACCATGGGCCACGGATTGGAGGAATGAACATTGGTCGTCAACAGCAATCCTCCGGGTCTGACCAGCCGATACAATTGAGTCGAGAGGCGCCGGCAGACCGCGTCCGTCAGGTAGTCATAGAGTCCCGCACAGTAAACCAGGTCATACCGGGAATCACCGTCTCGAGCAGTCTCGGCGCTGGCGGACGCCTCCTTTAACACTTGGTTCACTGATTTTTTGATGAACTCAAACTGCGCGGCACGGTGATGCGCCTTCTTAATCGCCATTATTTTCGATCGGGCATACGTCAACGTTTCTTCATTAAAGTCGACCAAAACAAACTCTGCACCATCTGAGTGAGCGCAGCTGGCGAGATACTCCTGAAGTTCAAGCGCCGGTCCGCAACCCAAATTGTAGATGCAAGCGCGACGCCCCTCGGCCGCCGCCTTGATGACAGCTTCATCAATCCTCTCTTGCAGGAACTGTATGCGATTCCGGTGCGCCTCCGCCGGCGGTTGCCTGAGAAACCAGAGATTGACCAGCTTCGCATAGAACGTCGGGCCTTCGAAGGGATCACGGGAGATCATGTTGACCATCTCGTAGTCCCCTGCATAGCCAAGCGGCTTTCGGTATGTCCGGTAAAGAAATGGCGAGCACAGGAGCAACGGATGGAGCAATCGGCGGGCAAGGATCCGATATGCAGGCCGGCTCCCCTCATCCGATTTAGTCGCCAATAACTCGAAACGCTCGAAGAACTCATTGAGCATCGCCGTGGAGTCCTTCCCCATGTTGTGCAAAAGCGCTCGCATCCGGGAATCCTGCCGATCACTGGCTGAACCCTTGGTGCCATCTTCGATCGGCTCACAC
>JADJPG010000084.1 GCA_016713365.1 Verrucomicrobiota bacterium | reverse complement strand
CGTATTCTCATGCTTTGAGTTTTTTTTCTGGTGATGTTCACAGCCGGACCGACAGTCCGAGTTGAAGGATTATCCGGTGATGTTTTGTTGATGATGGAAAGCTCGTGCCGAGAACTCAATCCAAACCAAGACGCCTACGACGAATTCAGGCTGTCTACAAGGAAATCTGAAATAACTTCCCGACCATTCACATGCAAACCAAACTCATTCGTCATCTCGTTGCCGGGGTCATTTTTGTTTTGAGTCTCGCCTCGACTCGCGGCGCCGAAACGTCGGCGGAAACGGCGATTCGCCACTCATATCTCGTGCTAGGCGGGAAGACCGCCATCATCGGCGAGGATGGCAAGGCGACTTGGGAATATCGCGGCGGTTCGCGCGACGGCTTCGTGCTGCCGAACGGCAACGTGCTGCTCGCCTTTGCGGACCGCGTCGAGGAAGTGACGAGGGAGAAGCAGGTGGTGTTCACCTACACCCGTAGCAAAGAGAACGGCGAGATCAGCACGGCGCAGCGGCTCTACAATGGCAACACGCTCATCACGGAACTCGGCAAGCGTCCGCGGTTGCTCGAGGTGAATCCGAAGGGCGAGATCGTGCTAGACGTGCCGCTCCAACCGGAGACGGACAACGTCCACATGCAGACGCGCATGGCGCGGCAGTTGAAGAACGGCAACTATCTCGTGCCGCACCTGCTCGCCTTCGCGGTGAAGGAATATTCGCCCGAGGGAAAGATTCTTCACACGCTGAAGACGGACCTCGATGAACTCGGCGGGCGCAAGGCCGAGAACTGGCCGTTCACCGCCATCCGTCTCGATAACGGCAACACGCTCGTTTCCCTCACGCACGGCAACAAGGTGGTGGAGTTTGGTCAGCGGGGCGAAGTGGTGTGGCAGGTGAACAACTCGCACGTCGGCGGGAAGTTCGCGGACCCGTGCGGCTCACAGCGTCTGGCGAACGGCAACACCGTGGTCGGCAGTCACGCGGCGAACAAGGGCATCTCCATGATCGAAGTGACACCGGACCACAAGATCGTCTGGACGAGCGACCATCCGCTCGCCGCCGGCGTGCATCACTTCCAAATCCTCACCACCAACGGCAAGCCCGAGCCCGGCATGCCGCTAAAGTAATCTCAGCGCTTCCAGCGCGCCCACTCGAGGCCCGGCCGGTCCACGCGGAACTGCACGAGGCGTTTCGCTTTCACCTCGGTGACGTAAGCGGTGCGACCGTCCTTGCCGCCGAAGCAGATGTTCGAGGGATTCGGCCCGAGCACGTCGATCTCCCGCAACACGACGCCGTTCGGGGAGAGCTTCACGACGGTGCCCTTGCCGTGACGCGTGATGTAGAGATTCCCGTCAATGTCGCAACGCATGCCGTCGAATCCAAAGTCATCGAACTTCTTCAGGAGGCGTTTTTTCTTCAGCGAGCCATCCGCCGCGATGTCAAACTGCCAGACGTTGCGCTGCACGCTTTCGTTAACGTAGAGGTTACGACCATCCGGGCTCACCTCGATGCCGTTGGAGGTCCCCATGTCCGACGCCTCACGGTGGGTCTGGCCGTCCCTCGTAATGCGCCAGAGCTGGCCGGTGTTGTTCTTCCAATTCGGATCGCTGGCGTAGAGCGTGCCGTCCGGCGCGATGGCCAGATCGTTCGGCTGGTTCATCGTGGCGTTGTGCGCGAAGACGCTAATCGCCTTCGTCTTCATGTCGACCTTGAGCACGTTATGCCCGGTGTAGTCCGCGATGAACATTTCGCCGGCCGGATTGAAACGAATGCCGTTACCCCAGCTCTTGCCCGGCAGTTCAAGAAACAGCTCCGACTTCCCCTCGGGCGTGACCCGTCCAATGTTCCGTGCGTGGCGGAAGGCAACACAGTAGATATTCCCATCGCGATCGCATGCGGGACCTTCAATCAATTCGGTAAACTCTCCCTCAGTCAGCGGCGTGGCGACGAACAGCGTTTCCGCAGCAGATACGCGAGACGGCGCGGAGAGAATCAGCGCCGACGCGAAGAGCGCGATGAATCGTGTGATGGCTTTCATGGTGAGCGGCAGATTGGCGGCGGAGTTCATCAGAGTCAAAAGCGAAGACGAACAACAGATTCCACAATGGACAATCCGTGCCTCACGGAGTAGCACTGCGGAACACATGCGAAACCCATCCCTCATCCAGGCTGTCGCTGTTCTGCTCGCGACATTGTCCATCGCTTCCGCGCAGGAAACCCGGTCGAACACCAACGCCCCGGTGCGTCGCACACAGACGCCGCCGCTGGTTTCGCCGGAGCTTTTTCCCGATGGCGGTGTCACCTTCCGGTTCAGGGCACCGAAGGCCACAGAGGTGAAGGCGGCCGGCCAGTTTGGACCCGATGCCGTGATGACCAAAGATGAACAAGGCGTCTGGTCGGCCACGATTCGCCCCGCGCCCGCCGGCGTCCACGAGTATCGTTTCATCGTGGATGGACTGAGCGTGATCGACCCCCAGAACTCTGCCGTGAAGCCGCAGCGCTGGCCTGGGGTGAGCATTCTGCATGTGCCGGCGAATCCCCCTGCCCCGTGGGATTTGCAGGACATCCCGCACGGCACGATTCACGAACACACCTATCTCTCGAAAGCTCTCGGCAAGTGGCGCCGCATCTTCGTCTACACGCCGCCGGGCGCGTCCGGGAAACTGCCCGTCCTTTATCTCGCACATGGCTACAGCGACAACGAAGCGACCTGGACCGTCCACGGCAAGGCGCATTGGATCATGGATTCGCTCATCGCGAGCAAGAAGGCGGTGCCGATGATTCTCGTGATGCCCGATGCCCACGCCTTGCCGCCCGGCGCCGCTGGCTTTGGCGAATACGGCCCGGCGAACTCCGCCGCACTCTGCCGCGAACTGGTCGAGGACATCGTTCCGCTCGTCGAACGCACCTACAAGGTCATCTCCAAGCCGCGCTCCCGGGCCTTTGCCGGATTGTCGATGGGAGGCCATCACGCGCTCACCGTCGCCCTAAATCATCACGACAAGTTCAACTGGATCGGCGCTTTCAGCTCCGCGCCGCCGCCGACCAATACGGTGGCCGCCGGACTCACTGACGCGCCGGGCGTGAATCGCGACCTGAAGCTGTTCTGGATCGCCTGCGGCAGGAAGGATTTCCTCTTCCAGCGCAACGGC
Organism: Verrucomicrobiota bacterium; assembly: GCA_016713365.1. Classification (GTDB taxonomy): domain Bacteria; phylum Verrucomicrobiota; class Verrucomicrobiia; order Limisphaerales; family JADJPG01; genus JADJPG01. The sequence goes on along the minus strand of JADJPG010000084.1, from coordinate 25,948 downwards.
GAATTCACCGCGCTATTGAAGGAGAAAGGCATCCGCCACGACTACGCCATAACGGAAGGCGACCATTCGTGGCCGGTCTGGCGCCAATACCTGACGGACTTTGCGCCAAAGCTCTTCCGCTGAGCGGCGGCGAGCCAGGGCTTTGCCCTTGCGTACGAACGTTTCGCGCCAGTAGCGTGTCAAACGTCGGCGGAATGTGCCGATAGATGACACTGTGAGCGCCATGAATAATCGTCAGTCGCCCGTTCAAAACGAAGTTCACCCGACCTCGGGCCGTCCTTGGATTTACCTCTGCCTGCTGGCCGTGCTCGTCGCCGCGGCGATCGGTTGCCAGTCCACGAGCCGTCCGGCGGTCGGTTCCCCGAATGACCTGACGAGCGGTATCATCGCGTCCAACCTCATGCAGATCCGCGAGGGCGACGTGCTGCGCATCAATTTCGACAACGTCACGAATCTCAACACGACCGTTTCCATTCCGATCGACGGGACGATCTCGATGCAACTGGTTGGGCAGGTCAAGGTCTCTGGCAAAACCGTCCCGGAAGTTCAGGCGGAATTGATCAAGCTCTACGAACCCCAGATTCGCACGACGGAGATCACCGTCAACCGCATCACCTCCGCCGCCAGTTACACGGTTGGCGGCGCCGTGGCGCGACCCGGGAAGCTGCCCATGGAACGCCCGCTGACTGTCCTCGAGGCCATCATGGAAGCGGGTGGCGTGATCAATGCGAAGGCGAAGGTCGGCGAAGTGAGCGTGTTCCGCATCGAGGACGGCAAACGTTCCAATTACAAGTTCGACCTCAAAAAGGCGCTGCGTGGACAGGAGCCGAGCCTCTTTTACATCAAACCGTTCGATGTGATTTACGTCCCGGAGAAGACGTTTAACTTCTAAGCCCGAACGTCATCATCAACGGACCCTCCGCTGGTCCGCTGAAGCTTCCTCCCGAAACGGCCTACCCGATCACGGTTCGGCGATCGGTGCTAGATCCCAAGTAAACACCGAGCGATCGCCGCCCGTCTCCCGGAACGTGCCTTGCAGATGTCCATTTGCCTGAACCTTCGGAATGACTCCGCCTTCATCAAACGGTTTGTCGGTGGTCAACCACCAGAGCCCGGCAAAAGTGATGTAAGATGAGTCGCAATCGCGACCACTCACCTGGCCGTTGATAATTCGGATCGTGACTCCATCGGCCAGGTAGGCTCGCTGGTCGGGCCCGATCAGGCCGGCTTGATCCACACGCAGTTCGTCCGGCAGCGCCTCGGGATAATTGTTCATCACGATGGAGCTACCCGTGTCTCCGCCGAAGACGACACTCGACATGGGGAACGAGCCATTGGCGCTGTAGGTGCATCCACCGCTGGTGTAGCGCTCGTCGAACGTCAGTCCGCCATCGTGAAACATAGGTCCCACCAAAAACGCCCTCAGTCGGCCGTCTTGCGGATTCGAGTATTGCCCCGTGGCCCCGAAGCCGAAGCGCACCGTTCCAGTCACCTTGGTTTGACCTGAACCACCATTGGGATCCGGAGTCGTCCGCGACGCCGTACCTTGGTATCCCCAGCATCCGATGTTGTTTCGCTTAAACACGGGAGTCTCGGCGGCGCGAATTGGATTTTCCGGCGACTGCCATTTGGCATTGGAGACGATGACCACCAATTCTGGCAGCCTCTGGTCCTTCTGGTCGCGGCAGAATCCAATCCACTCCAACTCCGTCCAATCTTCCTCCGTCCACTGTCCGGCGGCATTCTTCCACAAGGCCTGAACGTTCACGTTCTCTCCGTTCTTACGATTCGCGTAGAAGGTATTGTGGAACATCAGCGAACGGGTCTCGGAAGTGGAAAAGGTAAACTGGTAGTAGGTGCTCGACAGATTGGGCTGATCCTCCGACAGCGAGATCGAATCCTCCGCCGCGCCCGCCGGCAGATCCGCGGAGCCAGTTCGCGTCCCCGGAATCTCCGCCATGGTGTCCCAGGTCTTGAACGAATTCGGTTTGCTGACGATCGGATCCTGATTCCACAACGTCTTGGCGAACTTGGGCCACTGATCCTTAAACCCACCTGGAAGGCTCTTGTCGACCGCCTCAAGCTGATCGCTGTAGGTCGTCGTAGCAGCCCAGCAGTCCTTGATCAACGAAGGCCGCACCGCGAGGCTCAGGTATTGGAAGAAGAGGTAGGAACCATAACCGTGATCTTCGTCCGTCTTGAAGACGTCCAGACTCACCCGTGGCTTTGCGAAGTAATACTTCGCAAACGTTTGCTCCAGCTGGTTGTCGGGATAAACGAAATCGATCGCCCACTGCGCCGTCGATTCCTTCAGCCACTTGTAGCTGTCGAGACTGAAAGCCGCCACCGGATACGCCCACTGACACGCGTGCATGAACTCATGCGCCAGCGTACCGAGAATCTCGCTTTCCGACTTCGTTTTGTTGATCAACAGAAACACGGGATGATGTTTCCGCGCCATCGAAACGGCGGAGTTTACACCGAAGTGCGTCGAGACCACGCCCGCGCTCACCATGTCGGAGAGATAAACGTCGAGCCGACCATCGCCGCCGTCGAACCGCGCGGTGTTCGTGTCGGAAAGCGGAGGGAGAATGCCGAGGCCGGTAATGGCGGGCCAAATCTTATTGTTCAGCGCGTTCGCGCACAGCAACGCCGTCGCATGCTCACCAGGAACGCGTGCATCGTACCATACTTTCACGTTGCCACCGATGACGGGAACCGCCGCCCAGTTCGGATCCAGCTGCGGACGATCGACCGCGCTCGCCTGAATCGCTCCGGCCGGCAACGGACTCTTCCAGCTTCCTTGATACGCCGGCGGAGTCAGGAATGGAGTCAACGCCGTGCGCGTTCCGTCGGTCAGCGTCGCCCATCGCTCGACGGCTTCCTCCAGCGCGCCAGACTCGCCCGCCGCCGAATCGTCACCGCGATAAATCTCCGGCAACCGCGAATCCTTGAACAAGGCATAGACGCAATAGATCAGCGCCGTCTCCGAGGAAATCGTCCCGCTCTGCAAAGCCTCGGCAATCAACGCCTCGGAGGTTTTCGTCGGCGCGCTCCCAGCTGCTCGCAGGCGGAAATAGCGTCCCGCTCCCGAGCGCGGCAAGGTGACCTGACGTTGATCGCCATTCGTCACCAACGGCCCGGCCACGCTCGACCACGAAGACGGCGTGCTCCAGCCCGCGACCTGTTCAAGCACCCACTCCCGCTCCGCCGCGCTCCACTTCAAGGCGACCTGACTGTTGGTCAAAAGCTCCAGCCGAAGAGTCGTCGCCGCAGAAGCGTTGGAAACACACAGCAGCATGAGCACGACGCCGAATCGGACGAACGGATGGAACTGAGCCAGCAGCCGGGAGGGGAATGAAATCAGATACGACATGATTGCCATGATAACAGCACAGTCGCACTCGAAATGGAAGCTTTACTCCGGGTCCAGCGGATCGAAAGCAGCCCGACCCCACCGCCTGGAATCGCAGTGCGACTACGGCAGGCAGAACACCTCGCTGCAACCATTGTCGTCACAGTAGAGGTAACAAACCCGTGCGCCGCCGGAACCGAACTTGACCCGGAAATTATTCCCGGCGACACGGATCTTCTCCTTAAACTGATACGTCGGCTCACTCGAATCGTAGCTCATCTCCACGTTGCCAAACTCAACGAAGCCAATCAGCCCGCCGAAATCAACCCCGAAGCTTCCCTTAAACGATCCGGAAACGGCGCCCGCGCTGTTGATGTTGAATTTGATCTTCATCGTGCTGTCGAAGAACTCAATGCGGTCGCGGACCTTGAGAGAGAGCACTCCGTTCTCGCGTTTGAAAGTCACATAACGGTCGCCGGCGTCATCAGCCTGACCGAGCACTATTCCATCGAAGTTCAAGCTGTTGAGCGTGATCGTCTTCTCGAAATCACCAGTGCTGTCGAACTCGATTCCCGGCATGTTCAACCCACCGTCCGGCCAGCCCGGCACGGAGTTCCCCGAGTCGCGCAACGAGCCACCGCTGAGATTGAACTTCAGCGAGCCGTTCTTGAGATTCCAGTCGAACGAGCTGTTCCCCGACGCGTGCCAACGCCACGGGCCGAGCACGAACGGCGACGCCGGGGCGCCCGCCGAAAGCGTCAGCTGCCCTGACTGACTGGCCAACCCGGAGAATCGTCCGAGATTCTGCCCCAGCACATCCACCGCGAGATTCGTCAGGAACAGGCTGAACGCGCCGTTGCCCGCCCGGCGCAGTTCCACTCGGGCCGTGCCGCCCACATTCGTTCCGCGCGCGGTGAGGAAGTTCTGGCTCGTCCCCGGCACCGGCACCGCCAGCACCGTGCCAACGAGGGGAAGAGTGTTGGTGAACGGCCCTTCGGAGAGGGTGATGTTGGTGGTGATGTTCAATGCCCAGCTTTCACCGTCCGGTTTGCGCAGCGCGCGGACCTGGCCGCTGAGCCTGAGCGAGAAGAACGACGTGTGCGAGAGCGACGCCGAGGACGGCCCGATCTCCAGCAGGCCCGGCGCAATCGGTGCCCCGTCTGGCAGCGAGAAGTTGCTGCGGAAATTGGCGTTGCTCAGGTTCAGATCCAAAGTGAACAGGCTCGGCGGGTTCACCGTGTTGCTGAGCATCTTGATGGAAGGAGACTGGGCTTTGAGCCGCACGAGCTGGTTCGAGAGCGTAAACCGCCACGCCCCGGCGCTCACACGCAGGATGGCCGGGTTGGCCGGGTTCGCCGGCAATCGGAACGCCTGGCTGCTCAACGACGCGTCAATCACATCCGCGCTCAACAACACCGACCCGCTCACCGCGAAGTTCCCCAGCAGCGCGTTGCTGATCGACGCGTTGCTCAGCCGCAGATACGGCCCGGTCGGCAGTCCCGAAGGCGGACCGCCCGCCGCGGAGAACAAGGCCACACCACCCTCCGGCGCTTCTTCTCCCTCGGGGATGTAGCTCGCCACATATTGCACCGCGCGATTCGTCGCCACATAGGTGAATGACGCCTCCTCAAATGGCAGCCATCCGGCGAAGGAATACGTGACACCGTTCACGAGCTGTGTTTCCACGGCCACAACGCTGTGCGCAGAACCCATCGCCCAGTCGCCCGCCATCGCAGTCCCGGTGCGGATGGTCCGCGAGACGGGGCCGACCACATTCGAGCCGTCGATACGCAGCGTCAGTCCCGGCGGCACGGTCTCAAAGGACACCACCACCGGCGCGGGCTGCACTACCGCGCGGAGATTCACGTCAAGCGACTGTCGCGCGCCATCGCTGATGACCGAGAGCGAGGCCTCGTTCGTGCCCACCACGAGATTGCTGGAGACGACTCCGATGAGCCGGCTGCCGCTGATCGGGATGCTGAACGGCACCGCATTCGTCGCGACAAATCCTTCGTTGAATCCAGGGAAACCATCCACCAGCAGGTTCGAGACGGTGAGCGTGCGGTCCCCGATGTTACGCAGGAGGAAGTTGGTGAACGTCGTCGTCCCCTGCACTGCCTGACCGAAATCCAGCGACGGCTGCGAGACCGACACGCCCTCGAATTCATTCGTGAAGTTTTCAATGCGACGAACCGATGCGCCCGTGCCGAGCGCCAGCGAGTTGGTCACGCCGGGCCGTCCGAAGACGACCGTGGGAATCAGGTTCGTCGGCCCGCCGTACGGAGATTCGGCCAGTTCATCGCGCCAGGTTGCGCCGCCATCGTCACTGCGGAAGATCGCCGCCTGGGAAGCAATGGTTGTCGGGACCGCCCAGCCAAGGCTGGAACTCGCGAAGTGAACCGAGTTCAAATCGTTCGTGGTTGGAAACGGGACCGCCAGCCATTCCGACGGAGTGTCACCTCCGATGGTGGTTCGCCAGGACGAACCTCTCGCTCCCACCAGCCAACCAACCGACGATCCAAAAAAGTCCACCTCGTGGATGAACGAGCCGCCGTTCGTCACCACGGAAACCCACGTGCCCGCACCGTCCGCCGACCGGTACAACTTGTCGCCGTCGCTGGCGAAGACCTCCAAAGTCGAAACGGTCGCCAGGGCGGATCCGTTGAAGTGCGTCTCGGGCCTGGCCACGCTAAACCAGGCAAGGCCGCTGTTGGTGGTCTTCAAAACCGATCCGCTGCCGACCGATCCGATGCCGATGATGCGAGGGTTGGCCAGCGTCACGGCATAGCCGGTCCCGCTCGACAGCACGTCGATTTTCTCCACCGGGAAATCGGTGCCCGAATGGACCGTCGCCCAGTTTACGCCGCCATTGGTCGTGCGATGAATGAAGCTGCTGCCGTCGCTGATGAACGGATTTGAGAACGTGCCGCCCCCGATATACCCCTCGTTCGCATCCACCCAAAACATTGTGCGGAAGCTGCCCGCCAGCGTGTTCATCACCTGCCAGCTCGCGCCGTTGTTTGTGGACTTGTAGAGATCTCCCGACGTGAGCGCGAAGGCCAGCGTGTCGTTGATGACGCGGACGCCGAGCGCCGTCGAGTTGTTCGTCGTCAACGGCGCCTTCAGCACCCAGCCCCGCTGCGAGCTCGCCCCCGCCAGTTGCGCGCTGAAGACGCCCTCGGGATCGTTCGCGTTGATGCGCAGCAAGGCGTTCACATTGGTGACGCCCGTGGGATTGAAGAAGACGTTGATCGAGTCCGATCCGCCCGGAGGAATCGTCTTCGGGAACGTCCCGCCAATCGCAAACTGGTTCACACCCGTTCCCGAAATCGTCACGTTCGTGATCACGATGTTCGAGATGCCCACGTTCCCAAACACCAGCGCGCGCGGCGCGGAATCGTTCACCGGAATGAACCCGAAGTTCAACAGCCCCGGCTCAAAGGTCAGCACCCCGCGCGACGGCGGAGCCGAGGGGCGTCTCCAGATTTCACCGTCCTCGCCGGCCACAAACGCTTCGCTGGACTTTGCCGACACTGCGAACAGTCCCGGCGACTCCACTTCCTGCAACTGCCACGTCGCACCCGAATCACCACTGCGATAGACCACGCCCCTGCCGTCGAAGCCACTCCCCTTCCCCACCGCGTAGGCGACCGCGCCATCCATCGAGACCGCATTGAAGACAAAACCCGTCGCCACGAAGACCTGCGACCATGTCGCGCCCGAATCAATCGAACGGTGAATATACGCGATGGGCGGAGGAGGATTGAAATCGATGGCCACAAACGTCGTATTGGCCACCGCCAGCGCCATACCGCTGCTGTTCATCGCAATTCCAGACTTGATGCCCTGCGGATTCGCGACCGAACTCCAGTTGGTACCTCCATCCGCGGATCGATAGATCGAGGAGAATCCAGCGACCAATCCCACCGTGCTGGCACCCACCCGAGCCCACGCCACTCCGACCGGAGAATCGAGCGGCGACGATGACAACGTTTCAATGTCAAAACCAGAGGCGCGTTCAATCGCGACAATATTCGCACTGGAAGACAGGGACGTACCCTTGCCCACCAGCACCACGCGATTCAATCCCGGCTGCTCCGTCACCGCCCGCCATGACGTTGCCTTGCTCGACAGCGCCGCAATTTCCTGCCAGGTGCGCCCGCCGTCCGTGGTTTTCTTGAAAACATTGTCGCCTGCAATCCAGCCGGTGCGGCTGTTCGCCACCATCGCCGCCGCACGCCAGCCGCCAAGCAGATTCGACGACGTGTTGAACCACGAGTGCCCCTTGTTGTCCGTGTAGAAGACGCGGTTTGTCGTCACCACCACCGCGTTGGAACTGCCGCCTGTGGCAATCGCGCGCCAGTGCCCGCCGCCGGCGCTGAAATCCACCCAGCTGATCACCGCGCCCGAACCGCTGAGGGGAACATTGCGTGTACCCAGGCCGTCGTTCGAACGGATCTCCAGTGAGCCGTTGAAATTCGCGATGCTGCCGGGCGTGAAGGTAACGTTGAACACCCCATGCCCGCCCGGAGGCACATTCGCGTTCGTCGGCGTAATCGTGAACGGCCCGCTCACGATGCGATTGGTGATCACCAGATTCGTGAACCCGAGATTGTCCACGCGGAACGGACGCATCACCGTCTGGTTCACCTTCGCGCTGCCCACGTCCAGCGCTGGCGAACTCAGCAACATCAACGGCGTGGCGCGCACCGTGCCGGACGCCGTGCGGGTCGTCAGCCCGCCGGGCGCATTGTGGAAAAACGAAATGAGGGCGTTGACCGGTCCCGGCACCGCCGTCGGAATAAACCGCACGGAAAGCGCCGCGGATTCTCCCGGATCCAGATTCAGCGACGCCGGCGTCACGTTGAACACCTCGGGCAGCGGCGTGGAGATGTCCACAAAGAGCGGCGCGGTGCCGGTGTTGGTCACGTTGATCACCTTGTTCGAGTTGAAACCGTAAGTGACCGTCCCGAAGTTGATCGTGCCAGACGGCAGTCCAATCCCCGGCTGGCGGAAATCCGGCTCATACCCGAACTCCAGCTTGCCACGCGCCACGAACCCGCCTGGCAGCGGGAACTGCCGGTTTCCCGTGTCCGCATAAAACCTTCCGGTCGATTCGATGAACACGTGCTGCAACGGCGGCGTGAACCCGCTCTCGTACGGCTTGCCGGGGAACAGCTCGATGGCCGGGGCCACGACGTCGAGCGACGCCACGCCGCCGGAACGTTGCAGCACGAACGATCCCGCCGTGGTATTAAAGTAGCCGGGCAGGTTCAGCTCACCCGACTGCGCCGCGACCGCAAAGTTGCCGTTCCCGGAGATGCTGAAAGCGTTCAGCGTGAAAATGTCCGTGGTCGGATAACCCTGCGCCAGAATGCGCAGTCTCGCGCCGGTCGGAATCGAAAACCCGGTGTTCGTCAGCACCGCCGTGATGTTCCCGCCGCTCACGCCAGACACGCGGAACACCCCGAACTGCATCGGCGAGATTGTTCCGACGGCGCTGAGCGAAACGCCGTTGCGGGTCGCGACGAATTGTCCGCTGATGCCGCTGACCGTCGCATTGCCCGAAAGCGAATCCAGCGCGCCACCGTTCAGATTCCCGCTGATCGTCACGCGCAGTTGCGTGTTGTCGATGTGGATGGTCGCGCCCGCAGAAATGGAGCCGAAGCCGACGCCGTTCAACGGAAGGTTTCCGGCAATCCCTCCATCGAGCACAAACGTTCCGTCACCGGATATCATCAACCGGTTGGTCACCCCGCCGCTGGTCAGCGAGAAGGTCAGCGCGTTCGTCGTACCCGGGAACGCCACCAGCGTCACATTCGTCGGCAGCAAGATGTCCAGTTTGTCCAACGTGAGCGCGTCGCCGGTGATGCTCGCGGAGAACGGCGTCCCCACCGCGCCGATGCGCAGCACCTCGTTACCGTTTAGATCCTTCACGCCGAGCTGGCCGACAATACTCACCGTCGCGCCCCACGGTCCCGTGCTGGAGAACGAGAACGGATCATTCGTCGTCGCGCCGTGAATCCGCGCGCTCAAGCCCGGCCCGAGCATCGGCATATCGACGCGTGACGGGCTGATCGCAAAGCCCGGCAACGGCGCACCGTTCACGGCCTTGCGCAGATCGAACTCAGCCGAGATGTCCGCGTTGACGTTCGTCAGGTTGCGGATCGTCAGCATCGTCTGGTTTTGATTGAAGGGATTCCGGATCACAATCGGATCCACCGACCCGTCCGCCGCGATAAACGAACCGCCGACCGCCGGATCGGAGTTGAACTCGAAATGCGCATCGTGCAGCGCCAGCCCCGGGACGCCGAGCGTAGGCACCTCGAACAACCCGGAGAGCGCCGGCAATCCGACACCGCGCGATGCCACCGCCAGCTCGGCATTATCGATCACGACGTAGTTCGCAAAGTTGAAATTGCCCTGGAATGCCACACCGCCATTCCGTCGTGCATCCGCCACCGGACCCGTCCCCGCAAAGCCCGGCTCGAACCGCGGAGAGTAGGCGTAGAAATGGGCCGCGGCGCTCGCCGTGAGCACATTGGTCAGCGGCGGCGGAATGCTCAGGTTGTTCAGCGAAAGTTCGAGCGACGCCTTCGGCAATGTGTCGGTGATGCGCGCCACCGCGTTGTTAATCGCCGCCTGTTTCTGCGCCGTGCTGCCGTTCGCGGACGCGAGCAGCTGATCCAGCGCCGCCTGCAACCGCGCTTCCGGCGACGCCACAACGTTCGTTCCCGCACCCGAAGCCGGCCCGCTCGCCGCGATGTAATCCGCGCGCTTGATTTCAAAGTTCAGGCTCGCGTCGAAGAAGCTGCGCATCCACGAGTCCGCCGGCACGCCCGCCGTGAGCCGGAACAATCCCGCCACCGGATCCGCCGTGAGTTCGCCTTCCCCAATCGGCAGTCCGAGGAACTGCGCGTTCACGCCACCGCGCATGAAGAACTGCTCTGTTGGATAAAGATTCAAGTTCGCCACCAACGTCGGCAGGTCCGACTGAGTGATCGAATCGATCAACGCCTGCGGCCCCTGCGCGACGAGCCAGAAGTTCGTCGGCGGACGCGGGAACGGCACGTAGACCATCAGCTCGCCCACCTCGCGCGAGCCGAGGATGTAGTTGTTGAACACGTCCTGCGCGATTGCCAGCTGCTCAAAAATGTTCGTGGGGGGCGCGAACAGCTTCGCCATCTGATCCAGCGGCGGCGCGTCGGTGATCGGCTTCGGCAACTGCACCTTGCTTGCGCCGAGAAAGCCGCCATAGGGAAAATAATCGCGCACCAGCTCGCGGCTCGCGACGGCACTGGCCTCGGAGCTTCCCGGCGGGAACAACATCGCGAGGTCCGCACCGCGCCCGGCCCACGTCGCCTGGGCGAGCACATTCGAGTCGAGCGCCGCCTTCAGAATCGCGCTGCGATCCGGCGCGGTCGGCGGCAGGTAGCGTCCGGCCCCGTCGTAACGCGATGACTGGGCCGCACGACGCGCGGGATTGTCGGGATGTTGATCCAGCGTCGGCAGCGAGATGCGTCCCTCGCCGTCCGCCAGCTTGAAGCCGAAGGGGCTCAGTTCGTAGCCAAAGGTCAGCGTGGCGTTGGCGAGCAGGTGGTTTACTTGCGTGGACGCGAACTCAACCGGGTTCGTGCCGAGCAGGCGCAACGTCGTCTCGTTCACCAGCGGCAGGCCGAGCGAGAAACCCATCGTCGCCTCGTCCAGCGCCGGCACGATGTTGTTGATGGCGCCGCTGGACAGCAGGAAGAACGGCATGTTGCCGAAGACGTAGGACGGCGAAAACGTCGCGTCACCGCGCAGGTTCGTCTTGTCCGCATACAAACGCCCGGCAACGAGCGTGTTGCCGCCGGTAAGCGAGATGCCGAAGATTCTCGGCTCCACCTCGCCGCAGAACTGCAGGCGCGGATTCGTCCCGTTGTAGATGCCGAGCGTGAGACCAATCACGCGTGACGACAGCGCGGCGACGGCCTCGTTGCCGAATTCGCTCACCGCGCCCGGATTCGCCTGAAGGAACTTCGCGACCTCAGGCAGGTTGAACAACGCCGCCATCACCGCGACCTGTTCCTGCTGCGTGAGCAGCGCGCCGCTGCCCTGTGGACCAAAGTAATCCGTCAACGGACGCCCGCTGATTCCAGTGAGCCGGTGTCCCGCGGCGTGCTCGATGAAAGCGTAAATGATCGGTGATGCCTGCGTGGCGATGTCGCCGGTGAGTCCCTGCACGAAGTCGAGCAGCGCCTGCAACGTGCCGGTCACGCATTCGTCGCAACCAATCGCCAGCCCCATCTGCCCGAAGCCCAGCGGCCCGACGGCCAGAGCCGCGCCACCACAAAGCGCGGGATTCGGATTCCCGTTCGTGTCCGTCAAGGAATAGAACAGCTCGGCGGTGCCCACCGGCAGACCGAACACATTCACGCTGCCCAGGACACCCGCGCTGCCCGTCGTCGAGACCACCGCGCCGCCAGTCACGCTCAAGGCGGCGGAGATGGGCGAGTAACTGAACGTGCCCTTGAGCTGGATGGTCACGTCCACACAGCCGACGCCGGCGTAGGAGGTTTCGTACAAAACCTCCAGCGGCGTGCGACCCGGCGCTGCGGTTTCGAATGCAATCTGCACCGCAGTCGCCACCGAGTCCCGCATCGCATTCAAGCTCGCGTCGATGAAGGCGTTCAACTCCTGCGCTTGATCCGCGGGCATTCCCGTCGGAGCGCGCGGCACCAGCGTCGTCACGAAATCCAGCACGCCATCGGCGAAGTTCGCCGCCACTGCGGACGGGCTGCCGTTCAAGTTGATGTTCGCAGCGGCGAGAATGTCGTCCACCACTTCACGATTGATCGAGGTGTACTTGAAGATGACCTTCTCGCGATACGCGCCGTCATAATTGGCGGACGAAGGATTCTCGGCGACCGACGGATGCCGCTGGCACAGGAGGTTCAACGTCGCCGGTGGGCAATCACCCGTCGGACACGGCACGTTCGCGCCCGCGCCACCGCCCGCCGCGGTGATCAACGGCTCCGTCGCCGTGGCGTCCACCGACGCAGGAACGGGCCGGACTTCGAGCGCCGCGTTGGCGAAGCCTTCCCCGAACGACGCCTGCAATCTCTTGCGCTGCTCGTGGAGCTTTTGGAAGCGGTCGAGCTGCTGCCAGTTGATAACCTTCAATTGCGAAACGCGCGGTCCGGACGCAGCGCGAATCGCCGGATCGCCCGCAGCCGAGATCGGAGCGGCAGCCGGGCCACCGGATTCCGTCAGCCCGAGATACGATTTGAAGTCACACGGATCGGCGAAGTTGTTCAGGAAACTGACCCCGCCCTCCGCGCCTGTCAGCAGAATGCCCCCAAGCGTGCCACCATCGAGCGGGATGCCCGCCGCGCCGGCGTTCACCGCGAGACAGAGACCAAGCAGACCATCCAGACGGGTGGCGACCACAGCTTTGATGCCGACACCGTTGTAGCCGCCGCCGACCATGCCGGCGAAAAAGAGATCCTCGGGCTGGTTCAGATTCCCGACGGCAAGTCCGCCGGAAAGCCCGGCCATGTCGCCGATGGTCAGGTTCTCCAGGGAGAGCACGAAGGTGTTCACCGAGAACTGCGGCGGGCCGTTGAAGCCATTCGGAAGCGACACCTGCACGTTGTCCACCGCGCCGAAGAGACGCGGGATCTTGCCAGGTTCGTTCGAGTCAGGTGCCGCGAGCGAGATGTCCACGACGCCGCTGAACGTGAAGCGGAGATTCTCCGGCGCGAACAACTGGTTCAACGGTTTCGCCGGATCGACAAACGCGATGCTGCCCGCGGTGATGCGGAATGGCAGCAACGACTGGCCGAGCAGTTTGAGCTGCGTGCCTTCGCGGAAGCCGAGGCTCTGCACGGTGAATTGCGGCTCGGGCGCAGCGCCGTCGAAAACGAACTTCGCATTGCCAAGGCCGAAGAAAACGAACTCCGCGCTGCCCATCGCACCGCTGATGTTCACCTCGAAGCGCCGCTCGGGCGACAGGTCGAACAGATTGGTCAATCCCGTCAGCGTGATCGACGCCATGCTGTTCGTATTCGCCGTGTCGGGAATGCCGTTCGCATCCACACCGAGCAGTTCGAAGCCGTTCACACCGCCCAGCCTCAGCCGCGCCGCGAACGTCACCGAATCCAGCGCGATGGTGGGCAGCTCATCCGTCTGCCAGCGGAAGGTGCCGCCCGTCTCGAAACTGAACGCGCCGCTGTTTTCCGCGTCGTAAAGCAGGTCGCCGTTGAACGTGCCGCGCATCCCGCCCGTGATGGTGAAGACGGTCGTGCGTTTGCCCGCGCCGTCCACCGATGTGGCGAAACCGAACGTGCTGTTGGTGCGCACGTGCAACGTGAATCCGCTCGCATCGAGCAGAAGGAGTTCCTGACGCAGTCCGATGGTCGCCGCAGTCGGAAAGCCGTCGAGACCCCAGTCCACGCCCGCGAGATCCAGCACGGCCGTCTGGCCCGGCAACGGAATGGTCAGCGTTGCATTGAGATTCGTGAGCGCGGGCAACTCGTTCGATCGGAAAGCGAGGCGCGCCGAACAAATCTCCAGCCCGAGATTCGTGAGGCCGGGAACGCTGAAGCCGATGTTGCGGATGTCCACCGCGCCCGAGAAGGACGCGCTGGGATTCGGTCCCGTTCCGACGGTCACCGAAATCGGATTCGATGGCACGATCGCCACCGCTGGTCCGGTGCCAGCCTGACCCTGATTCGTCGGGCATAGTCCGTTGTGGAAGAAGTCCGGCAGCCGGATCGTTCCGTTGCTCAAGCTCACCGAGAACGCGTTCGTCGTGTAGCTGAAGACCGTCGTGAGGTTCTCGATGCTGAGATGGAAATTCGTTCCGCCCACGACAGTGGGCAGCGGCTTCGCCTTCGCGAACAGTCCCGCCGAACCGTTCAATCGGAAGCTTCCTTGCGGCGAACCGGGCTTCAGATCAAAACCAAATCCCGCGCCGAACAGCACGAAGTCTTCGCTCAGTCGCAAGTCGAGATTGTTCCCCTGCGCGTCGAACGCCATCCGGTTCGCCGGCGGATCATACGTGAGCGCCACGTCGAATACGCGATCGGCCGAGGACGGATTTGGCACCGCGAGCGTGCCGCTGCCGCTGAACGACGCGACGCCCGACGGTGAGCCCGCGATGTCGATGCCGACCTGCAACCTGGCCTGGCCGAACGGCAACGGCGTGCGCATCGTGCCAGCGATGTCGTAGCCGAGCGCGCTGTCGAGGCACGCCTCCGTAATTTCGAAGAACAGATTCGTATTCACCTCGGGAAACTCCACGCGCCCGCCAAAGCAGCCTTGCAGGAATCCCGTCTGCCGGTTGTAGCAAAGCCGTCCGAAGATGTGCGTGATCTCGACGTTGCCCGGCAGCGGAACGATGACGTCCTGATGCGAAACGAGGTTCGCCACCAGATTGCTGAACGCGCCGGCCACGCGACCCGAGGCCAGCAACGCCACATTGCGAGACTGCTGTTCGGCGAGACGCAGACCAGCATTGACGTTCGAGCCATACACCGCCGTGTGCTGCCGGAGCGCGTCCTGATAGCGGTCGATCAACCACCAGCCACGTTGCAACTCGGCGGCGGCGGTGAACGTGACGGAGAAATTCGTGATCGTGAACTGAAGGTTGGTCAGCACGCCGAAGTCATTGTTCAACCGTGTGTCCGCCCAGTCTGTGAGCCCGATGATACCGCTGGCGATCGACTGAGCTTCGCCGAGGCGATTGGTGAGGAACTCGATGCTGAACGGGCGCGCACGCAGCTCCTGCACCTTGAAGCGCACGTACGCATCCATGCCCGAGCCAATGCCCGGCGGCACCGGCTGGCCGACGATTTGGAAGAACCGGTCCAGCTGCGTGAGAAAGTCCGGCTGATACGCGTCGCCCGGATCGATGACGCCGACGGAACGATAGCGTCCGGTAACCTGCGCGACTTCGCTGCTGATCTGGCGGCGACGCTGTGCGATGGCCTGATTCGCGGCGACGCGTGCGGCATCGATTTGTTGGGGCGTCACGCCGGCCAGTCGAGGAGCCACGAGAGTTTCCATCCGCGCGACGAGTTCTCCGGCATCCACCGTCACGCCGGCACCTTCACTGTCCACTGCGTTGTCGGTGATCAACGTGATCAACTCGAAGTTCCGCTGCAGCGACGTCTCCGTCTCCAACGCTTCCAACAACCGTTCGCGCTGGCGACTGAGGATCGGTCCGAGCAGCGTGGTGAACTGCCCTTGAACATCCACGCCCTGCAGCGTCAATGCCGCCTCCACATCCGAGAGAATGCGGCCGGCGCGATACAGCTCCGCTTCCGAGAGCGCGTTGAACACCACCGTATTCGAAACGCTGCCCGTGATCGGATTCAGTCCGAAGCGCGCCGCCTGCCGCCGCGCCGCGCACAAGGCCAGCGCCTCGGCTCGTTGCTGTGGATTTGCCACGGGCGAGAGGCAGGCCAGACAAGGATCCGCCGCCAACGCGGGGCTGGGCGGAATCACCCCCAGCCGCTGAAAGCTTGACGCGTTCGCCAGCAACAGCCGCACGACTTCCGCCGATTCCGCGAGGCGGTCCGGCAGGTCTGGCGTCACCAGAGCCACGATGTTGCTGCCTTCCTGGCGCACGCCTTCCACGAGCTGCGCCTGCAGCAGGGTGATGTCTCCCGCGCCTGCCAACTGCTGCGCGGCGGCCAGCTCGGAGGCTTCCTGCATCCGGCGACGCAGTTCAAACCGCGCCGCAAGGCTGGCCATCTTGGAACGTTCGTCGCCCAGCGCGTTCGTCGCGGCGCGCGCGTCGGCGTTGAGCTTCGCGACGGAGTCGAGCACGGGCTGAAGATTCTGCTGTGCGTTCACCAGACCGGCGCGCGTCTTCGAAATGATTTCCGCGGACCACGCATTCAGCACGGAAAAGTCCGCGGTGATTTGCGGCGGCTTGAACTCCGGCGGCTGGCCAAAGCCGGTTTCGTCGATCGGCGGAAAATTGGTCGCCGCCGTCAGCAGCGTCTCCATCGCGCCGTTCAGACCGAGGAAGTAATCCGCGAACGCATCGCGCGTCGTGTCGCCAAACGCGTTCACCTGATTCAGGTTCAACGTCGGCACCCGCACCAGCAGCTCCTTGCCGAGGTCGAACTCCAATCCACGCGCGGCGAGTCCGAAGCAATAATTTGGATCCGCCAGCAGCATGGACGCATCGAAACGCAGGCCGTTCGTCAGCGTGAGCCGCGCTCCGCCCTCCAGCAACTGCCCGCGCTCTGGCGTGCTGCGATAATGGATCGGCTGGCGCGGTGGGATGGAAAGCACGCCAACCGGCAATTGCACCGAACCATACGCGCTGAGATCGATCCGTCCGTCGCTGTCGAACGACGCGTTCTTCACCACCAGTGTCGCGCCCAGTCCCGGCAGCACCATCGTGCCGGAAAGTCGTCCCGCGAAATCACCAGAGTCCGTGTTCAACCGCCCTGCTCCGCCGATCTCCTTCAACTGAATCTCGCCCGGCAGCAGCCAGTCCGGCAGCCCGAACGGATCGGGCAACGCGCCCGCCGTAGCATCGTAAACATCGCCCGCCGTCACTTTGTAGAACTTCAGTAACCGCGCCGCGCCCGCGAGATACTGTCGGCGCGCATTCTGGAATTTTACTTCGTCAGGTGTACCAGCTTTTCCGACAGCGAAAGTCTTCATCGCCTCGGCCTCGGCAAGAAGGAGAGAGACAGCGTCATCGACCAGCGCCCACTGGTTGGTCACGCCGGGCTGCGTGGCATCGCCACCGGCTTCGAGTCCGAGCGTGTCGGCGAGGTAACTCATCCAGGTGCGCCCGTCGGGAACGGCTTGCGTGAACAGTTTCGGCGCCACACCGGCACCGCCCACTTGAAGTTCAATGCGCGCTTCCAGCGCGAGGGAGCGAAGTCCGTCGAGGAACAGGCGCGGGTCCGTGGACTGCGCCGACACAGCCGCGCTGAACGCCAGCCACAACACAGCCATCACGGTTTGCACCGCGATCCGGGGAAGGTTGGCGAGACGTTGGTTCATGGCAGCGGAGTAACTGGCGCGCCAAGCGTCGCCTTGACGACGCCGCCCACAATGATGTCCGCACGGCGGAACAACTGATCATTCGGAGCCGCAGCCTCCGAACCGATGCCCAGCAACTGGTCGTGCAGGGTTTCGCCGAATCCGGTCGCGGCAATCGGCGCGCGCAGGCTGGCGCCAAGCAGACCAACGAGGGCGTTCTTCACGCTGGTCGCGCGCGCCTCCGAGAGCTGCTGGTTGTAAGCGCCACTGCCGGGCGCATCGGTGTGGCCTTCCACCCGGATCATCGACTTCGCGCCGACGAGCAGTTCGTGATGTTCCGCCACGAACTTCCGGAGGAACTGCCATCCGCAGTCGGTGAGAGTGGAGCCATTGATCTCGAAGAAAACGCCCCCGGAGATATCTGGACTCGCTGAGGCATCAAAGGAAACCGTCTGACCGGGATTGAACAGAATCGACTGGTCATCGGCCGGGTCGGAGGAAACGAGCCTTCCGCCGCCGATGTCCACGCCCACGCCGACATTGGCGAGACAGCCGTTGACCTGGAAGCCTTCCGCCGGCGCCGTTTTGAACGTCATGGTGGGAAAGCGCCCGGAACCGTAGACACTGAAGTAGCCGACCTGCCACGAGTTGACACTGGGATCGATGCCGGCGAACTGCTTGATCAAATCGAGCTGCGCGCTGATCGGACTGGGAGGCATTGCGATGTTGACGCCGAATTGCGCGAAGTCGACCGGCCCGGCGAAATCCGCCGACGTGAAACTAAGCGCGCTGTCGAAGGTGTAGGTGTTCGTCGTAATCGCACAACTCAGCGGCAGCGGAATGCCAACCCCCGGCGACCAGCTGCCGACGAAACCGTAAAGCTCGAACGTCTCCAACAACTGTCCACCGGCGCTGAACTTTTTCACGGTAACGACGAGTTCGCCCGCGCCAAAAGTCAGAAATGCCTCGCCTGCCGTCGCCGAATCCTGCCGCACGACCAGCTCATAGCGAAGATTGTCCGCCCCGAGCGACGATTGAATCTCCTGAAACTGCGACGGCGTCATGCCGAGCTGCGAGGCGAGGTTGAGGTTCTGGCGGATGGTCACCGCGAGCAGCAGATCCCAGTAGAGCATCGTCTTGTTGCCGAGATCGGTGACGTTGCCGGTCAGTTTCGATTTCTTCACCGACTTCGGGGGCATCGTGCTCAGCACCCGCCGAATCAACGCCGCCGCGATCGGCCTCTGGCCCGCGGTCAAACGGCGATCAATCCGGTCCAGCTTGTTCTGAAGTTCCGCCGCGGCGGCCAGTTCCGCCTGCGCACCCGCGGCGTCGCTGAAGTATTGATCGAGGGTGAGGCGAAGGTTGGTGACGTCGGTGATGGTCCGTGCCGTGATGCGCGTGTGCATCGGCGTCTGTTGGGACGCGGTGATGCTGCGGCGTTGGCCGGACTCAAACGCCGCGAGGATCGGTTCCGAGAATCGTCCGCTGGGACTGCGTTGATTAAAGACCATCGTTCCGATCTGAAGTCTGAACCCGCCCTGCCCATCCGGTTGCGAGGTCCCGAGCGCAAACTTCGTCTCGCCATCCACCTCGTTCACCAGGCGAACCGCGAACTCAATCACGCCAGGCTGGCTCGTTTGACGGAGGAACAGCCCGTCCAGATCCCACATGATATATCGCGCGCTCCGGCTTTCCGAGTCCTGCACCTGCAACTGCATCCCACCCTGCAAGTAGCGCCCGCCCTGGTTCAGTTGCAGGGTCACGTAGGACTCCGTGCCGTTCTCGACGGACTCGTAGAGCCCGGTGACATTGGGAAACGCCACGCCCTCCTGCGCCGGATCGCGCCGGGCAATCGTGAAGCCCGCCTTCATCAACGCCTGCGCCAGATCATCACAGCGAGCCGCCTTCGATGCGGCGGCCAGCGCGTCCGCCGTGAGCGCATTGCAGTTCTGCACCAGCGCGTCCGCCTCGCTGATGCTGGCGCCCGCGCCGTTGTCGGACGTGTGCGCGATCAGCGCGGAGACGAATTCCAAATCCCGGCACGCCCGGCTCTTGCCCGCGACAGGAAGATTTTTGAACTGCTCCACGAGGTTCTGAACCAGGCCGCCGGTTTGAAAAAAGAATCCACCATCCGTGCTCGAAAGCTTGAGCCCCAGCCGATCGTTCAGGACAAAGAACCTCGTCCGCTCCTGCAACACCTCGCGCAGCTTGAAGTAATCCGCCGAAGCGTTTGCGCCGCCGGCGACGGTGTCGCTCGCCGTGGCAAAATGCGTCCGGATGTGTTGCGCTGCCTGGATGACCTGCTGCGCCGTGGGCGCGCCCGGAGGCACGGTGCCGCCCGGTGTGCCCAGCAACTCGAAATAAACCGCCAGCTCCTCCAGAAAGTTGAGCAGTTCGCGGGACGAAAGAATGCCCAGCCCTTGATTATTCGCCGCCAGAACGACGCGCCCGCCAAACTTCGGACCTATCTTCGCCTTGGCCGCGGCAATCACTTGTTGAAGCCGGCTCGAACCTCCGCCTGCGGCTCCGATGCCACCGCCGCCAGTTGTCTCCAAGGCCGTCGCGGAACCGAGTAACCGCACGATTTCGGAAAACTCCGGCGACGCCTCGAAACCACCGGTTCCTTGGATCACGCGTTCCGCCGCCGCCAGCAACCGGCTCTCCGCCTCGTCAATGCGCGCGCGCAATTCATCGGCGCCACCGCCATTGCCAACCGGCGCGTCGCGATGCTGACGCAGCACCATCACGTCGCGCAACAGCTTGAGCACGGATGGCAGATCATGCGCGGACTCTCCGGTCTTCGCCGCGTTGAGAACCACCTTCTGCAAATCGCCGACCATCTCCGCGTCCAGCGTCTGCCCGGCGCGATCCGCCGCCCAGCTTGCGAGGCGCGATGCCCATGCGCCGAGGGCCACGCCCACGGAATCGACCGGCTCACCCAGCGGCGCGACCGCGTCACCCAAAGTCAGGCCGACCTCCGAGACGCCGCCCATCGCGAGGGCGCGGAAGGTGTCGCGGATGCTCGTCAGGCATAGCGCCGCAGCGTCGAGTTCAGCGGGGGAGTTACCGGCGGGCAGGCAGAGTTCGGGATTCGACGGCAGCGCCCGTTTCAAGGAAGCCAGCGCGGGAATGACGATGTTGCGGCCCTGGAAGCGGACTTCGAAATTCGGCTCACGCCAAGCCACGCTCCCGCGCAGCGTCGCGCCGTCCGGGAATGTCGCATCGACCGTTCCGTGTGCGGCAAGCTTGCCACTCCAACTCAGATAGATCTTCAGCGGCTCCGCGCGCGGGATGCGGAACCGCGGCCCATTCTCAAACGGCGACCAGTCTCCGTGGTAACAAACGATGAGCGTCGGGTCGCCGGTCTTCGTGTCGAAGCTGACCAGCGCGCATTCCTGCGTATCGGGCAGGAGGAAATCACCGAAGGGCGGACGCACCAGCAGCGCCGCCCAGCCGTTCTCGCCCAACGCGCCGTCGCGCCATTCCAGCGGCAGCCCGTTCCAAAGCAGTGAGAGCGGGACGGAGCTGTTCAACCCGAGCGCGTCGGCCACGTCCTCTGCGCCGACACCCGCGAAATCCAGAGTGTGCGTTCCGCCACCGGCTTCGATGGGCGACCGATCGCTGTGCCCGCGGAAGAATCTCGCGGAGGAGAATTCGAATCCGACGGAGCCGATGAGCGTTTTCAACGTCGCACCAGCCGGAAATTCGAAATGCGCCCCGGTGCTGCGCGCGGCGTCTCCGAGGCCTTCCGGGTAGAAGAGAAATCGTCCGAGCGCGCCGTCCGGT
The DNA here is from genome assembly GCA_016713365.1 of Verrucomicrobiota bacterium. Lineage (GTDB taxonomy): Bacteria > Verrucomicrobiota > Verrucomicrobiia > Limisphaerales > JADJPG01 > JADJPG01. The sequence goes on along the minus strand of JADJPG010000084.1, from coordinate 4,815 downwards.
TCCACAGTCACAAACTGGCCGTAGCCCGGCGAGCCGTCCTCATTCACCGGAACAAACTTCGACGTGTCTGCTTCGAGGAACGAAACGGCCGGCGTGTCCACCACCGTGCCTTCGACGGTAGTCACGCGCGCGGTAATTTGGCGGATGCGCGGCTCCGTCTCGGCTCCAGGCAGATTCAAGCTCCACGAGCCGTCGATACCCGGCGTGGCGTCATCAATGACATTGCCCTGATCGAGAAAGACGACGCTGCTGACCGTCTGCGTGCCGCCGGTGATGATGCGCAGGGTCGTCCCGCCGGAACCACCACCGCCGATGCCGCCTGGATCAATCGGCGAAACGACAAGCGATTGTTCGTTGGTCAATTGCACGACGCGATAGAATCGCTGGCGAACTCCAGCCCCCGCGGCGTCATCTGCGCTGGTGACATCGCTGCTGGCCCTCACGGAAAGCACCGGCACCCAGCCATTGGTGAGCACGGACTGAAGCTGATCATCCTTCGCCCGCTGCACTTGATAATCCACGCCCGGACTGCTGTTCCAACGGAGACGCCAGACATTCGTGGCTCCGACGAGTTTCAGATCGAGAATGCGCAGGCTGAGTTCGCGCGCGAGCTGGACCACCCGGTAGAACCGCTGGCGAAGGCCGGGACCACCGGAATCCTCCGCGGTGGTGATCGTGTTGGTGGCGCGAACGGTGAGAATCGGCAACCAGCCGTTGGTGCCCGATGTGTTGAATTGATCGCCCACCGCACGCTGCACCTGATAGTCGGTCCCGGGAACGCTGCTCCATCGCAACCGCCACGTGTTGCTCGCAGCTGTCGGTTGGAGGTCGATGACTTTTAACTCCGCCGCGACCAGCGCCGGAGCGAAAACGAGCACGAGCAAACACACCCACCACGGGAGTGCGGCCCACGCAGATCTCGTCCCTACGCTGCAGCGCTTTGACATGTTGCTAGAAGAGGCCGGGCATCACTATATTCTCCGGCTCGTTGGAAGACTCTTTCCCGAGCTTGAGAACGGAGGATGACAGGAGGGGCCGCCTGCGGCGAGCCGATTTGCCAGGTTTTTACGAAAGTGTTTCAATGCCCATGCCGTCGCCATCACGAACTTCCATCGGCAGATTCACCCGAGGCTCGATCGTATTTGCGCAGCGAAGCGAGATCGGCAACAACTGTTTCCAAGGTCAACGACAGGAAATGATCAACGGTGGCAACAAAACACTATGGACTGGCTTTATCTCCTCATCGCCGGCCTGCTCGAAGTCGGGTGGGCAATCGGCTTGAAATCCACCCAAGGCTTCACGCGCCTCTGGCCCAGCATCGGCACCATCGCCTGCATGGGCGTGAGCTTCTTCTTCCTGTCACTCGCGCTGAAAACGATTCCGATCGGGACCGGCTACGCGGTGTGGACCGGCATCGGCGCCGTCGGCACGGCGATTCTGGGCATGGCACTTTATGGTGAACCTCGCGAGGCTGGACGGATCGTCTGCCTGACGTTGATCGTCGCTGGAATCGCCGGACTGAAGATTATCGGAACGGAGGGAAAGTAAACTCCGGCGAACGGTTCAGGTCGATCAAACCGTCGCGTGACGAGCTTTTGCCGCCTGGAGGGCCGGCTCGGATTTCATCAAACGGGTCGCCGCCACCAGGCCGGTCAACAACGCGATCGCTGCGCAGGCCACGTAGGGCCAGGTCGGGTGAATGTGAAACAAACCACCCGCGAAGATCGGTCCGAGAATGCGCGCGAGACTGCCCGCACTTTGCGCAACTCCGAGGGTCGCTCCCTGTTCATGCTCCGGCGTCAAGATGCTGAGCATGCCGAAGAGCGGCGGACGCGTGAGCCCGGATCCGATGGCCAGCAACGCCAGTGCGACCAGCAACGCAATCCAAGGTAATCCTTCCGGCTTCAGCAACACGCCCCAGCTCAAGCCACCCTTGCCGTGAATGAACGGAATCGGCGCCAGGCTGATGGCGACAAAGATGAGGCTGATCACAATCAACTTTGGCTCGCCCATCTTCTTGACCAGTTTGCCGACAGGACCGCCCTGCACAAAAGCGCCGACGATGCCGCAGAAGGCAAACAGCGCGGTGACGGTGCCCGCGTCCTTCCCGGATTTGAGATCGAGACCGAAGTTCGCACCGACCATGAGACCGAGCGTCGTTTCAAAGCAGGTGAAGCAAAACGTTGCGAGAAAGAAGATAACCACGAGCGAGCCCACCGTGGGTTGCTTCATCACGTGCGCCCATTGAGCGAACCGCGGACGCTGGCTGGCCGGTGTGGAGTTCAGCTGCCGGCTCTCGGGCAATCGCGCGAGCGCGAGAAAGAAATTCGCCGCGCAGAGCGCTGCCGCCGCATATCCGGGTCCGGAAACGCCGAGGTGCTTGGCAGCGATGCCGCCGATGATCGGACCGAAGATGAATCCCAGGCCAAACGCCATTCCAATCAACCCCATGCGCTTCGAACGCTGCTCGGGCGGCGTGATATCGGCGATGTAGGCTTGGGCAACGGTGATGTTTGCACCGCAAATGCCGGCGACCATGCGGGAGAGCAACAGCACCATGAGCGCGGTATTGCCGGCGAGAGTGGAGCCGTAGCCGAAAACCGCGTAGCTGATCGCTGCGCCCGCCGTGCTGACCAGCAAGACCGGGCGACGTCCGATTCGATCCGACAGACGTCCCCAAATTGGCGCGAAAAGAAACTGCATGGCCGAGAAGCTGGCCATGATCACGCCAACCATGAGGCCGCTGGCTCCAAAGGTGTCGCTGTAGATGGGCAGCAGCGGGAGGACGATGCCGAACCCGACGAGGTCGATGAAGACCGTCAGGAAGATGACGAGCAGGCTCGGCTTTCTCATGGCGCGACGCTGGAGGAAATGGGCGAACGATTCGCGTGAAGCATCACGCGATCAATCCTTCTCCACGCCGTTGTTCCAGATCTTGAGCAGTTCTTCCGGCGGCGGAACGACCAGCGGTCGCACGACGCGGAATCCCAAGCCCTGCGCGTCCGTGTGATACCAGATGCTCTTGGGCAACTGCGGATCCTGTTGCTTCCACGCCCGGTCGGAGAAACGCCGGGAAGCGCTGCGCAGCATGCTCAAATCCTCATCATCCCAATGGCCGCCACGGGCGACGTGCGGATAGGGTTTGGTCGATTTGACCCAGGAATCGGTGCCGGGCGGATTCGCATAGGTGTTCGCGTCATACTGGTCCATGCACCATTCCATCACGTTGCCGTAGATGTCGTAGAGACCCCACGGATTCGGTTTCTTGCGCCCGGTCTTCTGATACTTGAAATCGCTGTTCGCCGCATACCACGCGTAGTTTTTCATCTGCGATCCGTCCTCGCCAAAGAAGTAGGTCGTGGTGGAACCGGCGCGCGCCGCGTATTCCCATTCCGCTTCCGTCGGGAGACGATAGAAATGCCCCGTCTTCGCGCTGAGCCACTGACAATACTTGTTCGCCGCGTGCTGCGTCATGCTGATCGCCGGATACTCGCCCTTGCCCATGCCGAAGCTCATTTCCACATACGGCTTGGTCGGACGACTCACGGCGTCAGACGCCTTGTCGAGGTACGGGCTGTTGGTGTCGACCGTGAGCGCCTTCTCCTGGTCGGGATACATGAAGAGCTCGTATTCGTTCCAAGTCACCTCGGTGCGGCCCATCCAGAACGGCGAGATCTTCACCTTGTGCTGCGGACCTTCGTCGGCCTTGCGACCTTTCTCCGTGGCGGGACTGCCCATCAGAAACTCTCCCGCGGGAATCGGCACCGCCGAGTAAGTCACCGTCGTGCCGGGAATGTTGTTGGTGTAAGCCTTCATGTCTCCCGCGGATTTCTCCTTCAGGTTCGCCATGATCTTCTTGTAAATGCCCGTGACCGTCGCGAGTTCGTCGCCGCCCGGGATTTCGTCCGCCTTCTTCGCCGTCAGTTTCACGCCATCCGGCCACACGGCACCCTGCTCGATCCACTTCGCGATCAGCTCGATCTTCTCCTTCGCCATCGGGCCGCCTTTTTTCGCGGGCGGCATCAAGTCGTCGTGATCCGCCGGCAATGCCGTGGTGGTGTAGATGGGACTCAGCTTCGGGCGGAACGGAACGATCCCCGCGCCGTCATCGCCGCCCTTGAATGCGAACTCGCGCTCGTCCATCCGGAGATTGCCCTTGTCGTGCCCGTCGCGATGGCAGGCCACGCAGTTCAATTCGAAGATCGGCTGAATGTCCTTCACGAAATCCACTCGAGCCGTCTTCTCCAGCTTGATGTTCTCCGGCCATTCCGCGCCCTGTTCAATCCATTTCCGCAACGCTTCCGTCTGCGCCTTGTTCAGCGGATCGCCCTTCGGCGGCATGATGTTGTCGTGGTCCGGCGGCAGAATCGTGGTGGAATAAATCGGGCTGTCCGTCGGCTTTCCGGCGACCAGCGCCGTTCCATTGTCGCCGCCCTTTAGCGCGAGGGCGCGAGTCATTAACTGCAATCCGCCCTTGGGTTTCTCAGGGCCATGGCAGCTGAGGCAAGTAGCCTCCAGCACCGGCTTCACATCGAGGGCGAAATCAATCTTGTCAGCGGCAACACCGGGCAGCGCGACGAAAATCGACAGCAGACCGGCCGAGATGGAACGTGGCAGAGTTAAGCTCATACAGAAAACAAGGGCGACACTGTTGACGGTGCCCGAATCATTGTCAATCTGTTGGACGTATGCCACCGGGATTATTCACAAAACGTCGCGTCGTCTGGATGTCATGTATTTTTGCGACCATCCTTGGCGCGGCGATTCTCTGGCCAGCACCGACGCCCCTTTCGGAGCCGCTTCCGTCACCGAATG
>JADJPG010000083.1 GCA_016713365.1 Verrucomicrobiota bacterium | reverse complement strand
GCGGCAATTTGCGTGAACGAAATCGCGCGGAACATCAGCCAGCCGTAGAAGACGAACGCCATGGTGGCGAGCCACGCGAGCGGTCGCGGCAGGCGGAAGTTCGCGAGGGCCGAGCGGGTGACGGCGAGTCCGAGTCCGTGCCAGAGTCCCCACAGAACAAAGTTCCAAGCGGCCCCGTGCCAGAGTCCGCCGAGAAGCATGGTGAGCGTGAGATTGATGTAGGTGCGCGTCGTGCCGTGGCGATTGCCACCGAGGGGAACGTAGAGGTAATCGCGCAGCCAGGTGGAGAGGCTGATGTGCCAGCGTTGCCAGAACTCGCGCAGGCTGGTGGCGGAGTAGGGCAGGTGGAAGTTCCACATGATGTCGAAGCCAAGCACGCGCGCGGTGCCGCGGGCGATGTCCGAGTAGCCCGAGAAGTCACAGTAGATTTGCAGGCCGAAGGCGAGTGTGCCGAGCAGCACCGTGGCGGCGGAGAAGGATTTGTCGCCGAAGACCATTTCGGCAAGCGGCGCGAAATTGTCCGCCAGCACGACCTTCTTGAACATGCCCCAGATCATCAGCCAGATGCCTTCCTGCACCATGGGGAGTGTGATGGTGCGAGTGCATTCGAACTGGGGCAGGAGATGTTTTGCGCGCTCGATTGGGCCGGCGACGAGCTGCGGGAAGAAGGAGACGAACGCGAGAAAGTTTTTCAGGCTGTGCGTGGCGCGCAGTTCGCGACGGTAGACGTCGATCGTGTAGCTCATCGACTGAAACGTGTAGAACGAGATGCCGACGGGCAGCACTAGCCCGAGCGTGCGAGGCGCGATGCTGAGGCCGAGCGCATTCAGGGCGTCGGTCGCGGATTGTAAAAGGAAGTCCGCGTACTTGAAGTATCCGAGCACACTGAGATTGGCCGTCATGCTGGCGGCGATCAGGAGTTTGCGGTGGCGTGGCGAATCGGAGGCGTCGATTTTCTTGGCGATGAAGAAATCAAAAAGGCTCGTGGCGACGAGGAGCGCGAGGAAGCGGCAGTGCCAGATCACGGTGACGATCGCGTTGGTGGAGTCCTCGGCCGCTGCGTTCGTCGTCGGAGCCCACCAACCGTAGAAGAGGTAGCTGGCGACGAGGATGAGCCAGTTCCGCTGCGCCATGCTGCCACGGACGAGCCAGTAGAGGAGCAGGAACGCGGCGAAGAACTGGAGGAAGATGCCCGAGTTGAAAAGCATGGTCAGCGGACGGGCGCAGACGGCAGAGAGGATCCCCGGTTACGTTTGACCGGGGAACGCCGTGGAATTGGCGTTGTTTGACCCAATTTCAATTTCTGGTAGTCTAACGGCACGAAACTCATGGAAGCGAGTGGATTTACTTCAGGGCACTCCCGGCAGCCGGCGGCGTTCACGCTGATCGAGCTGCTGGTGGTGATCGCTATCATCGCAATCCTCGCGGGGCTTCTGCTTCCGGCACTGAGCAAGGCGAAGGAGAAGGCGAAGAGCGCGCAGGATCTGAACAACCTCAAGCAAATTGGCATCGCGACGCTGATGTATGCCGACGACAGTGAAGGCCGCCAGTTGTTGGATTTTCCTCATGTCACGCCGCAGTTCGAGAGCTGGGCCACGGTGCTCAGCACGAACTCGACACTCACCGCCCGCGACGTGTTTGTCTGTCCCAGCTACAAGCCGGTGGTGTTTCAGGACTGGCGTCTTGTCTACGGCATCCGTCGCGATCCGCCGACCACGTATCTCGGTGGAACCATGTTGAACTGGCTCACGCGACCCGAGCTCGTACTCGACAAAGTGGAGAACCCTTCGGACTACCTTCATGTGGTGGATACGACCAGCCAGGCTCAGGATGGCTGGACCGCCCGGCAGTATTACAAGTTCAATGCCGCGGGTCCCGTGAAGAATGTTCACGCACGGCACTCTGGCCGGGCAAATGGATTGTTCCTCGATGGTCACGCGGAAGGGTTGAATCGCCGTCGGCTGGAGGAACTTGGGATCACGGCTGAGTACGGCACGGACACCGCGCCCGGTTATTTCTGATTCCTCCCGCGCCATGCAACAAAAGCCGGCTGTCATTCTTCTGCTCCTGCTGCTGGCAGCGGGGGGTATCTGGTTCTTCACCAAGCACAATCCCGTCGGAACAACATTGCGAATTCGCGAAATCGCCGCGCGCGGACTGGCTGAGGAACTGGTGCGTTCGCAACCATCGGGAACTAGGGTGCTAGTGCTATCGAATCCCTTTACGCAGAGAGCCGATGTCGCCAAAGCGATTGCTGAAATGGAGCAGGCTGGGTTGGCGGGGATTCGCGACGGATTGGGAACTCAGCTCCCGGTGGGAGCAGTGGAATTTCCCGAACTGAAAACGGAGGCTCAGCAGAATCCCGCCGCGCTGTTAACGGGCATTGAGACTACTACGCCGGTAAGTTTTCTCGTCGCGCCGGACGCCTTCGACAAAGCGATCAAACAACACGCCGATTGTCCCGTCGTGGTGAGTTTGATCGGATTGCCTGCCGAGCTGGAGGCGTGTGAAGCGTGGAAGCCGGCGTCGCCGGTGAAGTTCGCGCTCTTGCTGCCAGACTTTCGTAGCATCACCGACAGCGCGACGATTTTGCAGGCGGTGAAGAGCGGGAAGCTGGTGGCGTTCGTCCTGCCCAAGCCGGGCGCGCCGGACAACAACGTTCCGGCGAGCGGCGATTGGAAAGAAGAGTTCGAGCGCCGCTTCCAGCTCGTGACGGCCGCAAATGTGGAGCAGGTGCTCCAGTCGATGCCGAATTTGTTTTAGCGGAACTACAGCTTCAGGTGCGCCCAGAGCGCGGCGGGTTGCAGGCGGAGGTTGATGTAGAATTCTCCGAACTCGCCGTAGCGCGCGCTCACTTCGTCGAAGCGCATTTCGTAGACGATCTCCTTGATGGCATCGACTTGATGCGCCATCAGCGTGACGCCCCATTCCCAGTCGTCCACGCCGGTCGAGCCGGTGATGAGCTGCGAGACGCGACCGGCGTATTTGCGGCCGACGCGGGCGTGGCCGCCCATCAGCTTTTTGCGGGTGGGCAGGTCGAGCGAGTACCAGTTATCGTTTCCGATGCGGCGCTTGTTCATCGGGTAAAAGCACATCACTTCCCAGTCGGGCAGCTCGGGATACAGACGGTAATGTTCGTATTCCTTCATGCGCGCGCTGATTTCGGCGAAACGCTTTTCGAAGGCTTCCGTTCCCGGCTGCAGCTTCTCCTGTTCGGTGAGCATCCGGCGGTTGTCTTCTTCCGTCGACGTGTATTCGCTCAGTTCCGTGACGCTCAGATAGGTGTAAACAGGTTGAAGAACACCGGGCGGAAAGCAGGCTTCCAGATCGCGGTGCATCTGGCCGACGTGGCCGAGTTCCGCCGCGTATAGGATGAAGGCGAAGTCCGCTTTGCCGCCGACATTGGCGAAGGAAACGATGCGCGGGTGGGATTCGGCCACGTTCGCAGCGCAAAGGGTTTCGAGATTCTTTAACGCCTTGGCGGATTCGCCGGCGGGCAACTGGGACCAGCGGACGCGGTCAATGCGGTAGAAGAGATGCATCACGTGGATGCCGCGGTCGAGTTTTACAGTCGGAAGGGTGGTCATAAAGGGGAGGTGCGTCGGGACAGCGTGGGCGCTGGTGGTCAGTCAACGTGCAGCGCCTGATCCAGGAATTGATTGAGGTGAAGCAGAAGCGCGGTGTCGTTGACGACCAGCGTGGCGCCGGATTGCCGCGCCTTTTCGTGGGCCTGGATGTTCTGTTGGCTGGCGAAGGCGATTACCGGAATGTGATTGGTCGTGTTGTTCGCGCGAAGATTGGCGATGGCTTCGCAGAAGGCCTCGAAGCGCGGCTCGAGGTCGATGAAAGCCAGCATGGGCCTCTCGCGTTCCGCCGTGGATTGCAGATCCGCCGGCCCGGGCACGGGCTGGACGCGATAGCCGAGATCCTGCAACCGGTTGACCAACTGGCCACCGGGCAGAAGTTTCTCGTAGAGCAGCAGCGCTAGCGGTTGCTTCATCGGCGCAAGAGTGGGACAGCGATTTCCAAATTGCAAAAATTTTTCACCCGATTGAGTGGAGCGCGCGAGATTTGTCCTCCGGACGCCACGTCGCAACCGTTCGCGGGGAAATACGTTTTGCCTTTTTGAAGCGTTCTCAACCATTATCCGTCTGTCTCTACGCCAAAATTGGTGAGGGCAATTCTGTCTTTTATTTCGGAGCATGAGCGAAGCAAACGATTCGTCCCAACCAGGTCGGCGCGACTTTCTGATCAAAGCGGCCGCGGTGGGCATTGGAGCAGTAACGACGCTGGTGCCGGCAGGCGCCGGATTGGTCACGTTGCTGGATCCATTGCGGCACAAGGCAAAGGCCGGGCGCTTTCTGCGCGTGGCAACGCTTAATTCCCTCCCGGAAGACGGAACGCCGCGTCAATTCCCCGTCGTGTCAGAACGTCAGGACGCCTGGAACAAGTATCCGGAGGTGCGTGTCGGCGCGGTGTACCTGCGCAAGACGGGACCGAAAGAAGTCCAGGCGATCAACGTCGTCTGCCCGCACGCGGGCTGCTTCGTGAATTATCAGCCGGACCAGAGGAATTACCTGTGCCCGTGTCACAACAGCCGCTTCGCTTTGGATGGCGCCATCAAGGACGCGAGCAGCCCGAGCCCGCGTCCGTTGGACACGATGGAGGTTAAAGTCGAAGCCGACGGTGCGGTGTTGGTCAAGTTCGAGAACTACCGCGCCGGCATTCACGAGAAGATTGTCGCGTCATGAATTCGCTCTTCAACTGGCTCGACCAACGCACGGGCTACAAGGCGATCGTCAAGCATGCCTTGTATGAGAACGTTCCGGGCGGCGCGCGCTGGCGTTACGTATGGGGCAGCACGCTCACCTTCTGTCTCGTGATTCAATTCATCACGGGAACGTTCCTGTGGATGGCCTACAGCCCCAGTTCCCAAACGGCTTGGGAGAGCGTTTATTACATCCAGTACGAAATGGCAGGCGGCTGGTTCCTCCGCGGGCTGCATCATTACACGGCGCAGGCCATGAACATCCTGCTGGTGCTGCACTTGATGCAAGTGGTGATCGACGGTGCATACAAGGCGCCGCGCGAGATGAATTTCTGGTTCGGCCTCGGCCTGCTGCTGCTGGTCATGGGGCTGTCACTCACCGGCTACCTGCTGCCGTGGGATCAGAAGGGTTACTGGGCGACGAAGGTGGCGACCAGCATCGCGGCGATTACGCCGTTCATCGGGCCTGAGCTCCAAAAGCTCATCATTGGTGGCGCCGATTACGGACATCACACCCTCACGCGGTTCTTCGCACTGCACGCGGGCGTCTTGCCGGCTTCGATCATCGCGCTGCTCGTGGTGCATATTTATCTCTTCCGCCGGCATGGTTTGAAGGCGAAGGAGCCGAAGATGCGTCCGGACGCGGCGTTCTGGCCCGATCAAGTTCTCAAGGACGCGGTGGCGTGTCTGGCGGTTCTGGCGACGGTGTTGTTTCTCGTGATCCAGACCCGTGGAGCGGAACTCACGGCGCCTGCGGATCCGTCCGAGCCTTACTCGGCGGCGCGACCGGAATGGTATTTTCTGTTCCTGTTTCAATTCCTGAAATACTTCCCGGGCGGCACTGAGATCTGGGGTGCCATCATCATTCCCACGGTCCTGCTGCTGGTCATCTTTGCGATGCCGTTTATCGGGAACTGGAAGCTGGGTCACCGGTTCAATCTCGGATTCCTCTGGGCGATGCTAGGCGGCGCGGCGTTGCTGACCTGGCTGGCGATCGCAGAAGATCGAAGCAATCCAGAGTATCTCGCCGGCGTCAAAGCGGCTCGGTTCGAAGCTCAACGCGTGAAGGAACTCGCACAATCGCCCTCCGGCATTTCGGCATTGGGCGCGGTGGAACTCCTGCGCAACGATCCGCTCACGCAGGGACCGAAACTCTTCTCGAAGAACTGCGCGAGCTGTCATCGGTTTGATGGCCATGATGGTCTGGGGATTGTGCCGCAGGATCCTCAATCCGGACCGGACTTGAAAGGCTTCGCGTCGCGCGAGTGGCTGACTGGGATGCTCGATCCAGCAAAGGTCGCGAGCACAAATTACTTTGGCGGAACGAAGTTCCGGGACGGCAAGATGGTCCGCTTTGTGAAGAAGGATGTTGCGGCTTACAGCGCGGACGAAAAGGAACAGCTGCGGAAGGTGATTGCCGCCGTCTCCGCCGAAGCGGGTCTAAAAGGACAGCGCGCCATGGATCAGGCTGATGCGGCGATCATTGCCGAGGGCCGAACTCTGGCGGCTGGCGACACGATGCGCTGCACCGAGTGTCATCAGTTCCGCAAAACGGATGAGGACGCCTCGGCGCCCGACCTGACCGGCTATGGCTCGCGCGAATGGTTGATCAGCATCATCAACGATCCCACGCACGATCGCTTCTACGGCAAACGCAACGATCGCATGCCGGGTTTCGCGAAGGAGCAGATTCTCGATGCCCATTCCATCCAGCTGATTGCGGACTGGCTGCGAGGCGAATGGTACGAGGCGCCCAAGCTGATTGAATCGCCGGCGGCCACGGGGAAATAGATTCGCCCTGGTGCAGCAGCGGTGACGGATCGCATCGCCCCGGCGATCAGACGCATCGTGCGAAGTACGCTTGAACGGCGAGAGGAGATCCGGTTTGCTGCGCCCGTGTTCAAGACAGGTCTTTAACTAATCCCATGCGAATCCTTATTGCCACGGTCACCGCTGGGGCGGGGCACCTTCAGGCTGCCGCAGCGCTCGAAGAGGCATGGCGCGGGTTGCGTCCGCGCGACACTGTCGAGTGCGTCGATGTGCTCGATTTCATGCCGAAGCTGTATCGAAAGCTCTACGTCGAGGGCTACGTGAAGCTGATCGCTCATGCGCCGGAGCTGTGGGCAATGGTGTTCAAGAAGACGGATAATCCGGCCCTGGCTCGCAAACTGACGAAATTTCGCCGGTCGGTTTCCAAGTATCGTACGCAAAAGTTCATTGCTCATCTCAAGCAGTTCAACCCGAATGTTGTGTTGTGTACGCATTACATGCCGTTGGAGATTTTGGGGCAGCTGAAGGACGAGCCAAAGCTGCGGTTCAATCCCATGGTGGTGAGCATTGTGACGGATTTCGAGGCGCACGCGTTGTGGATGGAACCGTCGGTGGATCTCTATTGCGTGGCGGCGGAGGAGACGAAGGCGCGATTGGTCGCGCGGGGTGCAAAGGCGGATGCGGTCGCGGCGACGGGCATTCCCATCGCGTCGAAGTTTTCCGCGTCCATTGATCGCGCTGATGTTCGTAAGCGGATCGGATTGCGGGACGATCTTCCGGTGTTGCTGGTTTTGAGCGGTGGGTTCGGAATGGGCCCGGTGGCGAAGATTCTCGGGGAGTTGAACAAGGTGACCACGCCGCTTCAGCTCGTGGTGGTCTGCGGGCGGAATGAGGAGCTGCGTCGGGAGCTGGCAGTGATGGACCGCAAACATCCGACGCACATCCTGGGCTTCGCGTCGAACATGCATGAGCTGATGGCGGTTTCGGATTTGGTCGTCAGCAAGCCGGGTGGCTTGACGAGTTCGGAAGCTCTGGCGATGGGGCGGCCGATGTTTGTGATCGATCCGATTCCCGGCCAGGAGGCTGCGAATAGCGATTTCTTGCTGGAACACGGCGCTGCGGCGAAGGTGAACCGCGTGGAGGATTTGCCGTTTCGGATCGAGAAACTGATTGGCTCCAAGAAGCTGATCGCAATGGGAGATGAATCCCGCCGTCTCGGCCGACCGCAGGCCGCGCAGTCGGTTTGCCGGGAAGTTATTCAGCGACTGGGAAACAGGTGAGATTCCGCATGAGACGCGCCTTGGAAACCGCGGTGAGCTTCAGGAGATCGCTCGTGCGTCTCGTGGTGATGGCCCTGTTGATCGGGTGTCCCGCTCTTCGCGCGGCGGTCTCCGCGGATGAAACCGTTTTGCTTTATCCGGCGCTGGCCCGCAGCGCGCCCGGCGGCTGGGAGGTTCAATGGAGCGGGATTATCTACGAGCAGGAGAAGCGTGCGGCTACGAGTTTCCTTACGCGGCAATTGTTCGGTTTGAGCGGGTTCGAGATGTCGACGGACGAAGCAGCGATTTTTGCTGAACGAAGCCGGTTGTTCATGGTGGACAACGAGCGTCGCAAAACCATTCGTGTTCGATTGGGCAACGACTCATGGGCGATGGGGCGTTCCGGTGCGAATGGCCGGTTCGGCACTCGGCAATTCCTCAGTTCCAATCTTGTCCAGACGGCGTGGTTCGCCGGTCCCCAACGAATCAACATCCCACTCGTCGTGGAGGCGAGCGACGGGCGCATCGTAAACGCGGAGGTTCACGTCATCGGAGAAGATGGATGGTCTGTCGTGTCGGATATCGATGATACGATCAAGATCAGCGACGTTCTGAACCGCGAAGCGTTGCTGAAGAATACGTTTTGCCGACCGTTCGCTGTGGTTCCCGGGATGTCAGAGATGTATCGCCAATGGGCGGAGGAGCACGGGGCGGTGTTCCACTACGTTTCAGCGAGTCCGTGGCAATTGTATCTACCCCTGAGTGAATTTGTGCGGAGCAACGGATTTCCGGCGGGGACATTTCACATGAAGGATTTCCGGCTGAAGGACCGCACGGCGGCCGCGATGCTTGCGTCGCCGGAGAAATACAAGCCGGGGGTGATCGAACCGTTGCTGCGACAGTTTCCGCGGCGGCAGTTCGTGTTGGTTGGGGATTCCGGCGAAAAAGATCCAGAGATCTACGCGCAGCTGGCACGCCGGTTTCCCAAGCAAGTTCGGGCGGTATTCATCCGCGATGTCACGGGTGAAGAAGCGTCGGCTCCGCGTTACCAAAAGGTGTTCAGTGGCGTGGGAACGAATCGCTGGTGGATCTTTCGCGATCCGGCGGAAATCCGTCCGCTAATGGGTGGGGGAGGTGTCTTGTTGCCAAAACGTGACTAAGCGAGTCGAGATTACAGGTTAGGAGTCGAACGATTTAGGTGGTTGGCAAACAGGGGGTTGCAGAACCGACGGGCTTGAGCTGGTGGCAAGGAGGGGCCGCATAGACAGTCCGCAGCCGGAGGGATAAACTTGGGATACCGATATGGAAACCAACCTCCAACCGCCACAGACGAAGCCCGCTGGTCAGACGGTTTCGCGCCGTCGCTATACGGGTGAGGTCGTTTACATCTACGCCTACGACGTCGCGTATGACCTGAATCGCGAGCCGGTGCCGGAGTTGCTCGGCCAGAAGGTGGTGCCGTTCGCCTTCGATTCCAGTCGTCGGCATCCTCGCCATCATTTCTTTTACAAGCCGCAGATGATTCGTCTGCCGGCGATGGAGCGCGTTGGTCCGTTCGGTCCGGTGAACGTGGACCGCGTCGTGAAGCTGCTTCCGGTAGGCGCGGTGAGCATTACGGTTCGCATTCCGTTCGCGGTCGAACGGCTTGAGGATTTGGTGGCGTTTCACGATTTGCACTTCGACACCGGGTCCTTGAATCTCGACGTGCGATTGCTGGCGGAGGCGGTTCATCGCGAGTTGATGCCCTACTCGGTGCGGCCGAATCCTCACCTGGTCGACGAGGAAGCGTATACCGTCTTCTGTCTCGATGCGCCGATGACGAATGCCGAGGGGCAGCCGCTGGGCGCCGAGCAGTGGTTGCAGGCGAATCGGCGTCAGGTGGCGGCGTTGCTGACGCAGGAATCCGATGTGAATCTCCTCTCCAAGCAGGAAGCGGATGAAGCAACGGGACGTTACCTTAGTTACTACCAGAACGACTTGGTGGTGATCGATTGGGACTCGGCGCTCATCATCGATGACCGCGCGGACTTCGATGAAACGCTTTATGTGATGGAGCTGGCGAATCTCCAACTGGCAGAGCTGGAAGCCTACGATCGGTTGCTCGACGATTCGCTGGAACGATCCTACCGCGATCTCAATCGTCGCAACATTCGCACGCGCGCCCATGTGTTGCGCGATCTGCGGGAGATTCGAATCGACATGGCGCGGGTCAGCGATGAGTTGATGAACATCACGAAGTTCTTCGGCGACTGGCATCTCGCCCGCCTCTACGAAAACATTGCGGCGCGTTTCCATCTCTCGGACTGGCATCACGCGGTGGAAGAGAAGCTAAAGACGCTGGATGAGTTGTATGAGATTCTCAAACACGACCAGAACAACCGCTGGATGTTGATCCTTGAGGTTACGATCGTCCTGCTTTTCATCATCGATTTGGTGATTCTCTTCATGGGAATCAGCGGGCCGTAGTCTGGCGCGGCTGGGCGCGTTCCGTGGGCGAATCGTCGTCCAAAACTCGCTTGATTTGGGCGTGTGAAATCAGCATCGTCCAAGGCCTTGTAAGTTGTCGGCTTGCCTGTGAATGGGTCTCATTGGCAAATTCCCCCTTCCAGCTGGTCCACCAAATTGTTCATCGCGTGGCGAAAGAAGAACCAATTGCATTACAGGGCACGGTGACCCAGGTGTTGCCGGGGACGATGTTTCGCGTGGCGCTGGCCAACGGGCATGAGGTGCTGGCCCACATCTCGGGGAAAATGAGGAAAAATTTCATCCGCATCTGTCCCGGCGACAAAGTGGAAGTGGAGATTACTCCCTACGATTTGAACAAGGCCCGCATCACTTTCCGTCACGCGTAGTGACTTCCTTGGGCTTTACGGAACGTGCATTTCAAACCGCGGAATGCGTGTAAATACTCGCCGGCCGTCGTCGGTGATTCCCAGATAACTTCCTTCGGCGACGGCAGAGTCGGTGTTGAAGACGTGGTAGCTGTTGTAGCTGAACTTTTCCCCTGGATGAAGTTTGGGGAACTGGCCGACCACGCCGTCTCCTTCGAGCGCGATGGTGTTTCCGTCGTCGTCACGCACTACCCATTTACGTCCCTTGATCGTCACGGTCGCATCACTGTGATTGTGGATGCTGATGAAATAGGCGAAGCAATGCCGGCGGTCGGGTGGCGTCTGCGCGTCCGGCTGATGCAGGACTTGATCAATGGTGACTGTCAGCCCGGGCAGTTCCTGAATTGGGTCGGACATGAGAGATTATGACGCCGAAGGAGAAGGTCGCATCAATCGTCCCGATGCCCAGACGATGGCGGCGAGGATCAAGCCAATGGCGAGGAAGTCTATTCCAGGAAGGAAGCGAGTCTCGTGGCTGACGGTTTCGCTCCCCGCGGCGGTGTCCACTGCGCGGACAACCTCGTTGATTCTCGTAGTCCCGAGATTCGGACCGCCGAAGAACCATAAGGCAACTGTGACGAGGCTGATGAACAAGGCGGTCAGGCGGGTTGCAGTTCTCATGGTCAGAAAAAAGCGGCCGGGCAGGGTGAACTGCACGGCCGCTTGAATTGTTTAAGGGACGGGTGCGGCCTTAGTTCTTGCCAGCAGGTTCAGCGTCCTTCGCGGCGCCTTCCGTGCCGCCGGCTTCCTTGTCGCGCTCGGCCATCGCAGCCTTCCGGGAAAGTTTGACGCGGCCTTTTTCGTCGACACCCAGGCACTTGACCCAGATTTCGTCGCCCATCTTGACGATGTCTTCCGTCTGCTTGACGCGGAAGTTTGCGAGCTCGCTGATGTGGCACAGGCCGTCCTTGCCGGGGAGGAATTCCACGAAGCAGCCGAATTCCTTGATGGTCACAACGCGACCACGGTAGATCCGTCCGATCTCCGCTTCTGCCGTCATGCCTTCGATTTCGCGGCGGGCCACTTCCATGCCTTCGGCGCTGACCGAGTAAACGTTCACCGTGCCGTCGTCCTCGATGTTGATCTCGCAACCGGACTCTTCAACGATGCGCTTGATGTTCTTGCCGCCAGGCCCGATCAGCGCGCCGATCTTCTCGGGGTTGATTCGAATCTGCACGATGCGCGGAGCATACTTGCTGAGTTCCTTGCGCGGTTCGGCAATGACTTTCGCCATGTCGTTGAGGATGGACAGGCGCGCAACGCGGGCTTTCTCGACCGCTTCAGCCATGAGCTTGTGCGGAAGGCCCTTCAGCTTGAGGTCGAGTTGGAAGCCGGTGATGCCCTTGTCGGTGCCGGCGATTTTGCAATCCATGTCGCAGTAGGCGTCCTCCCAGCCGATGATGTCGGTGAGGAGTTGGTAGCGACCGATGGCGGTGTCGTCCTTTTCGGTGCAGATGCCGACGCTGATGCCAGCCACAGGGCGGATCATCGGGACACCGGCGTCCATGAGGGCGAGCGTGCCGCCGCAAACGGAGGCCATGGAGGTGGAACCGTTCGATTCCATGATCTCGCTCGTGACGCGGACCGCATACGGATAAGTGTCGAGCGGAAGCATCGGCTCGATGGAACGTTCAGCGAGCGCGCCGTGACCGATTTCGCGACGACCCGGGCCGCTGATGCGTCCGGTTTCGCCGACGGAGAAGTTCGGGAAGTTATAGTGGAGAATGAACTTCTTTTCGTTCTCGCCACCCGTGTAGCTGTCGAATTCCTGCGCGTCTTCGCCGGTGCCGAGCGTGACGAGGGTCACCGCCTGGGTTTCACCGCGAACGAAAATCGCCGATCCGTGTGCGCGGGGCAGCATGCCGACTTCGCCGGAGATGGGGCGGATGGCGTCAAAGCCACGGCCGTCGAGGCGCTTGCCGTTGTTCAGAATGAGGCTGCGGACCGCTTCCTTCTGGATGTAGTAGAACGCGTCCTTCACGACGAACGGCGTCACTTTTTCTGCGCCGAATTTCTCGACGAGCTTGGTGCCGACTTCGTCTTGAATCGCTTTGCAGGCCGATTCACGGGCGAGTTTGCCGGGAGTCAGGAGCGCGGGAACGAAGCGGTCGCCGGCGAGGGCTTTGGCTTCCTTGAGGATTTCTTCCGGGACAACGTTCAACGTGATCTGGCGCTTCGGCTTGCCGGCTTTGGCGGCGAGTTGCTTTTGCGCGGCAATGATCGGCTGGCAGCATTCCTGACCGAAGGCGAGGGCGGCGTTGAAGTCGGCTTCAGTGATTTCCTTGGCCGAACCGTCGAACATCACCACGTCTTTGTCGTTACCGACATAGACCAGATCAAGATCGCTCTCCGCCTGTTCGGCGTGAGTCGGGTTCGCGACGAACTTGCCATTGACGCGACCAACGCGCACGGCGCCGAGCGGACCATCCCACGGGATGTCGCTGACGGTGAGTGATGCAGATGCGCCGATGATGCTGAGGATATCAGGATCGTTTTCGCCGTCGGCGCTGAGCAGGACGGTTTGAACCTGAACTTCGTTGTACCAGCCCTTGGGAAAGAGTGGACGAATCGGGCGGTCGGTGAGGCGGCAGGTGAGGATTTCCTTTTCCGTCGGACGGCCTTCGCGCTTGAAGTAGCCACCGGGGAACTTGCCGGCTGCCGCAGCTTTTTCGCGGTAATCGACCGTAAGCGGGAAGAAGTCCTGACCTTCCTTCGCCTTGGTCGCGGCCACGGCGGCCACGATGACGATGGTTTCGCCGAGTTGCACGGTTACGGCGCCGTCGGCCTGCTTGGCCAATTTGCCGGTTTCAATGGTGATCTGTTTGTCGCCGACTTGGGCGGTTATTTTTTCTGGCATAATGGTTTGGTGCCCGCCGGCATCTGAGGAACTTCAGTGAACACCTGTTGGGCAGGTGCTGAATGAAATTACCCGGATCCGGCGGGAGGAGTTGTTGCGCGGACGGGGAGTTGAGATTCCTAGACCAGTCCGCGCGGGCGTGGCTGGGGAATTGGGATCAAGCGGGGAGCTTGATCCCGGGCAAATTTTAATCTGGGGCTTGGCGCACACCTGGCTGTCCGTTGCTCAGGAAGACAAGGCGCGAGCACGTCAGCCCGCGGGGGCGGGCTGAACGCCCGCGACTTTAGTGACGAAGCTTCAGCTTCTTGACCACGGCCAAATGACGGGCGGTGTCAGTGCTGTGCAGGTAATCGAGCAAGCGACGGCGCTGGCCGACCATCATCAGCAGGCCGCGACGGGAGCTGTGATCTTTGTTGTTGGTCTGCAAGTGAGCGGTGAGCTTGTTGATCCGCTCCGTCAGCAGGGCGATTTGAACATCCGCAGAACCAGTGTCCTTTTCGTGGAGACGAAAATCCTTCACGAGTTTTGTTTTGCTTTCCAATGTCGTACTCATCTCTAAGTTAATTTGTAAGGGCGGGAGGTTAGGGGATTGCCTGCGAAGCTGTAAAGCTCTTTTAGCCCCATTTTTGCGGGTGTCGCCTCGGATGGCCGAGGAATCTCTTGTTGACGCAAAAAAAGAAATGTTTCAGCTTCGCCGAAGTCAGCGCAAAGAACAGCGGTGTCGGTGTCAGAAAGACAGATGTCGGGTAACCACCATTAAGAGACATTCAGAGCTACTGCCAGGGCAGCAACTCCCCACTCGGTTTTTTGAGCGGCCAACTGTACTGATTATGAATGAATCACGTCTCTTCGTAGGAAACCTCGCCTACCAAACGATGGACAACGACCTGCAGGATCACTTCTCCCAGGCCGGAGTCGTCAGCTCCGTTAACGTCATGATGGACAAGTTCACGGGCAAGTCCCGCGGTTTCGCCTTTGTCGAGATGGCGAGCGCGGAGGAGGCCAACAAGGCCGTCGAAATGTTCCACAACAAGGAATTCCAAGGTCGCGCGTTGACTGTGAACATCGCCCGCCCGCGTGAAGACCGCCCGCCTCGCAGTGGTGGTGGCGGTGGTGGATTCCGGGGCGATCGCGGGGACCGTGGTCCTCGTCACTGATCGACTTCGATTGTTTCTCAAAGGCCGGCGCGTTGTATTCGCCGGCCTTTTTCTTTTTCCCATTGGAAGCAAATCTGGACGGGGACTTCGGCCCACAGGCTTGACTTGAAGCGGGCGCCCCGTAGCCTTTCGCGCATGTCGAAGTCTTCTGGCAAGAAACAGCCTGGGCGCAAAGGGAAAGCGCTGCTTCTCGGGGTGGGACTGGATTCCGACGGCCACAAACGTGTCACCACCGGTCCGAACTTTGCCCTCGTCGGCGGCACGCAGGAAACGCACGAGGTGATGACTGAAAAGGCCATCAAGATAAACGAAAAGCTTTCCGCCAAGGGCAAAACCATGGACTCCGTCAGTCGCGAGGAGTTTGATGACATCGCGGCTTCCGTCGGCCTGCACCGTCAAGAACTGCGCCAAGGCTGACATGGACCAAAGCCCATATCTCTTCCTCACGGTCTTTCTCGCCATTGCCGTTGCTTTCCCGCTTGGTCCGATCCTCCTCGCTCGTCTCTGGGCTGCCAAGTATTCGCCGCAGAAGCCCGGTGAACAGAAGAACGCCACTTACGAGTGCGGTCTGGAGTCCAAGGGCGACGCGATGATTCAGTTCAAATCGCAGTATTACCTCTACGCGATTATCTTTCTCATCTTCGATGTGGAGACGATCTTCCTCCTCCCATTCGCCGTCGCGTTCACTGGCCTTTCCGTCGGAGCGTTCGTTGCCATCATGATCTTTCTGCTGCTTCTGGTCGAAGGTCTCGCGTGGGCTTGGATGAAAGGTGTGTTGACCTGGAAATAGCTGGAGCACCCATGGACGAAGGACTTCGCAGCGAACTCAGCAAACAAGGCGTCTTCACCACCACGCTGGAAGATCTCTACAACTGGGGTCGCAAGAACTCCGTCTGGCCGCTGCAATTCGGTCTCGCCTGCTGCGCGATCGAAATGATCGCTTCTTCAATGTCGCGGTTCGACCTCGCCCGTTTCGGGGCAGAAGTCTTTCGACCCTCGCCGCGCCAGGCAGACTTGATGATCGTCGCCGGCACGGTGACCAAGAAGATGGCACCGCAGGTCATCCGCCTCTACAACCAGATGCCCGAGCCCAAGTATGTCATCGCGATGGGCGCGTGCGCGATTTCGGGTGGACCCTTCAAGCAAGGCTACAACGTTCTCAAGGGCATCGACCGGTTTCTGCCTGTCGATGTCCATATTCCCGGCTGTCCCCCGCGACCCGAGGCGTTGATTCATGCCTTTATGACGCTCCAGCGGAAGATCGATGAGCAGAAGCTCACCGGCCCGAATCGTCCGCGCCATTTGGTGGCCGATGCGCCGAGCGAATTTCCCGTTCCGCAGTTCGGCGAGCATGATCTCGTGCCGCCGAGCAACCCGAAAGTCTGGCAGCCGCCGAAAGTGGCACGTTCCTGACCTCCTTGCTCCATCGTTCAGGCAGGAATCCCCTTGCTGCCGCTGAGTTTCGTCCTCTAGTTTCTGTCTAATTCGCATGTCCTCGTTACCCGCTGATTACCACATGCACACTCCGTTGTGCCGGCACGCGGTCGGAGAGCCGACCGAACTGGCGGCGCAGGCCGTGCGGCTGGGCTTTTCGGAAATCGGCTTCTCGGATCACAACCCCATGTCGCGCGATGATTGGGATGACTGGCGCATGTTTCGCGCGGACCTCGATACCTACGTCGCCAAAGTGGAGCAGGCGCGGCGCGACCATCCAAACCTCATCATCAGGCTCGCGTTGGAGGTCGATTACATTCCCGGTCAGGAAGCGTGGATTCGTGAGTTGGCGGCGCGACATCCGTGGGATTATCTGATTGGCGCAGTTCATTACGTTTCCGACTCGTGGGATCTCGACAACCCGACGCGCATTTCCGAGTGGAAGAAGCGCGATCCGTTCGAGGTGTGGACCGCGTACTTCGATCGCCTGACGATGGCCGTCGAGTCCGGCTTGTTCGAAATCATCGCGCACGCGGACCTCTGCAAGAAATTCTGCTACTACCCGAAGGATGATTGCACGCCCTTGTTCGCGAAGTTCATTTCAGCCGCGAAGAAGCACGACGTGGCGATGGAGTTGAACACGGCGGGCCTGCGCAAGGACTGCAAAGAGATTTACCCGAGTCCGCAACTGGTCGGTATGGCCGCCGCCGCCGGTGTGCCGATTACGTTTGCCTCGGATGCGCATGCGCCGGGCGAAGTCGGCGCCAATTTTACCGAGGCCATCGCGCTCGCGCGCAGCGCCGGCTACACCGAGTGGTGCCGATTCACGGGCCGCAAACGCGAAATGGTTAAGCTTTAGGCTCTGAACATTTTCAAATCCGCATGAGCATCTCCTCGTTTTCCTTCCCTACAACCACGCTGTCCGGCACTGGCGCGCTCGGCGAACTGCCCGCGCGTCTCGCGAAGCTCAACATCAAACGCCCACTCGTTGTCACCGATCCCGGCTTGTTGGCGACGGAGGCGTTTCAGAAGCTGCAGCAGACGCTCGGCACACCGGAGCAGGGCAAAACTTGGTTTCTGCACAGCGGCGTGCATCCGAATCCCATCGAGGCGGATGTCCACGACAGCGCAGCAGCGTATCGCGCTGGCCAGTGCGATGCGGTGGTCGCTTTCGGCGGCGGCAGTGCGCTCGATGTCGGCAAAGCTGCGCGGTTGTTGATCAAACGGCCCGACCTGAAGATTGCGGAGTTTCGTTACGAGGACGACTGGAGTGGGTTACCGCCGCTGATTGCCATCCCAACCACCGCCGGCACAGGCAGTGAAGTCGGTCGCAGTTCGGTCGTGACGATCACTGCCACGAAACGCAAAGCCGTTCTGTTTCATCCCGAGCTGCTCGCGAAGCTCGTCATCCTCGACGGTGAACTGACCCGCAGCCTGCCGCCGAAGCTCACTGCCGCGACAGGTCTCGATGCTTTGACACACTGCATCGAGTCGTTCACATCGCCGAACTTCCATCCGCTCTGTGATGGTATTGCGCTCGAAGGAATTCACCTGATCGTCGAGGCGCTGCCGCGTGCGGTTCGTAACGGCAACGATCTCGATGCTCGCGGCAAAATGCTCGTGGCGGCTGCGATGGGTGCGATTGCGTTCCAGAAAGATTTGGGCGCGACGCATTCGCTGGCGCATCCGCTTTCGACGTTGTGCGGACTCCATCACGGCACGGCCAACGCGCTCTGCCTGCCGGCGGTGATGAAATTCAACGCCCAACGCAAGCCCGGACTCTACCGCCGCGTGGGCGTGGCCTGCGGGCTGGATGTCGTTAAATCCAGCGATGCAGAGGCGGACGCGCGCACGATTGGGTTCATCGAGAAGTTGACCGCGGAGGTCGGATTGGGTCAGAAGCTCCGCGATTATGGCGTGACGGAGGCGCACATCGATCCGCTCGCCGAACAGGCGATCCTCGACGGTTGCCACGCGACGAATCCCGTGCCGGTGACCAAGGATGATTTGAAGGCGCTGTATCGGGCGGCGCTGTGAGAAGAGCTTTCAACCACGGCTCGACACGAATGCACGCGGATGAAGCAGACAGGGCAGACACGAATTTCACGAATTAGCACGAAGCAGACATTCTGAGTTCGTGAGCATTAGTGAAATTCGTGTCTTGCAGCCGTTGTCTCCATCCGAAGTTTAAAAATTTATGAACCTGCAAACGCTGAAAACAAAGATCCGCAAGGGCGAGATTGATACTGTCATCACGGTGTTCCCGGATGTGTTCGGGCGGCTCGTCGGCAAGCGGTTCACCGGAAAGTTCTTCGCCGACAATGTCGCCGGTCACGGCACGCACGGCTGCAATTATCTCCTGACGGTGAACATGGAGATGGATCCGCAGGATGGTTTTCAACTCGCGAACTGGGAGAAGGGCTTCGGCGATTTCGAAATGCGCCCGGACGATTCCACGATCCGCGCGCTTCCATGGCAGCCTGCGACGGCGTTGGTGATTTGCGATCTGCGACATCACGAGGGTTCGCTGGTGGCTGAATCCCCTCGTTCGGTGTTGCGGCGGCAGTTGGAGTTGATGGCGAAGAAGAAGCTGACGTGCTACACGGCGAGCGAGTTGGAGTTCTTCCTGTTCAACCAGTCGTATCACGACGCCTTCAAGTCGGATTACCGGAACCTGATTCCTTCGAGCGATTACCGCATCGATTATCACACGATGCAGCCGACTCAGGACGAGGCGATCTTCCGCTCCGTGCGCAACTGGATGACCGAGGCGCGAATTCCCGTGGAGTCGAGCAAGGGCGAATGGGGTCGCGGCCAGCATGAGGTGAATTTCGTGTATGACGAGCCGTTGCCGATGGCGGACATGCACGTTGTCTTCAAACAGGGAATGAAGGAAATCGCGACACAGCACGGCAAGTGCGTGACGTTCATGCCGAAGCCGTGGGCGGCGGAGGTGGGCAGCAGTTGCCATATTCACATCAGCCTTTGGCGCGAGGGCAAGAACGCGTTTTGGGATGCGAAGGCGGGCGAGGGCTCGCAGTTGTTCCGGCATTTCCTCGGCGGCTTGATGAAGTATTCGCCGGAGCTTTGTTACTGTTACGCGCCGTCAATCAATTCGTACAAGCGTTACCAGTCGGCGAGCTGGGCGCCGACGAAGATGGCGTGGTCGCACGACAATCGCACGGTCGGCTTCCGTGTGGTGGGTCATGGGAATTCGTTCCGCATTGAGAACCGGATGCCGGGCGCGGACGCGAATCCGTATCTCGCCTTCGCGGCGATGATGGCTGCGGGCATGGCGGGCGTGGAGGAGAAGCTGGATTGCGGGAAGGATTATCGCGGCAACGCCTACGTGGACGCGAAGCTGAAGTCGCTGCCGAAGTCACTCGGCGAAGCGGCGGAGTTGTTCGCGGCAAGCAAACTGGCGCGCTCGGCCTTCGGGGATGCGGTGGTGGATTTCTACACGCACACGGCGCGGCTCGAAGCGCAGGCGTTCAACGATGCGGTGACGGACTGGGAGCGCGCGGGTTGGCGGGGAACGACAAGGAGATGGGTGATTCCCCTGTTGGCAGCCACCCCGGGACTTTGGACCCTGATTCAATTTTCCGATACCTGGTTGGCAGGCATTTCGTTCAGGGGCGCTCACTTCGGAATCATCACGAGGCCCGCGAAAATGGTGGCGGCGGATAGGATTGCAAAGATGTTGTCCCAGCCCCACGCGAGGGGAACGATTCCAGGTAACGCGGCGCCGAGGATTTGTCCCGCGGAACCGCAGCCGTTGATGACGCCGGCGGAGGTTGCGGCGCCGCGTTGGGTGCCGAAGTCCACGGCGGCGGTGGCGTTGACGAGCGAATCGGCGGCGTAGGTGAAGAATCCCATCACGGCGAAACAGCTGCCAATAATCCAGTAGTCCGCCGGGAGCTTGTGGAAAAAGAAGATCAGGATACCAAGGCTGATCAGGCTGATGACGGCGACAGGCATGCGGCGGGAGCCGAAGAACTTGTCGGAAACCCAGCCGCCGGCGAGCGCGCCAAGCGGTCCTCCGAGTTCGAAGGCGGATCCGACCAACGCCGACGCGGCCATTCCGGTGCCGAGTTTTTCGTGCATGTACTGCGGGCCCCAGAACATGAAGAGATAGCGCGCGGGTTTGAGGCAAAAGTAGACAAGGCAAAGCATCATCACGACGGGATGTGTGATGACGCCGACAATTTCCTGCCAGGAGGTTTTGGTGGGCTCGGCTGGGGCGGTGGAGTCTGTAGAGTTCGAAGTGGACTGGGCGTCTGGTGTCGGGACGTCGCCGTGATACTGCTCGATGGGCGGCAATCCAACGTCTTCCGGCCGGTTGCGTTGGAAAAGGAGGAAGAGAATCCAGACGATCATCAGCGCGCCGGCGGGTGCCCAGAAGGCCCATTGCCAGCCGAATTGTTCGCCCATGCGCCCGGCGAAAATTGTGGAGACGAATCCGCCGAGCGAATAATTCGTGCACCACAGGCCCAGGACGAGTCCGCGTTCTCGCTGCGAGAAAAAGCAGCTGACGTTCTTCATCAGGGGCCCCCAGCCGGTGGCTTGGACGAGGCCCTGAATCGAGAATAGGATCCCGAACATCACCGCCGTCTTGGAGAAGCCCATGGCGGCCCCGGCGAGGATGGAAAGGAACATGCCAATGAGAATGACTCGGCGTGTGCCGACCCGATCCCCGCCCACTCCGAAGATGAATTGCCCGAGCATGTAGGCGACATTGTACGCGGTGTCGATGGCCGCCATCTGGCCCTTGCTGAGACCGACTTCAGTTCCCGGCCCGAGGGCGACCTTGGCGGCGGAAAATCCTTTTCGCGTGAGGTAAAACCCGGCGTAGGCGAGCCAGGTGATGCCAAAAGTCTGCCAGCGCCAGCGTTCGTATTTCGGGTCGCGTGCGACCGGCTTGGGATAGTTGTTCATGCGAGGATGATCGAATGCCCGTGCCGCGGCGGTGCCTGTTTTTGTTGGCGCGCGGCTGGCGGGGACAATACCGGCACGGGTGGTTCGATGGCAACTGAAGGTTGCCATTTCGAATGAAAGGAATGATGACAATAGGCGCATATTGGCTGGGATTCGGCTGATTCGAGCTGGTCCGTCACGCCTTTGTTACTTTGCCCGGTTCTCTGGACCGGTATACTCGTCACGAATTTGAAAACGAATGCTGCTGGGGGCGGTGAATTTCCGCCGGATCATTTTATCAACCGCGAGCTGAGCTGGCTGGAGTTCAACCAGCGCGTGCTCGGGGAAGCCTTGGAGCCGAAGAATCCGTTGCTGGAACGCGTGAAGTTTTTCTGCATCGCGAGCTCGAATCTCGACGAGTTTTTTGAGGTGCGCGTTGCCGGCATCAAACAGCAGATGGAAAGCGACGTGGTCGAACGCAGCGTGGACGGATTGACTGCTACGGAAACGTTTCACGCGGTTAAGAAACGCGTGCGCAAAATGGTGGAGGATCAATATCGCTGCTGGCGCGAGGAGCTGCGACCGGCGCTGGCGAAGCACGGCATTCGTTTCCTCGCGATGGGAGAGCTGGATAAATCTGACGCAGCGTGGCTGGAGAGTTTTTATCGGGCGGAGGTGCGACCCGTCCTCACGCCGCTGGCGATTGATCCGGCCCATCCGTTCCCGCAGCTGCTCAACAAGTCGCTGAACATGATTGTCCAGCTGGAGATGAGCACGGCGGGCCAGCCGTTGCGACACATGGCGGTGGTGCAGGTGCCGCGCGTTCTGCCACGGTTGGTGAAGCTGCCACGCGACGACGAGCGCCGGGAGTATGTGTTCCTGGCGCAGCTGATTGGACATTTCCTCGGCGATTTGTTTCCCGGCACGACCATTCTTGGCTATTGGCAGTTCCGGATTACGCGCAACAGCGAGCTTTACATCGATGAAGAGGAGGTGGCGAACTTGCTCAAGGCGGTCGAAAACGAGCTGCATAACCGGCGCAAGGGCGACGCCGTGCGGTTGGAAGTGGAGATCGATTGCCCGCAGCCGATCCGGAGCGCGTTGTTGAGCACGTTCCGCCTAAGCGAGGACGATCTTTACGTCATCGACGGTCCGTTGAATCCGCCGCGATTGATGGCCGTGTACGAAGGCGATCATTCCCCCGAGCTGCGCGATCCGCCGTTCGTGGCGCCGGTGACGCCGATTCTCAAGGAACAGCCGGACTTGTTTGCCATCATTCGCGAGCGCGATGTGCTGATGCATCATCCCTACGACAGCTTTAGTTCGGTCGTAGATTTTCTGGTGAAGGCTTCGGAGGATCCGCGGGTTCTGGCCATCAAACAGACGATGTATCGAACCGGAGGTGATACCCAGATTGTCGGGGCGTTGATGAACGCGGTGAAGAATGGCAAACAGGTCACGGCGGTGGTCGAGCTGCGCGCGCGGTTCGACGAGGCGAACAACATTCTTTGGGCGCGGCAACTGGAGGAGGCGGGTGTGCACGTGGTGTATGGACTCGTCGGCTACAAGATTCACGCGAAGATGTGCCTTGTCGTTCGCCGAGACGACGACGGAATCCGCCGCTACCTCCATCTCGGAACGGGCAATTACAATCCGCACACCGCGAGGCTGTACACGGACATTGGTTTGCTGACGGCTCGTCCGGATTTCGGCGAGGACGCGACCAACTTGTTCAACTTGCTGACGGGGATCTGCCAGTTCCAGGGGTTGCGCAAGCTCGTGGTGGCGCCGTTTGAGCTCCACGCGCGTGTGCTGACTCACATTGAACGCGAAACCCAAAACGCGAAGAATCATCTGCCGGCGCGCATCGTCGCCAAGCTCAACTCGCTGGTGGACGAGCGGACGATTGAAGCCCTGTATCGAGCCTCGCAGGCTGGAGTGAAGGTGGAGCTGATCGTGCGCGGCATCTGTTGTTTGCGTCCGGGTGTTCCCGACCTCAGCGAGAACATTACCGTTCGCAGCATCGTGGATCGGTTTCTGGAGCACAGCCGCGTTTACTACTTCGAGAACGCCTGCCGGCCAGAGGTGTTTGTGGCGAGCGCGGACTGGATGCCGCGAAATTTCTTCCGGCGCATCGAGGTGGCATTCCCAATTGAGGACGGTGTGCTGCGCGAACGACTGATGACCGAGGTGCTGGGGACCACCATGAACGACACGGTGAAGGCGTATGTGATGTCGGGAGACGGATCATACCACCGGGATCGCTCGGGCAAAGGCGGAGTGCGCTGTCAGTCGGAGTTTATCGCGCGGGCGTTGGCCGAGGGAAAGCCGGCGCAGAAACGTTCCTCGCGCAAAACTCAATTTCCCCAGATGAAGCTGGTCTCGGCGCCGGCGGAGAAGAGGCCAGGTAAATATACTGCCGAATAGGCGGATCATTCTCGGTAGAAAGAGGAAACCGGCGGATTGCTCGCGCAATCCGCCGGTCAACAACTCAATTCCAGCAGGACACTAAACCGAAGGTTCAGTGCGTAAGGGTAGGATGATGGTGGGACTTTTTGCCTGCCCTATGATAGGGCCAGCGGTGTGCAATAATGCGCAAATCCAGTTGTGAGGATTCTGCATTAGCTTCATGCCGCTCTTCTAAGCAAAGCCGATGCCACCAGCTGAATTGGCTCTTTTGCTGGAGGTTTTGACTGATTCCGCTCCGCGTGGTGCCGGATTGCGGGCGAGAATTGCCCACATCAGGCAATTAATGTCACAGGTCTGCGCTTTTGAGCAGTGAGTCGACGGTGGTCGCGAACATTCCGTTTCGCGGAGGCTGACTTGGAACTGGATCGCGCTGACTTGCTTCAGGACGAGGAATTTGCCGCGAGCGCTTTCGCGGATGCGACGCATGAAGTGACCTTCCATTACATCCGTCCCGGCCGGGGTGTAAACTCACTTACCTCAGCCTGGAATTTTTTCTCGTCTTGGCGTTGCCACCTACCTAGCTTCCCGCGGCATGGAAACGTTGAAGAAGTTGCTCGATATCGTCCTGCATCTGAATACGCATCTGGACGGCCTCGTTGCGGAGTACGGGGCGTGGGTTTACGCGATCCTGTTCATCATCGTTTTCTGCGAAACGGGACTGGTGGTCACGCCGTTCCTTCCTGGAGATTCGCTGCTGTTCGCGGTCGGCGCCATTGCGGCCAATGGCAAGCTCGACTTGTGGCTTGTGATGGGATTGCTCTTGGTGGCGGCGATTCTGGGTGACTCGGTGAACTACTCGATCGGCAAATACGCCGGGCACAAATTGATTAAGAAGTTTCCCCGGCTCATCAAGCAGAAGCACATCGACAAGACTCACGAGTTCTTCGAACGCTACGGCGGCAAGACGATCATCATCGCGCGCTTTGTTCCCATCGTCCGGACGTTTGCGCCGTTCGTCGCGGGCATTGGCGCAATGACTTACTCGCGCTTCATGATGTTCAATGTCGTCGGCGCGCTGCTCTGGGTGGGGTTGCTTACTCCTGCGGGCTATTTCTTGCGAACATGCCCATAGTGAAGAAGAATTTCTCGCTGGTGATTCTGGGCATCATCTTCGTCTCCATTCTTCCGGCCGTCATCGAGTTCTACCGGGAATGGCGCAAGCTGCGCAGCCAGCCGCGTCAGGATGCCTGACTCCCGCGGTAAAGCCGCGGCACGCGGTAAGTGATCGCAGTGAGAATCTCCCACGGGATGGTCCCGCACCACTGCGCCAATTCAGCGGCGCTGATTGTCTCGCCGTGCTGGCTGCCGATGAGCACCGCCTCCTCGCCTGCGGCGACGTTGTCCAGTTTGGTGACGTCGACCAGCGTTTGATCCATCGTCACCCGGCCCAGGACTTTGCAGCGTCGGCCTTGAATCAATACCTCCGCGCGATTGCTGCCAGCGCGCAGATAACCGTCGCCGTAGCCAGCGGTCAGTGTGGCCACCTTCATCTTGCGGGGCGCAACGAACGTACGTCCGTAGCTCAGCGAATCGCCCTTCCGAATCTCCTTCACAAATCCCACGCGGCATTTCCACGAGAGCGCGGGATGGAAAAACTTCCGCAGCGCGGCGACATCGGCTCGCTGGCCCTCCGGCAAGATGCCGTAAACGAGCAAGCCAGGTCGGACGAGGTTGAACGTCGTTTCCGGCTGATGCAGCAACGCCGCGCTGTTGTTGGCGTGAATGAGCGGAATCTGAATGCCAGCCTTCGTCACTGCGTTAATCACGCCTTCAAAACCCTCTGCCTGAGCCTTGGAAAACGCCGCGTCGTCCTCGGCGGAGGCGTAGTGAGTGTAGAGTCCGTCGATGGCCAACCCCGGCAGCTGCGCGGTGGACCGGATGAGTTCCAGCGCGTCTTTCGGGCGCGCCCCCAGACGGCCCATGCCGGTATCCACCTTCACGTGAACAGACGCGATCTTTTGCAGACGTGTCGCAACCCGGCTGAGAGCGGTCGCTTCGTCGAGCGAGGAAATTGTCGCGCGGACGTGATCCTTCACGGCGGTTTCCATTTCGTCCGGAAGCAGCGCGCCGAGCATGAGCACGGGCCAGCCTTTGCCGACCCGGCGGATGGCCGATGCTTCGGCGAGATTCGCGACGCCGAAGATATCCGTGCCGCTTTGCATCAGCAGCGCAGCGATCTGTTTCAATCCGTGACCATATGCGTCGGCCTTCACGACGGTGAGGATCTTCACCTTGGGACCAACGCGATGACGAATCCACGCGAGGTTGCCGCGCAGCGCATCCAGATCAACTTCCGCCCAGCAACGATAGGAGGTGTTCACGGTGATGGTTCAGATGCCGGGGATAACTCGCGAGGGCGGCGCTTTGATGAAGTTCGCTTCGCGCAGATAAATCGGCGCGAGTTCGGCCCCGGAGATGAAATCAGTTCGCGTCGCGGCCAGCCGATACAGCGCCGTGGCGTCGGGCGGAATTGCCTCGCTGCCGGGAAAACGCCCGTGCAATTCCGGCCACACGATGAGCCGACTGTCGGCCGCGCTCGCCTTTACTGCGTCCAGCGAGGTGACGCGCAGCGGATTGATGAGTTGGAAACTGCCGGAATCGAGTTGGTAAGTCGCGGCGTAGAATTCATTCCGCTGGGCATCGATCGCGATGGTGATGCGCTCGGTCATTCCCGATGCCGCCGCCTGCGCCGCCATCGCCTCCACGGTGCTGATGCCAAGCAAGCGAACGCCCGTGGCCATCTGCCAGCCTTGCGCGAGCGCGATGCCGGCGCGGATGCCGGCGTAAGAGCCGGGGCCGAGGCCGACCGCAATGCATTCGATGGCGTCGCGCTCCAGTTTCGCCTCGGCCAGCGCGCGTTCAATGAGGGCGAAGGCGTGCGCGGTTCGTCCGCCAGTTTCCTCGGCGCGCGAGAGCACTGAGCCGCCGCGGGCGATGGCGACGCTGCGTTGGTCTGAGGAGAATTCAACCGCCAAAATCGTCATAAGTAATGCGCCGTTCCGAGTCGCCGATTTGTTCGATGAGCACGCGGCGAAAGAGCCGGCCCGTCGTCTTCGCCGAAGGTGCCGCGAAATCCGGCCAGCGCTCGCACCACTCCACCACGGTGGTTCCAGTGGCGGGATGGAAGTAATCTTCGAGGCCAGCGCCGATGATCTGTTCCGGCGAATCGAGCCGATAAAGATCAAGGTGCGCGAGCGGCAGTCGTCCCTCGCGATACTCGTTCACCAGCGCGAACGTCGGGGACTGGATGCGGCCGGTGATTTCCAGTCCGCGTGCAAAGCCTTTGATCAACTGCGTCTTTCCGGCGCCGAGATCGCCGGTCAGGCCGATCACCCAGCCCGGCTGCGCAGCGCGTCCCCAGTCCTCGCCGAGCGCGGTCGTTTCCTCCGGACTATGCGAAATGAACGTAGCCATGGGTGGGCATTGGCTTGTAGCCATCCTTGTCGCGCAGTTTCACGCCGGGCTTGTCGGTGACCTTGCCGATGCACGCCAGCGGCACTTGCGGGAAAGTCTCCTTCCAACCATCGAGAAGTTTCACCGCGAGTTTGCTCGGGACAGTGAAAAGAAGTTCGAAGTCCTCGCCGTCCGTCAACGCGGCGAGCAGGGGTGGCTTCGCGGAGGATTCTTCCTTCGCCTTTAGCTTTGCGGTGCGGCTGATTGGGATGGCGCTCTTCAGTAATTCTGCGCCGAGGTGATCGTGTTCGAGCAGATGCCGGATGTCACTCGCGAGTCCGTCGCTGACATCGATCATCGAAGTGGGAGTGAAATGCTCGGCCAGCCAGCGTGCTTCGGCGAGCCGCGGTTCGAAGTCGAAATGCCAGCCATCGATCGATCCGCCCAGCGTGCCGGAAACAAAAATCGCGTCGCCGGGTCGCGAGCCGTGCCGGCGAATGCAGCGGTCCTTCGCCACGGTGCCAAGCAGGGCGATGGAGATGAGAATGCGTTCGGGATTCGTCGTGGTTTCGCCGCCGACAATTGCCACGCCGTGCTGGGTGGCGAGCGCGTTCAGGCCGGCGTAGATGCCTTGTACGAACTCCGGGTCGAACCCGCGGGGCAGGGCAATGGTCACCAGCGCGGCGGTTGGTTGGCCCGCCATCGCGGCGATGTCGCTGAGATTCCGGGCGAGCGCCTTGCGGCCGATGCGTTCCGGCGCAGCGTCGCGCGTGAAGTGGGTGCCTTCGACGATGGCGTCGGTCTTGAAGAGCAGGAAGCGATCGGGAATACCGAGGTCGAGCACCGCGCAGTCGTCTCCCGTTCCGGTGACGACCGAGTTGTTGGTCGGGAGATTCTTGGTGAGCAGTTGAATGAGTTCGAGTTCGTTCATCGGGAGGGAAATTACTTCACGCTGTCGACCCAGCGGGTGAGCGCGTCGCGATTGATGTAGGCGACGAAGTTGACGGCGTTAAACAAAGAATGCGCGACGATGGGGGCGATGAGCCGGTTGGTGTGGTCGTAAAGTCGCGCGAAGATGATCGCCAGAACTGTCAGGGGAACGAGCGTCATGAGGCTCGCGTGAATCGCGGCGAAGACGATCGAAGACCCAAAGAGCGCCAGTCGCGGAAAGCCGAGTTGCTGGCCGGTGCGGTAGAGGATTCCGCGAAACAGAATCTCCTCAATCAGCGGCGCGAGAACGATGGCGGTGAAGGCGAAGACGGCGCGTTGGAGCGGGCCTTGCGTTGCTTCGAGCGCTTGCATGGTGGGCTGCATGGCGGCGTCACCGGAACTCTGGGTGATGACCACGCGTGAGAGTTCGTTCAGTCCCAGAGCGATGGGCAAGGCGACGATCGCGACTGCGATGGCGAGTTGGAACGTTCGTTTCAAATCGCCTTCCGTCAGGCCGAGGAATTCGCCCCACGTCAACTCGTGCGCCTTCACAAAGCGGTGCACGAGAAACAGCCCGGCAATCTGAAAACTGGCGGCGCTAATGAGGAACCCTGCGAACCGGTGCTGGTCGGGAGTGAGATTCGGCAGCGCTGCCTTCACTGCCAGTACGGCGAAGGTGCCGGCGGACAGACACATGATCACTCCCGCGCAAAGCATCAGCACCGCTTCAATTTTCCAGGGTCGTTCGATCGACACGGGGAAAGGTTAGGGATCAGCGCGAAGGCGACGAAGAAAAATCTTTCCGCAAACGGCGCGCGGGGAATCCATTGTTCGCCCGGCTTTCCTTTTGCGCACGCTGGCTCCCCGCACTAGGCTGCGCTCGAATCTCATGACGAGAACGCTTTGTGTTGCTGCGCTGGGTTTGGGATTGGTTTCCTGCACCAGTGACGCGCCGAGAACCCAACTGAAGACCGCCGTGCCCAAGAAATCTGCTCCCGCTGCCGCCGCTCACACGCACACGAACCGCCTCGCGCGTGAGAAGTCGCCGTACCTGCTCCAGCATCAGCACAATCCCGTGGACTGGTTCGCCTGGGGCGAGGAGGCGTTCGCCAAGGCGCGGCGCGAGAACAAGCCGATCTTCCTCAGCATCGGTTACTCGACGTGTCATTGGTGTCACGTGATGGAGCGCGAGTCGTTCGAGAACGAGGAGGTTGCGGCGTTTCTGAACGAGCATTTCGTCAGCATCAAGGTGGACCGAGAGGAGCGTCCGGACGTGGACAAGATCTACATGACGTTCGTGCAGTCGATGACCGGCTCCGGCGGCTGGCCGCTCAATGTCTTTCTTGCGCCGGACTTGAAGCCGTTCTTCGGCGGGACGTATTGGCCGCCGGAAGCGAAGTATTGGCGCCCGAGCTTTCTACAAGTGCTGGGACAGATTCACAGCGCGTGGACGAACAAGCGCGAGCAGATCACCAGTTCGTCGGTGAACTTGCACGAGAAGCTGATTGAACTGACTGGGCGTTCCTCCGGGGGCGGTGTTCCGCTGGAGCCGGGACTACTGGAGCGTGCCGGGAGGAATTGAAGGAAGGCTACGATTGGAAGCATGGCGGCTGGGGTGGCGCGCCGAAGTTTCCGTCGCCGAGTCATCCGCTGTTCGTGCTGCGCTACGGCGTGCGCGCGAAGGACGCCGAGGCCGTGAAGATGGTTCTCCACATGTGCGAGCGCATGGCGGCGGGCGGCATCTACGATCAGATCGGCGGCGGCTTCTCGCGTTACTCGGTCGATGCGCAATGGCTCGTGCCGCATTTCGAGAAGATGCTTTACGACAACGCGCAGTTGCTCGGGCTGTATCTCGACGCATATCTCGTCAGCGGCGAGCAGCGTTACGCGGAGGTCGCGCGCGACATCATCCGCTACGTGCTGCGCGACATGACGCATCCGGACGGCGGATTCTATTCCGCCGAGGACGCCGACAGCGAAGGCAAGGAAGGAAAGTTCTATTGCTGGACGCTCGCTGAGCTGAAGGCGCTCCTGACGCCGGAGGAACTTAAGGTTGCGGTGGGGGTCTTCGGTGTGACGGAGAGGGGGAACTTCGAGGATCACAGCGATCCGGAGCCGCTCAAGAACCAGAATGTCCTCAGCCTCGCGAACGCGAATCTCGCCGCCCAGCAGCACGCCGTGCTGGCGTCGGCGAAGGCGAAGCTGTTTGCGGCGCGGTCCAAGCGGGTGCGGCCGCATCTCGACGACAAGATTCTTTCGTCATGGAACGGATTGTTTCTCGGCGCGCTCGCTCGGGTGGGCGTAGTGCTGGGCGACGACGCATATATCAAAGCCGCTGAGCGCAATCTCGCCTTCCTGCAAGCCAAGCTGTGGGACGCGAAGACGAAGACGCTCTATCACCGCTGGCGTGATGGTGAACGCGACGCGGCGCAGTTGGGGGAGGCTTACGCGTTCTTGTTGAGCGGCGTGCTGGAGCTGTATCAGGCGACGCTCGACCCGAAGCATCTCGATTTCGCCATCGCGCTCGCGGAATCGATGCTCGCGAAGTTCTACGACAAGGCAGACGGCGGCTTCTGGCAGAGCGCAGAGGGCGCGACCGATTTGATCCTGCGGATCAAGGAAGACTACGACGGCGCGGAGCCGTCCGGAAACTCGGTGGCGATTCTAGCGCTGTTGAAGCTGGGGGCGATCACGGACCGGAAGGATTTCCGCGACGCGGCGGAGAAGAGTCTGAAGCTGTTCGCCGAGCGGCTCCAGAAGATGCCGCAGGCGGTGGGTTACATGTTGGTGGGGCTGGACTTCCTGCTGGACGAGCCGAAGCGCGTGGCTATCGCGGGTGATGTGAAGTCCGCGGAAGGTATTGGTCCGGTGGAGCCGTTCGCGAAAACGCTCAAGCCGAAAGATGGCAAGCCCACAGTGTATCTCTGCACCGGCACCGCCTGCCAGCCACCGACGCATGATGCGGAGAAGGTGAAGGGGATGTTGAGGTAATCAGTTTCTGCTCTCCCGTCGAACTCCGCGCGGATGTTCCCGTCGCTGGTTTTGGAAGAGATGGAATCTGATCGGGTGCAATTAAAACTGCCCGGCGAGGAGGGGGGCGGACGAATCCCCTCGCCCCACGAGGCACGAGTGGGGAGAGGGTTAGGAGAGGGGTTTCAGAAGCAACGGCGTCTCGAACGACGTCGTTGCTGGAGCACCTCCTCTCCTATTGCCCTCTCCTCCATTTTTAAAATGGAAGAGGGTGGTTTTACCGGGAGCAGGAATCAGCTTGGCTTCTGGATGCGTCCTTGATCTGCGACTGCTTGGGAGGAACGAAGCGATTATTTTGTGGCTTACGCACAATCAACTCGCAACCGGTGCGACGTTGCAACGCATGCCAGATCTCCAGAAGGACCCCTTCGCGGTTCTCACGCCATTGCCTGTTCCAAAACCGCATCTCTTCAATGCCTTCGCTGGCGAGAAACTGTTCTCGTTGCTTGTCGTCTTGCTGCTGCTCAGGGAAGCCATGCTGGGACCCGTCCAGTTCGATCGCGAGTCGGGCAGCGGGACAGTAGAAATCGAGGAAGTAATTCTGGATGGGATGCTGGCGCCGGAACTTGAATCCGGCGAATCGTCCCGCGCGTAACGCCCGCCACAGCTCCTTTTCGGTGTCGGTCTGATCGCGTCGCAAACGACGAGCATTCGCGGTGGGGTTCATGATTCGACTTTTACCGGCTGCGGCAGTGGATGGCGAGGCCGAAGGTCACACTGTCGGAGATTGACGAATCCCCTCGCCCCGCAGCGCGGGGAGAGGGTTAGGGAGAGGGGATTTTGAGAAAGCGACGACGTCTCGCACCACTTCTTTGGTGGGGCGCCTCCTCTCCCCGTGCCCTCTCCTCCATTTTCAATGGAAGAGAGGGGGTTCGAAATCGCAGTCCAGGGCGCGGCCTACTACGCAGGTGCGGGTGTTTGCTGAGTTGGACTTCCTCCTGCGGCAGGAGAAGCGGGTATGGTAGCTGCCTCCTGCGAAGTCTCGGCCGAGCCTTCCTTCTCAAGCTTCGATTTTTTGACTCGGTTTGCAGCTCGTGCGATTCGGCGCGCGGCCTCTTGAGCCTTCTCACCTTCAAGCACCTCGCGCTTTATCACTTCGTGCGACAGGACTGCATGAATCTCTTCAGTCTCGATTTTCACGTCAGGAGAAAGTCGCTTCAGTTCCCGCCTGATGACGGAGACAATCGTATCTGAGAGGAGAAGGGCACCGATGCAGTATTTGCTGAGCGCCTGCTTCTGCTCGTGGTATTCGTCCAGCAACGATTTCCCCTGGGCCTCACGACTTAGCAGGAACAACACTTCCAGATCGGAGTCATTCTTCGGGTCAGCGGTTAAGAGGTCGACGGTGACCAACAGTTCGTTGGTTATGGGCTTTCCGAATCCAATTTTGTGGATTTCCCATCGGGCTGCGTTGGTCAGCACTACCCATTCAATTCCTTGGTTTGCTGCGTAATCGACGGCTTGCCGAATGTATCCTTCCTTGAGATCGGAGCCGATTGGCTTCACTTCGATCAAGAGGACGAGTTTGCCGTCGATCTTGAGGGCAAGGTCACAGAATGTTCCCTTGATTTTGACCTGACCCCGAAAAGCTGGACGTGACAAAGCTGGAGTTCTGCTGAGAAAGAAAGAGCAGCAGAACATGAAGAAGAGCAGATTCAGCGAGGAACAGATCATCAACATATTGCGGGAAGCCGATGGTGGCCAGACGGTGCAGACGGTGTGCGCACGGTATAACGTGTCGACTGCGACCTTCTACAGTTGGAAGAAGAAGTATGGCGGGATGGATGTGAACGAGGCGCGGCGGCTGCGGGCTTTGGAGGAGGAGAACAACCGGCTCAAGCGGCTGGTGGCCGATCAGGCGGTGCAGATTCAGATCCTCAAAGAGGTGAACTCAAAAAAGTGGTAAGCCCGTCGCAGAAGCGGCGGGCGATCCAAAGCATCGTGGAAGAGAACAAGGCAACGACGGCACAGGCCTGCCGGGCGATGGGCCTGGCGCGTTCGAGCTTTTATCTGACGAGTCACCGGAGCCAGCAAAGCCGAACGATGCACCAGCAGATCCAGGCCTTGAGCCAAAAGCATCCACGCTATGGCTACCGGCGCATCACGGCGCTTTTGCGCAGAGCTGGCCATGAGGTCAACGGCAAGCGCGTGCAGCGAGTGCGCCGGATGGAGGGGTTGCAAGTGAAGAAGAAACAGCGGCGCATGCGACGCGTGGGCGAGTCCACGGCCCAGCGGCAGCGTGCGCTGCATCGCGGACACGTGTGGAGTTGGGACTTCGTGGAGGACCAGACCGAGCGTGGCACGCGCTTTCGCGTGTTGACGTTGCTGGACGAATACACGCGCGAGTTTATGGCGGTGCACGTGGCGTGGTCGATTCGGGCGGTGGATGTCATCGTTCGTGGAAGCAGTGATGGAACGGCATGGCGTGCCGGGCATTTGCGAAGCGACAACGGGCCTGAGTTCATCGCCTACGCGATCCAGGACTGGCTGCGAAGCAAAGGAGTGAAGACCATCTACATCACACCGGGCAGCCCGTGGGAGAACGCTTATATCGAGAGCTTCCACGACAAGCTGCGTGACGAGTGCCTGAACCGGGAACTGTTTGGCAGCTTGCTGGAGGCGCAAATCATCATCAAGCAATGGCGGGTGGAATATAACAGCTTGCGACCGCACAGCTCGCTGGGCTATCGAACACCCGACGAGTTTGCGGCGCGCAACGGTTCTTCGCGGCTTCGGTCGGGCTCCGCCCTCCCTCCGTCGCGAAGAACCG
>JADJPG010000082.1 GCA_016713365.1 Verrucomicrobiota bacterium | reverse complement strand
TCGGCGGCTGGTATCACAACTACGATTTCGTCGGCGACATCGACGAGGCGCGTCTCGAACGTGGCGCGTTCGGCTGAAGTGGGTGAAACTGCAATATGAGAACCAGAAGCCGCACCAGACGCTGGTCGGGCCAATCGTGCGCGCGGGCAACCCTTTCACGGTCTCGCCTCGAAAAGTTGACCATTCGCGAAGGCGCAAGCGCGCTGGTGTCCGCAAGCGGGCGGCGCGCAGAAAGTTTATTGGATTCTGAAACGCGACGGCCGCGAATCGGTTGTGGCTGTAGATCGGTTTCAATACACGTTCAACGCCGGGCGTGTGACTGGCGCGGCGATGGCGACGCTGCAGTTCAAGGCGGTGTTCGCGAACGAGGTAAAGACCCGTGACATTCCCATCGCGATTGAAGAAACGATTCCCGAGCCGGTGTTCACTTTGAAGGCGCCTGCGAAATGGGACGGACGCCGAACGATCGAGGTCGTGCCGCAGATCAGCAACCTGAAGGCGATGCAGGCGCAGGGCGCGGGCGAATTGAAGACGGAGTGGAGCGCCGGGCCGTTCGCGGTCATCAAGGAAGTTTCTCCCAGCAAACTCATCCTCACGCGCGCGCAGAACAGCGGGAAGCTCACGATCACGGCGACGATTAGCAACGGCGGCCAGCCGGTCACGCAGTCGGTGACCATCGACGTGACGGAGCCGAAGCGCGACGCCTGGGTTTCGCGCATACCGGGGAAGGATGAGAAGCCAGAGGACGGACAATTCTACGCGCGTGATGACTGGAACGAAGTAACGCTTCATTACAACGGGACGCTGGACGAGCCTGCTGAAGCGGTGTTCCTCCGGCTCTATGCGGACGACAAGCTGATCAAGACCGAGCGGGCCAAACCCGCCAAAGATCTGTCCTACGCCTTCGCGATGAAGCTCAAGCCGGGGTTGATCAAATACCGCGTCGAGTTCGGCACCAAGGCCCGCGGCAGCGAGACGGTGCGGCACACCGTGACGAATCTCGTGTGCGGCGACGCCTACATCATCGACGGCCAGTCCAATGCGCTGGCGACGGATACCGGCGAGAAATCCCCGGCGGAAACCAGCGAGTGGATTCGCAGTTATGGTCGCCCACCGAGCAGCGCGAAATCAGCGCCGGGCAACTTGTGGTGTTATCCCGTTTGGAAGGCGCAGAACGGTGAGAAGGCCGAACTCGGTTGGTGGGGCATGGAACTGGCGAAGCGGTTGGTCGCGAGCCAGAAGATTCCCATCTTCATCATCAACGCCGCGGTTGGCGGTACACGCATCGACCAACACCAGCGCAGCTCGGCTAACCCGACTGACCTCAACACCATCTACGGACGGATGCTCTGGCGCGTGCAGCAGGCGAAGCTGACGCACGGCATTCGCGGCATCCTTTGGCATCAGGGCGAAAACGATCAGGGCGCGGATGGTCCGACGGGTGGCTTCGGCTGGGAGACGTATCACCAATTCTTCATCGAGATGTCCGCCGGCTGGAAGCGGGACTTCCCGAACGTGCAGCACTACTACGTTTACCAAATCTGGCCGGACTCGTGCAGCATGGGCGGACGCAATGGCTCGGGCGACATGCTGCGCGAGAAGCAGCGCACGTTGCCGCAGCTGTTCTCGAACATGAGCATCCTTTCCACGCTGGGTGTGCGTCCGCCCGGCGGCTGCCACTTTCCTCTGGTGGGCTGGGCAGAGTTTGCGCGAATGATTCAACCGATCATCGAGCGCGACCACTACGGCAAGGTGCCCACAGCTCCGGTCACCGCCCCCAATCTCCGTCACGCGACGTTTGTCGGCAGCGCACGCGACACAATTGCTTTCGAGTTCGATCAACCGGTGGTCTGGACCGACGCGCTGGCCGGGCAGTTCTATCTCGATGGCGAAAAAGACAAGGTGGCGTCCGGCAGCGTCGCCGGGAATGTGCTCACGCTGAAGTTGAAGGCGCCTTCCGCCGCAACGAAGGTCACCTACCTGAAGGAAATTGCCTGGAGCCAGGACAAGCTGCTCAACGGCGCGAACGGAATCGCCGCGCTGACATTCTGCAACGTGCCGATTGCTTCGACAAAATCTCGGTGAAGGCTAGTTACTCGTGACACAGAAAAGCATTTGCAACATGAAGAATTATCACCTCAGGGCGTGGTTGGTTGGTTTGATTTTGTTGACGCTGACCTGCATTGGCCACGCTGCGGCTCCGTCGAAGCCCAACATTGTCTTCATCTTCACCGATGATCATTCGCTTCAGACGATTGGCGCTTACAACGCCCGTCTGTCCGCATTCTGTCGGAAGCAGGGCGTCACGCCGAACATCGACCGCCTCGCGGCTCGCGGCGGTTTGTTCGTGAACAGTT
This sequence comes from Verrucomicrobiota bacterium, assembly GCA_016713365.1. Taxonomy (GTDB): domain Bacteria; phylum Verrucomicrobiota; class Verrucomicrobiia; order Limisphaerales; family JADJPG01; genus JADJPG01. Next base: position 9,355 of record JADJPG010000082.1, on the reverse strand, counting down.
TTTGCGGCAACTCACTCTGCTCGCCGAGCCGCGCGGCCATTCTCAGCGGCTTGCACAGTCACGTGAATGGCGTCCGGACATTGAGCCAGCCGATTCGCGAGGGCGTCTGGACGTTTCCCAGTGCGCTGCGCGACGCGGGTTATCAAACGGCGGTGATCGGCAAGTGGCACCTCGCGAAGACACCGACCGGCACCGACTACTGGCGCCTGCTCGACGGGCAAGGAACTTACTGGCACCCGGAGTTCAGCGGGCCGGATGGGAAGGAGAAGCGCAACGGCTACGCGACGGACATCATCACGGACATGAGCCTCGACTGGTTGCGGCAGCGCGACACGACTAAGCCGTTCATGGTGATGATTCAGCACAAGGCGCCGCATCGGAACTGGATGCCGCCGCCGCGTTACTATTCATGGCTCGGAAAGGTCACGGTGCCAGAGCCCGACACGCTGTTCGACGACTACTCCGGTCGGATGTCGCCAGCGCACAATCAGAAGATGGAGATCGACCGCACGATGGTCATGAAAGACGATCTCAAGGTGCTGGAGCCCGGGAAGTGGGTGCTGGAGTTCAACCGCATGAGCGAGTCAGAACGCGCGGAGTGGACCGCCGTTTTCGGTCCGCGCAACGAGGCCTTCTTCAAGGCCCAGCTCACGGGCCGCGAGCTCACGCGCTGGAAGTACCAGGAGTACATGAAGGATTACCTGCGCTGCATCAAGGCGGTGGACGACGGCGTGGGCCGGGTGGTGGAATATCTGAAGGAGGCCGGGCTCGAACAGAACACGGTGGTCATCTACGCGTCCGATCAGGGTTTCTTCAACGGCGAACACGGCTGGTTCGACAAGCGCTGGATCTACGAGGAATCGATCCACATGCCGTTCATCATCCGGTGGCCCGGAGTGGTGAAGCCCGGCAAGCGCTTCACGCCGTTCATCCAGAACATTGATTACGCGCCCACGTTCGTGGAGATGGCGGGCGGCCGGATTCCGGACGGCCTGCACGGCAGGTCATTCGTTCCCATCCTTCGAGGCGAGAAGCCGGCCGACTGGCGCAAGAGCGTTTACTACCACTACTACGACTTCAAAGGCGCGCACAACGTGGCGAATCACTACGGCGTGCGCACTGAGCGCTACACGCTGGCGCACTATTACGACACGGACGAATGGGAACTGTTCGACAACAAGAAAGATCCCAAACAGCTCCGCAGCGTGTACGACGAACCCGGTTACGCGAAGACCTTGCAGACAGTGAAGGGAGCTGAACGGGTTGCGCGCACGTTTTCAAGACACGGACGGAGCCGTCGCTCCAAGCCCGCAGCCGAACCGCAACTGAGCCCGCGCGTTGCCGGATGGCGGGACGGGCGATCTGCGTTCGCTGGTGAATTATCGGCGGGCGTCGCCAGTCGAATTCCGCTTTCCAGATGAAACGATCCAATCCCTGTGTCGCGATCCTCGCGCTTGTTGCCTCCGTTCAGATTCTCGCCGCGGCTCCGGCTGTCGACTGGCTGATTGATTCCGCGCCGTTCAAGGCACGCGTCACCAAGAGCAAGGACGGTCGGGAGCTGGAATTGAGCAACGGCCTGTTGCGCCGCGTGATTCGAATCGAGCCGAACGCGGCGACGGTGGCGCTCGACAATCTCTCCAGCGGCGAATCGCTCCTGCGCGGCGTGAAGCCGGAGGCCGTCGTGGAGATTGACGGCAAGCGCTTCGACATCGGTGGATTGAAAGGCCAGCGCAACTACGCGTTCCTCCGGCCCGAATGGATTGCCGAACTGCGCGCCGACCCGGCGGCGTTTCGTTTCGTCGGCTACGAAATCGGCGAGCCGAAGGAACGCATGGCCTGGAAGCGCACGCGGCATCACGCGCCCGATGCGAAGTGGCCGCCACCCGGCGTTACGCTGCGGTTGGATTTCGACTGGCCGCCGGGCGAAGCGCTGGAAGGCTTGCCGTCCCCCGCCGGGCGGGCGTTGTTGTGGGAGGAGAACTTTCAGAAGCTCGACACGACTTGGAAGGTTGCGGCGTCGAGACGCGAGGAGCGCATCAGTTTTCAAAACGAAGGCAAGGTCGGTGAGATCTATGCGCTGGCGGGTGCGCATTGTTTTGCCGAACGCCCGCTGGCGGCGCCGGTCTCGCTTATCGAGGCGGTGATTCAGCCGGGCACGGATCGCGACACGAGCTGGGGCCCGGGACTGGCGTTGGTCTTCGCCGGACGCGTGGTGAAGGTGAACCTCCGGCCGGGCGATCGCGGCGTGCATGGGCAGTTCGAGTTGCGCGACAACGGCGGCGAACGCCTGGCGAAATTGGCTGCGTTTACTGCGGCGGACGGGGGACTGGACACGGCGCGGTCGTATCGATTGCGTGTCCGGCTGGAAGCGAGCGGAATGATCTGGGATGTCGCGGACGCCGCGCAGGAGACCCCGAAGTTTGAGCGCCTGTTCGAGGTCGCGCACAACGGAACTGCGCCCGTGGCGCTGCGCATCGGCAAGACCGATCGCAGCGGAGGCGCGACCGATGGCGTCCAAGCCAACGCCGAGTGGGGGCGTTGCCGCGTCACGCAGGTGCGGGCGTTTGGCGCGTTCGATGTCGCGAAAGCAAAAGCCGAGACAGGCGTGCGCGCGAAGGACATCCGCGTTTCCGTTCACTACGAGTTCTACGATGGGCTGCCGGTTTACTCGAAGTGGATCACGGTCTCCAATGGCACGGACAAGGTCGTGCGCGTGAACAAGTTTTCCAGCGAAGTGCTCGCGGTCGTGGAACGCAGCTCCGAAGTGGATGAACTGGTTGAGGGCCGCACGCCGCCGAATATTCACGTCGAGACCGACATGGCGTTCGGCGGGATGATGGCATCCGGCGCGAATCGGCGTTCCTATCGCTGGTTGCCCGATCCGCAGTTTCACTCGCAGGTGAATTACGAGAAGAAGACGCCGTGCCTGCTCGACATCGGTCCGGATTTGGGGCCGGCGCAGGACGTCGCTCCGGGCGGCACGTTCGAATCGTTCCGCGCGTGGGTGTTGCCGCACGACAGCACGGATCGCGAACGTTGTGGCCTGGCGATTCGCCGGATGTATCGCGTCATCGCGCCGTGGACGACGGAGAATCCGCTGATGATGCACGTCGTCTCGTCACGCGGTGATGTGGTGACGAACGCCATCAATCAATGCGCGGCGGTGGGTTTCGAGATGTTGATTCTGAGCTTCGGCAGCGGCTTCGACATGGAGAACGAGAAGCCGGCGAATCTCGAGCGCGCGAAGAACTGGGCGGCTTACGCGCGCAGCAAAGGCATTGAGATCGGCAGCTACTCGTTGCTCGCGTCGCGCGCCGTGGGCGGCGGGAACGATGTGGTGATGCCGCCGGGCGAGAAGCCGGCCTTCGGCAACTCACCGTGTCTGGAGAGCCGCTGGGGCACAAACTACTTTCGCCGGCTCTACGAATTTCATCGCGAGAGCGGCTTCACGCTGCTGGAGCATGACGGCTCGTATCCGGGCGATGTTTGCGCAAGCACGAATCATCCGGGACATCACGGGTTGGCCGACTCGCGGTGGAATCAGTGGCGGGAGATCTCCGACTTCTACAAGTGGTGCCGCGCGCAGGGCTTCTACCTGAACGTGCCGGACCACTACTTCCTCGCCGGTTCTACGAAGACCGGCATGGGCTATCGCGAGGTGAACTGGTCGTTGCCGCGCGAACAACAGGTGATTCACACGCGGCAAAATATTTACGACGGCACCTGGCAGAAGCTCCCGACCATGGGCTGGATGTTCGTGCCGCTCACCGAATATCAGGGTGGCGGTGCGGCGGCGACCATCGAGCCGCTCGACAAACACCTCGATCACTACGAGCGCATGATGGAGAGCAATCTCGCGCTCGGCGTGCAGGCGTGTTACCGCGGCCCGCGTCTCTTCGACACCGAACGCACGAAGGCGATGGTGAAGGCGAAGGTCGATTGGTTCAAAGCGCACCGCGACATTCTCGAAAGCGATCTCATCCACGGTCGCCGCGCCGACGCCCGTGACCTCGACTGGATGCTGCACGTGAATCCGAAGCTGAAGGAGAAGGGCATGCTCGTGGTGTTCAATCCGCTGAACGAACCGGTGACGAAGAAGCTGCGCGCGAATCTCTATTACACCGGCCTGACCGACTCCGCGCGCATCCGCGAACAAGGCGGTGCGGCGAAGCGTTTCAAGCTGGCCCGCGACTACACGGCAGAAATCCCCGTCACCGTGAAGGCGCAGGGGATGAACTGGTTTGTGATCGAGTAGAGCCGACGAGCTGGCCGGTCGGAGAGCCTTCCGGCAAACACGCTCAGGGCGGATGAGCTCGGGCGATTGAGCTTACTCGTAGACCGATGTGGTGGGCCGGGCCATGCGACCCCATTTCTCCCAGCCAGGAATCGGATGTTCGGACATGAGCTCTTCCACCATGTAGAAGTCAATGCGGTCCTTGGTCGCCGCGCGGACGGCGGCCACTTGCGCCGGCGTTACGAGCGGCAGGTTGTTGCCAAAGGACTGACGCACGTAATTGATCGTCCCGGCGACTTCGTCGTCGGAGAGGAAGCCGCCGAAGCCGGGCATTGGAGGAACGCCCTTGGCCGGATCGAACTTCGTCCCGTTGATCTCCAGGGGTCCCCACAGTCCTTTGAGCACGATCTTGATCAACCGTTGGTCGTCCGTGAGCCACTCGCTTTTGACCAGCGGCGGATAGGTGCCCGGCAGGCCTTGGCCGTTGGGCTGGTGGCAGGTCGCGCAGTGCGCGTCGCGCAGAAAGACGGAGCGGCCGAGTTGATACGATTTCAGTTCGTCACCCGCCAGCGGCCGGGTCGGGCCGAAGGATTGTTCCTCATCCGCTTTCGGCGCGGGTGCGAACTTGAACGTGCCCGCGAGGTAATCCTCTGCATTGGGATTGTCGCGGATTGAGAATCCTGGCGCCGCCTTCAACGCCGCGATGTCGTCATTCAACGTGTGCTTGAGGATCTGCTCGGTCACCGGCCCCATCCATTTGTCGAAGGGCATCTTCATCGCCTCTAGCACGATGCGGGCACCGTCGGCATTGTCCAACCACGACGCGGCGACGATGGCTTCGAGGCGCACGCGTCCGTGTCCGTCGCGCGCCGCCTGCAGGAAGAGTTCGGTCGAATTCGGAATCTGGTGGGCGGCGAAACGCAGCACACGGGCGGCGGCGGCGCGGGCTTGCGGCGCGTTCGCGTAAAGGCAGCGCTTGAGCAGGCCCGCGTCAGGCTTGTTCTGCGCCCATGTGGCCCAGAGTGCTTCGCAGAGATGGTGCTCGTAATTCGGGTCGGACTTGTCGAGCCTGGCCACCCACTTCTTCACGGCGGGAATCACTTCGCTGGCCGGATGGCTGCGCAATTCGCGGCGCGTGCGGTAACGCGTGCGGTATTCGGGCAGCTTCAGGTTGTCGAGCAACTCCGGAATGCTAGCGCCCGCCACTTTTGCCGGCGTCACCAGCGGACGGCCCGGATACGTGATGCGATAGACGCGGCCGTGATCGCTGTCGCGGTTCGGGTCGCGCGCGTTGTGCTGCATGTGGCCGATGAGCGCGTTGTGCCAGTCGATGAAGTAGAGCGAACCGTCCGGCGCGAACTCCAGATCCACGGGACGGAAGTTCGGATCGCTCGACGACAGCAAATCGCCGGCGACCTTGCCGGAGAAGCCGGAGCCATCCTCCCACACGTCGTGCATGCTGATGCCGAGGAAGCCGATGCTGTTGCAAATCATGAAGTCGCCCTGCGCTTCATCGGGGAAGTGACGCGAGGAAACGAACTCCGCGCCGGACGTGGGCCGCGAACGCTTGGGCGCGAACTGGCCGACCTTCTTGATCTCCACGCCGTATGGCATCTTGGCCGAGATGGGCAGTGACCAGTAGTTCTCCCCGCTCGAGGCGTCGCACAGATAGTCCTGTTCCCAGTAGTCAAACGCGTAACCCCACGGATTGTTGATGTCCGTCTGGTTGTGGCGTTCGAGGCGGAAGTTCTTCGGGTCAAAGCGCCACGCGCCGCCGTCGTTGCAGCGGCGCGGGCCATACGGCGTTTCCACTTGGCTGTGCAGGAAGCGCCCTTCGAGCAAATAGAACGCGCCGCTCGCGTCCGCGCAGTAGGCCGAGATGGCGTGATGCGTGTCGTGCGTGTCGAAGCCGTGCATGAGAATCTCCATGCGGTCGGCCTTGTCGTCCTTGTTGTCATCGACGAGCAGACAGAGATTCGGCTCCTGCGAAACATAAACACCCTCCGGCGCCAGTTCGAAGCCGATGGGCAGATGCAGTCCGCGCGCGAAGATGGTCTGCTTGTCCGCGCGTCCGTCGTTATCCGTGTCTTCGAGAATGAGCAGCTTGTCGTCCGGGCGGGCATCGCCGGGCTTGTAGTGCGGATAGCTCGGCATCACCGCCACCCAGAGCCTGCCTTTGTTGTCGAAGGACATCTGCACCGGGTTTTTCATGTCGGGAAATTCCTTCTCCGAGGCGAACAGCTCGACCTTGTAGCCGTCCATCATCGTGATCTTCTCGATGGCCTTCTTGCCGTCGAGATACTCGATGGGGCGTTTGAAATTCGTCGGCACCGGCGGCAGCGCGCGCGTCGTCGAGTCGTCCACGGCCAGGCTCTTCGTGGTGCCCTTCGCCAGTTCATGCAGGCGCGCCTCGCGGATCGCCATCAGCTCGCGCGTCTTGGCCACTTCCTCGGGATAGTTCTGCGGGCCGTAGGGATCATAACGCTGGCCGTGCGTGTGGACGCCGTTCACCAGGTTGTAGTCATTGTTCCAAAAGAAGTCCTTCTCCTTCACTGCCGCGTGAACCAGCGCCGCATCCGCCTTCGACGAGTGCGCCTGCTTGCCGAAAACCCCGTCCCAGACCAGCGCACCGATTTCGGTGTAACCCGCTTCCGTGGGCGCAAAGCCGTTGATCGTCAGCGGCTGCTTGCGCTGGCCGTAGGTGGCGAGCGTGGGCTTGAACAGATCCACAAAGGTCAGGCCGTTCCTCTTCGCCACCCTCTCCATCGCGGCGGTGTAGAGCGCGAGATTCGCGTTCTCCGTCTTGCCGTTTGGCAAATCCCGCTTCGCCGACAAATCTTCAAACGCGATCGGCGACACCAACACGAGACGCGGCGCGGCCGTGCCATTGTAAGCCTTGCCCAGCGTGTGTTTCACAAACGCCTCCAGCTCCGCCTCGTAATTGTCCACGCGCCCCGGCCCGTCGAATGATTCGTTATATCCGAAAAATGCGACGATGGTGTCCGCCTTTAGATGAGTCAGCCACTGGTCGGGCGTGGGGAAGAAACCAATGCCGTTGTGCTGCTTGAATTCGGGACGGAACTTTTCCGCGCCCGGGAAGGCCCATTGCGACTTGCGCGCTGGATGCGGACGGAACGCCGGCGTGTCGCCGGGCCGGCCCATGTTTCGCATCACGACTTGCTGCTGCGGATAGCGCAAGTGCAGTTCCGTCTCCATCCGGCTGTAGTAGACGTCACGCTCGGCCAGTCCGTTCCCGAGCAGAACAATGCGCTCGCCAGGCTGGGGCGGAGCTACTTTCTGCGGCCGCGCCGAGGTGGCGTCGGGCGGAAGCGCCTTGGGCGCGTGCGGGGACTTGTCCGGACGGTCACCCGCCGGCTGGGCAAAGCCCGGGACGGCAGCGACAACACTCAGTGCGGCGACACAACCAAGAAGTTTGGCGAACATGCCCGAAGAATGCACAAGCGGCTCGCCGGTGAAAAGCGGACAATCGCCGCACGCGCCCGATAACGAGCCGCCACGGAACCGTTGTGGCGGAGGAAGGCAATCCCGCTTGGAACGAAAGCGTTTGCCGCCGCTATTCTGCTTTGCGCGGAAACCGGAATGGCAGGCCGGTGGCGAGCGTATCTCTCAGTTGGAACTCACCGCCTTCGCCTGTGACGGTGGTGTCGAGGAGCGTCCATTGCACGAAGTCCTGGGAGCCTTCCAGCAGCACGACGGAGCCCCGTTCAGCGAATCCTTGCAGCAAGACCAGCCCGCTCGGTTGTCGGGAAAACTTGTTGAACCGCGGCGCGATCGGCAGCGCGGTGAGAAAAACGCCGGGCAGCACGATCTGACCATTGGTGAGAGCGTAGTTGATACGGAACGGGCGGCCCGAGAAGGTCGCCACGGCACCGTCCGGCAGGCCGTCGAACGTCCCGTTGATGACCGCCGGCGGAGGTTGATTCGTCGGGAGCGGGAAGATCGGCGGGAACGGAACGAAAGAACCCACCGCATACGGCGATGCGACGGCGAGTCGTTCACCCGGGCGAATCGGGTAGCCGATCTCCACATCGAGCTGCGCACCGTTGATGTTCATCGCGCCCAGCAGCAGGAATGCGACGGAGTTCGAGGTTGGGAATTCGACGGTACAACGCGCGCCGGGGCCGAGGTTGAAGTTCGTCGTGGCGTTCGGCGTAAGGACCGCGCCGCTGCCGACTGTCCCGGCCGTTGCGCGAAGTTGCGCGCCAGTCACACTCAGGCTTGGCGCGACCGTGCCGGCTAGATGCGTGAAGCCTCCGGTGGCGACGAGACTACTGGCACCGCTCCGCAGCAGCTCGGCGAATCCGCCGCGGATGGTGACTGATTCGAAGCCTGTGTTCTCAAAGTGCGACGAGCCGGCGACGTTCACGAACTGCACGCCATTAGTGAAGAAGGCGTTCGTGCCTTCCAGTCGGCCCAGCCCGGTCTTGCGCACGATCGCGCGACCCATGGATGCGCCATCGAAACGCAGCGTGCCTTCTTCCGAGGCGACATCCCAATCTTGATCCGCCATGACTCCGATGAAGGTCGAGAGTGTGTTCTGTCCAAACGGTTGAGCGGCGCGGATGCCGGCGGTCAGACCAACGACACCAAAGTCGAACGAGAACGGGCTGCTCGGCGCGAGGTTCGTGATGACGTAATCCGCACCCTCGAAGCGCAGCGAGTTGGCGAGAAAGAGGTTGAGCGTATTCTCCGCGTTGACGTGATTCCGCTTCTGCTGCGCGTTGACCGGAAAGAGGATGTCGTCGCCGTTTCTGGGCCGGATGTTGCCGATCCAGTTCCCGGCCGTGGTCCAAGACGCATTGGTGCCATCGCCGTCCCAGACGCGCGTGAGCTGCGTGGCCACCGGCGGGACAGAGCGGAGGGACACGTCATTGCCGTCACCGCCGACGTAAGTGATGCGGTTGGTCAAGCCGCCGGAAACGGTTTCGACGAACGCGCCTTCAGGCAGCCCCGCGAAAGTGCCGATGACCGGGTCCGCGCCGTCGTTTTGAATCAGCACCGACTCCGTCGCACCGAACAGAAGTCCGGCGGACGATGGCAGGCCGCTGAGTGTCGCGCCCGCCAATGTGACGGTGCCGGTGACGCTGAGCGTGTTGAGCG
>JADJPG010000081.1 GCA_016713365.1 Verrucomicrobiota bacterium | reverse complement strand
CCTGCAGACGTGTGGCCTGCTCGAGGACGTCGAAGGCGGTGACGTTCAGCGGATCAGAGATCGCCACCGTGAGGGTTGCATCCTCGCGCGAAACGGGAACCGCAACCAATCGTCGCGCCAATGCTTCGGGCACGATCTTCACCATCTCCGGTGAGATGACGATCGCGGCGGGATCAATGGACTCGGTTTGAGTCTTCTGGGCGAACTGCGAAAGAGTTTCCTGCGTGACAGCCCAGCTGGGTCAATGATTCGCCGAGGAGCCAGCCCTTGCGTTTCGTTCGCGGAGGGCGAGGTCAAGCTGGGTCTGGGTAACGAACCGCGATCGAGCAGCCAGTCACCGAGACGTATTGCTTTCTGGGCTTGCGGCATATTGTCGGGGAGGAGATCGGCGGAATACGTTCCGGCTTTAGGACGGAACCTTCGAGGCTGCAGTCTTTAAGCAGAAGCGGCCGCCTCTTTTGCAAGGGCGGCCGCTCCAGAGTATGAAGAGTTCGAAGCGCGCCTCAGTAGTGAGCGATGTAGACGTAGACGGTGACGGTGTTGTCGCTCGCCGCCGCGCTGTAGATGCAGCGTCCGGTCGTGTCCGCACCGGTGCCGGTGTTATCGTCGCCGTCCAAGATCTTGTTCAAAGCGATCGCGTCCGTCAGGGCGACGCCGGGAAGGAAGGCCGAAACCACCATCTGCCCAGTGGTGAAGTCCGCACTGGAGGCGCTGCGATCAAGATGAGGTTCACCCCGCCAACTGTGGCGGTGGGCGCCGTTACCGAACCGGCGCTGGTGGCGGTTTGAGGAATGCCGTAAATGGATTCGGCCGGTGAGGCCGCAGGAATCAAAAAAGTTTGGGTGCCTGTGGACGCCGAGGACAGCTTCTCGGTGAAACCGCCGGTGACCGGTCTGAGTCGAAACGCCCGGTAGGAAACGGCGGCATTGGATGAAATGGTGCCATCGCGGGTCGGAAGTGTTCCGTATTTTCCCACGTAGTCTGCGGTGGCGGTCTTGAGGCTGCCGAGGGATCGGCGTGGCGCTGACTTTTCCGCGCAATGACGCTGACGACGCGCGGAGTGAGGACTGCGGCAGGAGATCGCGATGACTGCGACCACGCCGATGATTTCGACCCAGCGTAAAGGCCGCGCTCGCTCGTTGCATTCCTGTTTGATTATTTTTCGATGATTAGTCTTCATACTCTTGCCCTGCCGATTCTGGTTCTGGTAGTGCTAAACCGAACCAAGCCTGGAACATTCCAGCCCATTTTACTAGAAGTCGGTCTAACCGATGGACAAAATGCTGGGCGGCATCCGCCGGAGAATCTTTAGCGCAAGAATCTTAGTGGTAGATCAGAAAGTGATTGGTTCGGCGCCGGATCGCGCATGCTTTAGATGGAAATTCATTCATGAATTCGGGGCCTTCTGGATGATGAAGACAGGAATCCTGACGCGAAAACGATCTACAATTCGTTTGCTTGGCTGGAATCTAACAGAACTGTCATCGGCGATTCACCGCTGAGTCATCCAGCGGATCCAATCTTACGTAGTGATTACCGCCACTGAAGCCACAACGTCGCCGCCAGGGGGATCTCTTGTCCGTCGTAACTTCAGTTTCAAGAATCGAGGATTGCTCCGGAGCTGTGATCCTCGTCCCGATCGCATTTGCCGCAATTTTCAGTCATCCGCCAGTCGCTAGAGGGTCATCCTGCCGCGTGGGATCTTGAACGTAGGCGCATGGACCTTCTTTTCTGCTTATGTCGCGATCCGGTTGTGGGCGACGCTCTTTATTGGGGAACAAAGATTTTGACCTTGCAGACAGACGGACCCATTCCGTTTGCCTCAATCCACTTTACGTCCGGCAGCTTCTTCTTCGCACTTGCCCTGACCTGCATGCTCGCGAGCGCGGTGTTTGCTGCGGGTGTCCTGCTGGCGTTTATCGTGTATTTCAACTTCGTTGTCCGCGCCGAGGAGCATTTTCTCCGGGCTGCGATTCGGTGATGCGTTCGTGAACTATTGCCACCGAACGCCTCGATTCTGGCCACGCTGGTCATCGCTGCCAGTAATCGCCGACTCAACTGCGAGTGGATCTGAAACGCCACACGTCAGGAAGGCGTTCGGCTCAGTCGAGCGCTCTCATTCCATTCTTTTGGAGGTGCTGATCAAATTTCAGAAGCAATCCCCGACTGGCCCCATTGGTTTCAGCTGCCCTGAGCTCCCGCCGGATTGCGAAATCGAGTAGTGTTTTTGCCACTATCCCGTGACGTTTCGCAGAGATAAGAGAGATTGGAGTTGCGTCTCTGCCTGACTGGACTCTCCCCATGAAAGGTAAGCGGGTGGTATTTCGGGCTTGAGCCAGTGGTGGGGATTGGAACCCACGACCTACGGTTTTACGAAACCGTTGGGCGTCCGCCACTGAGCTACCTGGCGACCCAAGTTCCGGAAGGTTATCGGCGCGGAATCTTATCAGGCAAGCAAATTCCGGACGCGCTGGCTCCTCCGAATCGACCTGAGGCCGTACGTTCGCATCTCGAACACGGGTTTGATTTGCGGCGCGAGTCTGGCTCGAATCTATGTTTGTTGTCGAACCCCACATCGGATCGAAAGCTGACGGCAAGCTTGACTTGCAGCGGCAAATTTTGAACATCGCCGCGATGGCCTCGCTCTTCACGATTCACAGCGAACTCCGCTACGAGATTGTCCGGAAAATCTTCGAAGGCGGAATGGGGATTATTTACGAAGCGGAACAGCACGGTGCGCGGAACTTCGTGAAGCGCATCGCCATCAAAGTGATTCGCCAGAGTTACGCGAGCCAGAAGCAGTTCATCGAGAATTTCATCGGGGAGGCCAAGCTTGTCGCCGACTTGATTCACACGAACATCGTCCAGACGTATCATCTCGGTGAGGCGAAGGGGATTTACTACATCGCGATGGAGCTGATTCGCGGCGTGAATCTTGAGCAGTTTGCCGATCAGATGCGCGACAAGAACCGCATTCTGCCGGTGGACGTCGCGGTGTTCATCACCAGCCGAGTCTGCCGTGGTCTCGCCTACGCGCGTGGAAGTGTGACAAGGACGGAAGCCGCTGGGGCTCGTTCATCGCGACGTGAGTTTCAAGAACATCATGGTTGCATTCGAGGGTGACGTGAAGCTGACGGACTTCGGGATCGCCAAGGCCAAAGGGTTCCTCATCGACAACGAAGGAGAAGTGGTCGCGGGAAAAGCTGACTACATGAGTCCGGAGCAGGCGAACTTTCAGATCACGGACAAGCGTTCGGATTTGTTCTCCGTCGGGGTCGTCCTGCAACACCTCCTGCTGGGTCACAATATCTTCAAAGGATCCTCGCCGGAGGAATCGCGCAAGCTGGTGATGAACATGCCGATTCCGGACTTCCGCACGCTCGATGGGCGAATTGACGATCGGCTGAACGAGATTTTGCACAAGTCGCTCTCCCGCGACTTGAACAAGCGCTACAGCACCGGCGATGAAATGCTCTACGATTTGGAGCATTACATTTATCATTCCGGCTACGGTCCGACGAACGAGACGCTCGGCAAGATGATTCGTGAACTGTTTGGACAGGGACCAAAGCTCGGAAGCCAGGAAGGCAAGGGAAGCACGCAAATGCTCGAAGATGTCAGCCGCGTAAAAGCCACCAAGAAACACTAATGAAGTCTTCGTCCTCCGTGGTGAAGCTCGGCCTGCTTCAGCACGCCTGCTCTGCCAATCCCAAGGCCAACCTTTCGAAAACCCTCGCGCTGGCGGAGCGTGCCGCGAAGCAAGGTGCGCAGATAATCTGCACACAGGAACTCTTCCGGTCGCAATACTTCTGCCAGAACGAGGATCACGAGAACTTCAAACTGGCCGAGCCGATTCCGGGGCCAAGCACCGAGGCATTCCAGAAGCTCGCGAGAAAGCATTCGGTTGTCGTCATCGCCTCGCTCTTCGAGAAGCGCGCCTCCGGGGTGTATCACAACACCGCGGTGATCATTGATGCGGACGGCTCGTTGCTGGGGATGTATCGCAAGATGCACATCCCGGATGACCCGCTTTTCTACGAGAAGTTCTATTTCACGCCGGGCGATTTGGGCTTCAAAGCGTGGCGTACTCGTTACGGCAAGATCGGCGTGCTCGTGTGCTGGGATCAGTGGTATCCGGAAGGCGCGCGGCTCACCGCCATGCAAGGGGCGGAGATTTTGTTTTACCCGACGGCGATTGGCTGGCATCCGAAGGAGAAGGCCGAATACGGCACCAACCAGCATGGCGCCTGGGAGTTGATCCAGCGCAGCCACGCGGTGGCAAATGGTTGCTACGTCGCGGCCATCAACCGCATCGGGCTCGAGCAACCGATTGGCGGAGACGGCTTGGAGTTCTGGGGACAAAGTTTTGTGGCAGGGACGTCCGGGCAGATTCTTGCCAAGGCCAGCGTCGACAAGGAAGAGGTCATGATTGTGCCCGTCGATTTGAGCAAGGTCGACGTCACGCGCACTCACTGGCCGTTCCTTCGTGATCGTCGCATCGACGCTTACGGCGGCTTGACCCAGCGGCTCATCGACTGAGCGGTTTGATCGCAACGAGCCATGAGTCTACCCACTGCATGGATAACCGGTGCGGGAGGATTGATCGGCCATCAACTTATCCAGTCGGCTCCGCAATTCGCGCCCGGGTGGCGGATTCGTCCCATCACGCGCGATGTAGTGGACCTCTGCAACTTCGCGGCGGTTGAAGGCCTCTTCCGCGAGGAGACTCCCCGCCTCATCATCCACTGTGCGGCGATGAGTCGCGTCGGCGACTGCGAATCGAATCCGGGACTCGCTGAATTGACCAACGTGCGCGCGACGGCGCATCTCTCCTGTCTCGGTGCGGACATTCCGTTTGTCTTCTTCTCGTCGGATCTCGTGTTCGATGGCGCCAAGGGCGGCTATCTCGAGACCGACGCGGTGAACCCCCTGAATGTTTACGCGGACACGAAGGTGCGTGCGGAGGTTGAGGTGCTCCGCAATCCGCTTCACACTGTAGTTCGAACTTCCCTCAACGCCGGTGTATCACCGACCGGGAATCGCAGCTTCACGGAGGACATGCGTCGGGCGTGGGAGCGAGGCCAGACGCTGAGTTTGTTCACCGACGAATTTCGCAATCCGATCCATGTCAAGATGACCGCCCGTGCGGTCTGGGCTTTGGTGCTGAAGAATCAGCCCGGTCTCTACCATCTCGCGGGACGGGAAGAGATGTCTCGATGGGAGATTGGTCAACTGCTTGCCCAGCGCTGGTCGCCGATGGAGGCGCGGATGCTGGCGACGTCATTGCGCGATTACCAAGGTCCGCGTCGTTCGCCCGATACGTCGGTGAGATCCGCCAAGCTGCAGGCGATCCTCGACTTCCCTTTGCTGGGGCTTCGCGAATGGCTCGCCGCGAATCCGCACGAGCCGGTGTAGCGCTGGCGCAGGCGCGTTATTTGGAGGACTTCAGGAAGCCTCGTTCGCCCAGCCATTCCAATGAACGCTTTTGCCACGCATCCCATTCCTCGCCCTTGTATCCGTTGTAGCCGTGATTGCCCTTGGGGAACTCCTGCAACTCCGCCGCCACACCTTTTGCTTTGAGCGCTTCGTGGAACATCTGGCTATGGGACACCGGCACCCCGGCGTCTGTCCGGGCGTGCGTCATAAAGGTTGGTGGCGTTTGCGAGGTCACCTGTTTCTCGTTTGAAAAGAGTTCCTTCAGTGCCGCTGGCGGATTAGCTCCCAATAAATTGTGACGTGAGCCTCCATGCGTTTTCTCGCCCATCGTGATGACGGGATAGACGAGCACCATGAAATCCGGACGGCAACTGATGCGCTCGACCGGGTCCGCGTCGGTGGGGTTGCCAGCATCGAAGTGCGTGCCCGCAGTCGACGCCAGATGGCCGCCCGCCGAGAAGCCGATGATGCCGATTCGATTCGGGTCCAGCTTCCATTCGGCCGCGCGCGCACGCACCACGCGCAGCGCCCGCTGCGCATCGAGCATCGGTCGATGGTAATTGCCGGCCGGCAGCCGGTACTCCAGCACGATTCCGGCAATCCCTTTGGAGTTCAACCAGCGCGCGATGCCGTGACCTTCGCCTTCGACGACCTTCCCGCCATAACCGCCGCCCGGACAAATCACGATCGCGGCACCTGTCGCAAGGCTGTCAGGTGGCAGATGAACGGTGATCGGCACTTCGACTTTCTCTGACTTTCCGTCACCGAGCGGAGCTTCCCCGGGCCAGATCGAAACACGCAGCGGAGCCGCTGTTGCAGTCAACACCCCACATGCGAACGCGGCGACGATAAGGATGTGGATCGTGCTTGAAGTGCGATGTTTGAACGCTTGGTGCATGTGGGAATGCTGAATCATTTCGGAACCGACGGGAAGCCGTGTTTATCTGACGTCCCGTTCGCCAGAAGGTCGGCCTGCCGGAAATGACGGAATGAAAGTGTTCAGACGGGTTCGCTCAGAATTGTTTTCAAGCGGGTGAGGAACTCGAGTTCCGCTTGTTTGTGTTCCACGGCGGAGCGACCGCGTTGATCACGGCCACCACCGTGCAGTTCCTGGACGCGTTCGTTGAAGAACGGCTTCGGACTGGAGGCCCCGCTGATTTCGTGGCGGAGGACGATTTCCCACTGGGGCACTCGGGCGAGCAAATCGGCGGCATCCGCCGGCTCGTAGGTTTCGAGGAGTTTCAGCAGATCAACCGCATCGGTGAGCTGGGTGCTGGAGTGTTCAAGTGAACGTTCGAGGAAGCGCTGAAGAATCTTCTGGTGAGCTTCGCTCTCCCAAACCGCGCGGCGGGCGATGGCTTTCATGAGGGGCTGATCGGAGGGCGCAATGCGCGTTGCAATGAGTTCCAGCAGAGCAGGGGGAATGGTGCCGTGAAGTCGAAGTCGATGAACGAACCGCTCGATTGAAACGGCGCGAAGGGAAACGGCATGCGTGTGACCGTCCTCGGTAATGAGATGCCCAATGGTCGGGCGGTCGACGAGCGCACGGACGAGTGCGGGCCAGGAGTCAGTCGGGACTGTTTCGGCTCCCAGCAGTTCGGCGAAGACGGATTGATCCTGGAGACTGGGTGTGAAGATGGGCGCGAGTGCGAGATCGATCTCGTAGTCCTCGAGTTTGGGGAGTTCGTTGGTGAGGAACGCACCGACAGCATCGCGCTCCACACCGTGCGTTCCGGAGAGATGCCTGGTCACCTGCGCGGACAGTGAGCGCGGACGTTCCAGTTCCGCGGCGAGGAGATTCAACAAATCGGGGTTAGTCGCGGCCGCGTCGCTCGGAGAATTTAACGGGTTGGAATTCATGATTCGGTTTTCGCCGCGGTTTCGTGCTTGTGGGCGTTATGCGCACGGGCTTGGAATTGTGCAAGGCGGGATTCTGGGGTTGCTCTCTGCCGGCGATGGAGATTTCATTCTCATCGAACCCAGATTCCGGCCGATGCCGGAGGAACTTCACAAACGTGTGTTGATGCGAAGTCATACCGGTCGGGCAACCCGAAGCCTAAGCATGCTATTCGCGTGTCTTGGTGCCGGCTGGTTGGTGACGCATGGTATTCACGCGGCGGAACCGGGAGCGGAATATTTC
Organism: Verrucomicrobiota bacterium; assembly: GCA_016713365.1. GTDB lineage: Bacteria > Verrucomicrobiota > Verrucomicrobiia > Limisphaerales > JADJPG01 > JADJPG01. The sequence continues at coordinate 13,136 of JADJPG010000081.1, read as the reverse complement.
GAGAAACGGATTCGGCCGCTGCTGATTGAGCGTTGTTACGAATGTCATTCCACCGAGAAGGGCAAGTCGAAGGGCGGTTTGTTCCTCGACAGTAAGGCGGGATGGACCAAGGGCGGCGACAGTGGCCCAGCGATTGTTCCGGGAGATGCGGACAAGAGTTTACTCATCCAAGCCGTGCGCTGGCTGGACGAAGACACGCAGATGCCGCCGAAGTACAAATTGCCGCAGGCCGAGATCGAGGCGCTTGTCGAGTGGGTGAAGATGGGCGCGCCCGACCCACGTGTCGCGACGGTGGTTTTGAATGCGCCCGCTGACTCGCCGCTCGCGCGAACGAATCATTGGGCGTATCAGCCGGTAAAGCCGACGTCGCCGCCGGTGGTGAAACAGCGCGCGTGGGCGAACAACGACATCGATGCGTTCATCCTCGCGGCGATCGAAAGGAAGGGCGGAGTCGTCGCGAAGGATGCGTCCCCTGACGTGCTCGCTCGGCGGCTATATTTCGACCTGACTGGACTTCCCCCGTCACCGCAAGAACTGGCGGAATTCGTGAATGCGGATAAGCGCGATCGCAAGGCCGCGACTGAAGCGCTGGTGGATCGACTGCTGGCGTCGCCGCGTTTCGGCGAACACTGGGCGCGGCACTGGTTGGATGTGGCGCGTTTCGGTGAGTCGGTGACTCTGCGCGGATTTATCTTCAAGCCGGCATGGCGATATCGTGACTACGTGATTGAGTCGTTCAATCGCGATGTGCCGTTCGATCAATTCGTTCGCGAGCAAATTGCCGGCGACTTGCTGCCGCAGACCGAAATCGATCCGCGCCGGCGCGGTCTGACGGCGGCGATGTTTCTCACACTCGGCAACTGGAATCTCGAAGAGCAGGACAAGAAGCAGCTCGACATGGATGTGGTGGACGAGCAGCTCGACACGATTGGCAAGGCGTTCCTTGGGCAGACGATTGGTTGCGCGCGGTGCCACGATCACAAGTTTGATCCTGTGCCGACGCGCGATTACTACGCGATGGCGGGCATCCTGAGGAACAGTCAGACGTTGAAGCACGCCAACGTGTCTGAATGGATCGAAACGTCGCTGCCGGTCGAACCGGACCGGGAGAAGGAACTGCGCGAGCATGACCGGGCGGTGGAGATTCTTCAGGCGAAGTTGAAGGCGACCAAGGATGAAGTGAAGGGACTCTCCGGGGTGAGTGGCGAGGGGCAATCCGGCGCAGGAAAGGCGAGCGTGGTCGCGGTGCGAGAGTTGCCTGGCGTGGTGGTCGACAGTGGTCAGGCGCGCGCGGTGGGCACGTGGAAACATTCGCAGTACTCGAAGCACTACATCGGCGACGGCTACTGGCACGACGACAATTCTGGGAAGGGTGAGAAAACACTTAGCTTCGCGCCGGAGATTGCGAAGCCGGGTCGATATGAAGTGCGACTGGCGTATGTGCATAACGAGAACCGCGCGACGAATATTCCGGTGACGATCTTCCACGCGGACGGCGAGACGGTCGTGCGAGTGAATCAACGGGAAGCACCGGTAATCGATGGGCGGTTTGTGTCGCTCGGCCAGTTCCGGTTCGAGGCGAATGGCTTCGGCTACGTGCTGGTAGCGAATGAGGGAACGACTGGATACGTCACCGCGGACGCCGTCCAGTTCCTCTCCGTGGAAGCGGCGAATGGTGGCGCGAGGATCGTTCAGAGGGAATCCGCGCCCGCGACGGACGCGACGGCGAAAAGGCTCGCGGCGTTGGGTGCGGAGGCGAAGGCGCTGGAGCAACAATTGAAGCAGTTGCAGCAGAGTGGTCCGAAGCGGCCGACGGTGATGGGGGTGAAGGAGTCGGAGCAGCCGAAGGACATCGCGATCCATGTGCGTGGCAGCGTGCATAACTTGGGACCGATGGTGCCGCGCGGATTTTTGTCCGTGGCGACGCGTGGTTCAGCGATGACAATTCCCCCGAATCAAAGCGGTCGGCTGGAGATGGCGAACTGGATTGCCAGCGCCGAAAACCCGCTGACGGCGCGGGTGTTCGTGAATCGAGTGTGGCTGTGGCTATTCGGCGAGGGACTTGTGCGAACGCCGGATAATTTCGGTACGACGGGTGATGCACCGTCACATCCGGAACTCTTGGATCATTTGGCGACTGGATTCGTGGCGGAAGAGTGGTCGGTAAAGAAGCTCGTCCGTGAAATCGTGCTCACGCGGGCGTATCAACTGGAGTCGCGCGCGACGTCGTGGGCGGCGAAGAATGATCCTGAGAATCGCAACTTCAGCCACGCGGCGCGTCGGCGGCTTGCAGCGGAGCAAATTCGTGACGCGATGTTGGCGGTGAGCGGGCAACTGTCACTGGAGATGGGTGGCCAGACCTATCCGGCCGAACGTGCCGCGGACTACGGCTACGTGTATTCGGAGTCGCGGCGCAGTGTTTATGTGCCCGTCTTTCGCAACGCATTGCCGGAATTGTTCGAGGTCTTTGATTTCGCCCCGTCGAGCATGGTCACGGGTAAACGGAACGCCAGCACGGTACCGACGCAGGCGTTGTTTCTGTTGAATCATCCATTCGTCCGTGAACAGGCGGATGCTGCAGCGGAGCGTCTGCTGAAAGAGTCGTTGACCAGCGACAGGGATCGAATCGCGCAGGTCTACCGGCTTGCTCTAGGGCGCGATCCGACTTCGTCAGAGCGTTCGCTGGCGATGGAACATTTGGGGAGGGGGGATGGCGAATCGAAGACGGTCTGGGTGCAATTATTTCACGCATTGTTTGCCAGCGCGGATTTCCGTTATCTTAAATAGCACGCATGGACACTGAACTGGCTCAACGTCTCGAACGCCTCGAATCGCACGTCGCTAATCTGCAGCGGCAGTTCGAGGAGTTGAACCAGGTCATCATCGAGCAGGCGAAATCGTTGCGAAAGCTTCAGGCGAACCAGCAGCGCCTCGCCGATACGGTGGAGACGACGGAACTGGATCGCATCAAGTCGACCAATGCCAAGCCGCCGCATTACCAATGAACGACCTGACCAATCCATTCGTGACCCGTCGTCGCGCGCTGCGGCAGATGGCGTGTGGATTTGGGTATCTCGCCCTCGCCGGCCTCGCGCAGCGGGCTCCAGCGGACGTTGCGAATCCCCTGGCGATGAAGACGCCGCAGTTCGCGCCGCGGGCGAAGCGCGTGATCTTTCTCTTCATGCAGGGTGGCCCGAGCCAGATCGACACGTTTGACTACAAGCCGCTGCTCGAGCGTGAGGATGGCAGGAAGCTTCCATTCGATGATGCACGCACGGTGGCAAACACGGGCGATCGGGGCACGGACCAGCGGGTGTTGAAGTCTCCGTGGAAATTCGCGCAGCACGGACAGACGGGGCGCTGGGTGAGTGAACTCTTTCCCGAGATGGCGCGGCACGTGGACGACCTGTGTTTCATTCGTTCGATGCACACGGAAGGCGTGGCGCACGGTCCGGCGACATTGTTCCTGCATTGCGGGTCGACGAACTTCATCCGGCCCAGCATGGGGGCGTGGGTGAACTATGGTCTCGGGACGGAGAACGCGAACCTCCCGGGCTTCGTCACCATTGCGCCGTCGCTCGGCAACGGAGGCGCGCGAAACTTTGGAAACGCGTTTCTTCCGGCGGTGCATCAAGGAACGGCGATCGGAACGGCAGGCGTTCCCGCGAAGGAGTTGGGAATTCGTAATCTCACGAACGCGGGACGCAGTTCTGCCGAGCAACGACGTCAGTTGGAGTTGCTGCAGGCATTGAATGCGGAGCAGCTGAAGCTGAACCCGGGCGATGGCGAATTGGAGGCGGTGATCAATTCCTTCGAACTCGCGTGGCGCATGCAGAATAACGCTCCGGGCGTGCTGGAGCTCGCGAAGGAGTCTGCGTCGACGCTGGCGCTCTACGGCATTGGCGAAAAGGAGACGGATGATTTCGGCCGGCAGTGTTTGATGGCGCGGCGGCTCTGCGAAGAGGGCGTGCGCTTTGTGCAGGTGACGTATGGCGACAACACGGCGAACCCGCGTTGGGACCAACACTCGAACTTAATCAAACACGCCGATCATGCCCGCGCGGTGGACAAGCCGGTGGCGGGTTTGCTGACGGACTTGAAGCAGCGCGGTCTGCTGGAGGACACGTTGGTCTGGTGGGGCGGCGAATTTGGACGGACGCCTTACGCCGAGAAGAATGGAACCGGGCGCGATCACAATCCGGGCGGGTTTACCGTCTGGCTGGCGGGTGGCGGCGTGAAGCCGGGTTTCGTCCTCGGGGAGACGGATGAGTTCGGGCACAAGGCGGTCGTGGACAAGGTCCACATGCACGATCTCCACGCGACGATCCTGCACTTGCTCGGGCTCGATCACGAGAAGTTGACGTATCGTTTCGATGGGCGGGACTTCCGACTGACCGACGTGCACGGACACGTCGTGCGGGAGATTTTCAGCTGAGGACGGACGGCTGGGAGTTCGGAGGCAAACTTACTTGGAGCGAACTTGCTCTTCATTCGCGCGCTGGCGCATGGGCATGATGGCGCAGGCTTCCTTGCAACCAAAAAGGCGGCTGAGCAGGTAGCGATTGCGGCTAATCCACTGGTAAATCTTCTCAGCAATCCAAATCACGCCGGGGAACCAAAGAATCAACGCGACGGGAATTCCCAGGGGCATCCGCATGCCGATGAAGCGAATGCAGCGGGCGCCGCGATGAATCGTCCCGTCTTTGGCGATGCAGTGGATGGCTTCGAGCAACGCCTCGCGCGTGATGGTGGGCGCGACTTCGGCGGCGCGGGGATTGGAGATCGGGAGGAGACTGACGGTGTTGAACCAATCGAGCCAGGTCACCACGCGCATCTGGAACGAGCAGAGCGAACACTGGTCGTCGTAGAGAACGATGTTGGTGGCGTGGCTTTGGTTCATGTCGAACGAAGACAATATGGCGGCTGCGTATCGTTATGGCAACTGCGGCGGTTCGAAAGGGGGCGAAACTTCGGGTTGCTGAATAGGGGGACCAGTGGTAACTCCACTCCATCTCCAGAGGTCGGTGGGGTAATTCACGCAATTCTATATGAACAATGCAGGACGTTGGTTGGTGGTTCTTCTCATCGTGGCTTTGGGCGGGGGAATGTTCTGGCAGCGGCGCGCGCTGCAACAGGCGCAGGCGGAGAATGCGGAACTGACGTCGGACGCAGCCGAGGGTGCATTCTGGATGAAGGAGGAGATCAAGCAGCTTCGGAAGCAGGCAGTGGATGCTGGCGAGCTGGAGAAGGCGCGTAAGGCGGAAGCGGAGCTGCTGCGATTGCGCGGTGAAGTGTCGCAGTTGCGGGATCAGCTGAAGAAGGAACGCGACGCTCGTGCGGCGGCTGAACGAAAGGCGACGGCGAGTGCAGTCGCGCAGAACTCTCCAGAGCCGCAGACAGAGCCGGTCCAGACGTTTTCCGCGACGCTGCGGGCCTCGCTGGCGCCCCAGCAATCGCTTGTTACTGGTGGATGGAAACTTCCCAATGGGAATCGCGCCATCGTCATGGTCGAACCGGCTCTCGTTAACTCTAGCGGCAATGCCGCTCAACCCGGTGAAGATGCCCAAGTGGTGGTGCAAGCGCGCTTTGCGGAGCTGCCTGATGAAGCGCTGGAACATCTGAACCTCCAATCGATGCGGACATCCGGAAAAGAGAGCAGTGCGCAAACGATCCTAGAGCCTGCTCAGCAGCAGTGGCTACGAGAGCAGCTTGAGAAATCGCAGGATGTGAACGTGCTGTCTGCGCCAAGAGTCCTCACCGCCGATGGTCGTCAGGCGAGAATCGAAGTCACCCGAAGCCTGACTGTCGACGGCACCGACTATTCGGTGGGGCCAAGCCTTGACGTGATCCCAAAGATATCTGCTGACGGGAACACAATTGAGATGACAGTAATCGCCAAGATTCGGCAGGCGACTGGCGCGCAAAAATGAAAAGCGCGATCCCGAGGGATCGCGCTCTCGCAAAGTGGATCGAGGCTGATTACTTGGGCAGCAGGTCGGCCACGAGAGACTTCTCTTCCTTCAGTTCATTCTCCGTCGCGGTGATCTTCGCGCGGCTGAATTCGTTCACGGGCAGGCCCTGGACGATTTCCCACTTCTTGCCGTCGGTGCGGATCGGGAAGCTGAACATGTCCCTTCTCGATGCCGTAGCTGCCGTCGGAGTCCACGGCGACGCTGAACCAATCTCCCGCAGGCGTCGGGGTGGTGAGGCGCCGGACGGTGTCCACGACGGCGTTCGCTGCGCTGGCGGCGGAGCTGAGGCCGCGGGCTTCGATGATCGCCGCGCCACGCTTCTGCACGGTGGCGATGAAGTCCTTCTCCAGCCATTCGCGGTGACCGATCACGTCGGTGACGGGACGGCCCTGAATCTTCGCGTTGAAGAAATCAGGATACATCGTCGAGCTGTGGTTGCCCCAGATGCAGAGGTTGGTGATCGATTCGACGGGGGTGCCGGCCTTCTTGGCGAGCTGGGTGCGGGCGCGATTTTCATCAAGCGCGGTCATGGCGAAGAACTGTTCGCGCGGCACGCCGGCGGCGCTGTTCATGGCGATGAGCGAGTTCGTATTGCATGGATTGCCGACGACGAGCGTGCGGATGTCCTTTGCGGCATTGCGAGCGATCGCGGTGCCCTGGCTGGTGAAGATCTTGCCGTTCGCGGAGAGGAGATCCTTGCGTTCCATGCCGGGGCCGCGCGGACGGGCGCCAACGAGGAGAGCCCAGTTCACGCCCTTGAAGCCTTCGTTCAAGTCGCTGGTCGGAACGCAGCCCTTGAGCAGAGGGAACGCGCAGTCCTCGAGTTCCATGATCACGCCGCCGAGGGCTTTCATGGCTTTCTCGTCGGGGATCTCGATCAGGTGCAGGATGACGGGCTGGTTCGGGCCGAACATGGCGCCGGAAGCGATACGGAAGAGCAGGGAGTAGCCAATCTGGCCGGCAGCGCCGGTCACGGCCACGCGGATGGGTGTCGTGTTCATAGTTCTTAAAAAAGAGGAGCGACTATAGAAGCGAGATTTTTCGGGACGCAATCATGAATTGTGACGCGGTGGCATTCGTGAAGTGAATCGAGCAAAGCAGTTTCGGAAATGGATTCGTCGCGGTGCGTGTGGAGGCGGATGGTGGACCAAGAAGGATTCTCCGGTGGCAAATTCTGCGGTGTCAGGCGAGTCTGGTTGGAGCTTATGCCGAACGAGAATCCTTCCTTTGCGCGGACGCCGGAGCCGCCGTATTACGCCGTTATCTTCACGTCACAACGAGCCGATGCTGATCGCGGCTATGGCGAGATGGCGGAACGCATGGTGGAGCTCGCTTCTAAGCAACCCGGTTTTCTGGGCGTGGAGACCGTGCGCGGCACGGATGGCTTCGGTGTCACGATTTCGTATTGGGCTGATGAGGAATCCATCGCGGCGTGGAAGGCGCATCCCGGTCATCAACCCGCGCAGGAAGCCGGCAAGAGCGTTTGGTATGAAGATTACGTGATGCGTGTCGCGAAGGTGGAGCGGGCTTACAGCAAGTCTTCGAGGAGATGAGCTCTGTCATTGCGCCAGCAGTTGCTCCCAACGCTGGATGCCGATGATGGGCAGGGCAAATTCAAACGCTTCGCGCCACTGGGCGGTGTCGGCTTTGAGGAAGACGTCGTAGATGAGTTTCTTCCGAGCGGGTTCGGCGATGGATTTGCCTGCGGTGTTGCGTGCCCAGAGGCCGAGGTTCAAGCCGCCTTCGGCGCCGTGATCGACGTGGCGGTGGAGGATGAACGAATCGATGTCCGGGAGATTCGCCGTCTTGTAGTAGGCGTAAGCGTAGCCTGCGGCCTGCCAGCGTTCGCCGTCAGGTTTGTCGACGGTGTGAAAACCTTGTTCGGAGAGAATGATGCGGCGCGGTTGGCCGTGGTGGAGGAAGTCCGGCTGTCGCAGGAAGCGGGGGAGGAGTTCAAGATTCTTGAAGGTGATGCGCGGCGTGTTGTCGTTCGTGGTCGCGCTTTTGTCATTCCACGTGCGCGGTTCAAAGAGATTCTCTGGGTAGGGATGGAAGGCGAGGTGCCAGTCGAAGTCGCCCTGAGCCTTGGCGCGGCGATTGAAGTATTCGAGGAAGGGGCGCCCGGCGAACGTCTGCTGCGCGTCGCCACCGGGGTAATGGATGTTCCAGTGATGCTCGAGTGAGAGGTAGAGGCGCGCGCTGGAGGAAGTTTTGCGCAAGGCGGTGTTCGCGATGCGCGCGGTGCGCAGGTAATCCTCGGCGAAGGTTTCCATGGAGACGCGCCCCATGTTGGCCCAGAACCAGTGGCTGTTCACTTCGTTGCCGAGAATGAAGTTCGCCACGCGACCGCCGTAACGAGGTTCGCGCGCGTAACGGTCGGCGAGGAACTCGACGCAGGCGCGGAAGTGACGGGCCCCTTCCTCGGTGACGGTGTTGAACGCGCCAAGGCGGTTCGGAGCGGACTGGTCGTAATTGGGGTGCAGGAGAAGCCGGTTTAGCGCAGCGTCGCCTGCTTGATACACGAGGAGGATCAGGGAGATGACGATGCCTTTTTCGGCAAGCGGACCAATCTGGCGATCCAGCGATTCGATGTAGCCGCGTTGGAAATGAATCGTGTGGCCATCGACGTCCCACGGAAAACTGTTCGTGCGCTGGCTGAGGTCGATCATCTGACTGAAGTTGATGTTCAACGCGGCGTGCTTGATGCCGAGCGCGATGGCGTCATCGACCATCTGCACTTGCAGGCCTTTCTTGCTGGTGACGGTCGGGAAGGGTGTGTTGTAAGTCGCGACGTTATCGAAGCGCTCGACGAAGCGCGGTGCGCCGATGGCGCCGGAGAGATCGGTCGAGTTCTCGCGCACCACGACGAAGCTGGAGAACAGGCGGTCGCGCTTTCCATCCAGTCGGGGCAGATTCAGCGAGAATGCGGCTGGGGTGGCTGGAATCGTTGCGGTGCCGAGATTGGTGACGGCGTTGTAGTTGCCGTGGGCACGTAGTTCAACGAGGCGGAGGGACGAACCATCTGTGGTGCCACGAATTGTGATGCCGTCACGACTGGCCGTGACGTTGGTAATCCCGGGGTTTGCTGCGAATGTCGGAAACGGGAATTGAGCGAGGATTACTCCCGCTATGACCGTGATGAAATAAAGCGCGCCCGATCTGTTTCTTGCCATGTGCGGTTCCTGACGAAGTGAACTGCGCAAAGCTTCAAAAGGGATCGAGCCATCCCGTTCAACCCAGCGCGGCCATTTGGCGTTTTCCTTCCGTCAGGAAATCAAGGTAGTATTCCAAGCGTTCCTTCATTTCCTTGCGGGAAACGATGGCGTCGATGAGGCCGCGATCGAGGAGGAATTCAGCCGTCTGAAAACCGGGAGGCAGTTCCGCCTGCGTGGTGTCCTTGATGACGCGCGGTCCGGCGAAGCCGATCATCGCCGCAGGCTCGGCGAGGATGAGATCGCCCACACTGGCGTAGCTGGCCATGACACCGGCGGTGGTCGGGTGCGTGAGGATGCTGATGTAGGGGAGCTTGGCCTTGGCGTGATAGGCGAGAGCACCGCAGGTCTTGGCCATCTGCATGAGGCTGAACATGCCTTCATACATGCGGGCGCCGCCGCTGGTGGAAATGATGATGACGGGAATTCCGCGATCGGTGGAGGCTTCGATCAGGCGCGTGAGTTTCTCGCCGACCACCGAGCCCATCGAGCCGCCGAGGAAGGCGAAATCCATGACGCCGAGTCCGACTCTGAACTCGCCAATCTTGCCGATGCCGGTGATGACCGCGTCTTTCAGTTGAGTGGACTTCTGGTAAGCATCGAGCTTGGCCTCGTAGGACGAGACGCCGGTGAACTTGAGGATGTCCACGCTGGTCATATCCGCGTCCATCTCCTCGAAGGAACACGTCTCCACGAGCGAGTGAATGCGCTCCCGGGCGCTGATCGGGAAGTGATGGCTGCACTTCGGGCAGACCTTCAAGTTCTCGTCGAGTTCCTTGTCGAACACCATGGTTTCGCACTTCGGACATTTGGTCCAGAGACCTTCCGGAATCTCCTTCTTGCGTTGCTTGCCCCCGATCTTGGGCTTCTTCAGGAACGAAGTCTCCGAGCTCGCCGGCGGCGGCGTCACGGCGGGTTCGATGTCGAAGCCGAGGGATTTCTTGGTGAACGAGGTCGTAGCCATAGGTATTAAAGACGCGATCAGTCTAACAAACCGCGCGCCACCGTCCATACACAAACTTCCTCCGCGCCACAAGCCCGGAGCACGGCGGCACAAGCGCTTGTGGTCGCGCCGGTGGTCAGGACGTCATCCACCACAATCAGTCGTTTGCCCCGGATCTCGGCCGGGTCGACCGCTGCGGCGAAGGCGCCCGCCATGTTCTTCGCGCGTTCCGCCCGTGTCAGGCGGGTTTGCGTGAGAGTGGGATTGATGCGGCGCAGCCAGCCGTCGCGCAGCGGAATCTGCGTGGCGACGCTCAAATGCCGGGCGAGATGGTCCGCCTGGTTGAATTCGCGCTCCGCCTGTTTCCCGGGATGCAACGGCACCGGCACGATGCCTTGCCATACACCTTCGGCGAGCGCGGGCGCGGCTTCGCGGATGAGCAGGTTGGCGAGGAAGGGTTCGAACCACAGGGCTCGGCCGTACTTCCAGCGGTGGATGATGTCGAGGACCATGCCCTTGGCGGCGACAGCGGAGCGGGCGGTGGAGAAGCTGAGGTCCAGCTCGCGGCAGTTCGCGCACTCGAAGCGGTCGGAAATCTCGCCTTCGAACGGCAGCCCGCACCGATCGCACATTGGTGGAACGACAAAGCGGACATTCCGCCAGCATTCCGAGCATACGTAGCCTTCCGTCGCCGTGGCGCGCTGATTGTGGCAGAGCTGGCAGACGTCCGGATAGAGGAACGTCAGTCCGGCTTCCGCGAGTTGACGGAGCTTTTCGGTCAGCGCCATTCGTGGGTGGTAGAATCCCGCGGTAAGGCCTCGCGGGCAAACTCAATCACTCCTCGGCGGAGGGCCTTGAGTCGCTTCGATGACGTGATGCGCGCCGCGTGCCCATCCCGGAGCGCCGATCTCCGAATCGGCGCGCTCGCTCGATTCCGACCAAAGCGCGGAATCGGAGTTCCGCGCTCCCACCGCGCCTCGCCCCTGACCCGGTTTCCCGGTTCCGTGGCTTGACGTTTATTTGGCATTCGCGGAGGCTTGCCGAGGCTGCGGCGAATTCATGCTGCGCCGCACTATATTAATGACCTCAAAACTCATCCCCATCCTCGTGGCCGCCACGGCTGTGGTCTGCTCCACGAACGCACAAACCAAAATGGAACTCAAAGACCTCAAGCAAAAGGCCAGTTACTCGATCGGTGCCGACATCGCTGCCAACATGAAGCGGCAGGAAATCGACATCGACGTGAAGGCCTTGACTGCGGGGTTTGCGGACGCCTTCTCCGGAGCCAAGACGCTCCTGACCGAGGCTGAAATGAAGGAGGTCATCACCCAGTTCCGCACCGACCTGATGGCCAAGATGGAAGCCAAGCAAAAGCTCGATGGCGACAAGAACGTCAAGGCCGGCGAAGATTTCCTCGCGGCCAACGCCAAGAAGGAAGGCGTGAAAGTTACCACCAGCGGCCTCCAATACAAGGTCCTCAAGGCCGGCAAGGGAACGAAATCTCCGAAGGCGACGGACACCGTCAAGGTCCACTACCACGGCACGCTCATCGACGGCACCGTGTTCGACAGCTCAGTGGATCGCGGCGAACCCATCAGCTTCCCCCTGAACGGCGTCATCCCCGGCTGGACCGAAGGCGTCCAGCTCATGAAGGAAGGCGACAAGTTCCAGTTCACCATTCCGTCCAAGCTCGCCTACGGCGAACGCGGCGCGGGTGGCAAGATCGGTCCGAACAGCACGCTCATCTTCGACGTCGAGCTGCTCGCCATCGAAGCCGCCAAGTAATCCCGCGGCCAACCATTTGATTCCTCACCGGGCGACGATTCATCGTCGCCCTTTTTGTTTTTGCCCGAGGCGAAAGAACCGGGAGACGAGAAATACTGCGAGGCGGCGGGTCTTGCATCTCGTGGAACAACTCGGCTTCGACCAGTTCCGTCGACAAAACTCTCCTTCCGCGAGTCTCTGAACGGCTCATGCACGGCGTGAAAATCCCGCGTTTTGCGCGTGCTTCCCGCCGTGGTTATGGCCGATGTCCCGTGAGATCTCGCGATTTCAGGGCGTTTTCGGTACTGGCATCGGCACTGCTAAATCGCGGCTCGGTGGTGGGGAACCCCGCTGAGGTTCTGTGGGTCACGGGTTGTTTGCTGACCTCAGCATGTTCGCGAGCGATTGGAGCCGGTGCTTCAATCGCTCGCGTTGTTTTGAAGGGACGGATTTCAGCTTGGAGCACCAGTTTCCACCCCGTCGGATCTCCATCGCCGTAGCCACCGAGGTGACGAGGTGGAGCAGGGTGAGTCTGTGATGCAAGGTCCGCATTCTCACGTCGTCGGTTACCCGGGCAACTTCGCCAACGATGTGCAGCGGGATGTTTCTCACCCGCGATCTGCCGTCCAGGATCAACGACATCGTGTGCAGGATCGGTGATCCGCCGGTCCGGATCAGCGCCGGATGGCGCGGGATCGCTGATCCTGAGGGGAGGATCGGTGATCCTGGGTGCAGGAGCAACGATCCTGAGGACAGGATCGGCACCGTATCGCGGAGGATCGACGCGGGACGGCGCAGGATCAGTGCGAGGCGAGGCAGGATCGGTGAAAGGCCGTCGTCCTTGGGCGCAGTTGGGCGCCTGCTTCCCGGAAGGACCTACGATGACCTTTGTGGAAGTGTTTCCGATTCAAGAATATGGCCGAATAGAAGGGTGCTTTGCCTTGATCCAGAAAACCGGGAGCGTATCCTTTCCCCACGAGCCAAACTTCCAACATCGTTAACAACGGCAATGCCGCCGTGTGGCTGAGCAACTGGACGGGCAGCGCGTGGACGCGCGTGCTGCACGAGAAGTTACTGTACGACGGCTGGAATCTGCTCGGCGCCTTCAATGGCACCAATGCCGCCATCACTCGTTCCTTCCTCTGGGGACTGGACGTCAGCGGCGCCCAAGCTGGGCCTGCCAAGATGCAGGGCGCGGGTGGCGTGGGTGGATTGCTCTTCTTCACTCATCACTCAACTCCCCAA
>JADJPG010000080.1 GCA_016713365.1 Verrucomicrobiota bacterium | reverse complement strand
AGCGCCACCACCAGACACCGTGTAGGCGCCACGCAGATTGCCGAGACCGCTCGGAGCAGAGAGGAACATATACTGAGTTCCGGACGTACCGGAACCAATGGGGAAGTCCTCGCCACCCGAGCTATTGCCGAAGTCGAAGATACGCGCCCAACCAGCGCTGCCGTCGTCCTGCACCCAGGCTTCAACCGTGATGCTCTGATACGGGAGGACAATGTCATTCGGCAGATTGACGTATGCCGAACTGCCGTCGAGCGTGAGCTTGCCATCCGCATAGGAACCGCTGCCCACCACTGCGCCGTCTTTCCCGCCCACCACGTCCGTGGCCACGGTAAGTCCAGCCGCCTCGTTGAATGTGTATTGGTTCTTCAATGTCGGTGCGGGAACGCCCCGGACCGTCAACGTCGCCACCACGCTGGTTACGACCGTCGGAACACCATTCGGCGTGTTTGCAGCCACGCTGTAGATGCGCGCCGCTGTCAGCAACCGACGTCACAAACGAATAAGACGGGCCCGTCGCTCCGGGAATCGCGACATCATCGCGGTACCATTGGTAGGTCAACGGTGCGGCACCGGTCGCCACGGCTTCAAAGTCCGCACGGAAGCTTTCGTAGTTGGTAACCGAATTCGGCTGCGAGACGAACGAGACCGGGTCCTCGGAGAGGTTGACCACTTCCGGGCCGGCCCCGAAGTTGCCGGCCACTTCCCGCGCCGTCAGCACGCGGTCATAAATGCGGAACTCGTCGAACTCGCCCTGCATGTTCAAGTCATCGTACTGGGACCGACCCAGCCATGCGTTGACATCGTTGATGGCGCTCATCGCCCCCGGCGCCGTAAAAGTGTTTTGCAACACGCCATTCTCGTAGGTTCGCACCTCACGAGTGGTTTCATCCCAGGTGATCGCGAAGTGGAAATCCTGACCTCGGCGTTGTGCCGCCCGGAGTATTCACACTGGCACCTGAACCTCGGTCCTGTGATTGTCGAGATCCGCACCAATCTGGGCGGTATAGAACAAGGACCCCAGTCCCGGCCCAATACCGGCCTGCGGCCCCGTCACTTCTCCGGCAGTCGTGTTGCCGAAATCGAACACGCGCGACCACGTTTGATTGCCCGTCACTTTGACCCAGCCTTCGACTGTGATCTGTCCGCTGCCGCCATTGTTCGCGCTGTTGGCGGACACCAGGCCGTTTGGCAGGTCACCATATCCAGCATCGGCGTTGCTGCCGCCAGAAAGGGCGAGACGTGTCCCGGAGAACGACGTGCCAGCGCCGCGAACGGTACCGTGAGCGGTGCCGACAGAGTCGTTGAAGTTCAGGCCAGCCGCATCCGGTGCCGCCGTTTCGTTGAACGAATAACGATGAATTGGCGCCGAGCTGAGAGGAAGCGGTGCCGGGAGGTTGTTGAAGCCGGTCTTCTCCAAGTCGAAATTCTGCTTCACCTGCTCGGCCGTCAGCGCGTCGTTGTGAATGCGCACCTTGGCCAGGCTCAATGAGCCGCGAAGCCCGCCCGTCACCGTCACGCCGTCGCCTTCCAACTGGGCCGCGAGCACAATCGATGTGTTCGGATGCGTGTTCAAGGACACTGCCTCCTCGTTCAGCATGATGCCATCCGAGTAGACGCGCTGCGTCGCACCATCATAAGTGTAGACGAGATGATGCCAGGCACGCGCCGCCGGGGCGCCACCGTCATTGGCCCATCCGATATCCGGGCTGCCCCACTGGCCGACCGCGCCCCAGGTTCCGTTGGAGCCGTAGTTGAACGACATGTTTGAACCATCGCCACCCCCGCGCTTGCCCCAGGAGACAATCGTTTCTCGTCAGCAATCTCCGGATTGTAAGCCCAAACTTCAATGGTACGGGACGGGTTGCCGCCCACCAAACCATCCGGCGGAGGAGTCACCGCGCCACCCAGCTCTCCCACCAGCTGCATGAAGTCCGTTCCATCAAAGGTAATCGCCTTGACGCCGTTGATCGTGGTCACCGCCGGCACTGTGGCACCGCCACCCCGCGCCTCGAACAGGCCGCCCAAGGTTCCGCTGTTCACAATCGACGACAGCGGACCTTCGGAAAGGGTTGTCGCGTCAACGTCAACAAACAGGTCGCCCGCCAGCTGCAATTGCGCCGTGGCCGGGCTGATGAAACCCAGCAGCGCCAGCGCCGCGGTGACCGCGGGCAAAACGCCGGGACGGGATTTTCGAGAAGAGTTCGGTTTGGACTTCATAGAGTTATGGATGAAACGTTTTCAATGTTACTTCTGATAAACCCCGTCACGCGCATCCGCAGCCAGTCGAAACCAGCGACGAATACAGCACGCTCGGAAGCGCAACGGGATATAGTGAGACGCTATCAGAGTATTGCCTTCTCTCAAGGTCAACCATGAGAACTTGCGCATTTGATTTGAGGAATTTTACTTCATCGCAGAATCCGGCCTACTTTTAGTTCGCACCGATCTCCGCAAGTTCCTCCCAAGAAAAGCCGAAACTCCGCACGTCACAACCGCTCCAGCAACCGGCCCTCAATCCTCAGCCCCGCCGCGGGCGAAATCACCCTGCCTCCCACGATTCTGCGCGCGGTAACGACTCGGCGGAGACCCGGCCTCGCGTTTGAAAACCGCGCTGAAATACTCCACGTGGGCAAACCCAGCGCGCTCAGCAATCTGCGCCATCGGCAACTCCGTCTCCGCCAGCAACACCTTGGCGCGGTCGATCTGTACGCGGAGGATCTCCTCGTGCGGCGTCCGCCCGACCAGCTTCTTGAACCGGCCCTCCAGAATGCGGCGCGATTGCGGAACAGCCCGAAGCACATCTTTCACACTGATGCCCTCGCAGGCGTGGTCCCGGATATACCGAATGGCGCGAACAAGATTCGAATCCTCGATGGCGAGCGTGTCGGTGGACTGGCGCGTCGCCACCCCGAGCGGCTCAATGAAATGGACCTCGGGACGCGCCTTCTCGCCGTTCATTAGCCGATCCAGCAACTCCGCCGCGCGATACCCGGTCTGCTGCATGTTCGGAATGATGCTCGACATCGGCGGATGGCACAGGTTGCAGAGCAGATCGTCGTTGTCGACGCCCAGCACCGCCACTTCGTCCGGCACGGCAATCCCGCGAAGACGACAGGCATCCAGCACCTGACGACCGCGAAAGTCGTAACACGCCAGAATGCCGACCGGCTTCGGCAGCGAAGCCACCCATTGCGCGATGTGCTCGATGTCCGCCTGGTCATCGCCCACTTCGCCCGATGGAGACTGGCAGGCAAAGACGGGGTAGCCCGCCTCGCTCACAAACTTCATGAAGTTATTGCCTCGCAGATCGGACCAGACAAACCTTGGATTGCCGCAGTAGGCAAAGTTCTTGAAGCCACGCTCCATGAAGTGCCGCGCGGCGATTCTCCCCACGGCTTCCTCGTCGATTTCAAAGCAAGGCAGCTTCGGCAGTGGACGCGCCGCGCTGACATCGACGATGGGAACGCGCAGCTTGGAAAGAACCCGTGCAATCTCCGCGTTCTCAATGCGAGCGATCACGCCGTCTCCATCCCAGCGCGCCAGCCACGCCGGCGGCAAATCACCGCGACGCTGCTCGGCGAGATACACCGACCACGGACCGTGTTCGCGCAGGTAGGCGATGATGCCTTGCAACAAGCCGCGCGCATACGCGTTCGACGTTTCAATCAGCAACGCGACTTTGCGCGGCGACGTGGACCGGGTTTTCGTCATTTCATTCCACTAGACCAGCCCGCGGCGGAAATAGTCACCACCGCAGACGTGGAAAGGAGATTAGCAAGTGCAGTCTGTTTGTCGAACCGCAGCGAGTCTTGGCCCGAATTGACATCGCTCCCGGCAATCCAGGCACAACCCACCGGCTGCGATACACTTCACAGTCCGTGCGCAGGGTTTCCATTTGCGGGCCGTGTCCATCCTACTTACCCTTTCCACCATGTCCTCCTCTGAAACGATTCAAACGATCGCCGTCCTCGGCGGCGGCAGCGCCGGCTTCATGGCCGCCATCACGCTCAAGCGCAAGTTGCCCAACGTAAAAGTCCGCGTCGTGCGCAGCCCGGACATCGGCGTCATCGGCGTCGGCGAAGGCACCACCGTTTCGTTCCCGCGCCACTTCTTCGAGTATCTCAAACTCAAACCGCAACAGTTCTACGCCGAGGCCGAGCCGACGTGGAAGCTGGGCATCAAATTCCTCTGGGGACCGCGCAAGGAATTCTATTACACCTTCGCCTACGAGTATCAGCACCGTTACCCGGAGCTCTCGCGCAACAACGGATTCTTCTACCAATACAACCAGCCCTACGCCGGCCGCATCTCCGCCTTTATGGCGCACGACAAGGCGTTCCCGAAACGCGCCGATGGCTTTCCCGAGTTCCACAACCAGCACGCGTTCCACGTTGAGAACAAGAAACTTGTCGGCTGGCTTGAGAATGTCGCGCGCACGTTCGGCGTGGAAATCATCGACGCAACAGTGCGGCCCGAGACCGGCCCGCAAGGCATTGCCGCGCTGATCACCGAATCCGGCGACCGCATCACCGCGGACCTCTACATCGACGCCTCCGGCTTTCGCAGCGAGTTACTCGGTCGCGCCTTGAACGAACCGTTCCTCAGCTACAGCGACTCGCTCTTCTGCGACCGCGCCGTCATCGGCGGCTGGCCGCGCACCGACGAACCGATCAAGCCCTACACCGTCGCCGAGACGATGGACGCCGGCTGGTGCTGGCAGATCGAACACGAGAACTGGATCAACCGCGGCTACGTTTACTCCTCGAACTTCATCAGCGACGCCGATGCACTCGCCGAATTGATGCGCAAGAATCCGCGCATCGCCAACGAACCGCGCGTCGTGAAGTTCCGCACCGGCCGTTACGCGCGCAACTGGGTCGGCAATGTCGTCGGCATCGGGAACTCCGTCGGCTTCGTCGAACCGCTCGAAGCCACGGCGCTCCAGGTCATCTGCGTCGAAGCCAGCACGCTCGCCGACTCCCTCATCGACAGCCTCTGCGCGCCCACGCCCACGCTCATCCAGCTCTACAACAACTACAACGCGCAGGCCTGGGATGACATCCGCGACTTCCTCGCCGTCCACTACAAGTTCAATACGCGGATCGATAACGCGTTCTGGCAGGCCGCCCGCAACGACACGAAACTCCACGACGCGCAGTTCCTCGTGGACTTCTACAAGGAGAACGGTCCCAGCGTCGTCGCCGGCGCACAGTTGCTCCACTCTTCGAACTCGTTCGGGATGGACGGCTATCTCGCGATGTTGATCGGCCAGGATGTGCCGCACGCCAAGCCGTTCACGCCGACCGCTGCCGAAGCGAAGCTGTGGAATGATCGCTGCGCGACCTGGGCTCTTGAGGCCAAGCGTGGCATGGACGTGAAGCAATGCCTCGACGCGATGCGCAAGCCGGGCATGAAGTGGTGAGCGACGATTCCCTCACCGACGCCCCGAAGCAGGCCGCACTGTCGTCTTAATCTGACGTTCGCCGCGATCTTCCCGCAGGTCGCGGGATTGCTTGAAGTTCGCCGCCTTCGGCGCGTGACGGCGCGTTCGTTCGTTACGATTGGCGCCGGGTTTGCGGGTGGTTTTGCTGAGAGTAGTGGCAGGCATAAAATCTTCGAAGTTGACCAAGTGAATTGAAAAAATTACCGGGCGGACTTCTGGCACTTTGGTGCGCCGTCAACCCGCCCGGCCTCTACACGAGTCACCAGTAACTTCAGGTGACTTTGACTTCGACGGCTTTCGGTTTCGCCTTCTCCGTCTTGGGCAGGTGAACTTTGAGCACGCCGTCCTTGAACTCGGCGTTCACCTTGGCGCTGTCCGCGTCATCCGGCAGGGCGAAACTGCGAAGGAAGTTTCCATACGCTCGCTCCACGCGATGATACTTCTTGTCCTTCTCTTCCTTCTCGAACTTCCGTTCGCCGGTGATGGTGAGCACGCCATTCTCGACATTCACCTTCACATCTTCCTTCTTCACTTCCGGAAGGTCGGCCTTCAAGAGCCATTCCTTGTCGTCTTCAATGATGTCGATGAGCGGCGTCCATTCCGTGACGGTCATCCACTCCTTGCCGCCGTTCTCCGGACGCGGGGGAGTCATGCCAAACAGTTTGGCAAACCGGGTCTGGAGATCATCCATCTCCTTGAACGGATCCCAACGAGTCATGGCATTCATCGTCTGTTTCCTTTCATGGCGGTTGTTGTCTCGGGCGCCCGCCGGCCCACCGGATCCGGCGTGGTCACCGGGATTGAAGCCGGGCTCCTCCCATCCAGTCCCTCTCCAATCCTGATTCAATCACGCCCCGTCCAGGCCCACGCGCTTCACGCATCTTGCAAACCTCCAGCCGAGGATTGGCGCGCCCGCACACAGGCAATCAATCACCCACCACACAAAGCGTGCTCACTCCGCAGCAAAATGCAGCAATGCTTCAGCAACTTTGGGGCAAGCGAATCTCCCGCGACGGCGTCTATTGTATTAGCCACTGAAAAGGAACCGTTATGAAAAAGTCGACACGCAAACCAACCTCGGCAACGACCGCCGTTGAAAACGCTCCACACACCCGGCTCGTGCGGCTCGACTACGTCAATCCGCACGCCAAGTCCGTCTACGTCGCGGGTAGCTTCAATGAATGGCATCCCGCCGTGACGGAGATGATCAACCTCGGCGACGGACGTTGGGCCAAGGAGCTCACGCTCGACCCCGGCACCTACACCTATCGCCTCGTCGTGGACGGCGAATGGCTGCCCGATCCGGAATCGAGCGAGCTCGTGCCCAACCCATTCGGGAGCTACGACTCCGTGCTAAACGTCCCCGCAGCGCCCGCGAAACAACCGTAACGATTCGAAACCCTCAACCTTACCTGACCTATGAAAATCAAACGCAACTCTCGAAACGGCGGAGTCGTCATGCAACTCGACAAGAACGAATCGCGCATCCGCGACACCGCACCCGCACCAGCCGCATCGACTCTTTCCGTGTTTCAGCTGAAACGCATCCTCGTGCCGGTGGACTTCTCCGATTGCTCCGCGAAGGCGCTGCAATATGCCCTGCCCTTCGCGCGCCAATTTGGAGCCACCCTTCTCGTCACACACGTCATCCAGCCGTACATCCCGATCCCCGAGATGACCGGCGTGGACGTTGAGCTCATCGAAGCGCAAATGCGCGAAGCCGCCGAGCGCGAGCTCAAAGTCGTCCGTCAGGCGTTACCGGGAGACATTGCATCGGAACAAGTCCTGCGCATTGGTCACCCGCAAACGGAGATCGTGAAGGCCGCAAAGGAACTCAACGCGGACTTAATCATCGTATCGACCCACGGCCGCAGCGGCCTGGCCCACGTGTTCCTTGGCAGCACGGCGGAACGCGTCATCCGCCACGCTGGTTGTCCGGTGCTCGTCGTTCGGGAGAACGAACGCGAGTTTGTGAAATCCCCCGTCACCACGAAAACCCCGGCCACCACCGGAACGACCTGAAGGAGGACGTCGTATGATTGGCACCCTTGAAGTTCCCGCGCCGGACCGGAAAGCCGCCGTCGCGCCGCGATTTGTAAAGTGGTTTGCCGACATCTGCATTGAGGACATTCCTCTCGTCGGCGGCAAGAACGCGTCGCTCGGCGAGATGTATCGCGAGCTCACCCGTCAGGGCGTGAAGATTCCCAACGGCTTCGCCATCACCGCCGAGGCCTACCGTCATTTCCTGCGCGAGGCGAAGCTCGACGCGAAGATTCGTGAACTGCTGGGCGGTCTCGACACCACCGACATCGACAACCTTCGCCAGCGTGGCAGTCAGGTGCGTCAGGCGATCCTCGCCGCCGATCTGCCCCGGGACTTGGAGCAGGAGATCATCAGCGCCTACGACACGTTTCGTGGAACGCATCTCCATCCGGTCGATGTCGCCGTGCGCAGCAGCGCGACCGCCGAGGATTTGCCAGACGCTTCGTTCGCCGGCCAGCAGGAGACGTATCTTAACGTGCAGGGCCATCTTGCGCTGCTGGACACCTGCAAGCGTTGCTTCGCCTCGCTCTTCACCGACCGCGCAATCTCCTACCGCGTCGACAAAGGCTTCGATCATTTCAAGATCGCGCTCTCCATCGGCGTGCAGCGCATGGTGCGCGCGGATCTCGGCGCGTCGGGCGTGATGTTCACCATCGATACCGAGACCGGTTTCCGCGACGCCGTCCTCATCAATGCCGCCTATGGCCTGGGCGAGAACGTCGTGCAGGGCACGGTCAACCCGGACGAATACTACGTCTTCAAGCCGACGCTCAAGGCGGGGTTCAAACCGATCCTGCAAAAGATCGTCGGCACGAAGGAATTCAAACTCGTCTACGACATCGGCGGCGGAAAGATGGTCAAGAACGTCCCCGTCGCTCCCGGCGACCGCACGCGTTTCGCAATCTCAGACGACGACATCCTCCAACTCGCGCGCTGGGCCTGTCTCATCGAGGATCATTATTCGGCGAAGAAGGGCAGCCGGCCCCGATGGACATGGAATGGGCGAAGGACGGCCGCACCGGAGAACTCTTCATCGTCCAGGCGCGACCCGAGACTGTGCAATCGCGCAAGCAGCTCGACGTCGTTGAAACCTACAAACTCAAGAGGCGCGGCACTGTGCTCGTCACCGGTCGCAGTGTTGGCGAGAAGATCGCGACCGGTCCGGTGCGCGTGATCAAGAGTGTCCAGTTTCTCGATCAGTTCCAGCCCGGCGACATCCTTGTCACCGACAAGACCGATCCCGACTGGGAACCGATCATGAAGAAGGCCGGCGCGATCGTGACGAATCGCGGCGGGCGCACCTGTCACGCCGCCATCGTCAGCCGCGAGCTCGGCGTTCCGGCGATTGTCGGCACGGAGCACGGCACGGAACTATTGAAGGATGGACAGCTCGTCACCGTTTCCTGCGCGGAGGGCGACGCCGGATTTGTCTACGACGGGAAGCTCGAGTTCGACGTGCAGCGCACGAACTTGAAGGAACTGCGCCGCCCAAAGACGCGCGTGATGATGAACCTCGGCAATCCGGAAGAAGCCTTCTCGCTTTCGTTCATCCCGAATGACGGCGTGGGCCTGGCGCGCGAGGAATTTATCATCACCACCTACATCAAGATTCATCCGCTGGCGCTGGTCGACTACGACAGGATGGAAAGTGGCCAGGTGAAGCAACAGATCGCCGGCCTCACCGCTGGCTACGACGACAAGCCTCAGTTCTTCGTCGACAAACTCGCGCAGGGCGTCGCGATGATCGCCGCTGCGTTTTATCCGAAGGATGTCATCCTCCGCCTGAGCGATTTCAAAACGAACGAGTACGCGAATCTCATCGGCGGCGCGAAGTATGAGCCGGTGGAGGAGAACCCGATGATCGGCTTCCGCGGCGCGAGCCGTTACTACAATCCGCGTTATCAGGCGGGATTCGCCCTCGAATGTCGCGCGATGAAGAAGGTGCGCGACGAGATGGGCCTCACGAATCTCAAGCTGATGATTCCGTTCTGCCGCACCGTGGACGAAGGCCGGCGCGTGCAAGCCGAGATGGAGAAGCACGGCCTCAAGCGCGGCGTGAACGGCCTCGAGCTTTACGTGATGTGCGAGATCCCGAGCAACGTCATCCTCGCCGAGCAGTTCGCAGATATCTTCGACGGCTTCAGCATCGGTTCCAATGATCTCACGCAGCTCATCCTTGGCGTCGACCGCGACAGCGAGATCGTCGCGCCGATCTTCGATGAACGGAATCCGGCGGTGAAGGCGATGATCGGAGAAGTCATCCACATCTGCCGCAGCCGCCAGCGCAAGATCGGCATCTGCGGCCAGGCGCCGAGCGACTACCCGGACTTCGCGCAATTCCTCGTCGAGCACG
The DNA here is from genome assembly GCA_016713365.1 of Verrucomicrobiota bacterium. Lineage (GTDB taxonomy): Bacteria > Verrucomicrobiota > Verrucomicrobiia > Limisphaerales > JADJPG01 > JADJPG01. The sequence goes on along the minus strand of JADJPG010000080.1, from coordinate 22,407 downwards.
GCATCGACAGCATCTCGCTCAATCCCGATACCGTGCTGAAGACGACGGTGGCGATTCTGGAAAAGGAAGAAGCGCTGCGGAAGAAGGCAAGAGCGTGAACGCATTCTCGAGATGGATCTCACGGATTCTCCCTAAGCCTGCTGGCGCAGGCCATCGCGTTCACACTGGCGTTCTTCTCGCCACCGTCTTCTCGCGCTGCAGACACGGCATCGCTGACCAATCGCATCGGAGTCTACGATTCGCGCGCCATCGCCTACGCGCATTTCTGGTCGGAAGGCTATCAGCAGAAGATCAAGGATTTGGCAAAATCAGCGAAGGAAGCCAAAGCCGCCGGTGACATGGTCCGCTTCCGCGACATGGAAGCCGAATTGAAAAACGAGCAGGACCAGAATCATCTGCGGGTGTTCAGCACCGCGCCGGTTGACAGCATCCTCGCGCTGATGCAGAACCGGGTGGACGAAGTTCAGCGCACGACTCGCGTCGGCCGGCTGGTTTCAAAATGGGATGCGCCGACTCTGACGCAGTTCAAGCAGGCCGAGCAAATCGAGGTCACGGACGCCTTGCTGCGCGACTTTCGCCCGAACGAAAAGCAAATGAAGGTCATCGCCGACATTCGCAAACAGAAGGCGCTGCCGCTCGAAAAGGCGCAGGAACTCCTTCGCAAGGGCAAACTCTGAACACCGGCTTTTTAATGCTGTTCCCAGATCTCGACGACTCCTCTCCCGCCCTTCGGGCACCCTCTCCTCTGCGCAGTGCGGGAGAGGAGGCGCGTTCTCTCGTTCATCCCACCTTCCCTTCACCGCTTTCGTGAAACCATATCACCCCTCAGCCAACCCGCCCGCCGCCCGTCGTGCCCCGCTCAACGCCATCTTCACGCCGAAGAACGTCGCTGTGATCGGTGCCACGGAAAAGGAAGGCAGCGTCGGACGAGCCGTTCTGGAAAACCTCGCGTCGTTCACCGGCAACGTTTACCCGATCAATCCCAAGCGCCCGGCCGTGCTCGGACGCAAAGCGTATCCAAGCCTCGCCGCGCTGCCCGAGAAGGTGGACCTCGCCGTCATCGTTACGCCCGCCACGAGCGTTCCCGGCCTCATCCAGGAATGCACCGCGGAAGGCGTGCCCGGCGTCATCATCATCTCCGCCGGCTTCAAGGAAACCGGTCCCGCCGGCGCCGAGATGGAGCAGCAGATCCTCGCCGAGGCCCGACGCGTCGGCATGCGCATCGTGGGACCGAACTGTCTCGGCGTGATGTCGCCGCTCGACAAATTCAATGCCACGTTCGCTGCGGACATGGCGCGCCCGGGCAACCTCGCCTTCATCAGCCAGAGCGGCGCGCTCTGCACCGCGATCCTCGACTGGAGCTTCAAGGAACACGTCGGCTTTAGTGGTTTCGTTTCCATTGGCTCGATGCTCGATGTCGGCTGGGGTGACCTCATCTATTATTTCGGCGACGACCCGCACACCAAGAGCATCGTCTGCTACATGGAATCCGTCGGCGACGCCCGCGCGTTCCTCTCCGCCGCGCGCGAAGTCGCGCTCGCCAAACCCATCATCGTCATCAAAGTCGGTCGCACCGAAGCTGCCGCGAAAGCCGCCGCGTCGCACACCGGTTCGCTCACCGGCAGTGATGAAGTGCTGGATGCTGCGTTCAACCGCGTCGGTGTCCTGCGCGTGGAATCGATCGGTGAACTCTTCAACATTGCTGAAGTGCTCGCCAAGCAACCACGCCCACGCGGACCGCGCCTCGCCATCATCACGAATGCCGGCGGCCCCGGCGCGCTCAGCACCGACATGCTCATTCGCAGCGGCGGCCAGCTCGCGGAACTTTCCGCCGAAACCCGTCGCGAACTCGACGCGCTCCTTCCTCCACACTGGAGCCACGGCAATCCGATCGACGTGCTCGGCGATGCGGATGCCGAGCGTTACGCGAAGGCTGTGGAGATCGTTTCACGCGACCCGAACAACGACGGCATCCTCGTTATTCTCACGCCGCAGAAGATGACCGAAGCCACCGCGACGGCTGACCGCTTGAAACCTTTCGCGCACGTGGACGGAAAGCCGCTTCTCGCGAGCTGGATGGGCGGCCCGGACGTCGAAGTGGGCGAAGAGCTGTTGAACGAGGCCGGTATTCCTACTTTCAAATATCCTGATACTGCCGCGCGCGCCTTCGCGTTGATGTGGCGTTACTCGGATAACCTTCGCGCCATCTACGAGACGCCGACGCTCACGGAGAGCGCCGTCGCCTCCGGTCACTCATCACCTCAAGCCTGGGCGGCGGCGATTCTTGAACCCATCCGCCGCTCCGGTCGCAACATCCTCACCGAGTTCGAATCGAAGCAACTCCTCGCCGCCTACGGCATCCCGACCGTCGAGACGCACATCGCGCGCAGCGAAGACGAAGCGGTCGCGATCGCGGAGAAGCTCGGCTTCCCCGTCGTCCTGAAACTTTACTCCGAGACCATCACGCACAAGACCGATGTCGGCGGCGTGCAGCTGAACATCCGGACCGTGCCCGGCGTGCGGCATTCGTGGCAATCGATCGAGAAAGCCTGTCGCGAGAAGGCCGGCGCGGAACATTTCCTCGGCGTGACCGTGCAGCCGATGGTGCCGCTCGATGGCTACGAACTCATTCTCGGCAGCAGCATCGATCCGCAGTTCGGCCCCGTGCTGCTCTTCGGATCCGGCGGTCAACTCGTCGAGGTCTACAAGGATCGCGCGCTCGCCCTGCCGCCGCTCAACGCCACGCTCGCCCGCCGCATGATGGAGCAGACGCGCGTTCACACCGCGCTCAAAGGCGTGCGCGGTCGCCCACCCGTGGACCTCGCCGCGCTGGAGCAACTGCTCGTTCGCTTCAGCCAGCTCGTCATCGAGCAACGCTGGATTTCCGAGATCGACATCAACCCGCTGCTCGCTTCACCAAACCGTCTGCTCGCCCTCGACGCCCGCGTGGTGCTGCATCCCGCGAGCACGCCAGAAGCGCTCCTCCCGCGACCCGCCATCCGCCCGTATCCCGCGCGCTACATCACGCCGTGGAAGTTGAAGGACGGACGCCACGAAACCATCCGCCCGATTCGTCCCGAGGACGAGCCGTTGATGGTGAAGTTCCACGAGAAGCTCAGCGACCGCAGCGTTTACTACCGCTACTTCGCGCCGCTGAAGCTGGAGCAACGCGTCGCCCACGAACGCCTCGCGCGCATTTGCTTCATCGATTACGACCGCGAGATGGCGCTCGTCGTCGAGCACACCGACGCGAAGACCGGCGAGCGCCGGATCCTCGGCGTCGGCCGCCTGAGCAAGCAGCGACAGGTGAACGAGGCTGAGTTCGCGCTGACCATTAGCGATGAATGCCAGCGGCAGGGCCTCGGCATGGAACTCTTGAAGAAGCTCGTCCAAGTCGGCCGCGACGAAAATCTCACCGCCATCACCGCTGCCGTGCTGCCCGACAACCACGACATGCTCGCGCTAGCGCGCCACGTCGGCTTCGAAGTCCTCCACGTCCCCGGCGGAACGGACTGTCAGGTGAGGATGAAGTTGTAGCGGGTGAGCTGCAACCGAGTTTCGGCAACTGCGCAGCGCCTCACTTCGCTAAGTTGGCAGCAACTCCGTCGTTGAGCTTTCTCGCCATCTCGGTCGCCTGCGCTTCGGAAAAGTCCCCTGATATCAAAATCGCGCCACCTGGAATCTCCGCATTGATGATAGGCATCATGCAAAGTTGCCCGTCGACCATCACTGCAATTTCTTGTTTAACATTCTCGCGAGTGAACGCGGCAAGCCGTTGTTTACCCTCGTCGTTGAACCTAACAAAGACGTCCTGCTTTCCAGTCACCGGATTGAAGTTAACCTCTGCTGACTTGACCATCCGGCCGTCCACCACTGCCTCCGGATGGAGGAATCGGTTTAACGCCACAAGTCCACCGTCCCTGGTTTTGACACTGTTTGTGACCTGCTGAGTGTTGGGCTGGGGAGTTTTGTAAGCCAAGCGAATCTGGAACCATGACGCTCGCCGGTCGGCAACCAATGAGCCGCCTTCAATATCCTTACCGAGCTGCGACAACAGATTCGCATTCTCCAATCGCAGTCGGACCAGTTCATTCGACTGAGCTCGCAACAGCGTCACCTCGGCACGGAGCCTAAGAAGCTCGCTCACCTGACTTTCCAAGCGTGTTACAGACTCGGACGCCACATAGGCTCGGTTCGAGACCGCAACGTGGTCGAGTCGGGTTTGAGTCACAACCTGTCGAAGAGCTTGATTCTCGGAATCCAGCATCTTCATTCCCTGACGTTGAACCATCAGCAATGTGGCGAGACCGACGACCGTTATTACAGTCAAGGAGGCGATGACCTTCTGTAGCGCAGTCACAGCGATAAATTTCGTTGCTGCAGTGGCAGTCACAATGGCAGTTCCAGTTAGTGTAACCGCCGTTGAAATCGTGAGCGCCAATCCCGCCGGTGCCGCCTGAACGGCATTCGCCGAAAGAACAACCGCCAGCCCGCTCGCGCCCACCGCGACACCCCGTTTGGCGAAGAATTCCCGTAACCGTTCCACCGCCCGGCTCACGCGCTTCTGCGCGGCGTCATCGGAGGTGCCGAGGGCAGCACCGACTTCACGGAGGGATTTGTTCTCGAAGTAGCGCAGCAACACGGCAGCGCGGTCGGTGGCGTCGAGCGCGTGCATGGCTTCATCGAGCAATGGTTCGATTTGGCTCCAATCGGCAGCGTTGGCGTTCATGGCATTCATTTCGGTTGCGACTTGTTCGCGCAACTGACGGCGGGCCTCGCGGCGAACGACATCAATGGCCGTGCGGCGCGTCACTTCATAAAGCCAGGCGGGGACAATGGTATCTGGCGCCAACTGGCGCGCCTGTCGGGCGAGATCAGTGAAGACGGTTTGCGCCACTTCCTCGGCGAGTTGCGGCGAGCGTACCTGTCGCAAGGCCGCCGAGTGGACGAGGTCCAGGTGACGGCGGACGAGTTCAGTAAAGGCATCCTCGGCGCGGTGGCGCGAGTAGCGGTCGAGCAATTGCAGGTCGGTATCGCTCATGTTCAAAAGGGTATCGCCGCCGCCTCCCCAAATCCGACAGAATATCTTCGAGCGCTCCGCGGACAGCCGACGGCGACTACACCTCCACCATCACCAATGCCTCCGCGCGTTCACCGTATGGACCACGCGCCAGTTCGCGGCCGTCGGGGCCGATGGCGAGGGAGCTCCCGATGCATTTGCGGCCAGCCCACGGACCAGCGGCGATCGGGCCCACGTTGCTCACGCCGATGATGCTCAATCCAAACTCGCGCGCCACGGGACCGTAGTTATCGAGCCAGAGCTGGCCGTAGGGGTCGCGAAGGTTGTCGTGGTCCGCCGGGACCGCCCAGGCGCAGGGCGAGAGGATGACGCGCGCCCCCATCTGGCCGAGCGCGCGACTGATGGATTGCCCCGGTGCAAAACCATCCGCGCAAATCATCACGCCTATCCGACCGAGCCGGGTCTCAGCCACACCGAGCCAATCGCCACACGCATAGAGCTCCCGCGCGAAATCAAGCTCGTAAATCTTGCGGTGCAGGAGCAGCAACTCGCCGGTATCGCTGAGCAGCACAGCGGAGTTGAACAATCGCCCGCCCGCGCGCTCCACGATCCCGGCGCAGACGTGAAGGCGATGCCGCTTCGCCGCCTCACTCAGTCGCTCACACGATTCGCCGCCGGGAATTTCGTCCGCGAGCGCGCGTGCAGACGGATGCGTCCATCCCAACGTCAGCGCTTCGGGCAGTACGACGACGTCAGCACCCAGCTCAGCTGCGCGGGCAATCCATGATTCCGCGCGGGCGAGGTTCGCCTGTTTCTCGCCGGGCTCGACGAGCATCTGTGCCATCGCGATTTTCATGAAGGTTGCGGGAGTCTCCTGCGACACACGCGCGACGGCAACTGATTCTCGCGCGCCCAAGACGCCGCAAGATTGGTCCGGATCACATGGGCCAAAACCTTACAAAATGTCGCTGGCACGGAATCGCCCTCCAGAATTATTCTCCAGCCATGAAGCCTCGATCCTTCATCCTCCGGAACCTTCTCCCGATCCTCCACACGCTCGCGCTGTGCTGCCCGTTCGTCGTGTCGGCACAGACCGCCACCAACACGGCGTCGCTGAACGAAGACCAGCAGAAGATCGAAGCGTGGACGACGCGCCAGTTCCGCAGCTTCTTCGACAACCGCACGTTCGCCGGCTGGTCACAGGCCGAGCGCGACACGCTGGAAACCAAATCGCTCGACGCACTGAAGGGTCCGCATTCGCGCGAGTATTATCAGGCCATCAACACTCTCGGCGCGTTGCGGTCAACGAACGGCTTCAAGCCGTTACTCGCTATCGCGACGGATCGCGCCGACAAGGACAATCGCGATCGTTGGATGGCCATTCGAGCGATCGGACAGTTCGGCGACCGCTCGGCCGTGCCCGAGCTTATCCCGCTCGTCTACCATGGCAATGTGAACACGCGGTGGTGGGCGCAGATTTCTCTCGTGCGCCTCACGGGCACAAACTTCGCCGGCGACTGGCGCGCGTGGGGCTCCTGGTGGAATCAACAGGGCGGCAAGCCGGCCTTCGCGACCAACGAATTCGTGCGCTGGGTTCAGCAACCAGGCTGGGAAACTCCAGCGCAAGTTGAAGAGAAGATTCGCGAAGGCGACGCCAACTTCTTCGCCAAGCTGCCGCCCGCCGCCGTTCCCGCTCCATCCAAGGACTAGCGTGCGCCGTAAAATTACCGCGCCCGAGTTCGCTCAGGGCCGTCGCGGCGGGGCTGTGTGCAGCGTCTCATGGATGGCGGAGAGCAGCGAGAGCTCGCCTTTCCCATCGTAATCGAGCGACCAAATCATCACGCCGCCCAGCCCTTCCTCGACGACGTATTGGGTCTTCGCCCGGATGGTGGGAATTCCGTTGTACCAAATCGTGTTTCCGATCTGGTCGACCTTTTCCGCGCCCGGATACGTCGCGAGGATTTTCGAGTAACCGTAGTCACCACGACGATACGCTGCGCCAAATCCGTATCCATAAAACGGAACTCCGAGCACGGCCTTAGCTTTGGGAAGCCCGCGCTCGAGCCAGTAGGCAACGTTGTTCGTGGCGAACGCGAAGGAGGAATGCTGCCCGGGCGCGTTGGTGTTCCAGTAGCCAGCGCCGTCGTAGGCCATGATGTTGATGAAATCGAAGTGCTCGAAGACGGAGTTGGGCACCTTACTCCCGCCGTAACCTTTCGAAAGCGCGGAGGTGAGCAGCCTGCCTTTCGGTTTCAACACGGCGGCGAGATCGCGGATGAACGCGCCGTAGTCCTTGTTGATGGACGGTCCTTCGATGTCCACGTCCAGCCCGTCGAAACCGTGCCGCTCGACATAAGCTCCCAACGGACGCGAACGAAGCGCGCTTGGCATCCGTGAGCAGATCGAAATATCGCTCCAGGAGTTTCTTGTCCTCGGCCGCCGCGCCGCCGCCGATGGAGATCAAAATCTTCACGCCGTTTGTTTTCGCGCGGTCGATCAGGATCTGGTTCTTGCGATTGAAGGAAAGGTCGCCCTCGGCGTTGATGGGATTCTCGAACGCGATGTTGATGTGGGTGAGCTTCGCGTAGTCGATGGACTCGGAGAACGAATTCACGTCGATCCAGTTGGGCACGTAGGCGATGACGCGCTTCTGGGCGTGAGCGGTGGTCGTGAACAGGAAAAGGATCAGAACGGCGAAGGTGCGCGGGAGTCGATGGCTGAGAGCCTGTCGGAAAAGCATTTCGCTGATTTGCGCAGCTTGCGGGGAAAATGCAATCCGGTCCGGAGGCGGACGGGCCGGCAATTATTTTGAAACTTCGCCGACGGGTGGCGGGTTATTGAAGGACCGGGGAAATGCCCGGGGAACAAACCGAAACAAAACCATCTGCCACCATGAACACCATTCTACGCGCCACGTGCGCCCTCGCCGTTGCTTCAACACTGCTTACCGCCTCACTCCGTGCCGCCGACGCGCCAGCCGGACTGGTGAACTTCGGTAAATTTACAAAGCCCACCAACGGCGAGCTGGTGGAGATCAACCTGACCAGCGACATGATTTCGATGGCGATGCAGCTCGCGGGCAAGGGCCAGCCGGACTTCACGGAGGCGTTGAGCGGGCTGCATTCCGTGAGCGTGAACGTGGTGGGCATTGATGATCAAAACCGTGATGAAGTGATGGGGCGCATGAAATCCGTGCGCGCCCAACTGGACGCCGGCGGCTGGCAACCGGTGGTAAAGGTGCAGGAGAAGAAAGAGGACGTGGGCATCTACCTGAAGACGCGCGGCAGCGAGGCGATCGAAGGCGTGGTCATCACCGTGATCGAGGGCCGCAAACAGGCGGTCTTCATCAATATCGCGGGCAACATCCGGATGGACAAGCTCGCCGCGCTCGGTGACAAGCTGAACATCAAGGAGCTGAAGAAGGTCGCGGGAGAAATCATGAAGCAGGCCGCTGGCTCCAAGGAACCTGCGCCGGAGCCGGTGCCTGCCCCGGCCTCGGCGACGAAAGAATAGTGCCTGCAAGGCGAAGAATCAGCGGCGGCGCTCCCAACGGAGAGCCGTGGCTGATTTTCCCTGTTTTCAGAGGGCGCAATTCGAGTAGGCTTCCGGCCTGATGCGTTTCGGGTCGCTTGAGCTGAAGTCGAATTTGTTTCTGTCGCCACTGGCGGGTTACACCAACCTGCCCTTCCGGCTGACGTTGCGTGAAATTGGTGGTCTCGATCTCGCGACGACGGATCTGGTGAACGCACGGTCATTACTGGAGAAGAATCCCAAGGCGTTCAAACTGATCGAAACTTGTCCGGCGGACCGGCCGCTGGCGGTGCAGTTGTTCGGGTCGGTGTCCGAAGAGATGCGCGATGCGGCGGTGATGTTGCAGGAGCGGGGGATTTCATCGATCGACATCAACATGGGATGCCCCGTGCGCAAGGTGTGCAAGGTGGGCGGCGGTTCGGCGATGATGACGGAGTTGGACCGCACCGCGGCGCTGGTGAAGGGGATGGTCGATGCCGTGCGAATACCCGTCACCGCGAAAATGCGGCTGGGCTGGGATGACCAGAATCTGACTGCGCCCGATCTGGCGCGGGCGCTGGAGGGCGTGGGAGTCGCGGCGATCTTTGTGCATGGCCGCACGCGAGAACAGGGTTTCAGCGGCACGGTGAATCTGGCGGGCATTCGCGCGGTGGTGCAGGCGGTAACGAGCATCCCGGTGATCGGCAACGGGGACGTGACGACGCCCGAGGCGGCGAAGCGGATGTTCGAGCAGACGGGTTGTGCCGGCGTGAGCATTGGACGCGGGGCATTCTACGACCCGTGGATTTTCAAGCGAACCCGTAAACATATGGAGTCGGGCACGGTGCCGCCGGAAGCTTCGTTCGAGGAGCGGATTCGCGTGTTGTGCCGGCATTTGGATTTGATGATCGAGGTGTTCGGCGAAACGCACGGTTGCAGGATGTTTCGCAAAGTGGCGCCGTGGTACGCGAAACGGTTCGGGCCGGTGCATGAGTTCACGAAGAAGGTTGTGCTGCTGTCGAGCAAGGCACACTTCGAGGAGATGTTGCAGAGTTACCTGCAATGGCGGCTCCAGTTCGTGGATGAGCGGGGTGAGTTGAAGCCGCAGTATCGTCCGGCGCCGATGGTGGCGTCCTTCATGCAGGAGCCAGGCGTGGCACAGCGCGCGGCGATTCCGGTGCCGAAGGGGCCAGTCGAGGTTTGGTAGGAGCGTGGTGCGTCATCCGTGATTCGAGAGGCAGCGTGGGGTGCGTTTCCTGATCATCAGTCATGACCTTGTATCACGTTTTACTCACCCATTTTGTCGGAAGGGATGCTTGACGCATAGGTGACGCTTTCCTACCTTTGCCCGCTCGCTTCCGCGAAATTGAACCCCATTCGATCTGGGCGCGGCAGCGTCTCTGGACTTGTTGTTGAACCCTGACGGAAAGGTTTGCCTGTGAATGTGACGGTGGAAAATCTCGCGCCCTGCAAGAAGCTGGTGCGTTTCGAAGTCGATGCCAAAGCCGTGGATGAAGCCTTTGGTTCTGTAACCAAGGATTTCGTGAAGCAGGCGAAGATGCCTGGTTTCCGGCCCGGCAAGGCGCCTGAAGCCATGGTCGCCAAGCAATACGCCAAGGACATCGAGGAAGAAGTGAAGCGCAAGCTCATCGGCGAGAGTTACCGCCAGGGCATGAAGGACCAGAAGCTCAATGTCGTGGGCTATCCCGACATCGAGGAGATTCAGTTCGGCCGCGGCCAGGCGCTGCAATTTGCCGCGACGGTCGAAATCAATCCCGAGTTTGAATTGCCGGATTACCGCGCGATTCCCGCCAAGCGCGAACCGGCCGTTGTATCGGATGAAGATGTGGAAAAGGCGATCGATGCCTTGCGCGGCCAGGCCGCGGATTTCAAGAAAGTCGACCGTGAAGTCAAGGAAGGCGACTACGTCGTCATCAACTACACCGGCACCAGTGACGGCAAGCCGTTGACTGAGATCGCGCCGACCGCGCGCGGCCTGACGGAACAGAAGGGCTTCTGGGTCGAAGTGAAGCCGGATTCGTTCATCCCTGGTTTCGCCATCCAGCTCGTGGGCGCGAAGGCCGGCGAGAAGCGCACGGTGAACGTCGATTTCCCGGCGGAATTCGTGACGCCGCAGCTCGCGGGCAAGAAGGGCGTTTACGAAGTTGAAGTCGCCGAAGTGAAGGAGAAGGCGCTCCCGGAGCTGAACGATGCCTTCGCCAAGACCTACGGCGCCGAGAATCTCGACAAGCTCCGCGAGGGCGTGCGCAAGGATCTCCAGAACGAAGTGAACTCGCGCCAAAAGCGCAGCATTCGCAATCAGATCGTGAAGACGATCAGCGAAAAGGTGTCGTTCGACATGCCGGAGACGACCCTGCAGATCGAGACTCGCAACGTGGTTTACGAAATGGTGAGCGAGAACCAGCGCCGGGGCGTGCCGAAGGAATTGATCGAGCAGAAGAAGGACGAGATCTACAACGCGGCCACGGGCATCGCCAAGGAACGCCTGAAGATCAGCTACCTCTTCCACAAGATCTCGGAGAAGGAAGGCATCCGCGCCGACCAGAACGAGATGAACACGCGCATCACCCTGATGGCGCAGGCGAACCAGATGGCGCCCCAGAAATTCCTGCAAGAGCTCGAAAAGCGCGGCGGCGTCGCGGAAGTTTACCAGCAGTTGATCCACGAGAAGGTGTTGGATTTCCTGCATGAGAACGCATCCATCGAAGACGTGCCGGCGGGTTCCCTGGCGCAGTCCTGATTCAGCGCGCTGAGTTTTTCCAGAGGGCGACGGAGAGTTCCGTCGCCCTTTTTGTTTTTCCACGGACGGGATTTGTCCGCAGGCGGTTTGCCACTATACAGTTCGCGGGCGCTTTGCTAGCGTCGCCGCACTATGCCAGTGGACGATATTTTGCTCGAAGCAGAAGAGAAGATGATCAAGACCGAAGAGGTCGTGACGCATGAATTTGCCGGCGTGCGAACGGGCAAGGCCTCGCCCTCGCTCGTCGAGAACATCCTCGTGGAGGTCTACGGTTCCATGATGCGCATCCGCGAACTCGCGGGCATCACCACGCCAGAAGCCCGCATGCTGATGATTCAGCCCTGGGATAACAGCTCCATCCAACCGATCGAGAAGGCGATTCAAAAATCCAACCTCGGTCTGAACCCCGCGGTGCAGGGCAAGTTCATTCGCCTCGTGCTGCCGGAGCTAAGCACGGAGCGGCGCCAGGAATTTGTGAAAGTGGTGCACAAGATGACGGAGAACGGTCGCGTGGCGATCCGCCATGTGCGCCGCGACGCCATCGAGCATCTCAAGAAGGAATCGAAGGACGGAAAGATTTCCGAAGACGAATTGGAGCACGCCGAAAAGGAAGTCCAGAAGCTGACCGACCAATACATCGCGAAGATCGACGCGCACCTCGCCCACAAGGAAAAGGAAATCATGACCGTGTGACGGTCAGCGGCGGATGAATTTCGGTTCCTCCGGGAACCATCGAGCGGCGCCCATTGGGCGCCGTTTTTGTTTTGCGAACGCCACCGAAACTGCCGCGGCGTTCAGCGCCGGGCCGGCTGCTCAAATCGCACAACCATCTCGTTGGTCTTGGCGAGACTGAGCTTCTCGCGAGCGAGACGTTCGATCACCCGGGGATCATTTTGGAGGGAATCGATGGCCACGCGGAGCTGTTTCCCATGGCGTTCCTCTCCTGCGATCCTGCCGTCGAGCGCGATAATTTCCTTCCGGTAACGCTGATTCTGCTGCACGAGCGGAAGATACCAGTAGAACACACCGATCAATCCGGCAATGAAGAGGAGGAACACCACCAACTTGGTAAGTTTGTCCCAGATGCCGAGATTGACGTTCATTGCTCGGCGGGAATTAACCAAGCGCCCGCACAAATGGGAAGCAAAGAATCACCTCCAATCAGCGTCCGAGGCCGGAAAACCCGGGTGTTCTCAGCGAGTCGACCACGTCACTTCCGCCCCAGCCGGCGACACGCCTCGGTGATCTTCCACTCCGTCTGGAGCAGCGCCGCCTCCGCCGTGGCGTAGTCCGCGCCGGTCAACTCGCGCACGATTCGCACGGCCCGGTCGCGCAGCTTCACGTTGGACGCCTTCACATCCACCATCAAGTTGCCCAGCACCTTGCCCATCCGCACCATCGCCAGCGTGGTAAAAATGTTCAGGATCAGCTTCGTCGCCGTGCCGGACTTCAAACGCGTGGAGCCCGTCAGAATCTCCGGTCCAATGCGCGGCGCGAGAACGAGCGTCGGCCGGTCGACGCGCGGAATCACCAGATGCGGATTGAAGCACAACAGAATCGTGCTCGCGCCGCGTCGCTTGGCCTCGCGCAACGCACCCCACACAAACGGCGTGCGCCCGCTCGCAGCGATGCCGACGACGGTATCGTGCCGCGTAACGCCCCGAAACTCGACCGCCCGCGCACCCGCTGGCGCATCATCCTCGGCGCCTTCCACGGCGGACCACAGCGCCGTCTGTCCGCCCGCGATGATTCCCTGCACCATCTCCGGATCGGTCCGGAAAGTAGGCGGACACTCGCTTGCATCCAGCACACCGAGACGTCCACTCGTTCCCGCGCCGACATAAAACAACCGTCCACCGCGCTTGAACGATCGCACCACCAGCTCCACGCCTTTCCGAATCTTCGCGCGTTCCCCCCAGCAATGCAGACGTAACGTAACGATCTTCGCGCAGCATCAGCTGGACCGCGTCGTCCAGCGCCAGCTTGTCGAGTGACATGGATCGCGGATTCCGTTGCTCGGTCGGCGAAAGCGAGATGGACGCAACATTGTGAAGAGCGCTCGCAGCCTTGGCTGGCTTCGGAGGTCGGACCGTTCTCCCTACGATAGAAATCGTTTCAGCCGGGAATGTCCGTCGCGCCAGCGCCAGCGCGCCGTGAACACTTTCGCGCTGGAGCGGTGTCACGACAGCGTTTGGCCAGAGCTTGCGGATGAGCTTCGCCACGTTTTGCGCGAACTTCGGCTGGCGCAGCAGAATGCTGCCGGCGAAGACGAATTGCACAGCCTTGCCCGGCTTCGTCAGTTTGCCTGCGCACGTGACAGCGTCCTTCGCGAGGCTCTCCGCTGCGCCGGTGAGAATGTCGGTCGCGATTTCATCCCGCCGGGACCACGCCTTGAAGACTTCCACGGCAAGCGCCGCGATATCCGACTTGGAAGCGTTCTGCGCCCAGCCGATCAATTCGCTCGGCTCGTTCAATTGCAGAGACCGCAGCAACCGCTGCCCGAGCGACGACCATTCGCCATCCCGATCGAGGTAGTAAACAACAGCCTTCAAGGCGCGCAGGCCGATCTCGAATCCGCTCCCCTTGTCGCCGAGCACATGACCCCAGCCGCCGACCTTGGCGGTCTTTCCCTCCGGCGTACGGCCGAAGAAACAGGAGCCGGTGCCGCTCAACACGAGCACTCGAGGCATCGATGACGGTTGTTCCTCAGCCATCAAGGCCGTCTCAAGATCGTTCGTGGCCAGACACGGCGCCTTCGGCCAAACCTTCGCCGCGGCGCGACGAATGCGTTCACGATCCGACTCGGCACGCGCACCCGCCATGCCGATGCAAACGGCGTCAGGAACCGGCAGCGCGGTGGCAATCTCCTTGAAGCGCGCCGCCAGCTGTTGATCGGAGAGCAAACGCAAGTTGGCAGGACCTGCCTCGGCCCGCTGGAACCCAGAACCGTCGCCCGCGTCGAACAATCCGACCATGCGCGTGCCGCCCGCCTCGATGCCGAGGTAAGTGGGCGGACGTGAATTCGCGTCGCGTTTCATCGGCGTCATGATTCGGGGAATGGTCTGCTTTTCAAGGAACTAAACTGCCTCACACCCATGTGTTGCCGGCCTCCCGCCAGCAACGAGCTCGCTCGTCCAGGTCTAGTCGGCCTACACAGTTCAAACGGAGCTCTCGTCAGATCGCCTTCGCGCTTTTGTTCGCCCGGCTCGCTCGCTAGGCTCGCCGCGTGACTGGGTTGTCCTTGCACGAATTTCATCACAGCTTGAACGCGGTGTTCACCGAAGTGAACGGCGCGGAAGTCGTGTCCCACTACGGCGATGTGCTGGCCGAACACGCTGCGCTGTGCGCGACGGCGGGCGTTATCGATCTCAGCTGCCGCAGCCGGCTTTGTCTCACGGGCGCCGATCGGGCGCGGTTTCTCCACGGCCAGATCACGAACAACGTCAAGGATCTCAAGCCCAGCCAGGGCTGCTACGCCGCGCTGGTGACCGCGAAGGGCAAGCTGCAGAGCGATCTGAATGTCTACAGTCTCGCCGACGAGCTGCTGCTCGATTTCGAACCGGGCCTCGGCGCGGGCGTGGCTGAACGATTCGAGAAATTCATCATCGCGGATGATGTTCAAGTGGTCGACGTCGTGCCGCACTACGGCTTGCTCAGTGTGCAGGGACCGAAGGCGCCGGAAGTTGTCGCCAAGCTGGGGCTCGGATTGACCGTGCCGGAGAAGCCGCTGCATTTCTCCAAGATTACCGACGCGACGCTCGGAGAGATTTACTGCATGAACCATGCACGCGGTTTGGCACCTGGCTGCGATTTGTTCGTTCCGACGGGTGCGTTGGCGGCGGTTGCGGACAAGCTGATTGCGGCGGCGAAGGAGTTCGGCGGACGCGCGTGCGGCTGGCAGGGGCTGGAATTAGTGCGCGTCGAGGCGGGCATTCCGCGATTCGGCGTGGACATGGATGAAACCAATCTAGCGCCGGAAGCCGGCATCGAGGCGCGCGCGATCAGTTACAGCAAGGGTTGCTACATCGGGCAGGAAGTCATCGCTCGCATCCGCACCTACGGTCAGGTGGCGAAGGCCCTGCGCGGATTGGTTCTCCCTGATGATTTGCGTGAACTGCCAGCGCGGGGCGCGAAACTGTTTTCGGGCGAGAAGGAAGTCGGCGTGCTGACCAGTGCCATCGCTTCGCCGGCGTTCCAAAAGAACATCGCGCTCGGTTACGTGCGCCGCGAGCACAATGAGCCGGGCGTGACACTGCAAGTTCAGCTGGGAGACCAGTTGTTCCCCGCCACGGTGACGGCGCTTCCGTTCCGCCTTTGATTCAATCTCATGAGAAAAACCAAAATCATCGCCACGCTCGGGCCCGCAACGGATTCGCCCGAGATGCTCGGCAAACTCATCGACGCCGGCATGAACATCGCGCGGCTGAACATGTCACACGCGCCGCACGATTGGGTTCGCCGGGTGGTGAAAGACATTCGTGCTGCGGCATCGGCGCGTCGGAAGTCGATTGGTATTCTCATGGACACGCAGGGCCCGGCGATTCGCACGGGCGATCTTCCGGCGGCGCTCGACCTTCAGCCTGGGCAGAAGTTCATGCTCACGGTTCGCGGGGAGCAGAGCGAGGAAGTGCATTCGGTGGACGTGAACTACGAGAACTTCGTGAACGACATCAGCGTCGGCGACATCGTGCTGCTCGACAATGGTGAGATCCACATGAAGGTGCTCGCGAAGCACGCGAACAAGGTCGAATGCGAGGTCCTCACGCCCGGCAAGCTCGGGAGCCGTCGCCACATCAATCTACCCGGCGTGAAGGTGAGCTTGCCCGCGCTCACGGCGAAGGATCTGGCTGACATCGAGGTGGGTCTTGAACTGGGAGTGGATTTCATCGCGCTCTCTTTCGTGCGCGAGGCGAAGGATATTCAGCAACTGCGCAAGGTCGTCTCCGGTGCGGCACACAAGCCGATGCTCATTGCGAAGATCGAGGATCAACTCGCGGTGAGCAACTTCGACGAAATTCTGCGCGCGGCGGATGGCATCATGGTGGCGCGCGGTGATTTGGGCATTGAGTGTCCGTACGAGGAGCTCCCGATCATCCAGCGGCGCATCGTAAAAACGTGTTTGCACGTTGGTCGGCCGGTGATTGTCGCCACGCACATGCTGGAGAGCATGATTGAAAATCCGCTGCCGACGCGCGCGGAAATCACGGACGTGGCAAACGCGGTGTTTGAGCAGGCGGATGCCATCATGCTCAGCGGCGAAACCACGGTGGGGAAGTATCCGCTCAAGTGCATCGAGGTGTTTGACCGGATTTCCCAACGCATCGAGCGCAGTGGCAGCGCGAACTTTCACGAGCGCGCGGAGTTCACGAGTCAGCGACAGAAACTGGTGAAGAGCGCCGTGGTGCTGGCGGATCAATTGAAGGCGGACGCGATTGTTGTCTTCACCATTCGCGGAAATATGGCGCGACACGCGGCGTCGTTCCGTCCGCGATACTCCCCGATCATTGCGGTGTGTGAGTTTCACGGTGTGGCGGATGCGCTCGCGCTCAACTGGGCGGTTCAGCCGTTCATTCATCCGTTTGATCATAACCATCCCGAACGGACGATTGAGGTCGCGATCAAGGCGCTGGTGGCGGACGGCAAGCTGCGCTCAGGAAACACCATCGTCGTGATCAGCGCGATTTCCGCGGGTGAGCAGATCATTGATGTGGTAGAGATGCGAACCGTGGCGTAAGCGGTTGGGTCGATGAGCATGCATTCGAAGCATTCCAAGGGTGACGGTGCGCCGCGTCGGCACGCAAAGCTGCCCATGTGGGTTCTGGTTCTCGGTCTGTCCCTCATGGCGGCGAGCTTTGTGTCTGGGGTTGTCATCTGGTGGGGGCAGACTGCCAATGCGGCGTTTGATGGGACTGACGCCAGTGGACCGTTTCCAACGGGTGGTTGGGTCAGATTTCACGGCGCCCTGAATCCGTTCTTGTGCGGTTTTCTCGGCTACCTCACCGCGCAGCACATCCGGATTGGCTGGCGCACCAGTGCGAATGTCCCCAGCGGTGTCGCGTTGCTGTGCGTCTTCGCCGGTCTTGCCGCCAGCGGAACGTTTCTGGTGTACGGCGGCAGCGAATCAACCCGGGACTACGTGGTCTGGTTTCACCGGATCTCAGGACTGTTGCTCCCCGTAACGCTGGCTTCTCACCTGATTCAGGTCTACTTCTGGGTTAAGAATCTTGGAGAAACTTCTTGATGATGAGAATGGATCTCATTAGCTATGGCGACGTCTTGAGACTCTGTCTCAACTAAACCATGAAGATCCAGTCATCGTTCGCAGCGCAGTTTGCGGTTGTTGCCGCAGGTGCATCCATCGTCTCATCCAGTGCCCGGGCGGCCGAGATTGACCCGGCACTGATCGAACGCTTGCAAAAACAGGTGCAAGCGCTCACTGAGGAGGTGGAACGTTTGAAGGAGGGGCCGATGAAAACGGAAGCGTCCCCAGTGGCGGACACGTTCTTCAAGGGGAACGGCCTCAAGCTCGGATTCTATGGTGAGGCCAAGTATCGATTCCCCCAATCCGGTGCGAATGCGTTCGACCCGCACCGGTTCGTGCTGACGCCGTCTTATGCCATCAACGACTGGCTGGTGTTCAATTCGGAACTCGAGTTCGAGCACGGCGGGGTGGATGAAACGTCGGGCACAACGGGCAACGGCACTCAACGCAGCCGTTTCGACGGCGAGATCGAACTGGAGCAGTTCTACGTGGATATCCTGCTCAAACCGCATTTCAACATCCGGTCGCTCGGCATCGATCTCGTGCCGGTGGGGCGCATCAACAAGTATCACGAGCCGACGACCTTTTACTCCACTGAACGCCCAGAGCTTTACCGCGAGATTATCCCGAGCACCTGGTTTGAGCCGAGTGCTGGAATCTTTGGCAAAGTTGTCGATGGATTGAATTACCAACTCATGGTTTCGAGCGGCCTTGAGGATGCGATTTCCGGATCGACCGCCGCGGGCATCAATGCCTCAGGTGGTATGCGCGGGGCGCGTCCACGCGTTCGTCGGGCGGACGAAAACAATCTCGCTTACTCGGGCCGCCTGCACTTCAACGGAATGCAAGGACTCGATGCGAGCAGTTCCTTTTACGTGACGCGGGTGACGGGTTCGGGAGGTCGTAGCTCGACCGTTGCGTTGTTCGATGTGGAGGCCGCGTATCGCGTGCCGAAGACGGGTCTGGAATTGCGCGGGGATTTCGCCTACTGGCACATTGACGCTCCGGGAAATTTACTCGCCAACAACAATGGATCAGCGACGGATGATGTCGGCGATCGCATGTATGGCTGGTATCTCGAGGCGGCGTATCACTTCTGGCCAGAGGCGTTCAAGAAGGGCATCGCGTCTGAGATGGACCTCGTTCCATTCATTCGCTTCAGCCAGATCGTGACCCAGGATGACCTCAGTTCCGGCACTGAGCTCGATAATGGCACCACGAACAAGGACTTCCTGACCGCGGGTGTCGCATGGTTGTTGAACCCGAATTTCGTCATCAAGGCGGACTACCGCCGAAATCTCGATGGCACGGCGGCGACGGAACGTTCGGAGGTGAATCAGGATTATTTCCAACTCGGCGCCGGCGTGTTCTTCTGAGGTCATCTTGAGATTTCGGCTCCAGCTTTTCTTGGTGGCGACGCTGCTTTGCGGCGTGCTGCTGGCACGTGCGGAACGCTTCCTGACCGTCGAAAAAACGCAGAAGCTCTGCTTCCCCGCAGCGGATCGATTCGAAGCGCGGACGATCAAGTTCACGGCCGAACAAGTCAAAGCCATCCAGACTGCGTCGCGTCAGCGCATCCTGAACAAAGGCAATCGAATCTGGCTGGCCTGGCAGGGAACCAATCTCCAGGGGGTGATCATCCTCGATCATGTGCTTGGGAAGCACGAGGTCATTGACTACGCTGTGGCGGTGAATCCGCAGGGCGCGGTGCAACGCGTCGAAGTGCTGGAGTATCGCGAGAGCCACGGCAGCGACATCCGGAACCTGAAATGGCGGGAACAATTCATCGGGAAGACCGACCAATCCAAACTCCGTCTCAATGACGACGTCTACAACATCAGTGGAGCCACCATCTCCTGCCGCAGCGTCACCGAGGGAGTCCGGCGTGTGCTGGCCACGTTTTCCCTGGTCATTCAACCCGGGCTGGCCGTTC
The DNA here is from genome assembly GCA_016713365.1 of Verrucomicrobiota bacterium. Taxonomy (GTDB): domain Bacteria; phylum Verrucomicrobiota; class Verrucomicrobiia; order Limisphaerales; family JADJPG01; genus JADJPG01. Next base: position 2,921 of record JADJPG010000080.1, on the reverse strand, counting down.
CTGCTGGGACTGATGCTCGCCGGATGTCAGACCAGCCCGCTCCATCCACCCGCTAAGGAGATTCGCCGGGCGCAACCGCTGCTCGGTACGTTCGTCGTCATCTCGGCGATTGGGACGAACTCTCCCTCGGTTCATCGCGCCATCGATCTTGCTTTCGACGCTGTCCGCGAGGTCGATGCCTTGATGAGTTTGCACCGCGCTGACAGTGAACTCGTCCGCCTCAACGCCTCGGCGTCCGAAGGTCCCGTCGCTGTTTCCGAAGAGCTCTTTCGCGTGATTAGTTTCGCGCAGGAAGTTTCCCGTCAAACGGACGGGTCCTTCGACGTCACGATACGACCGGTCGCGGATCTGTGGGGCTTCATCTGGAAGCAGCACCGGTTACCGACCGATGCCGAACTGGAGAAGGCGCTCACCAACGTCGGACATCAGCGCGTCGAGTTGGATCCCGTCCGGCGCACGGTGCGCTTCAATCGCCCCGGTTTCGATCGACTTGGGTGGGATCGCAAAGGGATATGCTGTCGATTCCGCCATCATGACCTTGCGCAAGCACGGCGTTGCCGACGCGATGGTGCGGGCTGGCGGGGACCTGCGGGTGATCGGTTCTCAACCAGGGCAGGCGGGTTGGGAAGTGCAGCTGGAAGATCCGGCTCACCGCGGTAAACGCGTCGCGGTGCGCTTGCGCGACGAATCCATCTCGACCGCCGGCAACTACGAGAACTTCTTCGTCGTGGACGGTCGCCGCTACAGTCACATTCTCCAACCTCGCACGGGGTTGCCGGTGTAAGGGCTTGCAGCTTGTTCGGTCCGAGCAACGACCTGCATGGAATCGGACGCGTGGTCGACCGCATTGCTTGTGCTCGGCCCAGAGCGGTCGGTGAAACAGTTTGGAGGAACAATGGCTTTTCGATTCACGCTGATGCCTCATCCGGCCGATCCATCGCGCTGGCCGGTGGTGGCCTCCGAACTCTGGTCGGCGAACGGCGACGACCGTTGATACGGCGGTCAATTGACAATCCGCCGCTTGCCAAACCCCGGACGAAGCGCCATAGAAATCGCGAGTTATGAAAATCCCACTGATCCTCGCCGCCCTCCTGACCACGGTCGCGCTTCGCGCCGAAACGGAACTAAAAGGCAACCCCAACGAGTTGAAGGCGTACCTCGCCGGATTGCCGTCCACAGTCAGCATTTCGGGCGAGAGCGACGTGAAGGTGGTGGCCGATCGCGCGAAGGTGACTTTGAAAGTTCGCACCGAGAACAAGTCGCTCGTGGATTCGCTCCGCATGAACCAGGAGATGCGAGGTAAAGTGGCTTCGCTTCTCAAGGAAGGCGGCATCAGCGCGGACCAGATTCAGGCAGCGCGCTTTTCATCGACGCAGAAATTCGGTGTCTTCAGCGAGAAGGCGAAGAGCTACGTCGTGGACAACTTCCTGAAGGTCACCGTGCGGGATGAAAAGGAGTTCCAAGCCGTGGCGGGAGCGGTCGATCGCTGGTCCGAGGTTCATTTCCTTGGCATCGAATTCGAGCATACGGGCAAGGAAGCCGTGAAGGCCCGGGCCAAGGCGCAGGCGTGCGATATGGCGGAAGAGCGGCGGAAGCTTTATGAGAGCAAGTTCGGCGTCAAATTGGTGGCGAAAGGATTTACGGAAGCCACGGCTCCGACGGTGCCGGTGAACAATGCGGTTTACGGATCGTCCGTCGGGTCGCTCTCCAAGGGATACGAGCGCGACACACAGCTCCCTGGCGGAAATCTGGACGCGAGCGTCGGGGAATCCGGCTCGCCTTTCGGCGAACTGACCTACACGGCAAAAGTGATCGTGAGCTACGTCGTCGAATCCAAGTGAGGCTCGATCGCGGGATCCGATCACATAGAGCCGTCAGACGACGGCCACAGGATTCTCCAGCTGGCCGATGCCGCTGATGTTGATCTTCACCACGTCATTCGCCGCGAGCGTGAAGCCATCCGGCGGCACAATGCCGGTTCCAGTCAGCAACACTGCGCCATGCGGGAACTTCTGGCTGCGGAACAGATATTCTACGAGTTCGGCGAACGTGCGCTTGATTTGGCCAATGGACGTTTCCCCGGCGAAGGCCGCGTTGCCAGCGCGCTGAATCTCCACGCCGATCTTCCAGTTTCGCACTTCGGCTTCCGTGGCGCCGACGGTGACGAATGGCCCCAGCGCGCACGCGCGGTCGTAGATTTTCGCCTGCGGCAGGTAGAGCAGGTTCTCGCCCTCGATGTCGCGCGAGCTCATGTCATTGCCAATCGTGTAGCCGACGATGTGGCCGCGGGAGTTGAGCACAAACGCCAGCTCCGGCTCCGGCACATTCCAGGTCGCGTCCTTGCGAATGCCGACCGCCTCACCGGGTCCAACAACTTTTTCCGGCATCGATTTGAAGAAGAGCTCCGGCCTCGGCGCATCGTATACTTTGTCGTACGCCGTCGCGCTGAAATCGCTTTCCTCCATCCGCGCCTTTTTGCTGCGCAGATACGTTACGCCCACTGCCCAGACTTCCTGTTGCTCGACCGGCGCGAGCAGCTTCACATCGGCGAGCGCGAACTCCGGCAGCTTCTGGCTGGCGAGTGAACCGAGTTGCGCGGCGAGGCCTTCGAACTCGAAGAGGCTGGTCAGGCGGTCGATGCCCTCGGCGGAAAGATCGAGAACGGTGGTGTCATTCTTGACGAGACCGACGCGTGGACGGCCCGAGGCAGGTTGGAAGCGGCAAAGTTTCATCAGAGTTTTTGTAGAGTGTAAGCACTCCTACCGGCGAGAACATTCAAGTGGAGTTACGCGGGGTTAGCGGCGGCTCAGCACAGTTGCCAAAGCCCAAATAGGCGTCAGAGTCCGATTCCGAGAAGGATGAACCTCCAGACTTCATCAGCTCTCCTCTGATACCCTTGCTTGAGATAGTGGGAACGTATC
>JADJPG010000079.1 GCA_016713365.1 Verrucomicrobiota bacterium | reverse complement strand
GGTGGCGTCGGAAGACACCGCGCTCGCGTTCGGTCGCTGGCATTTGAAGCGCGAGAAGGATGAGCTGTCCGGTCTCTTCACGTTGCTCTTCCGCAAAACGGCGGATGGCTGGAAGATTGTTCAGCCGACCACACCTCTGCCGCGAAAAGAAATGATACCACCTTCCAGCCGACATCGCCGATGTTCGTCAACGCGCTACCCATCGCGCCGATTTCTCTGGCGTTTCGGGCGGCGGGTTTCGGCGGTGTGGCGATGGTTCATCTCCTCGGTCAGCACGGGATTGGTCGCGGCAGATTGCTCTGAAGCCGCGAATTGAACGGCGGCATTCACCATCGCGCCAAGGTGAAGCGGATCATCCAGCTCTTCATGACCGGCGCGCCAGCCAGATGGACACGTTCGACTACAAGCCGGCCCTCGCCGACTGCACGGGACAGATGCTCGAACCGACGGGACAGCCGCGAAGCGGTTCACCGCGGCGGCCGGGGCCATCGCGAAGAGCCCGTTCGAGTTCCAGCAACACGGCCAGTCCGGCCGCTGGGTCAGCATGGATGTTTCCGAACAGGGCGAAACTCGTCGATGACCCGCCTCTCATAGCGGTGGCCTCCAAGACCAATGTCCACGGACCGGGCACCTACATGATGAACAGCGGGTTTCTGTCCCCGGATTTCCCTGCCTGGGCGCGTGGGTCTCCTATGCCCTCGGCGGTCTGGCGGACAACCTGCCCACTTTCGGTCGTGCTGCCGGATGCCCGCAAAGGGCTGCCCTACAACCAACGCGGGTGCTTTTCGTCAGGATTCCTCCCGCCGTCCACCAGGGCACGGTCATCAAGCCCAGTGCGGCCCGCGCCCGTGCCCGACCTCTTCCCCGCCAGGACCGTCGCCGAAATACTCACGAAGGAGGGAACGCGAGGGCTGTCTCTTCTCGGGAACAAGTTCAACCGCCGTCACCTGGCCGACTCGGGGACTCCCGTCTCGAATCGCGCATCGCCCGCTACGAACTCGCCGCGAAGTTCCAGCTCAGCGCCCCGCGAGGCGTTGGATCTGTCGGGGACCGGAATTGAGGCGACGCGCAAGCTCTACGGCCTGGACCAGCAAACGCGACCGAAGACTTCCTGGCCGCCGCTACCCCCTGCTCGCCGCCGGCTCATCGAGCGCGGCGTCCGGTTCGTCGAGGTCTGGAGCGGCCCGGCGCGCCGACGGCAACTGGGACAATCACGCCAACATCCACACGGAGCTCCCGCCGGCGGCCTGCCGGCGACCGATGACCCCGTCGCCGCCCTCCTCAGGGACCTCAAATCCGCGGCCTCTCCGAGGACACCCGTCGTCATCTGGACAACCGAGTTCGGCCGCACCCCGTTCAGCCAGGGCGGCACTGGGCGACCACAACGGCGGCACGTCGGTGTCGTGGCTCTCGGGCGCCGGCATCAAACCCGGCGCGTGCACGGCGAGCGACGAATGGTCCTACAAGGCCGAACTTCGGCTCGCGCCTACTGCTACGACCTCCACGCCACCGTTCTCCACCTCCTCGGCATCATCACGAGAAGCTCACCTTCCGCCAAAACGGCGTCAACCGCCGCTCACCGACGTGCATGGCGATGTGATCTGTGATGTGCTGGCGTAACGCGTGCGTCGAGCGGGCGCGGGTAAGGCCTATCTGCGAATCACCGTCCGTTCCGCCGGATCCCCCGGCTACTTCTTCGGCGCGTACCATTGTCGGTCCGCGGTGTAGACGATGGCCGTTTCCATCAGGATGCCTCGGCCGGAGCCGTCCTGATCATGAAAGCATTGGCATGCGGCGATGACGCGCCCCTTGCCGTGCGTGTATTCGACATAGGTCGGCTTGTTCATCAGCGGCTTGCCGGCCTCCATTTCCGTCGCGACAATCAACGCATCCGATGGCGTGCCCTCCAAGTATCCGTGGCTGGCGTAGCTCGCGTGAATGGGCTGTCCGCCGAGCGGGTCGACCAGCGGATGATTCGTCAGGATGATCGAATTCTCCTTCGCGCCGTGACGCGCCATGCGCACGCCGCGGGGCAGGGGAAGGTTTGAGTTCTCGGCACCGTTCAGCTCCAGCAGCAGCGTTCCGCCTCCGGTCACATACCGATCGAATGCCTCGGTGTTTTCCATATATTGCCCATAGAAGTCGTCCTTCCGCTGCGAGCCGGGGATCACAATCGTGCGATACTTGGACAGGTCTGTGGAACTGATCTCGGCCGAAGTCTTCACGTCGAATTTGTATCCGAGCTCCGTCAGCGAATCTTCATGGGTCCGGCTTGCGATTCCACGAACGGTTGTTGCGGAAGATGAGGAAGTTGGTCAGCCCGGCGGCCGGCTTGACCGTGGTCGTGGCCGGCGACGCTTTATCCTGTGACCCGGATTTCGCGGGCGCATCCGCGGCGCTGGAAATTGAAGCGAGAGCGAGCAGGGCAAGCGGGAGAAGGATTCGGCGATGGAAGCGCGGGGCGATAATTGAGGCGAGATTCATGTGCAGCGTGGTTTGATTTTCCACAACGCGAGTGAATGGACTCAAACACTCCGCTGTTCGACTCGCAGCCTCGGCCCTGGGCGTCCTTCGTCGCAAGCGTGCAATTGTCAATTGTGCTGGCAAGGTAAAGCGGCGGAAATCGAAGGGCGGGCGTTTTGTCAGAGGCGAAATCAGCCTGAAGATTTTATCGAGGCCGGATGTCCTTCGGGCGGGGATTCGATCGTTGTAGAGGTGAAATGCAGTGAAACCTGAACTGAACCAAAGATTCACAAGCCTATGAAAATGAAGAACCTCATCCTCGTCGCAACCGTGTTACTGGCCACCGCAGTCGTTACCCGGGCAGGAGAACCGCCAAAACCCAAGCCCGCCTCGGCTGAGTTCGAGCGCATGAAATCCCTCGTGGGAACGTGGAAAGGCACGGTCGACATGGGCGAGGGACCGGTTGAGATGGTGTCGAACTACCGCCTCATGGCAGGCGGCACCGTGCTGGAAGAGAAGGTGTTCGCCGGCACGCCGAAACGAGATGACGAAGATGTACTACGACAAGGACGGCAAGCTGGCGTTGACTCACTACTGCGTGATGGGCAACCGGCCCGGCATGGTGCTCGAATCCGCGGATGCGAAGACGATGAAGTTCGCCTTCGACAAAACATGCGGCATCAATCCGAAGAAGGAATCGCACATGCACGCGCTGACGCTGCGGTTTGATGACGCGGACACGATCACCGCGAGCTGCAAGGCGTTCATGGACGGCAAGGAGATGCCGGAGAAGCCCACGACGATGAAGCGGGTGAAGAGTTGAAGGATTCCGCCAACACAACTGGAGCTACGTCGTGACGCCTGCGAAGCGTCACGACGTTTTTTGCTTGGATCGGTTTCCGGATCGGGTTGAGGCTGGGGTGATCGTTGGTCAAACTTGAGGTGGACAGGGGAACCGCCGACAGGTGTTGTGTCCGCGTTCGGTGACCGAGATCATGATGATGAAATTGAGGACATTACTCTCGGCGGCCTGTTGTTTCTGGTGAGGTGCGGCGTGGGCGGGGATGACCACCTACGACCTGAACGACGTGGTTCGACTGCGCGTGGAAGACGTCTCGTTCTTTGCCGTCCTCATTCTGGTGTCCGGCCTAGGGATTCGGCTGCTGTGGAATCACGTCGCCAAGGGACTGCCCATTCTCCCGAAGATGAGTTACACGAGGGCGCTTTGTCTCACGGCGCTTGAGCCTGATGATGCTTCTCGTGCTCTCGATGATTTCTGGCGCGCGTGAATTGCTGACGCCGGGCGCGTGGCGCCGGCAGGGTAGCGCGTATCAACTCAATGACTCAGCGAGCGAACCCCTTCGTCGACAGAGCATTGAGGACTGCGTGCTGCTCTGAGCGAATACGCGCGTTCACGATGGCCAGTTTCCGACGCATGATTTTGTTCCTGAGATTCCCGAGAAGATCTGGCAGGCGCCGGACCAGAAGGGGACGCGTTACATCTACGTTGGAGGAGGCACCCAGCGGGACGGTGACAAGATCATTGCCTGCGAGCCGGTCAGTTTTGGTGATGAACGGTGGGTGCTCACGGCGAAGGGTGAGCTACGGAGAATGCGGACGCCGGACATTCGACGGGCGCTGGGAAACCATTCATCGCTATGAAAAACAAAGTGGTCCGGATAGCGGTGTGGCTACTGATCTTCTTCCTCGCGTGGATGGCATTAAGCTCATGGGTCTCTCGCGGCGCCGCGCATTGCCTTCAAGCTGGTGGTGGGGTGGTGGGGTTTTCTCGAGCGAGTGATTCCTGCCATGGAGGTCAATTGGAGCGGAATCGGGATGGCGGTGGCCTGCTCTGTCCTTATCGTCGTTGGCTTGCACTCCTTGGCAGCCTGGATCTTGGCCATGTCCTCGAACGCTGGAGCAACTGCCCGCTTCGAACTGGCGATGGAGCTGGAGTGTTGCTCTCTATCTCGGACTCTGGCTGGTCTTCATGGCGATCATGGGAGCGGTGGGTGTGGCGCATCAAGTCGGCTGGCTCGTGCGATCGAAGGAGTCGCTGATGGTGCAAACAACTTGGCGAGGAATCGAGCGAATTGAATTGCCGCGTTTTGCGACGGGAGTTGCAGGCGGCTGCCTTCAACCATGGATGAGCTGATTCCCTGCGGAAGGACTTCCGCGGAGTTCTCAAAGTTATACTCGCAGGCCGGTGCTGGAGGATTACCACATGGTGCCGTTGGTTGGTGAACGAGGCGAGGTGACTGCGGCGGCAGTCATTCCGAGGATGCAGAAGCACTGGCGACATATGGATTCGTTGTGGCGTCGCCCGACAAGGACATAGAGTTCTACCCAGCTGAGGCGCTTCGTTCGTTTTTGGCGAACAAAGGCACTTCACTCGATTCCCTTCGGAAAACCCGGTGAAGGTGCGTTCGGTGGCTGACCATCTGGCGCGAACCTTTCCATTGCACCGCGCGTCGGTGGTCACTACAACTTCCACGCAATGAACCTCGCTGCGGATCGCCGCAACTGACGAACCGGATGGACTCGCAACCGCCCAAGTATCGCCGCGAATTTTTCAAGAGCCCGCACCATGTGTGGCTCGGGTTGCTCACGCTTGGCGCCGGGCTGATCATCGGGGCCGATTACCGAATCGCACTACTGGCGGCGCCGGCGGCGTACGCGCTTGGCTGGGTGTATTTGCCGGACGTGGGATTCTTCCGCCGCTGGGTGGACCGACGCCGGCAATCCGCGCAACAAGCCATCAGGACTGGCAGAGGCGGCGGAATTTCTCAAAGAAGCGGGACGAATTGCTGGCCAAACTTTCCGCTCCGCGTCGCCAGCATTACCACGCGTTGACGGCGGTTTGCCGCGACATCGAGCAGGCGAGCGGCGAGCAATCGATGGCGCCGGGCGAGCCGCAGTCCGACCCGCGTCTGCGCAAGCTGGACGAGTTGATGTGGACGCATCTCCGCATGCTGACGATCGAGGAGTCGTTGGACCGGTTTCTCGAAACGGAACGTCGCGACAACGTGCCTGCCTTGCTTCAGGAAGCGGAGGAGGAAGCGGCGGCGTTGTCGGCGGAGCACGACGCGTTGAAGGCGAAGGGAACGATCGCCGCGGTGCTGGAGCCGAAGGAACGATTGCTGGCCTCCCGCCTCGAACGTCTCAACGTGCTGCGCAAGCGGGCGGAACGAATTGAGCAAACGCAGGCGAATATGCAGCTCGTGATCGCCGAGCAGGAACGACTCGAGCAGCAGATTAAACTGATTCGCGCGGACGCCATCGCGAGCAAGAATACGGAGACACTCACGGCGCGCATCGACGCCACGGTGGAGCATCTCGACCAGACGAACAAGTGGCTGGCTGAGATGGATGAGTTCAAGGATCTGGTCGGTGAGATGCCGGTGACGCCGGTCCGGCTGGGTTATGAATCCGTTGCGGTCGGTGTACCGCCGCGTCTGCCGAATACGCCCGGACGGGTGCGTGAGGGAAGGTGAGCTGTGATACGTGATGCGGTATCGAGAAAGTCAGGAGCAAGCGATGAGCGAACTGAACCAGGGACGAATCCGAGGCGACAGCGAAAGCGAATGAAGGTTCGGAGACGACGCGGCTGCCGTTGCGCGGCTGGGCGCTTGAGATGGCGCGGCGCTGGAACGGCGGCACCTATTCGCTCTTCGTCCTGCACGGAAACATCTTTGATGTCTTCCCGGTGCAGAACGGCGCGAAGCTCGGCTACGTGCCGCTGAAGGCGTTCCTCTCGAAGCGACTGTTTCCCGATCGCGGCTTCTTGTTGTTCTACGACATCGGTGACGGCCTGAGCTTCGGCTCGGCCGACATGCAGAAGCGGTTCTTCGAATGGCTCGCGATTTACGATGAGGTGGAGGGCACCAGTTATCATCAGCACGGACCGCCGCGAATTCACGAAGCTCGCGCCGTTGCTCCGTCGATTCTTCTGCGCGCCGCGGCGGATGACAAGAAGGAACGTCATGGCGTCACGCTTATCATCGATTTTCCGGAGAAGGTGATTCCCGCGACCGAGGAGGCGGGCGCGAGCTGGGACGAACGCATGGCGCTGGTCACGTTGCTGAAGTGGGCGGCGTCGCCGGAGCTGCGTCAGCTCGATGTCGGCATTGTCCTTGTCACCGAATCGGCGGCTGAACTGCACGCGGATCTTTTGCAGAATCCGCACGTGGCGCAGGTGCGCATCGATCTGCCGGATGCAGAGGAGCGCCTGCGCTTCCTGCAATCGGGCTGGGCGAGCACATGGCGGATGGCAGGGCGGTGGGCGGAGTGGAGCGATTTGTCGGTCCCGGATCTCGCGACGCGCACGGCGGGTTTGAATCTCCTGCGCGTGCAACATTTGCTGGCCGAGGCGGTGCGCAACGGCGCGCGGGTGACGCCGAGAGAATGTCGCGGCGAGCAAGAAGCGTTTGATCGAGGAGTTCTGCCAGGGACTCGTGCGTTTCAAGGACCCGAAACCGGGCGTGACGCTGGACGCCGTCGCGATTCATCACGCCGCGAAGAAGAAGCTGCGCGAGCTGGCGTGGCTGATCAAGAACGGGAAGACCGACGTGCTGGAACGCGGCATTCTGGTGCCGGGCCGCGTGGGCGTCGGGAAAACTTTCCTCATCGACTGCTTCGCCAGCGAATGCGCGTTGCCGGTGATGGAGGTAGGCGAGTTCCGCTCGAAATGGGTCGGCGACACGGAGCGCCAGCAGATGCGCATCCTGATGACGATTCGCGCGCTGGGTCCGGTGGGTGGTGGTGGTGGACGAGGCGGACGCGGTCTTTGGTGGGCGCGATGGCGGCGGTGACGACAGCGGTGTGTCGAGCCGGTCTTCGCGGCGTTCGCGGCGCATCGGTGACTCCAGCCTGCGCGGGCGCGAACTCTGGGGGCGATGACGTCGCGGCCCGACTTGCTCGCCATCGACATGAAACGTCAGGGGCGATTCGGTTTGTGCGTGCCGCTCTTTCCCGCGCAAGGGCCGGATGATGTCATCGAGATCTTCACTGTGCTGGCGCGGATCAAAAAGATCGCGCTGGCGGGAAGGCATCATCGCCTACATCCGCACGAAGCTCGGCGAACTGCCGCTGACGGGCAGCGATGTGGACGCAATTCTGGTGCGCGCGAAGGAGCGCGCGGTGCTGGCGAAGCGCGATCAGGATGTGCAGGTGACGGATCTGGAGGAGGCGGTGCAATCGTTCATCGATCCGCTCGACCCGGACTTGCTCGCGTTGCAGGAGCTGGCGGCGGTGCTGGCGTGTTCGGACCGACGTTATCTTCCGGGGCGTTATCAAGAAGCCGACCGTTCGAAGCTGCTGGAGGAATTCGCGCGGCTCAAGTTAGAGGCAGGGCGGCGGTAAAGAGTGGAGCCGGCGTCCAGCCGGCAAGGGACGCTCGAGACCGACTCCCTTTTGCCTTTGGCTCCATTGCCGGCAGATGCCGGGCACCGTTATTCCACCCGGATAATGCGGAAGAAGCACTGGGTGTCGGCAGGCGGCGAGACAACCGTGGCAGTCGAGGAATCGCACGCTTTGATGTCGGCGGAGTAATCCGTCCATTCCGCGCTCGCGCCCGGTTTCATCTGCACGCGGTAGGTGCTGCCTGGGGTGGAGAACCAGTTCAAGGTCACGGTGTTTTCGGACGCAGCGACGAAGCGGAGGGTCGGCGGTGACGGAACCGGATCACCGAGCGCGATGTTGTCCACGCGGAACTTCTTAAACTCGCGCACTTCGAGAAACTTCGCCTCGATGCCGTCGCCGTAATAGCGATTGGTGCCGTTGTCGCTGACGATTTGGAAGATGTTGGTGGCGGTCCATGGGCCCGGATAAACCTCCACAATGCCCTCGGCGTTTAGGCGGCTGAGATCGGCGGTGTGTTCGATCGGTTGATTGGTGGGATTGCCGGTCCAGGTGAAGAGCCGGAAATTCCCAGGCGGCGGCAGATTGCCCTCGCTGTCGGGTGCGCCGGGCGGTCCGGCGATGATGAGGTAATTCGTCCCTTGATAGCCTTCGATGCTGCGGATGGCGCGTCCGCCGAGGTTCAGCTCGATGGGGGCTCCGAATTGTGCGGTGCCACGACCGCTGCGCTTGGTGGTAAGCTTGCCGAAGTTCAGCACCGGAACGACGAGTGCGTTGACACGGTTCGTCGGCGGGACGAGCGGCGCGCGGAAGGCGACGTAGAGATTCGAGGTGTTGTTCACACCGGGCGCCATGGCGAGGCCTTCGATGTTGAAGCCGGCGCCAGAACGGTCCTTGGGATCGACGCCTTCAGACGAACTCTCGGCGAGACCGTAATAATTCGCGCCCTTGCCGTGACGGCCGTTGGAGTCCCAGTCGATGAGATCGAACTGGAGATAATCGTAATGCGTGAGAGCAGCTTGAGGCTGCGAGTTCGTGCCGGTGCCCGGAGAATGTCCGTGGCGAAGACCGGAGCGCGATTGGTCCGTACGGTGGCGTTGAAGGCGTGCGAATGGGAACCAACCCAGTAGATACGGTTGCCGACGCGGGTGGAGCCTTCGATGTCGACTTCGCGCGGCGTGCCGTCGGGGTAGTAATCCGTGATGTGCAGGAAGGGGTTCATGTCCTTCACGGCGACCGGACCGCCGGAGCGCGTGCGGCTGTAGTAACGCAGCACCTGATTTTCATCGTCGCCGATGATCATCCAGTTCGCGATCGATGGGAATGGCGGTGGAGGAACGCTGACGCCGCTGTGCAATTTCGCTCGAGCCGACCCTGTTCGGAGGCCGCGTAGGCGAGGAATCCACGTCGCGAGTAAATGCCGTCGCTCACCGTGGATCGCGCTTTCGGAATAGCCGGCGCCAATCGGTTCCAGCGAGAGCCGCCATTGACCGGGGGCGTAATTGGTGAGCGTGAGATTGGCGTCGGGCACGACATTCTGATTCGTGCTGGTGGCACTGACGACGAGTGAGGCGCGGCGGGTCGTCATCGCTAGACTTGTGAACGTCACGGGTTTTCGTTTTCCCGGGATCACCGATGACACCGAGAGCAAGGCGTGAGCGGGTTTGGCGTGATGGATGGACGGCTTCTTGTTAACCGCCAGAGTCATCAGTTGCCGGTGGGTGTATTGCCGCTGACGTTCCAGGATCGGTAATCGAGCGAGTTGCCGTTGGTTCCAGCTAGGGTCGCCCACGAACAGGAAGCCGAGCGGTACGTTGCTGCCGGGGAAACGGCCCGCGGCATCTGGGGTGAAGTTGCGTTGCGTCAAATCCACTTTGCCGTAGACCTCGTCGTTGTTTCCGCCGTCGGTCCAGCCGATCGCGTCAGACGATGCGGAGCGGCGCGGGAAGGCCTTCGGCCGTTCGCCGTAGGCTGTCGCCGTCTGTCGGAGGTCATGCCTTCTTCGAGTTCCTCACGGCAGCCGAGGAGCAGAATTGAGCCACTGCCATTCTCGAACGCTCCGCCGCTCTCGGCGAGTTGAGGCGCGAGCAGGACGGTGGTTCCCGGCGAGAAGAGATAGGGATGTCCCGGCGCGGCGACAATGAGCAGACCGTTGGTGCCGATGGTCCGGCCGTTTAGATCCACAATCGGGCGTGTCGAGCCGACCTGGCGCGTGGACGAGTTTTCCTGAACCACGACGAGAGGAAGAGATTCGTCAGCCGCTTGTTGGCGGAGCCTCGGATCTCCACTGCAAATTCGTGGGGGCATCTTCACCACAGGATGGATTGACCTTCGCTTCGCTGAGCAGAACGACGTTGGTGTCGGTGGTGGCGACGTCAGACCGGAAGGATCAGTGTCTGCCGAGAAACGCGCTCGAGCGACGGGGAGACGGCGTGGGAAATTCTCGCAGCGAACGGAAGGTCGCGCGGCGCCATCGTCGAGGGCGCGGACCGCGTCTTTCTTGGAGAAGTTTGGTGAGCGAGCGTGCCGACGGAGTGCCGTAAGTCTTGCCGTTGTCGGTGCTGACCTCGCAACGGGTCTCGGCAGAGATCGTAATCGAGACGGCAACCGTGGCGCGAAGCGAAAAGGCTGAGCGTGTAGTAATCCTTCGCGCCGATCTCTGAGACCTGCGTGTTTGTGCCCGTCTGACGCAAGATGATTGATGGCGTGACGGGCGCTTTAAAGTTCGGTCCACCGATGTGATTCAAAGCTGCCTTGGAACGCAGTTCATCGAGGGTGTTGGTTCCACCGTGAGCGAGGTGGAATTTCTTCGAAAGAAGTTCGGCGGGTTGCCAGAGATTCGCGCTGGCGCACCTGTCGCCGCGGGCCAATCGGTGGTGTTGCCGCTCCGACCGACGTAGCCGGGAGTGAACGGAACGGACACGACGGTGTTGCCAGCCGTGGCTTGATTGCCGGGCGCGGTGTCGCGACGGAAGTTGATCTTGCCGTAGGCGATGTCGCCGTCGCCATCGCTGTCGAGCACGCCCACGGAATCGAGGAATGGTCCAGCT